>WYBX01000145.1 GCA_011525695.1 Verrucomicrobiia bacterium
CCGTGATTCTGGATGAGGGTCTCGGGACTGAACTCGAGCTGGCCGTCGCTCCGATTGACCGTGCCCTGATTCACGAAGGTCCGGCCACGGAGGTTGGTCGAGGCCTGGAAATTCCAGGTGGCACCGCCGGCGATCGTGGTGGTTCCGGCGGTGCCCATGTTGCCGCCGCTGCCGGACTTGTTCCAGGTGCCGGTCAGCGTGTGGGTGCCGTGGAGCGTGCCGCCCCAGAACGAGGCGTTGTCGGCGTGGATGGCGCCGGTGAGGGTGTGGTTCCCGGCATCGCCGAGTCCGAAGGTTCCGGCGCCCTGGAAACGCGCGCCCGATTGGATGTTTGCGGTGCCGTCCCGCAACTCGAAGGTGGCGCCGGCAGCGATGTTCACCACTGAAGTGTCGGAGAACGTGCTCTGCCGTTGGAAACGCAGGAGGCCGGAATTCACATTGACGGTGCCGTTATTGACGAAGGCGGGCCCATTGTTGAAGTTGAGGTGATTGGTGCCGTTCTGGTTGAACGTGCCGTTGTTGACGAACAAGCCGCCCTGGGTCTGCCCGCCCTCGGTGATGTACCCGCCAACATCGCCGGAGCCCGGGAAGGCCACGGTCCACGTTCCGTTGTTGGTGATGACGGAATTGACGTTCAGGCCGACGGAGGAGGCGTTATGCTGAACGATGCCGTAATTGGTGATTTCCCGGTTGTTGAACCGGTTGATGCCGTTGACATGACTGCCGAGGCTGAGCGTGCCGCCGGACTCGATGATGATGGCGCCGGCCGGGCCGCTCCAGTTGCCATTTCCGCCGAGTGTCATGGTGCCGCCGCTGAGCACGCGGATTTCGCCATTACCGCCGAGATTACCGCCTCCCCGGGCGAAAGTGCTGCCGGAGCCGACGAGGAGCGTCCCGTGGGTCGTCCAGTTGTCGCCGCCGGAGATGTTGAAGCCGTTACGGATGTTTAGCGTGGCACCGGCCGGCACGGTATTCATCGTGGCCGTGAGGTTGGTGCCAAAGCTCGCAGAGATGTTCGGCGCGCCAGCCACGTTGGCTGGAGGAGTGGCGTTCGGGGCAAAGGCCCCGGAGCCGGGACCGTCGAGAATCAGCGTGCCCTGGAACCCGGTTGCATAGTTGCTGCCGGAACCGAGCCGGCCTTGCAGGTGGACGGTGGTGGCCGGTCCGTCGGAAAAGGCGCCTTGCACCAGCAGGCCGTTGCCGCCGACCAGGAGGTGCGCGTCCCCGCTGAGGGCGAGATTGCCCTGCAGGAATGTGCCGTTGGCGTTCACGGTGCCGCCTTCGATCGCCGCCCCCGTCGTCGACCGCAGGCCCACCGGGCCGATCGTGGTGGTGCCTTCGTACTGCCGCAATTCGTTCACCTCCATCCAACCGCGTTCAAACAGCAGGTCGGCGAAGTTCTCGATCAGCCCGTCCCACCACCCCAGGCGGATTTCGGGCTGGGAAACCCCCCGAACCACCGCGGTGCCTTGGTTCTCGAGCGTCTGCGTGATCCGGCCGGCGGCGTGCAGGTCACCTAGCGAGGCCAACGCAAACTCAACCTCCGTGCTGCCGCCCGCGGCATTCACGATCGTGCCGCCACCTTCGATGTGCTTTGACCGGACGATTGGCTGGAGTTCGCCGTCGACCAGTTGCTCGCCGATAACTCCCGCGGCCGTGAGGGCGAGATCACCATGGTTGGTCAGGGTCGCCGTGTGCGAGGTCGCTCCAAGTCCCGCCAGGCCTCCCATCTGCGCGGTCGAGCCGGGCGCCAGGGTAACGTCATGGTTGAGTCCGTTGATGACGGCGTGGCTGCCGGTCGTGACGGTCAGCTGCACGGACGGCAGGAGCGGCGCACCGCCGCCGGGAGTTCCAGAACCGAACGCCACGCCACCGGCAAATTGAATCGCGGTGGCGCCGGGCACCTCAAGGGTGCCGTTGCCCAGCGCGGCGAAACGAAGGAAGGTGTAGGGTTTGGCGTCAAGGATCTCCAGCCGCAGCGTCGCACCCCCGCTGACCCCAATGCTCCCGTTCGGAATCGCATAACCGAGCCCGTCGTCGCGCATCGGGAGATTGGCCAGGGTGTCCTGAATCACGAAGGTCGTGCCGCTCCCGCGCACGCTGATTCCCGGCACATCCAGCGGACCCGAGGCCGTGCCGCCTCCTTCGAAGGTCACCAATCCGCTGCCGGTGAAGGTGCCGGCTCCGGTATAGGCGCCCGTGACAGTCAGGTTGCCGAAGGCCCCCGTGTCCACGGTGCCCTGGTTGACCAGCGCACCCAGCCGGTGTTCGTGTGGCGCCACCGCCGCGCGGTCGAGCGCGAGCGTCGCGCCAGGGTGGTTGGTGATCGCCGGCGCCCACGCATCGGTGTAAAGGTACGCAAAGCCGGTGTCGTAGCCCTGGCCGGCGGTGATCGTGAACGTGCCGTGGTTCTCGAGTGTGCCCGGGCCGGTGACCTTGCCGCGCGCCCACGAGACTGCGCCATGGTTGATGAGCGCGGTCTCGAGCCGCTTTTCGCCGGTGCCGGCGATGGTCAGTGCCGCGCCGCTGTTCACGGTCAGCGGCATCGTGCCGCCGAGCCGGCTGGCTCCATCGCCCGCAAGCTCGGTCTGCCAAACCATCGACTGGCCTGCGCCGAGCCCGAAGGCCCGATTCAGGATCCACGCGGACCCGGTGGACAGGAGGCTGTCGAGCGTGAGCGGCCCCAGGATGGTGGTGTTGCTCCCGCTGCCGAAGGTCAGCGTGCCGCCGGAAACCGTCATGGGGCCCTGCACGTCGAAAGTGGCGCCGCCCTGCACGTCGGTGGCACCCGCAGTCTGCGTGAACTGTGGGCCGCGATAGAGAGATCCTGACTCCAGCACGAGCGTGCCGCCGCTGACCATCATTGGGTCAGGCGATTCGATGCGGCCTCCGCCCTGCACGGTCGTGGTACCGCCGCTGATGGTGACCGTACCATCTGTCAGGGCGCCGCCGCTGCCGATGGTGGTTGTGCCGGTGGACTCGAAGCCGCCGCTCGGGGCAAAGGGCTGCGAAAGGGTGAAGCTTCCGGATGTGATGAGTCCGCCGTCAAAGCCGGTTGCCGTGGGACCGAGATGGAAGGATCCGGTGCTCTCGATCGTCCCGGTGACCGTACCGCCTTCGAAGATCAGGCTGCCGGTGGAGAGGTGGCCGCCGGTTTGCACCAGGGAGCCGCCCGCGATCCGCAGCGTGGGGACGGTAAGGATGCCGCCGGCCAGGCTGTAGCTTGAAGCATGAAATCCACTGGAGCCTGTCCCCGCAGGCACGAGCCTCAGCTCGTTGTCGGAGAAAAAGCTCACCGTGCCAGCGGTCTGGGTCACGGTTCCAAGCGAAACGTAACCGAAAACTCCGGGATAATAGGGGGTGTGGTTGTCGCCCGTGAAAGAAACCGACGCACCCGATCCGACGGTGAGCGACTGGGTTTCGAAGGTTCGCCCCTCGTAGGCGAAAGAGGCCAGCCCCGCTCCGCCGAGAATCGTGTCACCCGAGACCAGCAGGAGGCTCCCCGGCTGCATGGAGATGCTGCCGCTTCCGCTGGCGGCATTGGCGGCGACAGCAAGGTTGCCCGCCACCTGGATCTCGCTGCCCTCTGCGAGCGGCGACGAGTTGGTCCAGAGAATCACCTCGGCCGTACCTGCTTCGGCGAGGTGCAGATTGCCCCCGATCTCGAGCAACCCGTTGTCCGATTCGAACGTGCCCTGGGACCCGGCTTCCCGTCCGAGGAACATGTCATTCTGAATCCGGGCGAAGGAGTCATCCATGGTGAACGTGCCGGTGCCGCGACGTCCCACCGTTATTGTTGGGGTTTCCAGGCCGAAGAGCGTCGAATTGTTGCCGATGAGCTGAAGCGTACCCACGCCGCCGCTCTCCAGGCCGAGGAGCACCTCGTTCGCCGCGTGGAGACCCGCGCCCGACAGGATGATTTTTCCGGTGCCGCTTCCACCCACGAAGACGAAACTGCTGAGGATTCCGGTCTCTGCCGTCCCCACCGGGAAGAGCAGGCCGTCCAGGGCGATCTCGCCGTCACTGCCCGCCTGCTCGCCCACCGAGACACCGCCGTCGACCAGCAGCCGCCCGCCGACAATGGCGAGACCCTTGCCGGCGATACCGACCCGCATCGTCCCGCCAATGTCCCAATCCGTGAACAATCCCTTGAGCTCGCCATCCGCCGTGGCTTCGACGCCGACCAGCACGTTGCCAACGATTTCCGGCATCCCGCCGTTGACGGTGAGCCGGCCTTGGCCGCCGCCCCCCACGATCATATCCCGCCCCACGAGCAGATCGCCGGCGAGGGAATATCCCCCATCGCTGCCGGCGGCACGGGCGACGATGAGGTCTCGGCCCACGTGAGGAATGGCTGAGTTGACGCCGACGCCCGAGCCCTGGTCGCCGATGATGAGGTCCTGATCCGCGATCAGCCCGGCGCCGAAGAGTGAATCCAGCTTGCCGATACCACCCGGTCCCTGTCCGACAATGATGCTTCCCTGAGCATGGACGTGCGAGGGCACACCGGTATGGACCAGATCGCCCCGGCCCAGTCCACCGACGACAATGTCGCCCGCCACGAGCGTAGCCGCGTTCGCACCCATCGCGAGGCCACCCACCGAGCCGGCGGATTGCGCGAAGATGAGGTTGCCGCCGATGCTGAACGTCGAGGCATCGGAAAACAGCTGCGCCGTGCCGCTGTCGCCGACCACGACGTTTCCCCATACATCCACCGGGCCGGCGAGTAGACCGACGCCATCGCTCCCGGTGCTGCGGCCGAACCAGAGGTCCCGCTGCACGATGAGCTCGCCGCCGATCTGCTGCAGGATGCCAGTGCCTGCGTCACCGACGAAGAGATCGCGGCGCACGCGGAAGATCCCATCCACCGTCGCATTGATTTGGTAGACGCCGAGGCCGGTGCTCTTCCAGCCGAGTGTGACGTCGTTCTCCACCGTATGCAGCCCTCCCGTCTGCAGGAAATAGCCGGCTTCGTTGTCGCCGATGATCTCGCTGGTCGTCCGCAGCGTGAACCCGCCCTGGTGGATGCCGCGGGCGATGAACGGCGAAACTGGCAGCAGATCCGCCGGCCCTGGCAGACTGTCGAGGATGCCCGAACCCAGCGTCGGGGCATTGATGCGCAGGCTGCCGAGCAGCGTCTCCGACGACTGCGTCGAGTTGTAGAGAACCGGAAAATTTCCGTTGACCAGAGGGTTGTCGATGCCGGTGCCAATCGTCACGTTGTCGCCTGCGTTCGGCTCACCTGCCGGGGTCCAAATCAGCCCGTCGCTCCAGAAGTTTGGCAGGAGCGTGTGCAGGGTCGTGCTCTTGTCCGCCGCGGCCACCTCCCGATTCACGACGACCAGAGCCGCGAGGAAGACTGCACATATCCTTCCCCACGCATGGCGGCGGAAACGTGAACGAGCCGATCCCCGAGCACCACTCGCCGGAAGCGCTCTCCACGCCGAACATCGGCATGGGCTCGCATCGAAAATGCGGAGCCGGTGGTCTTCTCGGTCGAGAAGGCTGCTATGGGCAAAATTTCCCATCGAGGCACGATTTCTGGGGGAAGATACCGCGGGAGACGGCGGAAGCGGGGGGGGCGCGCCCAAAAGTGTTTCCCCGTGAGCAGCCGTCAAGTGAACACTTGGGAGTACCGCCAATTCCCAAAGGGTGGTTCTTTTAACCTGGTCCGAACACCCGTTCACGCAGCGCACGCGGATCGATCTTGCCGCGCGCCGTCACCGGAAACTCCCGCAGCAAGGCCAGCCGTTTCGGAATCCGCCATGCGGCCGTGTCGGCCAAGAGCTCCCGCCGCACCTCGGCCGCCGTTCGATCCGTGGCCAGCGCCGCCCCCAGCGACGGTTCCGCCGCCCCATCGGTCCCGACCCAGACATCGCGCACGCCGTCCAGCCGGCGCAGCCGCGCCGCCACATCACCGAGATTGACCCGCCTTCCCGCAATCTTGACCACCGAACCGCGCCGGCCCAGCAGCACGATTTCGCCGCGCACGCCGATGTCCGCCCGATCCGGCGGTGACCAGCACCCGAAACGGCCGCGGCGCGAGCGGTTGCCATGCGTGAAGACGGCCGCGCTGCACACCTGAATCCGCTGACCCGGCCGCGACAGAATCGTCACCCCCCGCAATGCCCGTCCCACGCCGCCGGCGAGCGTCGCGGCCCCGGTGACGTCATAGGCGATCCCGCCGGTTTCGCTCGATCCATAGAAACTGTGCAGCCGCCGCCCAAATCGCAGCTCGAAATCGCGGGCCACCTCGGGCGGCAGCGGCGCCCCCGCGGAGATTGCACGGCGCAGGCTCGCAAAGGCCGACGGTGGCACGTCCGCCCCGGCGAGGGCGCGAAACACCGCGGGGACACTCGGCAGCACCGTCGGGCGCCAGCGGCTGAGATCGTCCGCGATCGCGTGCGGCAACGGCGCTGATCCGACCACCAGCGGGATCCCCTGGACAACCAGCGGCAGCGTCAGGTTGCCCAGCCCGTAGGAATGGCCCAGCGGCACGAGCGCGAGATTCAGATCCCGTCGAGACAGCCCCATCGTCGATGTGACCTGCCGGGCGTCTGCGATCATCTGGCCGCCGGTGAATGCCAGCGGCCGTGGCCGGCCGGTGGTCCCGGAGGTCAGCTTGATCAGGCACACTTCGGGATCGCGAAAACGACGCGGCGGGCCGTCCACCGGACACAGCCGTTTGCCGTCCCACCAGAATGCCGCGCGCAGTTCACGGGCGAGCCGCCGCTGGGCATCGATCGGTTCGCCCGGATCGAGCGGCACCGCCACCGCGCCCGATCGCACCAGCGCGAGAAAAAGCGCCAGCCATTCGATCCCGTTCGGCAATGCAAAGAGCACCTGCCGGCCCTGCAGCCCGCCAGTCCCGGCCCAGGCAGCCCGCCAGTCCCTCGCGCGTTGATCCAGTTCCCGGAAAGTCCACGACTTCCCGCTTACTGCCTCCACCCCGGCGCGCTCGGCGCCATCCCGCCGCACGGTGCGCTCCCATGCCGCCAGCAGGGCCGTCGAACGATGCCTGGATAAAGCCGGTTTCATGCGGCGTGTTCCGGCAGCCGGCTGCCCGCCTCGAGTTCGATCGCGACCAGGGCAGCCAGCACCATGGCGGATACGGTCACGCCCAACGCGCTCACCACGGGAATGCTGCTCATTGCCAGCACCGTGAATGACGCGGCGGTGGTCAGCGCCGAAATCCGCACCGCCACCGGCGGGGGCCCGCCACCGGGTACCGTGGCGGCCGTGAAGATCGCGTAGTCATGGGTCAGGCAGACGCCGACAAAGGCGCCGAGGAGGTGAAACATGTTGAGGGGTTCGCCCAGCCAGCCGAACACCCCGAAGATGCCGAGGCACGCTCCGCACGAAATCGCAAAGATCCGCAGGCCCTTCCGCAGTCCGTAAAGGACGAGCATCGCGACGCCAAGCAGCGCGAGCCCGGCCAGGCTCAACCGCAATGCCGCCGTTCGATATTCCGTGAAGACATGATTCAACGACTGGAGCTGGCTCGCCGCCACCGTTTGGGTGTCGGCCGGCGGCGGCAGGGTGCCGGCATCGGTGATCGTCACGAACCAGCTCAGCTGCCGCCCGATGTGCAGCAGCGACGCCTGCGGCCCGGCAAGCCGCTCGGCCAATGCCCTGGCTGCGGCGGTGGCATCGGCAGGAGGCGCGGCGGCATGGCGGGCGTAGGCCGCGAAAAAGGGTGCGAACTCGGCTACGTCAAAACCCCTTGCCGCCAGCGCTGCCCGCAATTCCCCGGGAAATTCCACCGCCTCCCTCAGGAAGGCAACCGCGCGGGCATAGGCGGACGGCGCCGGGATCAACGCCGCGACATTCGCCACGCGCACGTCCGTGCCGGCGGCCGAACGCAGCCACGTCTCGAATCGATCGAGCGCCTCCCGGGCTCCCGCCAGCGTGTCGCCGCGGGTAAGATAAACCGCCCCCGGTGGCGCGCCCAGCAATCCCCGGATCCGCGCGTCCTCGCGGCGCAGCTCTGGCGATGGGATTTCGAGTTCCTGGATGTCGTCGCGCCAGGTCAATTGCGCCAGCCCGGGCAGCGTGAGCAGCCAGACTGCCCCCATTACCCGCCGGGACCAGTGCCGGGCCGGCGCCGGAATGGGCTGCGCGGCCGCCCAGCCGCGGGTTGGAAGATGAGGATCTGCCAGGGTGCCGAAGTAAAGCAGTGCGCCGCCCAGCGCCGCGAGCAGGCCCACGGCCACGAAGAGCCCCACCTGGCGGATCAGCGGCAGCTCCGAGGCCAGCAGGAGGGAAAAGCCGGCCACGGTCGTCAGGCAGCTCGCGAGCAACGGCCGCAGCAGCCGCCTGACCTTGGCTGGATATTCCTCTCCTGGATACGCCGGCGGGTGCAGGAAGAGGTAGCAGCCATAATCCACCGCCACCCCCATCAGCATCGAGCCGATCACGAAAACGACGACATGGATGCGATCAAAGACGATCGTGGAGGCGACCGCCGCGCCGGTCACGGCGATCAGCACCACCGGCAGCAGATGGACTCCGCGGTGCAGCTGCCGGATGAACAGCGCCCCAATGGCCAGGACCGCGGCCAGCGAGGCGGCGTTCAGCCCTGCGACCTCCTGCTGGATGCGCCCGCGGCTGGCGGCCGCGAACCGATTCACCCCCGTATACGCGATCTCCGCTCCGGGAAACTCCCCCCGTAATTCATCCGCGGCCCGGGCGATGGCGGCAAAGACTGGCTCCTGCCCCGCCGCGCTCAAGGGCGACTCCGTGATCCGCGCCCAGATCATTCCGTTGCGGGCGGCGCGATCCCCGCCTCCGGACCCGGCAAGGCCCTCGCCCAGGGCATCGACCGCCCCTGGCAGCAGCAGCAGCGGATCCGCCGCCAGGACATCCTGGAAGCCCATTGCCGCGGGTTCCGCGAGGAATCGTTCCAGCCGGGCGGCCGCGTCCGCGGCCAGCCAGCTCGAAAAGCCGCCCGCCGCCGGCTGCCGCCGGTACTCCTGCTCGCGGGCCGCCAGCCAGGAGGGAAACAGCAGCGTCAGCCGCTGGGCGAACAACTCCCGGCCCAGCGCATCGCGCGGCGCCGGATCGGCCAGGGCGATCGCCTGCTCGAATTCCGGCGTGCGCTCCAATGCGACCGCCAGCCGGATCGCCGCTGGCCCGGACGGGGTGCCGTCCGCGCCATTGACGGCAAACAGCATCGTCCGCGCCTCCGCCTCGCTCGCGAGCTGCCGGGCCAGCGCCAGTTCGGGCGAGCGATCCCCGGACGGAATCAAATCGAGCACATCGATTGAAATCTTCCGCGCATAGTCGAGCCGGAGCAGCCAGATCGCACTGAGCACAGCGAAGCCGCCCAGGACGACGAGCGCGAGAATTCGACGGCGGCGGAGGCTCATTCCAGATTGGCCAACCAGTAAGGCCTGCCCCCGCCGCTGGCGTCCAACCAAATGCACTAGCGGAAGAACCGCGCGGCGTCCTCCGGGGCTAGGGCGAGGGGCGCCGGCGGACCGATCACGATGTCGACATGCTGCCGGGCGCTCCGGCGCAGCTCGATCCGCCGCACCGATTCGGCATCGCCGTCGACGAATATCTCGCCGAGCACCCGCTGCACGCCCGGGTCCCGCGGCACGAGGGCAAGTGACCAGTGGTCTCCGCTGCGCCGGCCGTAGAGTTCAAAGTTCTCGTGTAGGGCGGGAAAGTTGAATCCCAGGATGTGCCGCAGCGCCGAGTTCGCGGCGGCCGCGCGCGGGTCGGGCGGCGGTGCAGCCTGGCCCCCCGCTCCGCGCACGACCATACCGGCATCGTCGATGATTACCGTGCGCACCTCGGGCGCCGTGTAATGCAGGCTGAGCCCCCGCGTCGCCGACACGCGAACCTCTCCTTGCAGCACGATCGGATCCCGCCGCACGGCAAAAAAACGCCGTTCCTCGAAGTCCGCCCGGACGTCGCCGCGCTGCGCGATCCTTCTTCCCAACTCGCGCCAGCCCGGTTCCTCAGCGGCAAGCTGGTTTGCCGGTGCAATCAGCCCGGGATCGGTGGCCGACCACCCCGGGGCTGCGCCCAGTGCCGCCAGGGCCATCGCCGTCCCGCCGCCGATTAACCGGCGCCAGCATCGGTACCTGCCGCTGCCGCCGGCGAGCCGCCTCCCCATCGCGGTCGTCCGCTTCATCGCGCGTGTGCCGCCGCCGGATCAGGGGGGGTCGCCACCTCCCCGTTCGTGATCGATTGCTCCGCGCGCCATTGCCGCCGGTGCCGCCGCAACTGCGGGATTCGCGCCAGCATCCCGGTCACCAACCGGATGTGCATACCGGCCAGGGTCAGGTTGTCGCGCACGTAATGAAAGTGGCTGACGCCGCCCTCCGCGCGCGAAAAATACCGGACCGGCGCCGGCAGGTTGATCGGCCGCACGCCGCGCCAGCAGAGCCGGACGGCCGCTTCCGTGTCGAAATCGTAACGCCGCGCCGTCCGGCGCGACTCGAGTTCGGCCAGCAGCGGCTCGAGTGGATACACGCGAAAGCCAAATAGCGGATCGTCGATCCCCGCGCCGAGCAGCGCGCAGCGGACGAGCCCGATACTGATCTTGCGGCCGTGGCGCCGCTCGGCCGGCGTGTTGTCCGGAAATTCCGGCCGGCCCAGCACGAGCGCCCCGGGATGCCGCTGGGAAACCTCCATGAATCGTGCAATCGCCGCGGCCACATGCTGGCCGTCCGCATCCATCGTGAGCGCATGCGTGAACCCGCGCTGTTGCGCCCAGCGGGCGCCGGCCAGCACCGCCGCACCCTTGCCGCCGTTGTGCGGCTGCACGAGCACGCTGAGACCCGGTTCGCGATCAGCCAGCTCGAGCAAGGGCCGCTCGCTGCCATCGGTGCTGCCGTCGATCACCAGGATGACAGGCTGCCAGTACGCCAGCACCTCCATGATCACCGGAAGCAGCCGCGGCCCCGTGTTGTAACTGGGCACGATTATGGCGTGGGTGGTGGACGGCGTCATCAATGGGCGGAGAGTGGCAATGGAATGTCCTTCGGCTGCGCCGGCAACCCGATGCTGCCGGCGTCCGCCGCAGATCGGACAAGCACAGGCTGGGCAGAACGAAACCAGTCCTCGGCCGTGGCAACGAGCGCAGCGGCCGATGCCGCTGCGAGCGGATCAAGGCAGGGTCCGGCTTGGACCACGATCCGCGCCGGGAGTTGCGGCAGCCTCCACCAGGGCTGCTCCCGGGTCATGATTTCAATGTCGCTCTCGATCCGAATGAGTTGCACCGGGACGCCGGCCGCGCGCGCAATCACTGCAAACCCGCGATGAAATGGATGCAGCGACGCCGGTGAGGGCGAACGCGTTCCCTCGGGAAAAATCAGCAGCGTTGCGCCACCCCGGGCCTTGTCGGCGGCCGCCCGGACCAGACCCATTGCCCCGTCCACCGCCAGGTATCCCGCGCGGTGGGCCACCGCGCCGAACAGCGGGTTGCGGCGGATGGCCGGCTTGAAGAGGCACACGCCGCGCGAAACCCGCGCCAGCAAGAACGGCGCATCGAGTAGCCCGGGGTGATTCGCGACCAGTATCGCCCCGGCCGGCTGCAGCCGATCGAAACCGCGATATTCTATCCGGGCGATCCGGATCCATGCCAGCAGTCGAACGAGGCCGGCAAAGAATCCATGAATCAGCCGCTGGCATGCACGCTCGGCCGCCGGCGACGAGGGCCACCAGGCGAGCAGCACACATCCAACATTGACCAGCAATGCGGACACGCCAAAGCCCACGAGTGTCCCGTAGTAGGCAAGGGCACGTTGGGCGTTGAAAAGCGGCATGTCTGGCGGGACCTTTGAAGTTGCGAGGAGTGAATAGCGGGTAGCCATCATGCTCACCACTCGCTACCCGATGCTCGCTACTGGTTTGGTTGCGTCCTCCGGCAGCTCGGCGTTCAGCGGGAGAAAGTTGAACCAAAGCATGGGATGCTGTCGAACCCTCGTTTCCAGCCGGGCCAGCACCGCCTGGAAATGGTCGCGGCCCCGCTGCAGGTTCGAATCGCGCCCGAGGTTCGGATCGGGTCGGAACAGCGGCGACACATCGATCCGCGTCCCACCCCGCCCGTCGGGCAGCCCGAGGCAGAAAATCACGGGGAGCTCGAACATCAGGGCGAGGTGATAAATCGTGAAAGGAAACCGCCGCCTGGCGCCAAGAAAGTCGAACCCTTCGGTCCTCGAGCTGTGCAGCCGGTCGCACTGCAACGCCAGCGAATCGCCCCGCTCCAGCGCCGACTTCATCGCGAACAGCAGGTTCTCCGGTTCGTTGACCCAGATGAAGGAAACCGCCCCGCGAAACTGTTGTTCGAGCATCGCGGTGTCCTCCGAGTTCGTTACCCGGAGCCGGACCATGGCGACCCGCCGGCCGCGTTGCGCCAGCGCAAATCCCAGCAAGTCCGAATGCCCGAAATGAAACGTGCCAAAGAGTGCCGGCTCGCCCGACGCCATCAGCGCCTCGAACACCCCTGCATTTTCCGGTTCCAAGGCGCACATCACCGGCGCGCCGCCCGCCACGCGCAACCGGAGCAGCAGAAATTCGAGGTAGGCTTGGAAATGCCGCCACACGTCAGCCAGCCCCGGCCGCCGGCCGAGCACGCGGACGAGATACGCACGGGAATGCCGCCGCTGCGCAGGCATGAGCCCCACGGCCACCCAAGTCCCCACCGCCAGCAACGGCTGCAGGAACCAGCGCGGCACCCGCTGCACCTGCTGCAGGAAGCGAAAGCCCCAGTCCGGCCCCGGATTCCGCGGAAGCAACGGGCGTTCATTCATGGCACCAGTCCAGTTCCCAGGTGCCGCCCACACCGGACCAGCGCAGCGGCCGCCGTTCCGCGAGTGCATCGGCAAACTCCGCCAGCGCCGGGCAGCGTTCCGCCCCGGTTTCGGCATCGCCGACAACCGAGTCCGCAGGAGATCCGCCGGACCCGCCGGCAAAGGCAATCCGACCGATCGCGTTCGCGCGATCGCGGGTCAGGGCTGCGGCGAAGCCGAATGCCCGCTCACTTGCCATTCCCGCCTCCAGCAGCCACGTGCCCCGTTCCTCGCCGCCGAGCAGCACCACGCGTTCGGCCGGTTCCAGCAGCGAGCTGATCAACGCCTGCTCGACAATCCGCGCGCCCCCAGCGGCCGGCCAGAATCGTCCGACCGGCTGCTGCCGGCCAATGAGAACCTGCTGCACGCCGCCCGGATGGATCGAGGTCTGGAAAAGCAGCGGACTGGCCGAGGGAAACGTCGCCAGGTAATCCTCGAGGGCCCGCGTCTCGCCATAATTCGACGCGTACACGATCGCATCCGCCGGCGTCAGCGCGAGCCCATCGAGCGAGGCTCCCAGCAGCATCCCAAGATGCGTCATTCGACGCAACGCGACCCGCGGAAATTTTTCGCGCAACCGGTCGCGGGCCGCCACGACATCCTCGGATGCGGCCGGTCGTTCGACGCGCAGGTGATGGATGAAGCGCTCAGGCATCGGCGGATCTTCCCCATCGATGTGGGCCATGTGGCCTCAAATCGACCCCGTGTGTTCGGAATTGGTGACTGGACATGAACGGTTTCACTCGATGCTGAGGACCATGGCGGCGTGCGCCCCGCCAAAGGCATTGCTGCCCAGTACAACCGCATCGAAATCACTGCCCGAGAAAGGCGCGGCCGCCACGTTTCCGGCAAAGAACGGCTCCACGGCACCGAGGGTGCCAGGAACCGTTCGCAGCGGCCGGCGCAATGCCGCGAGTGTGACCGCGAGTTCGACGAGCCCGCAACTCCCGAGCGTGTGCCCGAGACTGCCTTTCCACGACACGAGCGGCGCGCCCGGCAGGACGCGGGCGAATGTCTCCGCCTCTAGCCGACCCGCCTCCAGCGTACCCGTGCCGTGGCCCTTGATCCAGACGCGTCGTCCGCGGACCGCGGCGGCCACTTCCGCAGCGCAGGCAGCAAATCCGGCGCCATCAGGCTGGTTGCCGGTGAAATGAAACATTTCGTTGTGCAGCGCGTGCGTTTCGATCCGCGCCGGTGCCTTCTGGCGCGCCAGGACCGCGAACCCCGCACCGTCGCCCAATCCGATCGAGCCGGATTCCCGCGCGGAAAAGGGTGCGGGCATCGCCCCATTCAGGATTTTCAGGCTGTGAAATCCGCCCGCCACGAAGGGGCTGACAAAATCAAACGAGAACACCAACACCTGCTCGGCCATCCCCGCCGCCAGCAACCGCGCCGCATGCGCCAGCCCAAGGTGCGCCGTCACGCAGGCGTGCGAAAACACGTGGACGTTGGGACCCCATCCAAGCTCCGCCCGCAGCAACTCCACGGCAGCAAACGGCGGTCCATGCCGCAGGTGGCGCGGGTCCCGATCCCGCGTGAAGGCATACAGGCTGCCCACGCCGAAATTACTGCTCGTGATGACGACGGGAAAGCGCGCCGAGCCCCAACACTCGGCGGGAATGCGCTTCGCAAACTCACGCACAGGGGCGAGCCAGCGGGGCGGAATCTCCTCGTCCATCTCTCCGCCAATGAGGGCAAGCGGCACGGGATCGCCACCGTCGCGTCCCCGCACCGGGCGCATTTCCAGTGCACGGCGGCCGGCCAGCAGTGCCGAAACGGTCGCTTCCCCATCGCCGAAAGGCGTCAGGCAATCGCAGGCGGCAATCCCGGTGGCCAATGTATCAGCGTGTGCTGTCATTCGAGCATCGCTTCAAACTTGGCTGCCCGCGATTGAAGATCGCACCCGTAGGGGCGCAGGCTTGTCTGCGCCCTCGATTGGCGTCCGTTCCGTAGGGGCGCAGTCTTGCCGTTCGACAAGTTGAAAACCCTGAGCCTGCCGAAGGGCCCATCGCCCCGAGCCCTGTCGAGGGGCTGTGCCCTCGATTGGATTTCGGCTGAAACTACCGCGCATCGAGACGGCGGCCCTCCGAGGACGCGAGTGCCTCACTTCCGCGCGACCTCCTGCCGTGCGCGGATGAAACCAGCCAGCGCCCCAACACTGGCAAGCGCCTGCTTGGATTCCTCGCTGCTGCTGATCTTGATCCCGAATTCCTTCTCCAGTTTCACGACCAGTTCGAGCGCATCGATCGAATCGAGCCCGAATCGGGGCGAGCCGAACAGGGGCTCATCGTCGGGAATGTCCGCTGGATTCACATCGTCGAGCTTGAGCGTCTCCACGATGAGTGTCTTCAGCCGGGCATTGAGTGGGTCGGACATGGCGGGCACGGAATAGGAGCCTTCGGCATGGGGCAAGGCGCAAGGTGCTGTTTTGCGGCACCTGCAATTACGGCTCTGGTTAGCGGCGATCGCGCCCCATAGCGCCAACGGCGCGACATCATTCCAGCCTGGGCCAGCGGCCCAGGAATGTCGTTGGCCGTCGTGGAGGGCTGAAAGCCCGATCCATCGACACCGATGTTCGAAATGCTACGGCTTGATGGCCGCATACTCGCTGAAAAGCCCGAGCATCCGCGTGCGCCTGACCTCGATGAAACCCACCCCGCGCAGCGCCTCGAGCACGGTTTCCGGCGGCACGCACGCATCCATGGTTTCCCAGTAATAGCGCATCATGTCACGGGCGTCCCGGCTGCGGGTGAAGAGCTGGGTGAGGGCCGGATAGATCCGGCCGAAATAGAGCCGGAAGAAAAAATTGCCGATCGCACCGGAGGGCTTCGTGACCTCGAGGATCAGGACGCGGCCGCCGGGTTTCAGCACGCGGTGGTATTCGCGGAAGGTCTCCTCGAGGCTGGTCACATGCCGGAGCGCATAGCCCATCGTGAGGAAGTCGAACGTCCCGTCCGGCAATGGCATCGCCTCGGCGCGACCGAGGACAAACGTGGCCGGCAGTTTCGAGCGCGCCACCTCCAGCATGCCCTCGCTGGGATCGAGGCAGGTGATGGCCTCTGCACCGCCGAGAATCCTTGCCGCCTCGACCGCCACCAACCCGGTGCCACAGGCGACATCCAGCACGCGCATGCCGGGTTTGAGTCCGTGCCGCTCCTGCACCCAGCGGCGATAAAACGCCCCGCTGCGCAGGAAGCCCCAGTCGACCACGCCATCATAATACCGAGCGCCCTTGTCGAAGAGCCGGTTCACGAATGCCGGCTTGGCCTCGGTGCTGGAGTAATGCGAAGTGAGGGGCGGGTGCGGCAGCATGTCGGTTCAGAATATGTGGGATGCGACTCGAAACTTGGCGTGGATTTTCCCGCAGCGCAATCGGCCGTTCTGGCAAGACTCGGATCCTCTCTCCATGCCTCCATCTCGAGCCCCTTCTCGTTTGCGATGGATTGTGCAAGCGGACAAAAAGCGAAACGGTGTCTCCGCCCTCCGTCCTCCGTCCTCCTCGTGGCTCCTCACGCTTTCCGGGTTACAACTGGCCGCTGCCGTTTCGGGAACAGTGTCCGGCAAATCTCGCACTTCGTCCCGTCGCATCCCCAAGCCGTGCAGTGCTCCCGGCCATAATAAATGATTCTCAGGTGCAGGGGATTCCAGTGATCGCGTGGGAAGAGCGTTTTAAGGTCGGTCTCCGTTTGGGTGACGCTCCGGCCTGAGGTGAGCTTCCAGCGCTGGGCCAGCCGGTGGATGTGGGTGTCGACCGGAAACGCAGGAAACCCGAAAGCCTGGGTCATGACGACGCTGGCGGATTTGTGGCCGATCCCGGGCAGCGCCTCGAGTTCCTCGAAGGTTCGAGGAACCTGACCGCGGTGAAGCGCCACAAGCTGCGTCGAAAGCGCGTGAATTGCCTGCGCCTTCCGCGGTGAAAGTCCGCAGGGACGGACAATCGCGTCGATCTCCGCCGGGGTTAACCGCATCATCTTCTCCGGCGTATCGGCCAGCGCGAAAAGCCGGGGCGTGGTCAGGTTGACGCGCTTGTCCGTGCACTGGGCGGACAACAGCACGGCAATCATGAGTGTGAACGGGTCCTTGTGCTCGAGCGGGATTGCCGGATCGGGATAAAGCTGCGCCAGCCGGAGATCGATGTAGGCGGCACGTGACTCCCGCGTTGGGTAGGGACTGGATTCGCTCACACCCACCCTTCTCCCGGCCCCGCACCGACTGCAATCCCGGTGATCGTGCGACCCGGCATAGCGGACATGCGACCCATAAGGGACAGGCTATTTCCGCAATCAACCTGTCCCTAAAGGGCTCCCGGAGGCAGGCTGGTGAATCAGCAAGGGACAGGTCACTTCCGTGAGGCGATTGTTCAAACTTCTGATAATATGGATATTGCAGAGACAAGGGACAGGTCATTTCCGCAGTTCCTCCTGCATCAACCTGTCCCTTACGCACGCTCTTCGGTTCCCAACCCAAGTGTGAGGCCTGGGCGGTGAAACGGAAAGGGACAGGCTATTCCCGCGATTGACGGCTGTCCCTAATGCGTTCCGCGGTGGTGGTAATGGAGGCGGCGCCTACGGGCGTAATGGCTGAGTGGGCTTGCCTCGAAAAAATGGACATCGATTCAGGCAGCTTTGATGTCGTTTTTCGTGGGTTGGTTTTCGAAGGCCACAGGTGAGAGGTAACCGAGCGAGCTGTGGCGCCTCGTCGGGTTGTAGAAC
>WYBX01000146.1 GCA_011525695.1 Verrucomicrobiia bacterium
AAACCGTTCGACATGCTTCTGACGCTGCTGCAGAGTGAATCTCTTCCGCCTCCTTCGGGTGATAGCCATCCCCAAGTCTATCCAACTCAGCCACGACCGTCACCACGTCCAAATTGAACGGTTACCTTGTTCGGGAATTTTTCCCGGTACTCCCGCACCATCCCGGCAACCGCGGCCGGGGAGGGCTTGCCGCCTTCCCACTGGTCTTCGTGCTGCCGCATGGCGAGCTGGGTGCCGCCACGCGGTGCGAATTCGCGGCCGTCGTCGAGACGCCACCAATAGCTGAGATCGATCACATCGATGAGTGCTACACGCTTCGGGTCGGCCAGAATCGCATCCTGCACATAAAAATATTCGGCCATGAACACTCGCCATCCCAGCTCCGGCGGATCCATGTGAGAGCCATCGTTTCGGCGGAAGACCGGCGGCTCCGGGAATCCCGTTTCCTGGATGCAATTCGCCGGTCGCCATGGGCAATCGACCCAATGGGCCCCGGCCTCGAGGATGTTATGCTGGAAAAACATCTCGTTGAGCAGGACAAGCCCCTTCTGCGTGGCCAGCCCTGCAAACTCGCGGAGCCGCCCGAAATACCACGGATTGTAGCGGGATAAATCGTACCGGCTTAGCCCGTCCCACGCCTGCCCCTGGCCGCTGCGTACGAACGGTTGTTCAAAAAACGGCGGCCAGACATCGCCATCAGCGCGGCGGACGCGAACATGGCTGGCGCGCCGGCGATCATACCAGAGGCCGTAAAAGTGCCGGAAGACCGTCTGGATCTCCGACGCCGAACAGTTCCATAGCACCGAGTTGGCGGCGGCCCAGCCAACCCCCTGGTTCCACATCTCCAGATTCGTCAGGTCAAGGTTGCCGCCGTCGATGTCGACATTGTCAAACAGCTCCCCCGAGGCCCAACTGCCAATGGAGCCGCTGAAGCCGTGGGCGCGGACCGCCTTGCAGTCGAGAAACACATTCGGGCCCGGGGCGAAATAACCGACGGTGAAATCGTGGATCCCGTCCTCCGTGCGGCAGCGCTGAAAGAGCGTGAGCTGGCCCGCCGTATGAAACGGAGCGAAGCGACGTGGTCGATGTCGGCCTGGATCCGCGCGCCGTCGTCGCCCTCGACCGGAGCCACCACCACGCGGGCGGGTGCGACCGGCAGCGGGACACCGCCGCCCCGATAACCGGCGCCGGAAAAATCGGGAATGCGATTGCCTTGCGCGTCCGCCTGGTAAGTGAGCGCGCCATCGCGATTCTGCGCGACCAGGGGCTTTGAGTCTTGCGCGGCCTCGGTCCCGGTCCACAGCACCGGGACCAGTGCGAGCAGCAAGCAATGACGGAATGGTTTCATGGGATTGGGAGCCGGAATGCGCCCACTATCAGTCCGAGATGAAGCCGGCGCACGCTTTTCAAGCAGGGATCGATCGGCCCTGCGAAGCCGCGGATGGTTTGGAAAAGGAATCAGCAGGCCAATCGACTAACCAATCCGGTTAAGGGGCTCGATCGGTAATCGGTGGGAGAACCACGAAATACACGAAAGACCCACGCGGGCAGAGAAGATCAGCGGGCGGCGTGCTTGAGCTCGAGGAAGCGGGCGCGCAGCGCGGCGAGCGTCCGGGCATGCTGCGGACGAAGGGCCAGATTGTCGGTCTCGCCGGGATCCGTCCGCAGATCGAACAGTTCCTCGTGATCGAAATCCGGCCACAGGATGTATTTCACGTCCCGGCGCACGAGCGCCTCCGATGACGGGATGAAATCCACGTTGCGGATGGTGCCGTGCTCGTAGAAGAACTCCGTGCGCCAGTCCACCCGCTTGGACGCGAGATAGAGCGGCGCCAAATCCCGGCCCTGCATTCGCGCAGGCGGCGGCATCCCGGCCGCGGCCAGGAAGGTCGGGGCGAGGTCGACGTTGAGTGTCATGGCATCGATCGTCCGTCCACGCCGGCTGGCAGGTATCCGTGGATCGCGGACGATTAGCGGCGTCCGGATGCTCTCCTCGTGTGGATACCATTTGTCGGCGAGCCCGTGCTCCGCGTGATAGTAGCCGTTGTCGGTCGTGAAGACGATCAGCGTGTCCTCGAGCAGGCCCTGCCGGCGCAGTTCCTGCACGATCCGTCCGCACGTCGTGTCCACCTCGGTCGCAAGCCGGTAATAATTCTTCATCATCGCCTGGAACTTCTCGGGCGTGTCGAATCGCCAGTGCCAGCGGACGCGGCCCTCGTTCCGCTCGTTCGCGATGAACGGTGGCAGCCGCCTGAAATATTCGTCGGCGGCGGTGCGCGGCACGGGGATGCTGACCTCCCGGTACCATGCCATGCTTTCCGGCTGCGGCAGGAACTGGAGCGGATTCCGATCCTCCGCATGCGTCGCGAAGAATGCGAGCGTGAGGCAGAACGGCTGGCCGGAGGGACGGGTGCGGAGAAACTCGAGCGCGTCTTCCTCGTTCTTCTGCGTGACGTGAATGCGCGAGCCGTCCGGCTGGTCGAGCCAGTGCGTACCATGATACGCCCGGCCGAAATCGAACTGCTCCGCGGGAAACCGACCATTGTGCCATTTGCCGACATGGCCGACGAAATAGCCGTTGGCTCTGAGAATGCCCGGATAGGTCTCGATCCACGGGGTCTTGAACATTGCGAACGCGGGATTTCCGTGGCGCGAGACCCACTGGCCGGTGAAAAGACTCGCGCGGCTCGCACCGCAAATCGCGGTCGTCACATAGTTATGCGTAAACCGCACGCCTTCCCGTGCGAGTTGATCGAGCTGCGGAGTCTTGACGACTGGATTGCCGGCAGCCCCCAGCGTGTCGTGCCGCCAGTCGTCGGCGTACAGGACGACGATGTTGAGCGGCTTGCTTTCGGCCGCTGCGGCCGAATTGAACACGGCGAGGGCGAGGATCAGCGGGAGAATTCTGCGCTGCATAATCGGCATTTTTTAACCGCGGTTTTGCCCAGCCATGGCGCGGGCGTCGATGCTCATCCGCTCGCGCCGTCGCGGTTCACCCCGCTTTCTAGGTAGCCCTCCGTGCGCTCCGTGAACTGCACGTGGCGGTACAGATTTCAGACGGTGCTGTACTTGTATCATTCAGGCGTTACGAAACATTGAGGTGTAGGAATGCGCTTTTCCCCAGCCGAACTTCTCATGAGAACGAGCCGAATGGATCTCCTGACGCTGGCCTTCGCGCTCTTCCTGGCGCCGCAGCAAGCACTGGCCGGTGCGGGCAACGCGGACCCGCGGCCCAACATCCTTCTTATCCTCGCCGACGATCTGGGCGTCGAGGGCCTCGGCTGCTACGGTGGTCTCGATTACCGCACTCCGAATCTCGACCGGCTCGCCGCCAGCGGAGTACGCTTCACCCACGCCTACGCCCAGCCGCTCTGCACGCCGACGCGGCTGCAGCTGATGACCGGAAAGTACAACCACCGAAACTGGGTCGCGTTCGGCGTCATGAATCCAAAGGAAGAGACCTTCGGCCATTACATGCGCGATGCCGGCTACAGGACCTGCATCGCTGGCAAGTGGCAGTTCTGGTCCTACGATCCGCCGGATTATCCCGGTGCGGCCGAGCGACGCGGCATCGGCATGCGGATCGAGGATGCCGGTTTCGACGAGTTCTCCGTGTGGCACGCCTTTCACACCGAGGACAAGGGCTCTCGCTACGCCAATCCTACCATCTATCAGAATGGCCGGTTCCTGAAGGATACGGACGGAAAATACGGTGAGGACATCTGGGCCGCCTTCATCGTCGATTTCATGGATCGAAACCGCGGCGCGCCCGTGTTCGCGTATTATGCCATGGCCCTCCCGCACTGGCCGATGGTGCCGACACCGCATTCGACCGATTGGAAGGATCCGGCGAAGCGCCTGATTGAGGACACCCGCCACCATACGGAAATGGTGGAGTATATGGACTTCACGATCGGGCGGCTGCTTGACCGCCTCGAGGAGCGTGGGCTCCGCGAAAACACCCTGGTGCTCTTTTTCTCCGACAACGGCACGAACACGCAAATCCGATCGCGGACGACGCGCGGCGAGGTTCAGGGCGGCAAGGGGCTACCCACTGACGCAGGCATCCATGTGCCGCTCATCGCCCATTGGCCTGGCCGGTTTGCCGCGGGCACGGTCGTGACGGACTTGGTGGACTCGTCGGACTTCCTGCCGACGATTGCCGATCTCGCGGGCGATCCGCTGCCGGCCAGCTGGGGTGCGGACGGTGTCAGTTTTGCGCCACGGCTGTTCGGTCGTGCAGGGCAGCCTCGCGAGTGGGCCTTTTTCTGGCACGACCCGCGGCCCGGCTGGGACAAGGAGCGACGGACGCGTCACATCTTCGCCCTCGATCACCAGTTCAAGCTCTACAGCGATGGGAAGTTCTTTGATCTGACGAAGGACCTCGGCGAACAGCAGCTGCTCCGCGGGGCTGACCTCTCCCCCGATCAGCGCAAGGCGCACGCGAAGTTGTCGGCGGTCATTGAAACGCAGATGAGAGATTACCCGGATCGTCGGTAGGCGCGGCGGGCTGAACCAGTGCCGACACACAGTCCGCGTTCCATGCCTGGAATGCGTACTTCAGCGCGCGCCGCCAAACGACACGCAACGCCGCCGACTTCGGCTGGTTCGCGCAACTCAAGATGCGCCTCAGTCATTTGTCCTGCCCTCAGACTGGGTTATCGGTTAACTCTCCTTGAAAAGCCAGCAACACGGCTACCCGACTTTTTCGGTCAAATCGGGCCAACTCGCCAGTGTTCTCCGGTCTCGCGTGGCGAGCCGCGCCCCCGATGCACGCGCCAGTTGCACCAGCCAAAAATCCATGATTTGCCGGTGGCCGACGGCCCGAGACAGAAGCCCATGGTCGGGCCGCGCCGAGTGAGTGATCAATTGCCCCGGGTGCGGACCAGCCATCTCGGTGTCGACCACATTCAGGGCATCGGCGGCAGTCAGGATGCCTGGCCCCATCACAGCCGGGTTCATCAGGAGCCGAACCGCGGCCAGATACGTCTCGACGGCAACTCCCCAGCCGCCAGGTTTCGCCGAATCCAGCCAGGTCCGCGCGACTCGATGGTCCACGTGACTCCGATAAATGGCCGCGAAGAATACGTCGTTGTCGATCAGGTGTTTCACTCAATCGTAGAGTGCCGCGCGCACGTCTTCAGCCCTTACCTGATGCGCACCCGCGGCGGCGCCAACAACGACTCGGCCGGGCGTAAGATCGATTCTTCGTCGCGTGGCCCGTTTCCCGGTGCTCCCGTAAGTCTGGCGCACCGCGTCAGCCACCAGTGCGGCGAGCGGGGCACGGCGCCGGCCGCCGCGCCGGGCGGATTCGAGACGGAGTGTTCGTGCCACGTCGTCCGGCAAATCGAGGGTCGTTCTCATGTTTATGGTTTTATGCCTTACGAGGGTTTCGTCAACTCGGTCCTCTATCCTGAGTGATCCGCGGGGTGAGACGGTGAAACGGTGAGACGGTGAAGCGGTGGATCTAAGGCCTGATTCACCGACAACCGACCACCGACTCACCGACAACCGACCACCGACTCACCGACCACTGCTTCACCGACATCAGCCCATTCACCATTCTCCGTTGCATCCGTTAGCTCCTGTTCAAATCCGGAGTATTACGCTCACCCTGACCCCGAGTCCGAGACGTTTCGAGCGGGCCAGATCCGCCGTAGCCAGGGGCCGCCATTGGGCTACGGCCGGCCATCCGGCGTCATAGGGAACGAGCCGGACCGATCCGATCTCGAGACCGAGCTGAATCCGCAGGCCGGGAATCGGGGAAACAGGCGCGCGTGAATTCATGCCGTCAGTAGCTTCAAAACAAACCAGGCAACGTAACGCGAGTGGATGTCATGCGTCAGCAGCACACATGAAGGGGACAACGTGGATCCATGCTGGGTTAATGGCTCATGGCGTGTTGCTGATTTCCCTCCTGGCCCAAGGCGGCGAGGCGATCGACTGGAACCGTTCGTGACGGCGACGGAGAAGTGACGAAGCCGCCAGTGGGCTGATGGCGCAGGCGGTGTACCCATTGGACGAGTTCGCCGGCATATCCTCCGTCGGCCCAGATGCAGCGCAGCCAACCGAAGCGTTGGCGCAATGCGGCGAGCAGCAGACGCGCGCCGTCGCGGTCCTGCACGT
>WYBX01000147.1 GCA_011525695.1 Verrucomicrobiia bacterium
CCTCGACCAACCTCCGTGGCCGGACCTTCGTGAATCAGGGCACGGTCAATCGGAGCGACGGCCAGCTCGAGTTCAGTCCCGAGACCCTCATCCAGAATCACGGCACCTGGAACGACGCCAATCAGGGAAACAGTTACGCATCGCAAAACTCACCGCAGGGCGGACTCCTCGAGAATTTCGGCACCTTCAACAAGACCGCCGCCGGCACCCTCAGCTTCGCCAGCGGCAGTGGCGGGCCGGGGTTCACCAGCCACGGCATCGTCAACGTCAACCAGGGTATCTTCTCGATCCACCGGACGAGTACGTTCACCGGCGCCTCGGTGGCGAACATCGCCGCCGGCGCCACCCTGCTCCTCCGCGACGGTACGAACCACCTTCAGGACGGCGCACGCTTCGAGGGCGCGGGCACGCTGGCTTTCGGCGACGCCGGCCAGCACCACATCAACGGTACGGTCCACGCCGACAACGGTTGGCATTGGGGCGGTACGCTCCAAGGCACCCATACCCTCCAGGGCAACTGGGCTGTCGGCTACGGCGCAAGCATGGCCACTGCCGGCACCACCACGATCGCCGCCGGCGCCACCTTCACTTTTCGGGAGGGTGGCGAGCACCGCCTGCAGAACCGCAGCTTCGTGAATCACGGCACGGTATCCCACACCGACAACCTGATCAGGATCAACGCCACCTCCACGATCACCAACCACGGCACCTGGACGGACAGCTCGGGCGCCAGCTTCGTGAGCAGCAGCGACCGGGTGGGCCTCTTCGAGAATCATGGCACCTTCATCAAGACCGGCGCCAACACCCTGACGATGGACTTCTACAACGGCCCGATGTTCTCGAACCTCGGTACCGTGGACGTCCAGCAGGGCACGCTGCAGCTTCACCGCAACCTCGCCCAGCACAGCGGCTCCACCCTCACCGGCGGTACCTGGATCGTGCGGAACGGCGCCACGCTGTGGGACCAGTACACAACGTCCTACACGATCAACCAGGGCGATGTCACCCTGCACGGCACCGGCGACTTTGCCGGTTTCAGCACTCTTACGCAAAACGAGGGCACCCTGCGCCTGCTTGACGGCAAGACTTTCAGCACCACCGCCGCCTTCACCAACAGCGGCACGCTCGTTATCGGCACCGGCAGCAGCTTTGGCACCACCTCCACTTTCGCCAGCAGCGGCACGCTCAACCTGCTCGGCAGTGCGTCCGCCACGGGCGGGCTCACCAACACCGGCACTTTGGTCGGCAGCGGCACCCTCACCGGCAACGTGGTCTCTTCGGGTACGATTATCCCCGGCACTTCGCCCGGGCTTTTGACCATCACCGGCGATCTCACCCTCCTCGGCACTTCGCAGCTGCTGATGGAGTTGGGCGGAGTCGTCCAGGGTATCAGCTATGACCATCTCAGTGTTGGCGGCACCCTGACCCTGGGCGGCGAACTCATCGTTAGCCTGCTTGACGGCTTCTCACCGGTGTCCGGGGCGAGTTTTGACCTCTTCGACGCAGCCGCCTTCTCGGGCATATTTGCCGACCTCACGTTGCCTGCACTCACTGCCGGATTGAGCTGGGACACCAGTGCCCTTTACTCCGACGGCCTTCTTGCGGTGGGAGGAACGGCCATCCCTGAGCCGTCTACCTACGCGATCGTCGCCGGACTTGCCGCACTCGCGGCGGCAGCCTGGCGCCGGCACGGGCGGGTCCGTTGATGCTTGCGGGCGCGGTTCCAAGGCGCAGCCACACTCGCAAGGTCAGACATTCGGAAGGTGCAGCACGGCCTCGATTTCCACTCGGAGGTCAGCGCGGCAGAGATCGGCCTGGAGGTACGTCACCGCGTCCTCCGCGGAAAGCAGGTGCTGTTCGAGAAAGCGGGCCGCCACCCGGAAATCAGCAGCGTGGCGGAGGTAGACCTTGAACGATCGCTGCCAGCCCTCGACGGCGCCAATGGCCGGGCCGGCTCCGGCCGCCCGGGCAATCGCCTGAAGGTTTTCGAGCGTGCAAGGGAGCTGGCGCTCGAGATCGTCCGGTGCAATCGTGGCATGGCCGCGGATGGCAGCAGTGCCGGAAATGAAGAGCCGCGCCGAAGTGCCGCGGCGGACGAGAGTGGCGCGCGAAAAGCTGGGCGGCCGGGGACCGTAGTCCGCGGGGTAGGAGAAGGCCGGCACCTGCCGGGGATTCTCGAAATGCTGTGGGAATGCAGTGGTGGCCAGGAAGGCGACGGCCAGCGGCCCACTGGCGACGCCGACCGCCGAGGCCGATGGCAGCTCCCGTTCGAACCCGGTTCCGAAATGCTCCTCGAACGCGCGCGAACGGCCGCGGCAAAACCGACGGTAATTCTCCAGTCCGCCGGGCACGGCATTGATTTGCGGCACGTAATTCCAGATCCGGCAGAGCCGCCGGCCCGCGGCCGCGGCAAAGATCCGCCGGTAGAGCGCAAAGGCGGCGAATTCCAGTTCCTCACCGGCGGGCGCGAGCGCGAAGCCGGCAATCTCCTCCCGGTCCGTGAAAACCGTGCAGGGCTGATCCCGGCTGATCAGGCTGCCGGCCGGCAGCAGAGTCTCGCTGGCGTGTCCGCCGAGGACCGGCAGCGCCACCTGCAGCAACAGCTCGCCATCTGTGTGCCCAACCGCGGTTGCTGATGCCCCAAACAGGACGCGGCACGGCCCGGTGGTGGCTGACTTGGGGACGGGGAACGGGCGAGCGGAGGACATGCCGGATGAAGGGCGGGAAGCGGTGAAATCCGAATGATGATATGGGCCGGGCAATTTTTCAAAGCGTCTCAGCCCGGTTTTCCTGATCCCAGGCGCGACCCAGGCCGCCTGTTTGTCCCGTCGGAGCCCGTTGCGTTCAACGTTTTCGTGCGCCAACTTTGATTCTCCGAGCACCTCGTGCAGAGTAACGACGTCGTTTGAGACCTTCGGCGTGTTCTCGTAATCCTTGTCTTGTGACATCGTGACGCTGCGGCTAATAGCGTTCCGGTTGCTGGGTGTTACCTGTGGTGGGCGAAAACTCCAACTTCGAGTGCTGAGGCCGTGACACTCGCGGATTTTAACACGATTGCCTACAAACCATCTGAGGCTATCTTTGCTGAATGGCTGTCTTGGGATCCGAGGAGAACGAGCTGCGTACGCATCTCCGCGAGGCATGGAAAGCGAGCGAGGAGGTCGCCATGCATTTCAATATTCTCCTCTCGGGTTTTCGGCTAAAGGCGATTGGTGGTATTGCGCTTGGCGCAATTGCGGGCGTGGGTTTGAAGGTCAGTAATACTGCACTTTCGAGTCCACTAACCGAGTTTCTGGTCTTCTTTTCGCTTACAGTCATCTGGTTCCTCGTGTGGGCGGTCGATTATTTCTATTATTATCGGCTTCTCGCAGGTGCGATTGATGAACTGCTACGTTTGGAACGTCAGCTCAAAGACATTCACCTCAGTCATTTGATTGAACGTCGGGTGATGGGATTTGGCCCGCCAGAGGATGACATTGAAGCCATATTCCCCGTTAAACCTTCTTATTCGCCCAAGTTTCCGTGTGGTGCGATTCTATGTTTCTATCTCCTCCCCGCGTTGATGTTGGTAGGCGTGTCGACATGGACTGGAGTCGTCGCCTTTTGCTGCAACCACTGACATCGGGTGTCGGCAGCCGGATTGCAGAAAACTACTCTTCGTACGTTATTCCAAAGATCGTGTCCGTCAGCCAGTGGCGGAAGGATGCATTGTCCTGGAACTGCTTGAAGAGCTGCGCGTCATCGGTGAACAGGGCGGTGATCACGCGCTTCAGCGCCTTGTCGTGCTCGATGCGGGCATTCTGGCGGTCCGAATGCCTCCTCGCGTTCTGGTACGCCTGATCGGCTGACACCTTTTGCGGGATTTCCTCCGTGATTCTCTTTTCCATCCGCTGCGGATCGGAAAAGAGCCCTCCAAACTGCTCGTTGAACGCCTTCACGATGTTCGAGAGCTTGTCCATCTCAGGCTCCGGTTTGCGTCCGCCGCCTGACGTCGGCACCGGTTCGATCTCGGCATCCGCATCGGGCAGCGCGATGGCCATCGTTGCCTTCTTTTCCGCGCGGTAGCTGTCCATGTCGATGGCCTCGAGGATGCCTTTCGCGAGATCCTCGTCGATCGGGGCGGGCAGTTTCGGAATGAGAAACGTCAGGAAAATCGAGAGTTTTTCCCAGTCCTGCACCCCGTAGGGCAGGATCGTGGCCAGGAAATCATAGGTTCGGCAAAACGCCTTGGCCTTCCCCTTGAAGTCCACCTGTCCGTCCTCATCGAGGTCGTTGACATAAAGCGCCACGCACGCGTCGAGGATGGGATCCAGCCGGTCACGTTCGGCCCCGCCGAGGTAGAGTTCCACCAATTCATCGATCTGCCGGGGCGAATAAACCTGATAATGGTCCAATTCGCCCTTCAGAGTGTGCAGCTTGTCGGGGTCGGTTTCCCTGCTCAGGATCGTCGTGCGGTAGTAGTCGGCGAAGGCTTCCTCGATGACCTTCGTGTCGTTCTGGAAATCCAAGACGAAGACATCGTGCTTTTTCGGGTGCGCCCGGTTCAAGCGGGACAGGGTCTGGACGGCTTTGATGCCGGACAGAACCTTGTCCACATACATCGTGTGCAGCAGCGGCTCGTCGTAACCGGTCTGAAATTTCTCGGCGCAAATTAGGAACCGATACGGATCTTCCTGGATCCTGTCGGCAATATCGCTGCCCGGAAAACCGTTCAATTTTGCCTCGCTGACCTTTTCGCCCTTGAAATCCGGCTCCCCCGAAAAGGCGACGATCGCCTTCCAGGGGCTCTTGATCTCCGTGAGGTAGTCGCGGAAGGCGAAAAAATACTGGATCGCTCGCTGGATGCTGCCGGTCACGACCATTGCGCGGGCCTGCCCCCCGATCTTGTTCTGGCCGATCACCTGCTCGATGAAGTGGTCCACCATGATCTCAGCCTTCTCACGGATCGCCGTTCCGTGGCTTTCCACATAATGGCGCAGCTTCTTGCGCGCCTTCTTCACGTCGAACTCCGGATCACCCTCGATGGTCTTGGCCAGCCGGTAATAGCTCTCCACCGGCGTGTAGTACTTGAGCACATCGAGGATGAAGCCCTCCTGGATCGCCTGCTTCATCGTGTACCCGTGGAAGGGCCGGTGCTTCACCACGCCGCCGTCGGAGTACGCGACGCCAAAGATTTCCAACGTCTTGTTCTTGGGCGTCGCGGTGAACGCGAAGTAGCTGGCATTCGGGAGCAGCTTCCGGGTTTCGATAATCCGGTTGATCCTGTCCTCGGTCGTCTCCTCCTCAACCTCTGCGCCACCCTCGGCCAGCGCCATGCTTATGGCCGCCGCCGTGCGCCCACCCTGGCTGGAATGCGCTTCGTCGATGACGATGGCGAATCGCCCGCCACGGTGCTCGTCCCCGATTGCATCCAGCACGAACGGAAACGTCTGCACGGTGGAAATGATGATCTTCTTCCCGTCCTTGAGGAATTTTGAGAGCTGCTCCGTCTTCGAAGCCCCGCCGCCCTCTCTCACCGCGCCGATGATGCTGCCGACCTGGGCAAAGCCTCTGATCGTCTCGCGGATTTGTTTGTCGAGGATCCGGCGGTCCGTGATGACGATGATCGAATCGAAGATTTCCCTGCCGTCCCTGCGCAGACCGATCAATTGATGGGCCAGCCACGCGATCGAGTTCGATTTGCCGCTGCCCGCCGAATGCTGGATCAGATACCGCTGACCCACTCCGCGCGCGGCGACATCCGCGAGAATGAGCCGCACCACGTCGAGTTGATGGTAGCGGGGAAAAATCTGGATTTTCCTCTTCCTGCCGGTCTTTGGGTTCTCCTCCTCGACGATCTGGGCGTAATTTTCCAAAATCTCCGTCAGCCGCGCTGGCGTGAGGATCCGCTTCCATAGAAAATCGGTTTTGAGCCCGTTCGGGTTTGGAGGATTGCCCGCACCGTCGTTCCAACCCTGGTCGAAGGGCAGGAACCAAGAATCCTTCGCCATTCCCCTGGAACCCTTCAGGGCGGTGCACATTGCGACCTTTTGATCGTCCACCGCGAAGTGCACCACGCAGCGCCCAAACTCGAACAGCGTCTCCCGCGGGTCACGGTCGCGCTTGTACTGCTCGATGGCATCCTCGACCGTCTGCTTCGTCAGGCTGTTTTTCAGCTCAAAGGTGGCCACCGGCAGCCCGTTCACAAAGGCGCACAGGTCCAGCGCCCGCTTGGTTTCCTCCCGGCTGTAGTGCAGTTGCCGGGTGATGCTGAACCGGTTCGCCGCGTGCCGCTCCACAGCCTTCGGATTCTCCGGCGAGGGTGTGCCGTAGAACAGGTCAAAGCTCAGGGCCCCGTGCTTGATGCCCTTCCGCAGGACATCGATCACGCCCCGCCGGGTGATCTCCCCCTGCAGCCTGGCGAGAAACCTCAGCCGGGGCATGCCGGCCTTGTCCCGGTAATCTCCGATGCCCAGCTTCGCATACTCGTCCGGCTGCGTGGCCATGAGGAAACCGAACAGGTGTTCGGCATCCACCGCATGCTCGCGGTCGTAGGCCGCGGGGTTTCCCGCAAACCATCCGCTGCCCCCGCTGCGCGGCGCCGACTCGACCACCCCCGCCACCGTGCCCGAAAAAATCCCATCTGTCCCGGTCATGTGCCGCATGATCAGGGTTTCGAGGCCTTTTTCGCTGGTGTCGGTGGTGCTCATTCTTCAAGGCGCCCTGAAGAGCCGGGCTTGGTTTGGACGTTTGTTAAACCATTGCTTTCGGCACGAATCAAACAAATGGAAAGGGCTCAGGATAAATCGGTTCCACGCGTAGGTCTCGAATCTGGTGGATTCAATCATGGCTTTGCTTGGTTAAACGCCCGGGCGATCCACGGTATGCCACGCGGGATGTCCTCGGCTGCCGCGGTTCTGGATTCTCCCTTTCTTTGCCAACTCTGTCATCAGGTTGTGTATCTTTGCCTTCCTCTGCTTTTCGTTCAGGACCTCGGGCAACTTGTCCAGCAGCAGGCGGTCAATTTCCGATCGCGGAATCGGTTGATGCACGCGGATCAACGTTTCAATCGCATCGAGGTAGTATTGCTTGTTGAAACCGCGCTCGCGGATGTGCCGGGCTTTTTGCCCAGTGAGCCTGGCAACGCTCGCAGCGAGGAGCAGATTTGGGTAGCGCCCCTCCACCAGTCCGGCAGACTTGAGCACCCGATGGGCATCGCGAGGAATCGCCAGCCGCTTCTGCACGCGATCCAGCAGAATGACCTGCCACAGATCGAGGTCTGCCCGCTCCATGAGCAGCCGGGTGTACTGCTCATCGAGGACATTGCCGGGTATCGCGACCTGCACCCGATCGGGCTCGGCGAGATTGTAGTCCGGCATCGGGAAGAACCGTTGCATCTGTTTTTGAAACATCCTTTTGATGCCGCCGCCCTGCGTATCAATCATGTTCAGGTTTACCATCGCCTCGGCGAGGAATGGGTTTCGATAGATCTCCAGCGGCGCGTCCTGCCGGATGACTTTGTCCACGTCGCCGGGAAGGAAAGTGCCTACATTGGCAATGAGGATGGACGAGGGTGTTTCCACCACGTTCACGCGCCCACGCAGTCCATAGTCCTGATGCGCGATGGCGTTGTGCAATGCCTCGCGGATGACCCAGGGATCATATTGCGTGATCTCCTGCGGAAACAGCGTGCCGCTGGGCAGGGCGCGGACATTCAGGTTCCGGATGCGCGCGAGCACGCGGTCTACCTGGAGCAGGAAGGGCGGGCCAAAATGCTCGTAATCCAGCTCCCGGTTATGGGCGTCCTTGAGAATCCACGAAATCCGCGCCACGGCCGGCGACAACAGCGTGGCAGACTCGGGCCTGCCCAGCAGCAGCAGCGCGGCGTTCGTGACCGCGCCCCGCACCGTGAGCCGGGACTTGTTGAGAAAGCTGGCATCATCCCAGTCCGCCACGTCCGCCGCCTGCTGGGGATGCTTGATGCGAAACTGCTCCCGCGCTTTCAGCAGCGCGTCCGGATCGAGATCTGCCACCCCTGCTCCCTCGCAGACATGACCTGACCAGTCCGTCCGACGCGACCAGATGGCCCGCTCCTTCTCGGGATGTTTGTGCAACTCGGTCTTGCTGGTGCCCACACGGATGAAGGCCGTGCCGTAGAACCGCACCGGCCGATCCCACGCTGGTCCAATCTCGAAAAACGCCACCCGCCCTTGGGCATGAGGTAGCACATGAACCTCGAAGCCGACGTTGGGCTGAAGCCCCATTGCCAGCCAGATCAGCAGGTCCTGGTTTCCCTTCGCCTTGACCGCGTGAGGGTCGAAGGTCGTGCCGACCACTTCGTGGCTTTGATTCCGGACCCCAAAGACAAGATAACCTCGAGGCTTTCCTGCCAGACAAGCGGCGTTGGCCAGCGCGGAAAGATACTCGCCGAGAGTCTCCGGCTCGTAATGGTTTTCCTTGAACTCCAGCCACTCCGTTTCATGCGGCTCTCGGCGGAGGCGGTCCAGCAGTGCGCTGAGTTCTTGGATGTTCATGCCTCGGCTGGAATCACACGCGGTATTTCGCGCGGTAGATGAAGGCGAACTTGTCCTCCTCTTCCAAATGTTCGTCGATGAAGAGCGCTGCGTGGCGGTTGAGCGTCTCTACCCCGCCGGGGGTCAGGAACGCGCATGCGATGGCCAGTTGATCCGTTCCATGGGCCAGCATTGTGTCCAATTCCGGTCGGGCACGCTCCCGTGGATCTGCGGAAACAAAACGCACGTTCATGCTCCAGCCTCCTCGGTTTCGAGTTCTTCCAGCGGCTCGTCGGCTGCGGATGCGAGGACGGAATCGGCGGGGAGCGCGGGCAGCTTCGCCGCCTCCTCTCGCACGTCCAGCTTGCCCGTCACGACGTCTGCGGTCAGCCGCGTCCGGTATTCCTGCATCAGCGCGATTTCCCGCTCGGTCCGGGCGATGGCGTTTGTAAGGTTCGTTGTTTCACCTTCCACGAATCCGACGATCTTCTCCTGCTCGTCAATCGGCGGACAGAGGACCGGGATTTTAAAGAACTCTTCGGGATAGAGTCGCAGTCGTGATGCGCGGACACCCGTGGAACGAGTCAAATAGTTAGCTTTATACGTCGGAATACGGAGCAGCATATCGGCGTAGGCACCGACAAGTTGTTCGGGTTTCCGCTGGCGATAGACCGCGTAGGCGGGACTGATAATTCCTACGTGTTTGGAGACACCAAGCGCGGCCATCCAAGCCCACATCGTGTTGATCGCGAGATCACCCGCTCGGCACACTTTGTGTCCGACATAGGACTCGGCCTTGAACATTGTTACGTTCTTCTGGCTACGAGGTGTGACACCTGTGATGTGCGACACAGACAACAGTTCCTCTTCGCCAGACTTGGAGCGTTCATCCACCTCTCGGAAGAGATACTTTGCGCGTCGCACCTCCCAATGCTCCGGAATCTCCCCGAGCCAGGGCATGCCAGAGGGTTTGAATGCGGCATCCGCGTTCAAACCCCGGGTGACGGCGCGGTGGATGATGGCCTGCTTCTGTTCCCCCAGCAGCGCGATCAGCTTCCGCTTCGCCCGGATGAACCGATCGATCTTCCGGTTCGCATGGTCCAAAAACCGCACAATCGCCGCTTGCTCGTCGGAGGGGGGCTGAAGAGAATAGATGACTTTAAAGTGCTCCGGCCGGAGACTCCACATGTCTGATGTTATGCCGTAAGACCACCGCTCTGCTTCCTTCGCAAACAAGGGCGTGCGGTAGAGATGATGATAATACCAAGGCGCGCATCCCTCGCGGGGACGCATCACAACGTAGGCGGGACTGATAATGCCTCGAAAACTGGAAGCGCCGACCGCGCCCTGCCAAGCGCGCATCTTATTGTAAGCGATGTCGCCGGGTTGAACGAGCTTGTAAGTGCCCTTGTTGACGTTGGAACTGTCTTTTTTGGACGTGTCGGAGAGCAATGATTGTTGCCGGATGATTCCGCGCGTAATCGTCACGGACAGCATTTCATCGTTCGGATGATTGCGGTCTTTCACCTCCTCGAATAGCGCGCGGTTCGGCAGGAGTGACCAATGTGCCGGAATCCGTCCGAGCCATTTCTGCTTCGACTCCTTGTCGTCGGAGTACGGCTTCAATCCCTCGATCATGCGGTGGCTCCTTTCTTTGCGTCGGAGATGGGATTGGGAGCGTTCACAGCGATTGGAACCAGGTTTTGATCTTTTGCGCCATGAGCTGGCGGCGTTCACGGAGGAAGGTTTCGTAGTCTGGGATCATGCCATCGAGGAGGGAATCCGGCAGGCAGTTGGCGCGGAGGTTGGTCGCCATCTCTATGCGGTCGGTGATGCCGCCGTATTTCCTGGCGCCGCCCACGCATTGCTCGGCAAGCTCGCGGAAATAGACCTGCGGGTCCTTGTCGCCGATGGCGATGTTGATCTCGCTTTGGGCGAGGACGAAGTTGGCGATCTGGTTGTAGCGTCCCCTGGAAAGCTGGTGCTTCGTCTTGAGGTGGTTCTTGGGATAGACGTGGTGGACGTCGCTGCGGTTGAGCAGGAGATCGCGCACAGTGATGTCGCGGGAAAGGAAGCCTTTGTCCCCCAGTCTGACCTGGGCGGCGCGGTAGCAATGGAAGTAGGGGCTGCTGGCGGAGGAGGTGTCCATCTGCTGCGGCAGTAGCGCGTGCCAGAATCCCTCGCCGAGCGTCGCCTCAATGACCGCCTGGGTGTGGGCGAGCAGGCCGTTGGCATCGATCTGGCGGATGTCCTGGTCGAAGGCGGTCTCCGGATTTCCCGAATACCGCCCGGTGAGCACGGACATAACATACCAGCGGCGCACGAGGCGCTCCAGATCCGCGGCGGAAACGTTCTCCGCCCGTCCGCGCAAATAGACGATGTAGACGAAGTTCACACCGTTCTGGCCGCCGATGAGGCTGCTGTCGATGAAGCCGGCCGAGCGCAGGGTCATGATGAGACGGTCGTAATGCGTCTTGTTCATGAAGTTGAGGATGCCGGTCTTGAGGCGCGCGAAGGACTCCTCTGCGATGGCGGCCTCGTATTGCTTGGTCTCGAAGTTTCTCCCGGAGAGGAGGGCGACCAGATCCTGGAGTTTGCCGCGCTTGAACTCGGAGGTGAAAGCGACGCGGAGCATGTCAGTGTAGGCGGGGTCGTAGAGGTCGTCGTTGACATCCTTCAGCCACGAAAGCTTCGGGAAGAATTCGGAATCGGCGAAGGCCTTGTCTCCGTGCTTGATCTTCGCATGGAACTCCGGGGCGACCGCCAGATGGCAAAAATAGTCGATGGCCTTGCGAAGGAGGTTGCCGCCGTAACTCTCGTTAGCGGCGATTTTCGACATGGCGAAGTCCGCCTGGCTGAGGGCGGTGCCCGCCGAGTTCACGCGAATGAAAATCTCGGTGACCGTCTCGATGTCCAGGTCCTCGGCCAGCTCGATGATGCCAAGGTGGTTGTTGATGATCTTGCCGAGTTTTTGCAGGATCTTGCCGATCTGTTTGCGGTCGGCGGTTGGGTTCTTCGCGACGTAGTCTTCGGTCAGCTCGATCAAGTCGGCGTCTGCCGAAAAGACCGTCGCCACATCCGGAATCCAGGCGGCGTCCTTGGCGATGGCCGGATTGCTGACCTCGAACTTTTCCTCCAGCGGGTGGAAGGCGATGCGGATGCGTACGGTTTCGTAGTCCTTGGTGAGGACTTCCCGCCCGAGCAGGCCGGCCATGAGCGCGGTGACGCGCTGCTGGCCGTCGATGAGAATGCGCTTGCCGGCGGAGAGGGTGCCATCCTTGAGCTTAACGGTGGGGTTCCGCCACGCGATGAGATAGCCGACGGGGAAGCCCGCGTAGAGGGAGTCGAGGAGATTGCGCACCTTGGTGGGCTCCCACACGAAGGGGCGTTGGATCTCGGGGATGGCGATCTCTCCGGATTTCACCCACGCGAGGAGGACGTCGATGGGCTGCGGGGTCACGGAGTAGCGCTGGGTGGACATGGTTAGGCGGTGGCTCCTTTTGTGATCTCGCTGAGCAGGCCCTCGGTTTCCTGCTCCAGCTTGAGAATGTCCGCGCTGATTTCCGCAAGGGTCCGAAGTTTCGGCGGCTTGTAGAAATGCCGGGTGAAGCTGATCTCGTAACCGATCTTCGTGTCGGCCTCGACGATCCACGCATCCGGCGTGTAGGGGAGAACCTCCCGGCGGATGAAGGTTTCCACGCCACCGGGCTCCAGCAGTGGGATCTGCTCATGGTCGCGAAGTTCGCTATCGGGCTCGTATTCCACGACGCAGGTCTTTTCGGCGATCTGGATCTCAAAAAACCCCCGCAAAGGGTCGGGCTGCGCCTTGCCGGGTTTGTGGATCTTTTTGATGACGGGTGGCGCGTCCTCCACACGCCAGCTCACAGCGTCGACGATGAGCTTCTGGTCCGCGGCACTGAGCTTGAGATCGAGCTCCTCAATTGCGGCGGCGACACGCTCCAAAAAGATGTTGTGGTCGGCAAAAAGTCCGTCACCGAGCTTTTCCCGAAGCCGGGTGGCGGCGTCGATCAACGTGGCGTCGCGCCTCCAGGTATCCGCATTGAGCAGCTTCTTCTTCTTCTTGTCCGGAAGACTTCTCCTGGCGGTCTCGTTCCCGGCGTCCTCCTCCCCCTCATCGTCGCCGTCGCCATTGCCCCAGTCATCGAGGAGTTTTTCCAAATCCCTGCGGACGGCGGCGGGATTTTCGAAGAGGGAATCGCCAAGCTCTTCGTAGAGGATGGCCCGGATCTCCTCGTCGCCGGACGCAAACCGAAGCGTCTCGATTCTCTGGCGCGTGAGCTGGCTGTGGAGCCGAAGCGGGCGCTCGACCTTCACCTTCCAATAGCCGAAGGCCGCGTTGGGAAAAATCTTCGACTGCTCCGTTTCCTCGAAGGCGACAAAGGTGTCGCAGATCCGCCGGATATCCTCGGGAGCGAGTTCGCAGTTTTTCTTCCCCATATTCTTCCGCAGCGGGCGGAACCACTGGGTGGCGTCGATCAGCTGGACCTTGCCGCGGCGGGCTTTGGGTTTCCGGTTCGACAGCACCCACACGTAGGTGGCGATGCCGGTGTTGTAGAACATGTTCAACGGCAGGGCGACAATCGCCTCAAGCCAGTCGTTCTCGATGATCCAGCGGCGAATGTTGCTCTCGCCCTGCCCGGCATCGCCTGTGAACAGCGACGAACCGTTGTGCACCTCGGCGATTCGGCTGCCGAGCGGGGTGTCGTGCTTCATCTTGCTCAGCATATTGGCCAGAAAAAGCATCTGGCCGTCGCTGGAGCGGGTGATGAGGGAATACTCGGCGTCGCCGGCATGCTGGATGACGAAGCGCGGGTCCCGAATCTCCTTCTTGCCGCCCATGCGCTCGAGGTCGCTCTTCCAGCTCTTCCCGTAGGGTGGATTCGCGAGCATGAAATCGAACTCGCGGGACCGGTAGGCGTCGTTGGAAAGCGTGGAGTGTTCCGGCCCGCCGACGATGTTGTCCGCAGCATCACCGTCGCCCTTGAGCAGGAGGTCGGCTTTGCAGATGGCGTAGGTCTCCCCGTTGATTTCCTGGCCATAGAGGTGGGTGGCGACCTGCTTGCCGTGTGCCCGGGCGATCTGCTGGAGCGTTTCCTCCGCGACCGTGAGCATGCCGCCGGTGCCACAGGCACAGTCGTAGAGCAGGTAGGTGCCGCTCTCGATTCTGTCAGCGACGGGCAGGAACATGAGGTTCGCCATAAGCCGTACGGCATCGCGGGGCGTCCAGTGCTCGCCGGCCTCCTCGTTGTTCTCCTCGTTGAACCGGCGGACCAGTTCCTCGAACATCGTGCCCATCGAATGGTTGTCCAGGCCGGGCAGATCGCCGACGGCGTGAGGGCTGAGGTTGATGTCCCGGTCGAGGAATTTCTCGATGAGCTGGCCCAGGGCGTCGGCCTTGGAGAGACGGGGGATCTGGTGGCGAAATTCGAAGTTGGCCAGGATGTCCTGCACGTTGGGCGAGAAGCCATCGAGGTAGGCCTCGAAATCGTCCTTCAACTTCTGCTGCGTGGCGCGGGACTTGAGATCGCGCAGCAGGAAGGGGGAGGTGTTGTAAAAGGCCTGGCCGGAGGCGGATCGGAGGGCGTCGTCCTGGTGCACGACCTTCTCGCGATCGAGAGCGGCCTTCATATCGAGCACGGCTTGTTTCGTGGGCTCGAGCACGGCATCGAGCCGGCGGAGGACGGTCATCGGCAGGACGACGTCACGGTACTTGCCCCGCACGTAGACGTCGCGAAGCACATCGTCCGCGATGTTCCAGATGAAATTGGTGAGCCAGTTGAGTTGGGCTTGGTCCATGAAGAGGAAATCTCGAGCGCGGACGGCGGGTCAGGGGCTGAGCCAGAGCTTGGCCTCGAAACCGGGCGACGTGGACGACTCTTTGGGCGAAGCGGTGCGTGAGCGGGCCATGAATCCGGCGCGGGTTCAAGAAGTTGGAAACGGAAAGAGCCGGGCGCTGACGTGAAACGGGACGAGTTCGATGGTCGGTCTGAAATTACCGGGCTGGGACGCTGCGCCGCGTGTGGAGTTGAAGGAAGGATAGCGACCGTTTAAAGACGGAAAGTGGGACGGAGGGGGAATTGTGCTCAAGATGGCCTCGGCGTGCCGCCGTCCCTCAATTGTCCTGCTCGTTGATCGCGCTGCAGCCCCATCGCTTGATTCCCGAGGCCATCTCGTGCGCATCGGCGCCTTCTTGTTCGACAGGGGACTCGAGCGCTTCAGGGATAATTTTTTCGGATTGGACCTTGGGAATCACCAGTCGCAAAGCGAGTTGATATAGGCGGCTGAGCCGTCGCGCGCCCAGCCATCCAGCTGGGCCTGGTCCTTCAACTGCTGCCCGCGGGCCCGTGAGACCACCGCGAACGCCTGGGGGCACTCCGCCAGGGCCGTCATGTCGCCCCAAAGCTTCTCGAATTGGGACACAGGATACACGTCCTCCTGGCCGTGACCCCACCGCTTCTTCACCTCCTTGAGGGTGACATAGGTGGGAACGCGCGCGGCCATCCTCCTGACGGCGGCCGCGGTGCGGTTCGCATCCGCGAGCTCGGGTCGGCCGAGCCCGAAGAGCCCGAGCAGGCCGTCGATGTCGACCCAGCAGGAATTGGTGCTGTAGTAGGTGAGGGCAAACTCGTCCTCGTCGCGCGGCAATGCCAGCCCCTCGACGATGCGCAGTCGCCCGTCGACGCGGGCGAGTCCGCCGCCGCGATCCTCCAGCCGGCGCGGAATCACCTCCCAGCCGAGCGTGGCGCCGGACGACTGGAACCAGCCGACGAGGGAGGGATCGAGCGTGACGCCGAGCGTGTCGATGTTGTGGACCAGGAGCGTGCGCAGCTGTGGGCGGGCGGCGAGGAGCCGCGCGAGCGTGCCGTTCTTGAGCAAGTTGGGGATTTCGAACCAATGACCCACGGGATGCAGGCACTGGCCGGGTGTATTGTCCGTGTAGTCGGCCGCCTCGCCGGAGGCGCGGGCCCAGTCCGCCAGGGCGGCGCGTACGCTGTCGCGCAGCTTTTCCTTCTGCTCATCCAACTTTTGTTCGGCGGTCTCCTCCCAGGCAAAGTGCAGGTCGCGCAGGGTGGGCACGAGCCGGAGGCCGATTGAGCGCCCGGGCGAAAGCCACACGCTGCGTTCCCACGCGTCGGGTTGGGAGAGTCGCAGATGGCGCTCGATCGGACCGTGGGTCAGGTAGCTGGTCGTGAAGACATGCGGAACCGGCGAGCCGAAGAGCCGGGCGGTCTGGCGCGATTTGGCGAGATGAACGTCGATGAAGCTGCGGTGCCGGCCGGCGAGCTTCGCGAACGGGTGGAGTCCCTTGACCACGCCGGCGCCCTGCGTCCACCGGCTGCCGACCCCGGCGGCATAACTGATCACTCCGACCTCGCCGCGCTCCAGCGCGGTGGCACCGGCGGCCCGGTGGACGCCGGCTCCCGGTTGATCGGGGGCGGCGGCAAACAGGTCGCGGCTATCCACATCCTCGATCCGCGTGCTGGGTGGGAGCCGGTTCATGGCGAGTCCGATCCGGCCGGCGCGAAGGTCGGAGCGGATCTGCTCGTGCTGGCTCCGGTCAAAGCCGTTTTCGGCCAGCAGGTCGCCGAGATGCCGGCTGGCGCGCTCCGTGGCTTCGTCGGACGGAAGCATCCGGTCGAGCAGGGCGGGGAGGGCGGTGCCGAACGCCTCTTCGACCCGGGCGGCACGGGTGAACTGCTGCAGGTCGGTGCGTTCGCGGCCGGAAAGTTCCCGCGCTTCGCGTCGCAGCAAGACGGGTACAGTGTGCTGGTAATAGCCGGGCGGCAGGAGCGCGGCCGGCCCCTCCAGCAGCGCCGCCACGGAGCCTGCCTCGTTGATCGCAAAGTCGTAGACCACCGGGTCCATCGCGAACGGCAGCGCATCCTGCAGCTCGCGCTTGGCGGCAAGCATGATGGCCTGCAGCTGTTGCTGTCCCTCGGTGCGGCGGTGCGGGGCGAAGATGAATCCCATGCCGCCGCCCGACATCCCGCCGAGCATCCAGAACCCCCAGAAGTCCGGCCCGAACGCCGCCTGGACCCGGCCGATGATTTCCTCGGTGTAACGATTGCTGACCCACGGGATGATGGTCTGCAGCGGACCGAAGAAATTCGCGGTCAAGGCGCCGCCCAGGCCGGCCACGTCGCCCTGGGCAAGCTTGTGCAGGATGTCGTCGAGGGTCGCGCCGGCACGCGCGCGGGCGGACCATTCCGGCTCCGTGCGCAGGAGATATTTCTCCGTCACCATCTCGAGGATCGGGCCGACATTCTGGGCCATGCCGCCGTGGACGAGCACGAGCGACTCGTGCAGCCGCGCGCGGGCGTCGGGCCCGATCCGATCGCGGCCGAGGAGCGTGTGCCGCGGCAGGAGCCGGCCGCGGCTGGTGCCGAACTCGGGATCGCCGGGAGTGGCGGCGGCGCCCTCGATCAGCTTGATCCCGGGCCAGAGACCGCCCGAATCCTGCCAGCCGCCGCCTGAGCCGCCGAGCCATTCGCCCAGGATCGCGCGGGCGGCGACGATCCGGCGCTCCGGCTCCGTCAGCGGGCCGGCCAGGGCACCGGTCTGGCTGGTGGCGCGCATGCAGACGGCGATCAGCGCGCCGAGCAGGTTGGTTGAGACCGCGAGCCGGGAGCCCTTCGGGATCCGGTTGACGCTGCTGACGAGTTCAAAACCGCGGCCAGGGCCGAAGATGGTCGCGAGCAGCTCGGCCAGGCTGGCGCCGGAACGCTCGATTCCCGGCGGAACCAGTCCCGCGGCGATCACCGCGGCCTTGAGCAGCCCAAGGTAGTCGCGGCCGAAGTCGAAGACCTCGTCGATCGTGGTGAGGCAGGCCGAGGCCTCGAGATCGACGCTGGCCAGTCGGATCACCGGCTCGTCGAGGACGCGAAAGAACGCCTCGACGGGTGGACGCGGGGCGGGATCGCGGCCATGCACGCCGAGATCGATCGAGACGTTGAGCACGCGCGCGCCTTCCGGGTAATCCATCCCGAGGAAAAAAATGTCGCTCCAGCCGCAGTGCGTGAGATCCATCCGGACGGGCGTCCGCTCCCGCAGGAGCGGCCGGGGAGCGCCGGGGCCGTTCTCGATCGGTCCCAGCAGTTCCCGGCGGACGCGGAGCGGTTGATCCAGCGGATGGCCGAGCCGGAACATCCACGCGTTGCCATGCGTGGAGCGGACCGTCTGGCGCACCTGGTCCGCCAGTGTTTGGAACGCGAGGGCATGGTGGGCGGCAGCCAGGGCGCTCGAGAGCGTATCGCTGGCGCCGTCACTCCGCTGCGCCTGGAGGAACTCGGCAATGGCCTCCTCGAACCGGCGTTCCAGCAGGTGCCTGAATCCGGCATACGGCACGCGCCCCGTCCGGGTCAGATCGGGCCGCGCCGGCAGGTGGTAGCGGTGGATGGCGGCAATGAAGAAGAGCGCGCGGACGCGCCGGTAGAGATTGGTCTCGCGGCGGCGAAAGGCATCCAGCTCGCCGGTGGCAGCGAGCAGCTCCGTCAGCGAGCGGCCCTCGCACCAGCGGTCGATGGCGCGATCCCGGATGGTCGGATCGTCGGACTCGATGAGGTCGAGCAGACGGGCCGCGATCGGCGGGCTGCCGGTGGTGCGAGCCGGAGCCGGGCTCGGACGTTGCCGGGTCTTCATTCGTGGCGGAGAGCGAGCAATTCGACGAGTTGCGTGAGCACGCGGTCGCGATCGCGGCCGGCCAGCGAGAGGGCCAGCTGCGCGAACAGGAGCCCGTACGGCGCCCCGATGTCGAATCGCCGACCCGCTACGGTGAAGGCGAGATAGCGCCGGCGGGCCGCGAGCGTATGCAGTGCGGGTGAAAGGCCCAGCGGACCATCGGGCGCCGCCCGCTGGTGCTCCTCGAGCAGGCTGAAGATCTCGGGCCCCAGCACATGCATGCCGAAGAAGCAGAGATAGAAGCCGGCGCGCAGCCCCGGGACAATCAGCTGCTGCTCGGCGGCGGTCGGGGTCGGCTTTTCCAGCACGGCTTCGACCTGGTAAAGTGGCCGGGCTCCGCCGACGAGCCGCCCGCCAACGGCACCGAACGAAGTCAGCTGGCTCTCGCGCGTCGGCTGCACGGCGGATACGGGCGAGTCTTCGGTCGTGGCCACCTCGAGGAGTTGCCGCGCGCAGGTGGCGGGGGCGTGCGAGACGTGCAGGTGATCGCCGACGAGATGGAGAAACGATTCGTCCCCGACGAATGGACGCCCGCACAGGACCGCGTGACCGTAGCCGCGGGCGGTCTCCTGCACGATGAATCTCACCTGGGATCGGAGGTTGCCGCAGGCGCCGGCATAGGCGGCTTCGTCGCCGGGGCAGATGACGACGCCAAATTCCTCGACGCCGGCGCCCGACGCCTCCTCGAGGATGATTTGCAGGGCGGTCTTCGGCTCGCCGCGCTGATCGATCAGCGTCTGGAGGGGGAGGGTGCGCTGGCGGGGATTGGCGGCCGTGACGAGGACCTTGCGGATTTTCATACGCGGAAGCGCGGACGCCCGAGGGTGGTCGGGCGCAGAGGCGGCGTCGAATCCGAAACGCGCCACGCATTGACCGGAACGGGTTTTTCGCTACCTCTGACCCTCCATGCCGAAAAAAGTCGCCAGACCGACAGCCCGGACCGGCACCCGTCCCCGGGCTGTCTCCGCTCCGGGCCGGCGTGTCCGGGCGCTGGCGGGCACGGTCTTCATCACCCGGCAGGTGCACTTCAATGCCGCGCACCGGCTGCACAACCCGGCCAGGAGCCAGCGATGGAATGAGGAGATGTATGGCCGGTGCACGAACCCGCACTGGCACGGGCACAATTACGTCCTGGAAGTCACCGTGCGCGGCCAGCCCGATCCGGAAACCGGGTACGTGCTCGATCTCGGCGAGCTGAAGCGGATTCTCCATGCCGCCGTGGTCGAGCCCTGCGATCACCGGAACCTGAATACTGATGTGCCCTTCCTGCGCGGGATCATTCCCTCGACCGAGAATCTCGTCATCGCCTTCTGGCACCAAATCGAGCTGCGGCTGACCGCGGGCCGGCTGCATCGCGTCCGGCTTTTCGAAACGCCGCGCAACTTTGCCGATTTTTACGGCCCCGACACCACCTGATTTCGCCGGCGAATCCACGGCCTCCGACGGCCGGATTGTTATCGTCACCAATCTTCGCGGGCGCGCCAAAAACGAACATGCCAAAATCCAAACCAATGTACCTGCACCGCTCCGCGAGCGGTGCCGCGCCGCGGATCCAGCGCGGTTATGACGCGAAGTTTCGCGTCTCCGACCGCTATCGGGCGACGCTGCCCGACATGATGGAGGCGGCGCACGACGTGATCCAGGGCGCGAACGTCCCGATCCAGCAGGTGGGGGTGCACAATTTCCGGCTGCCGCTGAAGTTCCGGACCAAGAAGGGCGCGACGCTCACGCTCGAGTCGAGCGTGACGGGGACCGTGTCGCTGGAGACGGATTTGAAGGGAATCAACATGAGCCGGATCGTGCGCTCGTTCTACGAGCACAAGGATGCGGTGTTCACCGGCGAATGGATGGGCCGGATTCTCGCCTCCTATCTGCGCAATGTGAGAAGCAAAGATGCGCGGCTGAAGGTCAGCTTCTCCTATCCGATGCTGCAAAGGAGCCTGCGCAGCCGGCTGCACGGCTACCAGTTCTACGAGGTGGCGTTCGAGGGCGTGATGACCCGGGACGGCAATTACCGGCGGTTCATCCACTTCGATTTCGTGTACTCGTCGGCCTGCCCGTGCTCGGCCGAGCTTTCGGAACATGCCCGCGACCAGCGCGCGGCCTACACCGTGCCGCATTCCCAGCGGAGCAAGGCCCGGCTGGTGATCGAGGAGGCGCCGGGGCGGAAGATTTGGATCGAGGACGTGCATGCGCTGTGCGTGAAGGCGCTCCGGACCGAGACCCAAGTAATGGTGAAGCGCGAGGACGAGCAGGCCTTTGCGGAGCTGAACGGCGCCCACCTGAAGTTCGTCGAGGACGCCGCCCGGTTGCTGTATCGCGAACTGGATGCCGATCGCAGGATCCACGATTTTCGGATCGCGTGCTCACATCTCGAGTCGCTGCATTCGCACGATGCGGTGAGTGTCATCTGCAAGGGCGTGAAGGGCGGATTCACGGCGGACTTCATGGACTTCGGATCGCTGGTCTGTTGAGGAATTTGTCGGGCGACTTCATGCTCGCTACCCGCAAGCCGCTACTCGCTTTTTTCCCATGTCCAAACCCGTTGTCCTCATCACCGGTGCGTCGCAGGGGATTGGCGCGGCCATTGCGCGGGTATTCGCCGCGGAAGTGCCCGGCGTGCGGCTGGGGTTGGTGGCGCGCAATGAGAAGAAGCTGCTCGAGGTTGCATTGGGCTGCGCGCAGGCCGGTGCGAGTGCGGAGGTGTTCCCTTGTGACGTGACCGACGAGGCCTCGGTGGGCGCGATGGCGACAGCCGTGGCGCAGCGGCTGGGCGCCGTGGATGTTCTGATCAACAATGCGGGAAGATTCGAGGGAGCGTCGCTGATCGAGATGTCGGTGGAGCAGTTCGACCGGATGATTGCGGCCAACCTCCGCAGCCTGTTTCTGGTGACGCGGGCGCTGCTGCCGTCGATGGTGAAGGCGGGGGGCGGCGACATCTTCAACATGAGTTCGATTGCGGCGCTGACCGCGTATCCGGGCGGCGCCGGCTACGCGGCGGCAAAGGCAGGGGTCGCAGCGTTGAGCCGGGTCCTGCGGGCCGAACTGCGCGGGCATGGCGTGCGGGTCTGCTGCGTGTTCCCCGGGGCCACCTGGTCGCCTTCGTGGGAGGGTGCGGGTGTTGCCGAGGAGCGGATGATGCCGGCCGCCGATGTCGCCCGGGCGTTCCTGAACATCTATCGGCTCTCCCGCAGCACGGTGGTGGAGGAGATCATCCTGCGGCCGCAGTTGGGTGATGTGTAGGAGCGGACACGACGCGGAGCCGGTCTTCGAAGAATGCGTTTCCCATCGGATTTGTGGACGCCGCGGAGGGCGTCCCTCCATGACGATCATTCGGACCTGGAAATGGGAATCTTGGAATCGGATTTCGATTCATGGAGGGCCGTGCTCCGTCACGGCCAATGTTCGGAACTTCGTACCTGGAGGGCCGGGTCCGCCCCGGCCATGAAGGCCAAACGCGGCAGGGGCGCCGGATCCCCAACCATGGGTGGATCACGTTGGCCTCATGCTGCGCCCCGTGCCGGGCTGTCACAGAATGAGCGACAGCGTCCAGGTGAGCAGGAAGGAGCAGAGCGAGATCACAATGGTCGCGGTGCTGTAAACCTTGAGCGTCGCTTGGACGCTCAGGTCGGAAAACTTGCTGATGACCCAGAAGTAGGAGTCGTTCGCATGCGACACCATCATGGAGCCGGAGCCGATGGCCAGCAGGGCAAGCACGCGGCCGTTTTCTGAATCCAGGCCCAGGGCGGCCAGCATGGGGGTGACAATCGAGGCGGTGGTCAGAGCGGCGACCGTCGATGAACCCTGCCCGGTTTTGAGAATGGCAGCCAGGGCAAACGGAAGCAGGAGGCCGAGTTTCCAGGAGGCCACGGCATTCGAGACTTGCTCACCAAATCCAGTGGCTCGAATCACCGCGCCGAAGGCCCCGCCCGCGGCGGTGATGATGAGGATGGGGCCGGCCTTCTCGACCGCTTCCACCAGCATTTCATTGGCCTGCTGGAAACCGCTTCCGCGCAACAGCGGCAGGGCCACGACGACGCCGATCAGCAAGGCAATCACGGGATCGCCTGCAATCTTCAGCGCGGCTCCAACCGGAGAAGAATCGATCCCGAGCAGGCTGGCCGAGGAATTCGCGCTGATAAGCACGAGCGGGGCGAGGATCGGCAGCAGGGAGGCAATGGTGCCGGGCACTTTCGCCGGTGCACGTGCCGGTTCCCCGTTCATCGGACCGGCAGCCGTCGAGCCGGACATGAGCTTGACCCAGACGTAGCCGACGAGGGTGGTGGGGATCGCGATCAGCGTTCCAAACAGCACGACTTTGCCGATCGACCCGCCCATGATTCCGGCTGCCGCGGTGATGCCGGGGTGCGGCGGAATCAGGCAGTGCAGGGTGTAGAGCGAGATCGCCAGGGACGCGGCCATCCGGACCATTGCCGTGCCGGAGGAGGCGGCCAGCGACTTGTTCAGGCTGCTGAGAATGATGAAACCGGAGTCGCAGAAGATCGGCAGCCCGGCCAGGAACCCGGTGATGGAGATGGCGCGCGGCGCCTTCTCCCGCCCAGTCAGCCGCAGCACCGAATGCGCGAGCGCCCATGCTGCGCCCGTGCGATCGAGCAAGACCCCGATGGTGGTCCCAAACAGGATGATCAGGCCGATGGCGCCCAAGGTATTGCCGAAGCCGGTCTTCAGGGTTCCGACGATCTCCCCGGGCGGCAGCGTCACGGCCGCCAGCGCGAGGGCGGTCAGGGTGAGGGCAAAGAAGGCGTTCAGCTTCACCTTCGAGGTGAGCAGAACGATCAGCACGATTCCGAGGACGACCGGCAGGATGACAGACGTCTGGTTCAATCGGGGAAAAGAAGATCAGAAGCGGCACCGGCCGGAAAGAGAAATTTCGGTCGTCAGAAAAGTCCGTTGGTGAGTGGAACACGTACGAGATCCTCTGCCGCGCCGACACCGTGACGGTGTCCGTCAACGGCGTGGAGCAGAACCGGGCCACCGGCGTATCCGTTCAGGAGGGGCATATCTGCCTGCAATCGGAGGGTGCGCCAGTGGAGTTCCGCAACGTGAGGATCGAGCCGCTGCCGCGCCGGCCAGCCGCCGGAGGCTGACACCGTGGCGGAGCCCCTTTTCTGGCCGTCACGGCCGGTCGCTTTCACCACGCGTGGCAACACCCATTCCGGCCGACCCTTCTGCGAACAGGAAACGGGCTGCATCGGCCGCACGAAAACAGTTAGACCAGCCTGGTGGATCCACCGCCCCGCTTCAGCTGCAGGTCCAGCGGCCTCTGGTTGGTCTGCCATTTGCCGCACGTGAAGTCGGGAACCGCCACGGGCTGCGAGCCGTTGGCGACCGACCAGATACTCAGCGGGATGACCGTGCTCGAGAGCGCCGCTTCGTACACGGTCAGGTCCATCGGGAGCCCGTTGCGCAGGCAATCGATCAGCCGCCAGTCGGTCGCGCTCACGCGGTAGTACGAATGACCGGTCCGCTGGATCTTTTCGGCCTGCCTGGACCATTCGTTGAATTGTTTCGTGATCTCGGGAGTGTATTTGTCAACGAGGGCCTTGAATTCCTCCTCGGGCAGCCAGCCCTCATGGCTGGTGGCGAACCGATCCGGGTGTGACTGGTAGATGCACTTGGTGCCACTCAGCATTCGTCCGCCCCGCGGCCGCGGAGACGACACGTCGTGCTGCAGGACGACGGACCGGCCCTTGACGGTCTTGAAGACCGTGATGTTCATATTGCCCCGGAAGCAAACCTTGCCGGGATCGGCCGGGGGGGCCTGACTGATGGCCCGGTTCAGCCGCCACCCGCTTTCACGACAGAAAAACTCCCATGCACCCACCGTACCGTCCCGCCGGGATTCACGCCGCGCAGTGGATTCCGACCGATGCAGCCGGCCGGATCAATCGCGAGGCGCTGGAGGCGCTGCTCGCGTTCGAGAAGCTGTCCGGGATCGATGGCGTGCTCGCCCTGGGCAGCACCGGCGAGTTTCCTCATTTCTCGCCCGCGGAGCGCAGGCAGGCAATCGGGCTGATCGCGGAGCTGGCGGCGCCGCTGCCGGTAATTGTCAACGTCACCGATATTCGACCGCGCGTGTCGGTGGACCTGGGCCGGTTCGCGCAATCGCTCGGGCTGGCGGCAATGGCGGTGATGCCGCCGATGTTCTATCCGGTGTCGCAGGCCGACATGCTCGCGTATTTCCTCCATCTCGCCGATGCGGTGGAGTTGCCCGTGATCCTGTATAATTTCCCCGAACTGACCGGGAAGCGGATTGAACTGGCGACGATCGCGGCTCTGGCCGATCGCGCGCCGCTGGCCGCGATCAAGCAAAGCGGCGGAGACTTCGAGTATCACCGTGAATTGATCACGCTCGGTCGGGAGAAGGGATTCGTCGTGATGTCGGGGGCGGATACGCGGCTGCCGGAGGCGTTCAAGCTCGGGGCCGCCGGCTGCATCGGCGGGCTGGCCAACATCGTGCCCGAACTGATGGTCGGCCTGGATCGGATCTGCCGGCAGGGAGTCTCGGGGGATCCGGAGCCTGCCGCCGAGGCGATGCGGGAGGTCGGCCGGATCATCGACCAGCTCACCTTCCCTTCGAATATTGCGGCGGGAGTGGAGGCCCGCGGGCTGCGGGCCGGAGTGCCGAAAGCGATCCAGTCGGACGAGTCGCGCGCCCTGCATGCGACCATCGTGAGGGAACTTGGCGCGCTCTTCACCCGGCTGAAGCTTCCGCCGGCGCGGATCGGCTAGTCCGGAAAATTCATGAAGCACGGATTCATGGAGCGCGAGAGGGCCAAAGGCCCGTTGCATCGTCCGAGCACCCGAATGCGCACCCTTGAGCCTTTCATTGAACCACGCAGCCGTAGGGGCGCAGCCTCGTCTGCGCCCTCAGAACCGTGCAATCACGCATGTGGGCGCAGGCAAGACTGCGCCCCTACGATGGGGATGCGGTGCCGCATTGCCATGGAGGATTTCATATAGCCGAAGGACGGATCCCCTTTAACGATGCAGACTCATTTCACCACGCTCGATGGCATTGTCCTGGGAGGGTACTTCGTTGCCACGATGGGAGTCGGGCTGTTCTTCTGGCGCCGGACGCGTTCGGTCGCCGGGTTCACGGCGGCCGAGAGCAGCCTCCCCGGCTGGCTCACCGGGCTGTCCATCCTGGGCACTTACGTCAGCAGCATCAGCTTCCTTGGACTGCCCGGCAAGGCGTTCGCATCGAACTGGAATTCCTTCGTCTTCAGCCTCTCGCTCCCGCTCGCCACGTGGATTGCCGTCCGCCATTTCCTGCCGTTTTACCGGGGCAGCGGGCAGGTCTCCGCCTATGCGCATCTCGAGCAGCGATTCGGCACCTGGGCGCGCATTTATGCGAGCGCCTGTTACCTGCTCACGCAGCTGGCGCGGATTGGCACGGTCACTTACCTCATGGCTCTGCCGATGAACGTCCTGCTCGGCTGGGACATCCGGCTGATCATTCTGGTGACGGGGGTCGCGACCACGCTGTACACGTTCCTCGGTGGCATCGTGGCGGTGATCTGGACGGATGCGCTGCAGACGCTGGTGCTCGTGCTGGGCGCGCTCACCTGTGCGGTCATCATGGTGGGAAGCCTGCCGGCGGGTCCGGGCCAGCTGTTTGAACTGGCAGCGGAGCACGGCAAATTCAGCCTCGGCAGCTTCGGCGGCAGTCTAGCGGAGTCGACGTTCTGGGTGGTCCTGATCTACGGGCTCGTGATCAACCTGCAGAATTTCGGCGTCGATCAGAACTACGTGCAGCGGTACCACACCGCCAAGTCGGATGCGGAGGCGCGCAAGAGTGTCTGGCTGGGCGGGCTGCTCTACGTTCCGATCTCGGCGGTCTTCTTCTTCATCGGTACGGCGCTGTTCGCATACTACACGACGCACCCGGAGGCGCTGCCCGAAGTTTATCGCGACCCTGCGCGGAGCGATTCGGTATTCCCGTACTTCATCGTCAGCGTGCTGCCGCCCGGCATCACCGGGCTGCTGGTGGCGTCAATTTTCGCCGCGGCCATGAGCACGATATCCAGCAGCCTGAACTCGGCGGCGACGATCCTGCTCGGTGACTACTACCAGCGGTTCGTCCGGCCGCATGCGACCGAGCCGCAACGGATGCGTTTTCTGTACCTGGCGACGATCACGATCGGTATGCTCGGCACCGGGATGGCGCTGGCGATGATCCATGTGAAGAGCGCGCTCGATGCCTGGTGGATGCTCGCCGGCGTATTCGGTGGCGGGATGCTCGGGTTGTTCCTGCTGGGATTTCTTTCGCGCCGCGCCGGCGGCCGCGCCGGGCTTGCCGGGGTCACTGCGGGGGTGCTCGTAATCCTCTGGATGAGCCTGTCGCCGCGCTGGACCGGGACGCTGGCGGAATGGAAGAGCCCGTTCCACGGGTTCCTCACGATTGTCTTCGGCACCGCGGCAATCCTGCTGGTGGGGATGCTGGTGACGGCGCTGGTGCGAGGCGGAAGGAGGAGGAGAGCCGATGAGCGATGAAGCACGAGGGATGACCGGACCGTTCCGGTCGGGGATGCGGCGTCCCCGCCGCGTCCAATTCGTTTCAGAATGCAGGACGACTGCGGCGAGCGCGTCGCTGCCCGTAGGTCAGGTCAAATAGACCTGCCCTACCTCGGTGCCGGGCACGTCAAAACGGTTTCCGAAAGCATTGCGCCGGTCTGAGACACGGCGCTACAGCAGCGACTGCTGCTGTCCGACGGCGGCCTTGAGCCCCACGGCCTGGTAGCCTTTGGCGGTAAGCACCCGGCCCTGCGGTGTGCGTTGCAGGTAACCCTCCTGGATCAGGAAAGGCTCGTGGACTTCCTCGAGCGTTTCCGCCTCCTCGCTGACGGCGACGGCGATCGTGCTCATGCCGACCGGTCCGCCGCGGTAATGCTCGGCCATGACACGCAGCATCCGCTTGTCCATTTCATCGAGCCCCGCGGCGTCGATTTCCAGGAGTTCGAGCGCCCGGGCGGCGACCGGCTGCGTGATCCGTCCGTCCGCGCGCTCCTGGGCAAAGTCGCGGACAAAGTTGATCAGGTTGTTGGCAACGCGCGGCGTGCCGCGGGATCGCGAGGCGATTTCGCGCGCGCCGCCCGGGTCGATTTGCACGTGCAGCAGCCGGCAGCTGCGATGGACGATCCCCTCGAGGGTTGGAATGTCGTAGTAATCCAGCCGGGTCTGGAGCGTGAACCGCGAGCGCAGCGGCGCCGTCAGCAGCCCGGCGCGGGTGGTGGCGCCGACGAGGGTGAAGCGCGGGATGGTCAGCCGGACGCTCCGGGCGTTCGGTCCCTGGTCGATCATGATGTCGAGCCGGAAATCCTCCATCGCCGAGTACAGGTACTCCTCGACCGCCTTTGGAATCCGGTGGATTTCATCGATGAACAGGATGTCGCCCTCCTCGAGATTCGTGAGCAGCCCCGCCAGATCACCGGCTTTTTCGACCACCGGGCCGGACGTGATCCGGACATTGCGGCCGAGCTCGTGGCCGAGGATGAAGGCGAGCGTGGTCTTGCCGAGCCCCGGGGGGCCGGAAAGCAGGATGTGGTTGAGCGGTTCGCCCCGTTTTCTGGCTGCTCCGACCATCACCTGGAGCCGTTCGACGGTCTTGGGCTGGCCGGTGAAATCGGTGAACGAGAGCGGCCGCAGTGCCGCCTCAGCCGGCGTGACCGGTGCGGCGAGCGTCTGGGTGATGAAATCGGAACCCTTGGCGGGCTTGGAGGGTGACGGCATGATGGTTACTTCCACTCGACCTCGGCGCCCAGGCTCTGGAGGTTTTCCACGAATCGCGGGTGCGCGCGGCGAATCGTGTCCGCATGTTTGACCACGGAGCGGCCGGGGATGCTGGCCGCCACCATGTAGAGGGCGACGGCGGCGCGGATGATATAGGGCGCGTCGACCACGGCGGGCCGAAGCGGACGGTCGCCGAAGACGATGATCCGGTGGGGATCACTCACGAGCACCTGGGCCCCGAACTTGGACAGCTCGGACATCCACGTGAAGCCGCCCTCGTAAACCTTGTTCCAGAACTGAATCGCTCCCTTGGCGCGGACGGACAGCGCAATCATGCACGGCAGCAAATCGACGGGGAAATAGGGCCAGGGGGCGGCTTCGATCTTGGTCAGCAGGTTGCTGGTGAACGGCGCCTCGATCACGAGATCCTGGTGCCGGCGGACGATGGCCGTTTCACCCCGGTGCTGGATGGTGACACCGACCTTGCGAAACGCGCGGGTCATCAAATCGAAGTGCTGGGGCACGGCGTGGCGCACCTTGACTTCCCCGCCGGTGATGGCGCCGAGCGCCAGGAAGGTCACCACCTCGTGATGATCGGTGTTGATGGTGAACGTGCCGCCACGGAGCCGGGCGACCCCCTCCACGGTGATCCGGCTCGTGCCGATCCCGGAGATGGCGGCACCCATCCCGTTGAGGACCTCACAGAGATCCTGCACGTGGGGTTCGCTGGCCGCGTTGATGATGGTCGAGGTGCCCTCGGCGAGGACGGCGGCCATGACGAAGTTCTCGGTCGCGGTGACGGACATGTAATCCGGCCAGTGGCGGGCGCCCTTGAACTTCCGGGGGAGCCGCATGGTGAGTTCGCCATTGTGGGAAATCCGGGCGCCGAGCTTTTCCAGGATCTCGAGGTGTGGGTCGAGTTCGCGGATTCCCAGCGAGCAGCCCTTCGCGTTCGAGGGAATTGTGATCCGCTTCATCCGGTGGAGCAGCGGCGCGAAGAGCAGGACCGCCGAGCGCATGCCCGAGGGGAGTTCGCCCTCCAGCCGGCCGGCGTCGAAATCCGAATGGTCGATCTCCATGGTGCCGGCGGCCTTGTCCCAGGCGATCCGGGAACCCTGTTCCTCGAAGAAGGTAACCAGTTTTTCGATATCCGTGATCGCGGGGACGTTCTGCAGGCGCACCGGCTCATTGGTGAGGAGCGTGGCACAGAGAATCGGCAACGCTGAGTTCTTGTTGCCAGACGGCGTGATGGTCCCGGAAAGGGGCCTGCCGCCATTGACGATGAGATCGGCCATTGGGAATTTGTCGTGGCTTGGGTCCGAACGCTGCGAGTACTTCACGAACCGACGGCATTGCCAATCCGCTTTCGCGACAAATTCCCAAACAAAAAGGACCAGGGAACTCGGAGTTCCCTGGTCCTTGGGTCGATTGGCAATCGCCTGGTCTATTGCCTGGGCCTGTGGCTGGAGCGCTTCAGATGGCGCCGCCGCCCTGCTGGCCTTCCGGCCGCGGACCACGATCGTCGCCACCGCCTTCACCCGGGCCGCGATGACGTCCGCGGCCGCCGCGACGCCGCCGGCGGCGACCGCCGCCTTCGCCGCCCTGGAAGCTGCCGCCTTGCTGGCCTTCGGGCCGTGGGCCGCGGTTTTCGTCACGATAGCCACCGCCGCCGCGGCCACCCCGGCCGCCGCCACGATGGCGGCGGTCATCCTGGCCGTGACCGGACTCGCGGGGACGCTCGTTTCCGGCTGAGGCGGGCGCCTCCGGCTCGCCACCGAAGAGGCCCTTCAGCCAGCCGATGAAGCCAGCCGGCTTGGGTTCGGGTGTCTTTGCGGCCGGCTGATAAGGCTGGTGGGAGCGGGGCTCGAACCGGCGGTCGTCGCGCCGATCGCCCTCGCGCCGGTCGCGTCCGAACCGTTGATCGCGGCCGCCCTCGCGTGGGGAACGACCTTCCCGGCCTTCGCGGGGCTGGAACGGACGTGATTCACGGTCACCGCGGCCCTCGCGCGGCTCATAGGGACGTTGATCCCGGCGTTCGCGGGGCTGGAAGGTTGGCCGATCCTCGCGGCGGGCGGACGGTTCGCCCGCTGGCGAGGCCTCCCATTTGACGGCGGGCCGATTGCTCGGCTCGGGCGGAAGGATGTTCAGCTCAGCCTTGGTCGTGGTTTCGGAAGCATCCGGGTTGGCGGCAATCGGCTCCGAGGCGGGAGCGACTGGCGTCGGCGGGGTGATGGCATCCGGCGTGCCGGCGGCAGCCGGCTGGGGAGGAGCGGCCTGCGGGGCAGGCTCGTTGGCGGGTGGCGCGCCCACCGACGTCTCGCCGGTGAACGGGTTCTTGTAGGCACTGACCGGCGTAATCACCTCAAGCGCGGAGGGCTTGTAGGTGGCCGGTGGTGAGCCGGCGGGGGCGCTGGCGGCGGGGACTGAGGGCCGCTTTCCACGGGCGAGGCCGGAGCCCCGGGTCGCGCTGAACGTGCCAAAGGCGGGTGCAGCGGGTGGGGTGGCGGTGGGCGGGGTGGTCGTCGGCGTCGTGCTCGGGCTATCGGGGGCCGCCGCAGCCGGGCTGGCGCTGGCAGGCGCAGCGGGCGGAGGGGCGGGCAAGTCGGCGGGTGCCGCATCGGGCGCGCCGGACTTATCTGGATCTGGCATTGTTTATGTTGGTTGTAGGGAAGGCGGCTTCCTGAAGGCGGCGCCCCCAGGCACTGGCTTGGGGCGCGTCACAAATGGAAGCGGCCGGATGGTTGGGCACCCGGAGCGCCCGGAAGCGCTCGACGCGTGCATGAGGCGCGGAACATCGTTCAGGCCGCCCGGGGTGGCAAGTGGCAAGTTGGCGCAGTCCGGCCCCCAACCGCGGCTTGCCACTTGCAACTACCGCCGGCCCAGCCAAGCCTCGCCGCCATGGACAAGCTCGAGGAAATCTTCCAGATGCAGGATGCACTTAACCGCCGGATTGGCGTGAACTTACCGCCGCCGACCGATGAGGAAAAGACCAAGTGGGTCCTCAATTATACGCGGGCCCTGCAACAGGAAACGGCCGAACTCATCGACAGCGTTCCCTGGAAATGGTGGGCCAAGTACCAGCAGTTCGATGAGCAGAATGCGAAGGTCGAGGTGGTCGATCTGTTTCATTTCCTGGTCTCACTGGCCCAGACCCTCGGCATGACGGCGGACGACGTTTACCAGGCGTACCTGAAGAAAAACGCGGTTAACCACGCGCGACAGGAGAGCGGCTATGTGAAGAAGGATGCCGCCGACTCGAAGCACATCTGAGGTTTCCGCGCAGCGCGGAAACCTTATCGGGAAACCACGAACGCGGCTGTCACGTCCACGGCGGTCTGCCCGTTTTCGACGATGGAGGCGCGCAGCTTGAGCTTGGCCTGCCCGTAACGGGCGAGTGCTTCCTTGAATTCGGCGATCGCCGCCTGGGCGGGCCGCTCGCAGATCGCGCGCAAATCCCCCAGGACCGGCTTGCGATACGCGGCGCGGCTCTCCTTCACGACGATCCGCCACTCCGTCTTTTCCGCGCCTTTCTCACTCTTCATCAGTTCCCAGACGACGCCGTAGCCGGCGAGTGTGGCGAGCGAAACGAGGCTGCCGCCGAAGGCGGTGTTGAGCGAATTCTTGTTTTGCTCCTTCGGCGCGCACAGCACCAGTGCCCGCGCATCGCTGACCTCCACGCCGACCCCCATCGCCTTCGCGAGGGGAATCATCTCGTGGAGAAACAACTCCAGCGCCGGGACCTTGACTGATTTCATTCGGCGGCACGTTGGACGCTTTTTGGGTGCGCGTCAAAGACTCTCCGGCTGGACCGGCCCGGGCTGAAAATGCCGCCGGCCGCGGCTCGACATTTTCCGGGTTCCACTCCCTCATGCAGGCTGCCCGCCATTGCGGGAGTCGGCGTAAACATGGAATCGAAGCAGCCGTGATTCAGGGGCGTGACCCGGTACGGCGTTTCCGGCTCCGAATTCCTGTGCCGCAGGCAACCGGGCGGTCACATCGAGTCCAGGCCAGCACCCAACCTCCAGTCCCGTCATCCATGAAACCTCATAACGCAACCCCGACACGCCGGGAATTCCTCACCTCGACCGCCATCGCCGCCACGAGCCTCTCGCTCGGCGCAACCAGCCTGGCGCAGACGGCGCCGGCCGGCCCGGTCGCGGCCAGCGACAAGGTTCGTGTCGGATTCATCGGCGTCGGCAACCGCGGGTCCCAGCTCCTGGCGATGTTCATGGCCCAGCCGGATGTGGAGGTGGCCGCGCTCTGCGACATCTATGAGCCGTACCTGCAGCGGGATCCGAGCCGGGTCCACCCGCGGTTCCGGGAGGGCGGCGCCGCGCTTGGCCGGCTGATTCCGGCGATGGGCGAACCGCTGGGCAGCGGGGTCAAGCGGTTCAAGGACTACCGTGCCCTGCTGGACCAGAAGGACATCGATGCGGTGTGCATCGCCACGCCGGACCACTGGCACGCGATCCAGACCGTGGATGCGCTGAAGGCGGGGAAGGACATCTATGTTGAGAAGCCGCTGACCGCCACGATTCGCGAAGGACGGATGATGGTCGACGCCCAGGCGGCTAGCCGCCAGGTGGTGGCGGTCGGGTTGAACCGGCGTGGCAACCCGGTGTACCAGCAGCTCGCGCGGGAAATTCCCGCCGGCAAGATCGGCAAGGTGACAATCGCCCGGGCCGCGCGGGTCAGCAACATGTTCCCCAGCGGGATCGGCCGGATGGGGCCCGAGACGCCGCCGCCGGATCTCGACTGGGATCTGTGGCTGGGGCCGCGCGCGTACCGTCCCTATCAATACAACATTGCGCCCTACCGGTTCCGCTGGTGGAGCGACTACTCGAGCCAGATGGGCAACTGGGGCGTGCACTATCTTGACGTGATCCGCTGGATGCTCGGCGAGCAGGCCCCGATCGCGATCAGCGCCAGCGGCGGAAAGTATGCGGTGGACGACGATCGGGACATCCCGGACACGATGGAGGTGACGTTCGAGTTCGCCTCGCGGGCGATGGCGGTCTTCGGGATCTATGAAGCCAGCGGCACCGGGCTGTTCCCGTTCGGCGAGATTGAGCTGCGGGGCACCAAGGGAACGCTGCACTGCTCGCAGAACGGCTATCGCGTCACGCCGGCGAAGGCTGGCCAGTTCCAGGCGGCGGGCAAGGCCATCGAGCCGGAGGAGTCGGCGCCGGGGGACAAGGGAGGCGATGTGGCCCTGGTGCGCGATTTCGTGGCCTGCGTGAAAAGCCGGCGGACCCCGCTCTGCCCGCTCGAGGAGGGCCACCGTTCGACCTGCTTTGCGCACCTGGCGAACATTGCGTTGAAGCTCGGCCGCCGGCTCGAATGGGACGCCCGGGCGGAGCGGTTCACGAATTCCGAGGAGGCGAATCGGCATTTGCATTACGAGTACCGGAAGCCCTGGGCGGCGCACCTGGCCTGATGTGGATGCTCGGATCGATGAAGCGGGCCTTCAGCCCTGAGATTCTTTCGGTACGAAATCCTGGGCCGTTGGCCCAGGCTGGGATGAAACGGGCCTTTGGCCCTCCAGCCCCCGTCCATGCATCCAGTGCTCACCTCCTGGTCTGAATGACTTTCATGGAGGACGACAAGGATTCAGCCACGTGCCGGTTTTCGTAACCTGTTCCAGGATTGCGGCCGGGCCGGATCCGGGACAGAACGGCCTTGCGAGGAGGAAATTTCCCCACTCAGTGCCCTTCCTTTTATCTGTCGATGAGTCGCTGGAAATTCCTTTTCGCCGCCCTTGCGCTCGTCGCAGTGGCATTCTGGTTAGCCGGCCGTGGGGTATCTCCCCGCGATCGGGTCCCGGGTACTGACCGGGCCCTTGCGTCGGTCGGAACTCCGACCGCGGATCCGGCGGCCCAGCCGGGCCAGGTCAAGCGGATCGCGGCAGCCGAGGGCATGCCGGATCGGGTGCTCTTTGCCTATGCTCGCCCGGTCGACGCTCCGTCGCTGGACGCGGCGCTCCCGGCTCCGTCACGAAAGATCAATTACGTCCGGTTGAATCACGCGCTGATCGACGGCAAGGGGTCCCCATTCTGGCAGCGGCCCGGGGAAGGCCGGGTGCAATTGCCGCTGCCCGACGGCAGCATGCTCACCGTCGTGATCGACGGCAGCGAGCAGATCGGTCCGGATCGGTTCACGAGCCACGGCCGAATCGAGGGCCACCCCGGTAGCCGGGCGGTGTTTGCCGGTGGCGACGGTTTTCTGAGCGGATCGATCGATGACGTCGAGTTGGGGAGCTACGCGCTCCGACCGGCAACCGGTGAGCTGGCGCAGTTCTACCAGGTGGATCCGGTATTGGTCCTGCCCTGCGGGGGTGAACGCCGGCCGTTTGTGGACGGCGCCGTCATGCAGGATTTGCTCGAACAGCGCGCGCGCGAGGCGGCGGCCGCCCGGGGTGCCGGGGACGATGCCGGCATCGAGGGCGCCACGACCGCCGCGGCGGTGAATCCGCAGCATGCCGAGGTGCATCTGCTGATGCTGTATACGCCGGCCCTGCTGCCGACGCTGCTTGGCGGATCGCGCGTGGCGGCAATCCAGAGCACATTCGACGCGGCGGTGGCCAAGGTGAACGTGAACCTGGCGGACAGCCAGGTGTCCGCCCGCGTGAAGCTCGTGGGGCTGGCCGAGACGAACTACGACGAGTCGGTGAGCACCGAGGACAAGGTGCAGGATTCGGCCCTGAGCGCGCTTTATGGGACCGAGGATGGGCAGATGGACGAGGTCCATGCACGGCGTGACGCGGCCGGTGCGGATATCGTGATGCTGGCGCTCAGCCGGCGCGGCGAAAGCAGCGGGCTCGCCTTCCTGCTCGACTCGCCCGGTGATTTCTCGAATCCGCGGTTCGCGTTCGGCGTCGTCCAGTATTCGAACCTGCTGGCGACGACCGTGCTCGCCCACGAGCTCGGTCACGTTTTCGGCTGTGCGCACAACCGGGAGGATGCGAAGAGCGGGCCCGGGGCGTATCCGTACAGCTATGGCTACTGGTTCTACGGGGCGGACGGGCTCCGCTACCACGACATCATGGCGTATCCGCCGGGGAGGGAGCTGGCCTATTTCTCGAATCCCAACATCCAGCTGCCGGCGCCGATTTCAGCCCGGATCGGAATCGCCGCGGGGCAGCCGGGCGAGGCCGACACCGCCCGGACGATCGAGCAGAACGCATTCGAGGTGGCGACGTTCAGGTTACAGACGCAAGCGGTGCCGAATGCCGGCACGCTGATCAATGTGGCCACCCGCGCCTATGTCGGGACGGGGGAGCAGGCATTGATTGGCGGGTTTATCGTTCGCGGCAGCCAGCCGAAGCGGATGCTGGTGCGGGCGGCGGGGCCTGCGCTGGCTTCCTTCGGGGTGCCGGACGTGCTCGAGAACCCGATTCTGCAACTGGTTCCCGAGACGGGCGCCTGGATCGTGAATGACGACTGGAGCCTGCAGCCAGGGGCGGCCGATGTGGCGGCCGCGGCGGCGCAGGCCGGGGCCTTCGCCTTTGCCACCGGCAGCCACGATGCGGCGCTGTTGGTCACGCTGGCACCCGGGAAGTATACCGCCATCGTGCAGGGCGCGAATGGCACGTCGGGCGCGGGGCTCGTCGAGGCCTACGAGATCGATCGTGGGGCCAACAAGATCGTGAACCTCTCGACGCGCGGCTACGCGGACAACCAGGGGCGCGAAATGATCGGCGGCTTCGTCGTTGAGGGCGCCCCCGGTTCCACGAAGCGAATCCTGGTCGGCGTCCGGGGCCCGACGCTGGAACGCGATTATGGGATCACCGCCGCGATGTTCGATCCGTTCATGGAACTGCGCGATGGACGTGGGGAACTGCTGATCCAGAATGACGACTGGACCAGCGGCGCGCAGTTCAGTGGCGGGCAGCGCGATGATTTCAAGCCGACGGTCGTGACCTACAGCGAGCAGCAGATCTTTGCGACGGGTTTTGCGCCTTCCAACCGGCGGGAGCCATGTGTCATGGTCGATCTGCCGCCGGGGAGTTACACGGCGATCGTCAAGCCGTTCGAGTTGCGTGATTCCAATCCGGATCTCGACCAGCCCGCCCAGCCGGGCGTGGCAATCGTCGAGGTGTACGAGATCGATCCGTAGTAATTTCGCTCTCGCGGACGAAATTGGAGGCCACGAGCAGGACTCCCGTGCCACTTGGTGGCGGGCAGGCCGCGTCGTCCACAAACCCGATGGGGAATTCATTCTGCGAAGCGGATCGATCTTCATGGCCGTGACGGAGCACGGCCCTCCATCTACGAAGTTCGGACTTCGCGGCCGGGGCGTGTCGAACCCGTCGATGGGCCGGTTGCGTGGAAGCGGCGTCCCGCCCGATTTGGAAACAAGCGGCAAGATGCCGCTTTCCACGGTGAGCCGAATTTCCCATGAGATATGCGGCACGGCGAAAGGGGTACTTTCGATTTGCGCATGACGCTGGATCGGCGATGTTGAACGCGTCCGGCGTGAACACGATCGCGACCGGACACTGCACAGCATCACCAACCTCTCGGACCACGAGGCTTCATCGCCATGCGACAAGCACCCCCGTCCCCTCCCGCCGGCCCGCTGGATTTCCATCCGAGGAAAGCAGCGGAGGCGGCGTGAAAAGCATTCTCGAATTCTCGCGCGCCCAGCGCGAAGCCCAGCCGATCGTGATGCTCACCGCCTACGACGCGCTGATGGCGCGGCTTGTGGCGGCGAGCGAGGCCGACGCCATCCTGGTGGGCGACAGCGCGGCCATGGTCGTGCACGGGTTTCCGTCCACCATCCATGCGACGGTCGAAATGATGCAGGCCCATGTGGCCGCGGTCCGCCGCGGTGCGCCCGAGATCGTGGTCGTCGCGGACCTGCCGTTCCTGAGCGTCCGCCGGGGAAAGGTGGCGGCGACCGATGCGGCCGGGGCGCTGATGCAGGCGGGTGCGACCGCGGTCAAGATCGAGGGCGTGGCGGGTCATGACGACGTCATTGCCCACCTGGTGGAGAGCGGGATTCCGGTGATGGGGCATCTCGGGCTGACGCCGCAGTCGGTGCACCAGCTGGGTGGATACCGGATGCAGGGTCGCGATCCCGAGGCGGCGTCGCGGCTGCGGAGCGAGGCCGGCCGGCTGGAGGAGCTCGGGGCCTTTGCTTTCGTGCTCGAATGCGTGCCCGCGGCGCTGGCCGCGGAAATCACCGCCGAGCGCCGGATTCCGAGCATTGGCATCGGCGCCGGCGCCGGCACCGCGGGTCAGGTGCTCGTTTGCTCGGATCTGCTCGGGCTCGATCCCCGGTTCCAGCCGCGTTTCGCCCGGCGGTACCTGGAGGGCGACGAACTCGTGCGGGAGGCGATCAACCGGTTCGCCCGCGACGTGCGCGCCGCCCAGTTTCCCTCGCCCCAGGAGGTGCTCGCGTGAGCACGCTGTGCGCGGGGATCGCGGCCTGGCGGGCGCTGCGGGATTCCCCCGGCTGGGCCGGACGCAGCGTGGGCCTGGTGCCGACCATGGGCGCACTGCACGCGGGTCACGAGGCGCTGCTGGCGCGGGCCCGGGCGGAAAACGAGCGCGTCGTCCTGACGGTGTTCGTCAATCCCACGCAGTTCGACGATCCCGCCGATCTCGCCAAGTATCCGAAGACGCTGGACGCAGACGCCCGGCTCGCGGCACCGTATGCCGATGCCATCGTCGCCCCTGCGCCCGGCGAAATCTACCGCGACGGCTATCGATACCGGGTGACCGAGTCCGAACGCAGCCTCCTGCTGGAGGGGGCGCACCGGCCGGGACATTTCACCGGCGTGCTCACGGTCGTGTTGAAGCTCTTCAACCTCGTGCAGCCGTGCCGGGCCTATTTCGGCGAAAAGGACTGGCAGCAGCTGGAACTCGTGCGCGGGATGGTGGAAGCGCTGCTGCTGCCGATCGAGATCGTGGGCTGCCCGACCGTGCGGGAGCCGGACGGGCTGGCCCTGAGTTCCCGCAATCGCCGGCTCTCGCCGGCCGGACGACTGAAGGCCGCCGAATTTCCGCGGATCCTTCAGGCCGCCGATAGTGCCGCCGTGGCCGCCGCCCGGCTGGAGGCGGCTGGATTCACGGTGGATTACATCGAGGATGTCGGCGGGAGACGGCTGGGTGCTGTCCGGCTCGAGAGCGTCCGATTGATTGACAACCTGTCCCTCGCTTCGGAATTGGAGGCGATGACGCTTCCGGCGGGGGGTCGCCGGCCGATCCGCCCGCGAACGCAATCTTCCACCCCATGAGCCAGATTCTCGTCATTCTCACCGGTTCCATCGCGTGCTACAAGGCGTGCGAGGTAGTCTCGCAACTGGTCCAGCGCGGTCATCGCGTCCGGACCGTGGCGACAAAATCGGCGCTGCAGTTTGTCGGCGCGACCACGCTGGAGGCGCTCACGGGGGAGAAAGTGGCGAGCGAGCTGTTTGCCGAGGGCGAGGCGCTGGATCACATCGGGCTCGAGCGGTGGGCGGATCTGGTCGTGGTCTGCCCGGCCACCGCGCATTTGCTGAACCGGATGGCGGCGGGCCTGGCCGATGATCTGGCTGGGGCGCTGCTGCTGGCGCACGACTGGAAGAAGCCGCTGCTGATTGCACCGGCGATGAATCCGATGATGTGGAGCCATCCGGCGACGATGGCGGCCGTGGAGAAACTGTGCGGCTGGGGGGCGCGGCTGGTGGCGCCGGGCAATGGTCGCACCGCGTGCGGGGAAGCCGGCGAGGGGCGGCTGGCCGAGCCCAAAGTGATTGTCGACGCCATCGAAGCGATCCTGGTGCAGCCGTTGCGGCGACTGCGGCTGCTGATCACGAGCGGCGGCACGGCGGAGCCGATCGACGGTGTGCGGGTGCTGACCAACACGAGCACGGGAGCAACCGGCGCAGCACTGGCCGCGCATTTTGCCCAGCGCGGCCATGGCGTGGCGCTGGTGCGCGCGCGCTCGGCGCAACCGGCCCCCGCCGCGTGTCGGGAGGCGCTCTTCACCACCTTTGCGGAACTTGACGCGCAGCTGGGGCAATTGCTTGGCGGCGAGAATTTCGACGCGGTTATCCATGCGGCGGCCGTGGGCGACTTTGCGATCGATGCGGTCGAAGTGGGCGGGGTCGTCCGCGCCCCCGGCGAAGGGAAACTGGACTCCGACATAGCCCCGACGCTGCGGCTGCGGAAGAACCCGAAGCTGCTGGATGCGCTGCGGACCCGCAGCCGCAACCCTGCGGTGAAGGTGGTCGCCTTCAAGCTGACGCGAGGTGCCGATTCCGAGCGTGTTCGGGCGGCGGTGCGGTCGCTCCTGCGCGGCGGCGCCGCAGATTACGTGGTGCACAACGATCTCGCCGCACGGGCGGACAGCGGCCCATTTCCCGCGGACATCTGGGATGCCGCTGGTTCCATCGTGGAACGCTGCCCGGATCGGGACGCCATCGGGCCCGCCCTGGAGAAGCTGCTGATGCTGCCGGCGGACGAACCGAAGGAGTAATTTGCCATCCATGCTCCTTTGCCTCGACATCGGTAATACACAGATCCACGGCGGGGTGTTCGACGGAGATGCCCTGCGCATGCAGTTGCGAAAGACCACGCACCCGCTGGGCTCGTCGGACGAGTTCGGCGTGTTTTTCGCCGCCGTGCTCCGCGAGAATGGGGTGGATCCGGGGCAAGTCCGGCAGGTCGCCATCTGTTCCGTCGTGCCCCGGGCCTTGCACCCCATTCGCAGCGCCTGCCTGAAATATTTTCGGGCGGAGCCGTTTGTGCTGCAGGCGGGGGTGAAGACGGGTTTGAAGGTCCGCTACCGCAATCCGCACGAGGTGGGCGCCGACCGCATCGCGGGCGCGATCGGTGCGACCCAACGGAAGCCGGCCATGAACGTGCTGGTGGTCGATTGCGGGACGGCGACGACGTTCGACGTGGTGACGGCCGCGGGAGACTACCTGGGCGGCGCGATTTTGCCGGGCATCGGGGTGTCGGTCGAAGCACTTGCTGGCCGGACGGCGAAGCTGCCGAGCGTGGAAATCACACGTCCTGCGGTTGCCCTGGGCAGGTCAACCATCGAGAGCATGCAGGCGGGGATTTACCATGGACACGTCGGTGCGATCCGGCACCTCGTGGGCGAGTTGGCGCGTGAGGCGTTCCATGGCGAGCATCCCTACGTGGTCGGAACAGGAGGGTTTGCGCGGCTGCTGGCGGCGGAGAAGCTCTTCGATGAAGTCGTTCCTGAATTGGTGTTACTGGGATTGAAGCACGCGGCGGAAATGAATCGGGAGTAGGCCAGGGGACTCTTAGTTCGCGCAATTCTTACCGCGGGAGCCGCAACCGAAGGTTATTTGTTGGGACACAGAGTGCACAGAGGAAACACGGAGGTCACAGAGAACGGCAGGCTGGTTTTGCAAAGGAACAACTCTGTGCCCTCCTGTCCGGCC
>WYBX01000148.1 GCA_011525695.1 Verrucomicrobiia bacterium
AACCCTCCGACCACGCCCGTCGCGCTTCTCGCCCGTGTCCACCACCTCCGCTGTGATTGCTCCCATTCGCGGGAGCTTATCCAAAGACCGCTCAACCGACTACGAGGCATCCGGTCGGACGTTTACCTTGGAAGCTCTTCTCCACTCTAACCTCTCCGAAAATGCCCCCGGGGCATTTTCGAGGCAGGGTGCGATGGACCTAGTGCGCCCGCTGTTGAAGGCAGAACTGGTGAAACGCTTCGGCACGCTGAAACATGGTCGCTACGTCCTGACCTGATGGTCATGGCGATCAAACCTGCCTCGAGGGCCGGCACGAGGTACAAGCGCCGGAAATTGTCGTCTCCCTTCAACTGCAGTGCCTCCCGCAACGCGCGCCGAGGCATCGCTCCAAGGCAGTCCACCAATAACTTTGCGACTTCACCTGTGACTTCACCTGTGACTTGTCCTGTGACTTGTCCTGTCGGCAGCCCGCCTACGGCTGTGAAGGCTCGCTCCGGTTTCCGCCGCAGGGGGATGACGAAACCATCGGTGAGGGCGAACTCGGGTTCCGGCAGGCCGGCTTTCCGGCAGCGCTCGATCATGTCGCGCGTACCGGTCCCCATCCGCTCGATGTACTTGGTAAGATAGAGGGGCTCGGCCACCAATGGATTGGCCGGCACCGAGCCGTGCGGTTGCCGAAGCTGCGCCAAAGTCAACGAAGGAGGCAGAGTTCCCGGATTCCAAACCTCCAGCCGATCGGAGAACAGCATCACCTGAATGCTGCCGTTGCTCGTGTAGTCGCGATGCGCGACGGCATTCACAATGGCCTCGCGCACCACTTCGGGCGGCATCTCGTAGGCCACCGGGGCCTGGTTGCTCCTGGCCCGCGTGCCGACGGCGAGGTTGATCTTCGAGAGCACAAAATCGACAGCCTGATCGACAAGGTCGAAAACGGTGCCCTTGTAGACCTGGTAGAATGGGATGGGCTTGGCGACTTCAGTGCCGTGGAAGTGCGCGCACTTTATCTGAAAACTCGGGGTAAGGCCGCCTCTGGCTCGGTACTCAGATCACAATCTTGATCCCCTTCCGCAGGTAGGTCGGGACATCGAGATCGTGGCCGTCGAAGAGGGTGCGATCGGTCTTTTCAAAGTGGCCGCGGCGCTCGACCTCGCCAAAACCAAATTCATCCTGGGCAAGATTCTCCGGCTTTCCATTCCGGGCGTTCGCCGCACCCGCCGGCACCATTGGCGGTGTGCTTTCCCTCCCCGGCCCCACACCGGTCCCGGCCAGCATCGATTCGGGCCGGCTGCCGCCAGGAACTTTGCCGCGGCCGGACGGCACCGCACGCCGCGGCGGCATCGACCGTCCGCCCATTTCGCTCGTGCCGATGACACAGAGGTCAATCCGGCCCGACATGTCCTCGTCAATCACCGCACCCATGATGATGTGCGAGTCGCGGCCGAACTGATCCGTGATCGCCGTCATCAGCTCGTTGACCTTCGGCAGAGTCAGATCAGGGCCGCCGATGATGTTGACGAGCAGGCGGTCGGCCTTGCGCGAGAACTCGGGCGTGTGCAGCAGCGGACAGAGCTTCAGGCTCGCGACCGCCTCGGCGGCGGCATTCTCCCCCGCGCCCTCACCGAGCCCGAAGAGGGTCTTCCCGCCGCGCGCATAAAACGCCTGCCGCAGCGTCGCAAAATCCAGGTTGATCAGCCCGGTTCGGAACAGCATCGACCAGATTGAGCGCACGCCGCGGCCAATCCATGCGTCCGCCCGCGCAAACGAATCGAGCACGGTCTCCTGCTCGGCCGCCTCTTGCAGCAGGACGTCGTTCGGCAGCGGAATCACCGCATCGCACACCTGCCTCAGGGCGCGGAGGCCCTCCTCCGCCTGCTTCAGCCGGCGGCCCCCCTCGAAACTGAAGGGCATCGTCACGAATGCGATGACAAGCGCACCGGTTTCCGCGGCGATCTCGGCCACCACGGGCGCCGCCCCGCTCCCGGTCCCACCGCCCATGCCGGTGACTAGGAACACCAGATCGCAATCCTTCACGATCCGGCCGATCTTTTCCCGGTCCGCCTCGGCCGCCTCGCGACCGAGTTCAGGATCGCCGCCGGCGCCGAGCCCGCGCGTGATGCTCATCCCAATCAGGACCTTGTCCTGTACCGGCGAACTCGCGAGCGCCTGGTGATCGGTGTTGATGACGGCAAGTTGCAGCCGATCGAGATTCTCCATCTTCAGCCGGTCGACCGCGTTCGAGCCGGCCCCGCCAATCCCCACCAGCTTGATCGCGATGTCGCGATCCGTGAGCAGCGAGGGTTCGAGCGGCAGCTCCGAGGAATTTGCGGGGAGGGAGTTAAAGGTCATGATTTGGCTGAAATTTTTCCGTGTTCCGGCATCGCCCTCCCCGCAAATTCCTACGTCGTGGCGAAGAGCCGCTTCATGTTGCTGAGGAAACCCCCGCTGCGGCGGGCGGGCGCTCCCTTGTCTCCCTGGGCGCTGACTCCATAATAAAGCAGCCCGAGCGCCGTGTGATAGATGGGATCGCGCATGTTTTCGCCCACCCATGCCGGGGCCTCGCCCAGATGGGCCGGCACGCCAAAAATCTTGGCCGCCGTCTCCGCGATCCCGGGCAACTTGGCTGTCCCGCCCGTCAGCACCACCCCCGCGGCACAGGTCTCGGGCGAAAACGAATTGCCCAGCTTCTTTTTCACGACCTCGAGCAGTTCCCAAGTGCGGGCGGCGGTGATCTGCTCGATTGCGAACTGCGGGAACTGCCGGTCGCCGATCGCGAAATTCCCGTCGAGCCACACCTTGTGCGCCCGGTCCTTCACCTGCACGTTGGCGCGACCGTAGCGCAGCTTCAGCTTCTCGGCCTGGCCCTCCGTCAGCCGCAGTCCGATGCAGAGATCATTCGTCAGGTGCGTGCCACCCACGGGCAGCACGCCCGTTGTGTGCGGGGCACCGTCGCGGTACAGCACGAAATCCGTGGTGCCGGCGCCGATGTCGATGGCGAGGATCCCGTGCTGCCGCTCCTCGAGATTCGTCACCATGTGGCCGGAGGCGAGTCCCGACAGGACCAGTTCCCGCACTTCCAGGTTGAAGCCGCGGATCACGTGGATGTTGTCGGCCAGCCGCTGCTCCTGCCCATGCACGTTCCAGTAGCCAACCTCGAGCCGCTGCCCCACCAGGTGCTCGGGACTGCCCGGGATCAGCCGGCCGTCGACCCGGAAGGGCCGCCGGATGTGGTGCACGACCATCCGGCCCGCCGGGAGCTCCTTGGCCTTCGCCAGTTCGCAGACGGTGCGCACGTCGCTGGCATCGATCATGTTGTCGGAGGCCTTCACGTTCACCGCGGCCTCGTTGTAGAACCCCTCCAGGTGTCCGCCCGTCTGGGCGAGGAACACCACGTCAATTCGTTCCCCGGCGTCACGCTCCGCCTGCTCCAGTGCACTGTGGGTGCAGTCGCTCGCCGCCTTGTAATCCACCACCATCCCCTTGATCACCCCGCGCGACATGCATTCGCCGCGGCCGATGATCGCCAGTTCGCGGCCGGTGTATTCGCCAATCAGTACGGAGATCTTGGACGTGCCGATTTCGACGGCGCCGATGAAGGTGGTTTTAGAGCTCACGGGTGGGTCTGGGCTGCGCCGCGGGGAGGAAGGAAAGCGGGGGTTGGATTCTCGGCCCGCCGATCGCGGCGGAAGGCTCCCCGTCGGGCGGAAGCTCCAGTCGCACCGGCACCTCCCGGCCGAGCGACAGGTCGATGCGCGCCGTCATCCCGGGCGTCGCCGGCAACTGGTCCAGCATGTAGTCCAGCCGCGCCAGCTGGTTCAGATAATCCGATTCGGTGCTGAAGATGATCGTGGTGCCACGCGTCGTCCGGACCTCGATTTCCCGATCGAGCTTCAGCCGCGCCAGCGAGATCACGCTCCAGGTGCGATAGAGATGCTCGGCCTCGATCCGCGCCTTCGCCATCAGGTCGCCCGCCGCCCGGATGCCGGCGATCGGCAGGAACCCCTCCTCACCGCGCGTGATCGTGACGCCGTCCAGCCAGGGCAGCGTGTTGAGCCACTCCGGGTCGTAATTGTATCCCACAAAGATCGCGCCGTCCCGCGCCACAAGCAACCGCTGCTGCCGCCCACCCAGTTCGGCCATCACCCGTGCCACCGGCGCCCGTTCGGTGATGTGCACCGCCAGTCGATCCGGGAATCTCCGGATCAGCGTCGCCGTCAGCACCTGCGCATCCGCAACCACGCGCCGCTGCAGGTGCTCCAGGTTGAGTTCCATCAAAGTCGCCCGGGCGGGCAGCGCCAGCGTGTCGGCGAGCCAGGCGGCGTCGAGCACCCCGTCCGTCTTCAGCTCGGGCGCGCGCAAGGGCACTCCCTGCGCCGCGGTGAGGGCCCGCGGCGGGTGCGGTCGCAACGAATTCGCCACGATCCATCCGCCCCAGGCCAGGGCGGCGGCGAGCAGGAACCCGGCGGCCATCCGGCCCGCCGCCAGCCAGAGCCGCCGCCGGCCGCCGGGCGACATCGCGCGGGGTTTCACCGGCTGCGGAATGTCGCGCCAGCTCCGGGTTGCAGGAACGTTGGGCAGGTTGCGGATCACGAATGACAATGGGCCGCCGACGCGCGATGGCGCTGCAGCGCTGGTGAAACGAGTTCCCGAACCAACGCCGTGAAATCCAGTCCCGCACAGCGCGCGCTCATCGGCAGCAGGCTCGTTTCCTTCATGCCGGGCAGCGTGTTTATTTCCAGCAAATAAACGGTGCCGGCAGCAGAAAGCATGAAATCAACCCGCGCGTAATCGCGACAGCCGCACGCGGAGAAAGCCGTTTCCGCGGCCGCCCGCACCGCCGCCGCCCGTTCACCCTCCAGCGGCGCCGGCACCAGGTACTCGGTGGCGCCCTTCGTGTACTTCGAATGATAGTCGTACAGTCCTGACTTCGGCCGAATCTCGACGATGCCCATGGCGCGGCCGTGCAGCACGCCCACCGAAAGTTCGCGCCCCACGATCCGCTGCTCAACCAGCCAGTCACCCTCCGTGATGGTGGCGAGCTTGGCCGCCAGCTCGCTGCGGTTGGCAATCATCGCGAGGCCCACGCTGCTGCCCTCGCTGTTGGGCTTCACCACGAGTTCCTCCCCCAATTGCGCGATCACCGCCGCCGCACAGGGGACGGACGGAGCCGTGAACGACAGTCCGCGCGGTACCCGCACGCCGCGGGCCGCCACCGTGTGCTTGGTGGCGGCCTTGTCCATCGTCAAGGCGCTGCTGGCCGCATCACAGCCCGCGTAATGGAAACCCGCGTCATCGAGCAACTGCTGCATGCCGCCGTCCTCCCCAAAAGTCCCGTGCAGCGTGGACATCACCACATGCCGCGCGGGATCCAGCCCGGACGGAATCCGGTCCTCGTCGATCCGGCACAGCCGGGTCGGGAACGATCGCGCGAGCGCCAGCGCGCAGGCCTGGCCCGAGCCAAGCGAGACTTCGCGCTCGGCGGACGTGCCACCCGCGAACACGACAACAACGGGTGCCAGCGTGTCGTCCTTCACAGCACCTCCTCCCATCGGCGGCCGTAGAGCAGGACTTCCGGCTGCAGCTCCACGCCCTTTTCGGCCCGGACGCGCGACCGTACCCGGCGGACCAGTTCCAGCACGTCGCGCCCGGTCGCCCCGCCGCGATTCACGATGAAGTTCGCATGGACCATCGAAACTTCCGCGCCGCCCACGCGCTCGCCCTTCAGCCCGCACTCATCGATCAGCCGTCCCGCGGAATTGCCGGGCGGATTCTTGAAAATGCAGCCCGCGCTCGGTTCGCGCGGCTGCGACTCCTGCCGCTTCCGGCGATAGACGTCCAGCTGCCGTCCGATCGCATCGGAGTCGGCGCGCGCGGCCGGCCGCAGCAGCGCTCCCAGCGCAATCGCTGCATGCAGCTCCGCGCAATGCCGGTAATCCACATGCATCGCCTGCCTCGGCAGCGTCTTCACCTCGCCCTCCAGCGTCATCAGTTGGACCTCCTCGACCAGGTCGAAAATCCACCCGCCCATCGCGCCCGCATTCATCCGCAGGGCGCCACCGACGCTTCCGGGAATGCCCTCCAGGAATTCAAAACCCACCAACCCGGCCTTCACTGCCAGCCCGCACAGGTTCTTCAATCGCAGGCCCGCGCCCGCCCACACCCGCCCGTCCCCTCGCGGCTCAAACCCCGACCACGCCTCCCCCGCCAGCGATATCACCAGCCCGTCGACGCCTTCATCCGGTACGATGAGGTTCGAGCCGCGTCCCAGGACAAATACGGGAACTCCGCGAGCGGCGGCGCTCCGCACCAGGGCCCGGAGTTCGGGCACATCGGCGGGTTCGGCGAAGATTCGCGCCGCCCCGCCCACTCGCAGCGTGGTCCGCGCCGCGAGTGATTCCTCGCGCCACACCCGCCCCGGCCTGGAAACCACGGTTTGGAGGAACGCCGCGAGTTCGTCCCACCGGCCAGCCGGCCCGAGCCGCCGCCAATGTTCGAGCCACTCACGGGCCCTTCGGTCGATATCCCCCGCACCGACGAATGCCACCAGATCGCCGGCCCGAACCTCCGCCGACAAGGCGCACTGCCAGCGCGGATCATCAGCCGGAAAATAGGCCACCGGCAGGCTGGCCGCCGTTCGTGCCAGTTCGCCCTGGATGTCCGGCGTCGTGCCACCGGGGATCGGCTTCTCGCCCGCCGGGTAGACATCGAGCAGGTGCACCCGGTCCGCCAGTTTGAGCGCTGCGGCGAAGTCCGCCTTGAACTGCGCGGTCCGGCTGAACCGATGCGGCTGGAAGATCGCGACGAGCCGGCCGCCGGGCCGGACCTGGGCGCGCAGGCTTTCCAGCAATGCCCGGATCTCAGCGGGATGATGCGCATAATCCTCGATCACCGTCACCCCCCCAGCGTCGTGGAGGATGCCCTGCCTCCGGCGGACCAGCGGAAATTCGGCCAGCATCGTGCGCGTCGCTCCCGCTCCCATTAGCTCCGCCGCGGCCAGCGCGGCGACCGCGTTGACGGCATTGAACTCCCCGCGGCCGCGAACCACCGCCTCCCCGCGATCAAACCTGCCTCCCAGCCGGAGCGTCATCTGCCCGGCTGCTTCGCTCACCATCGCCCCCTGGAAATCGCCGCCGGGCCCGAAGCTCAACCGCACCGGCGGTGGCTCCACCGGCGGCAAGCGGCCGGCCCAGGCGGCGCTCACCAGCACCGCCTGTCGGGTACGCTGCATCAGCCCGACAAAGGCCGTCTCCAGTTCGCCGGGACTCCGGTAAAAATCCGGATGATCCCAGTCCAGGTTGGTCACCAGCGCGATTTCGGGCCGGAACCGCTCGATCGTCCCGTCGCTTTCGTCCACCTCCGCCACGACCCACTCGGCCAGGCTCGCGCGTGCCGGCGGCGTGGCATCGGCGAACAGGCCGCCCAGGATGTATCCAAACGGGAACTCCGCCTGGCGGAGCGCGGCAACCAACATCGCCGTGGTCGTCGTCTTTCCATGCGATCCGCACACCGCCACGAGCTTCCTGCCCCGGACCACTTCCGCCAGCAGTTCCCCGCGCCGCACCAGCGGAAGTCCCCGGGTGGCCGCCGCCACGCGGGCCGGATGCCCCGCCGCAATCGCGGACGAGGCAACCACGAGATCGCACGCCGCCGGCAGCGCGCCGATCGCCACGCCGGCCGATTCGAGCAGCCCGCGCATCTCCGCGGTCAGCCCATCGTCCTCCCCCGTCACCGTGAAGCCCGCCCCGGCGAGGTAGATCGCCAGCGGGCCGAGGCCCATGCCGCCGATTCCGACCGCATGGATCCGCCGCACCGCATGGCCGAACAGCATGGGCGGTTCCGGCGCGTTCACGCGGCTCCTTTCGCTCGGTGCAATCCGTTGGTCAGCGAGTGCACCGAGGCCAGACCAGAGGACACGGAGTCGAGCCACATGTCGTTTTCCCGCTCCTGCCATGCCGACAGGTTGCAGCCATTCGCCAGGCTCAGGCCAGGAGCCTGGGCCAATGGGGCCCCGAGCCTGCCGACGGGCTCCGTGACCTCCATTTTCCCTCTGTGCTCTCTGGGTCTCAATGGGTCGACTCTTGATTGCAGCTGCGGGGCCTTCACGCGGTGGCCGGCTCGCCGGGCGGTTCCTCCGGCCGTGAACGCGCGAGGTGTTCCAGATCGGCCAGCATCAATTCGAGCGGGCTGGCCCGATCCATCCGCTGCAGGTTGCCGCGAAACCGGCGGAGCAGCCAGTCGTTGAAAATCACATCCAGCACCTCCGCCGCCAGCTGTTCCAGCCGCTCCTGCCGCACCACAATCCCGCCGCCCTGCCGTTCGAAAAATTCCGCATTGGCCTGCTGGTGATTGTCGGCCGCCTGCGGATACGGCACCAGGATGGCGGGGGTCTCGCAGCGAATCAGCTCCGCGAGCGTTCCGGCGCCGGCGCGGGAAATCACCAGATCCGCGGCGGACATGAGGTCGGCCATCCGGTCGCTGAAAGCCGTGAAGACCGCCTGGACGGGCTCGCCCGTGCTGGTCGGCAACTCGACGATGCCATCCCGGCCCTTGCCGAGGCCGGTCACACAGACCACCTGGATGCCCTCCGCCGCGAGCTGGGGCAGATGGGCGCGGGTCCAGTCATTCAGGGCCACCGCCCCCTGGCTGCCGCCCAGCACGACGAGCGTGCGCCGGTTCGGATCGAGGCCCACCGCCGCCCGGGCCGCCGCCGCGGGAATCCGGGCGATTTCGCGCCGGACCGGCAGCCCCGCATGGCGCGTCGCCGCCGCGCGAATACCCGGCAGCCGGATGCCCGGCGGCAGGTAGACCCGGTCGGCGCAGCGGCCGAGCAGGCGGACCGCCCGGCCCGGCACCCGGTTGGACTCGTGCAGCGCCGCCGGCACGTCCAGGAGCCAGGCCGCCAGCACCAGCGGCGCCGAGGTGAAGCCGCCAAAGCCGACGATCGCGTCGGGCTGCCACTCGCGCAACAGGCGCAGGCAGAACCACAATGCCTGCAGCTGCGACCCCAGGCAGCGCACGAACCGGATCGGATGAAGGGAGAAACCGCTGCCCGGCATTCGATCGAAGCGCAGGTGCGGATACTTCTCGCTCAGCCGCGCATCCACCTGCTTCTGGCTGATCAGCAGCCGGCAGGCATGGCCGCGGGCGGTGAGACCTTCGGCCAGTGAGATTCCGGGTGAGAGATGCCCGCCGGTCCCGCCGCAGCTGATCAGGAACAGGCTCATGCCATCACCTCGCGCATCGTGCGAACATCCTCCGGAAGCGTGGCTCTCCCCCACGTCCGCTGGGTGTTCAGGATCACGCCCAGCAGCATCCCCATCAGCATCAGGTTGGAGAGCCCGGCGCTGATGAAGGGCAACGACATTCCCTTGGTGGGGAAAACCCCGGTCACGACCCCGATGTTGATGATCGCCTGCAGCGAGATCAGGGTCAGGCAGCCCAGGACGAGCAGGAAATGGAAAAGGTTGGGCGCCCGCCGCAGGTGCACCATTCCGGCAATGAAGATGATGGTGAAGAGCGCGACGACCAGCAGCGTGAAATACAGTCCGAGTTCCTCGCCGATCACCGAGAAGATGAAGTCGGTGTGCGCCTCGGGCAGATAGCTCAGCTGCTGCCGGCCCTGCCCCAGCCCCATGCCTTCCGTCCCCCCCGCCGCATAGGCGGCGAGCGCCTGCCTGAGCTGGTACGACTTCTCCTCGCTCAGGTACTCCGTGAGCCGGCGCAGCCGGTTCGGATTGTAGGCGACCAGCACCGCGAAAAGCCCGGCAACCAGCCCGAAGGCCGGCAGGATGTACCGCCATTTCGCCCCGGCGATGAAGAGCAGCACCAGCCCGACCGCCATCAGCAGCGCCGCCGTCCCGAAGTCCGGCTCGAGCACGACCAGCCCGGCAAACGTGCCCATCAACGCGAGCGGCACCACGAAGCCGCGCCGGAACTCGCCAATCCGCGTCTGATTCAGCGCCAGATAATGCGCCAGACAAAACACGAGCCCGAGCTTGGCGAATTCCGACACCTGGACGCGGGCGATGCCGACTCCCAGCCAGCGGCGGCTGCCCTTCACCTCGATGCCAATCTCCGGAACGAGTACGAGCACCAGCAACGCGAGCAGGCCCCCGCCAATCCACCAGGCATAACGCCGGAGGTAATCGAGATTCACCCGGCTGACCACGAAGCAGAGCACGCCTGCCGCCACGGCTCCAACGACCTGTTTCTGCAGATACGAATACGGCACGGCCACCCCGGCCTTGTTCTTGAACCATGCCGTGGCGCTAAAGAGGATCGTCAGTCCAAGGCACGTCAGGCCCAGTGCACAAACCACCATGAGCGTGGCCGGATTCAGCAGCGACCGCGTTCCTGAGGGTTCGTGAGCCGGTTGGCGTGCCATGGTGCGCGATGCCTTCCCCCTAGGACTTTGGCGCCGGAGTCAGCGGACTCTCATCCACGCGGATCACGGGGATCTCCACTTCCGGCGGCGGCGGTGGGTTCGCCGGCGTTTCCGTGGCGGGGGGTGCGGAGGGGCCGGGGCTCACGACCTCGACCCTCGATTCCGACTTGCCCGATTTGCCGCCCGCCGCCTGCCACCCGGGAATGACCAGTTCCTTCCCCTCCGGGATCTTCTGCGGATCGGTGATGTTGTTGCGGACGGCAATCTCCCGCTGGCTCACGTCATACCGCCGGGCAATCGTGCTCAGGGTCTCCCCGCGCTTGACGACGTGCACGTACTCCCCCGAGGCCGGCGGCTTCGCCGCGACGGTAATCGCCTTTTTCGGCGCGCTCTTCTGTTCCTCGGAGGGCGCGGCCACCGCAGCGCCCGACTTGCCGGCAATGATCAGCTTCTGGCCAGGATGCAGCACGGCGTTGGCGCGCAGCCCGTTGGCGGCTGCCAGATCGGCCACCGTCACCCGGTTCCGCTTCGCAATGCTCCAAAGGCTGTCGCCACTGACCACCGTGTAGGTTGTCGCGGGGGTGACATCGGCCACCGGTTCATGCACCAGCGTGGTGGCCGCGGGAGATCCAGGGCGTGTCGGCGTGAATCGCACGCCGCCCGATGAGCCCGCCGCCACGGCGGGCGCGTCCGGATCGAAGGCGATCGGCTCATGCGTATCGGGATTGTAGTTTCCGCCGGGACCGCTAACGACGGCGGTCGTCGAAGGCATCGTGATCATCGGCGGCGACTCCGCCTGCGTGATCGTGTCACTCGGGACCGGGGTCGGCCGGCTGGTGGAGCTGCAGCCCGGAACGGCGAAAATCAGGAAAAGGGCAAACAGGTGAATGCCCACGACGAGGCCGAAAATCTTGATGATTTTCATAGGTGGAATGGTTGATCGGGTTGTGAAGAATCGGGGGGTGGAAAGCTACCTCAAATTGGCCGCCGGCGCGGCGTTCGCGCGCAAACGGTTCCGTACGAGGTGTTCGAACTGCTCGCCGCGATCCTCGTAATTCCGGAACATGTCGAAGCTGGCACATCCCGGGCTGAGCAGGACGTGATCGCCCGGGGCCGCGATTTCCGCCGCCCGGCACACCGCCGCCTCCAGGCTGGCGCAGCACTCGTGGGGGACTCCGCGCGCCGCGCACTGCGCGGCCAGTGACGGGCCGGTCTCGCCAATCAGCAGCGCATGCTTCACCCGGGCGGCAATCCGTTCGACAAAGCCGGCGAGATCCCCGCCCTTGGACTTCCCCCCTGCCAGCAGCACCACCGGGTTCGCGAAGCCGGCCAGCGCCGCCTCGACCGCATGGAAGTTCGTCGCCTTCGAGTCATTCCAATACGTCACGCCGGACTGCTCCGCCACGCGCGTGAGCCGGTGCCGGCCAAGCCGGAAGGTCGACGCCGCACCCCGGAGCGCCTCCGGATCGAACCCCACGGCCTTCCACCAGGCGGCGGCGAGCAGGAAGTTTTCCCGCTGCGGATAGTTGGCAAAGACGGTACCTTCCAACACCGGATCAGCGGGCCGATTCTCGGACGGCACCACCTCGACGCCGGCGAGCGGGCGGCCGAAGCGGACGGCGTGCCGCTCCACGGAACTGCCGACAAACACCGCGCCGGGATCGGTGTGCTCGACGAGATTCCACTTGGCGTTGAAGTAGCTCTCCAGCCCCGGGTGCCGTTCGAGATGATCCTCGGCAAAATTCGTCCACAGCGTGGCATCCGCGCGAAAATGCCGGAGCGTCTCCGCCTGGAACGAGCTGACCTCACAAACCGCATAGGCATCGCGGGCTCCACCGCCCTGCGCCGCCACGAGTTGGGAAAACGAACGGCCGATATTGCCCGTCGCGCAGGCCGTGCGCCCCAGCCGGCCGAGCGCATGGGTGAGAAATTCCGTCAACGTGGTCTTGCCGTTGGTGCCGGTGATCGCAATGAGCCGGCCGGTCCAGCCCAGCGAGGCGAAGTCCAGTTCGCCGAGGCATTCGAGCCCCGCCTGCCGCGCCACTTCCAGCCACGGGTGGCCCGGCGGAAACCCCGGCGAAAAGATCACCAGCTCGTGGAGCGCGGCGTCCGCCAGGGAAAATGAGCGGCCCTTGCCCGGATCGGCATCGTAGATCGTTCCCGCCGCCCCCCATGCCGCCAGCAGGTCGCGCACACCCTCCCCGCTCACCCCGCCGCCGAAGATGGCGGCGGGTTTTGTGAGCAGCGGTTGGAGCAGGCCTGGAGGAGCCGCGGGCATGTCAGGTGGCCAGGGGCCGGGTTTCCCGCCCCGGCGTGACGCCGCCGGCGGCGATGGTGCGGAGGGTCCGCCGCGCCGCCCACGCCCGGAGAAACGCGCGGTTGCCCAGGACGTGGACTGGCAGGTGGCTCGGCGGCGGCGCGAGTAGCGGCGGGCGAATCGCGGGACGGGGTGCCGAGCCCAATGACAGGGGAAAGACGGGTTCCGAGACGGCGGGCAGTGTGCTCATGGTCAGCGCAGCTTGAGGGTGGCGAGGCCGGCAAGGGCGAAACCGAGCGAGAGGATCCAGAAACGGGTCACGACCTTCGTCTCCGGCCAGCCGCGCTTCTGGAAGTGATGGTGCAGCGGCGCCATCAGGAAGAGCCGCCGCCCGGTGCCATGCCGGCGCTTCGTGTGCTTGAACCAGCCGACCTGCAGCACCACCGAGAGCAGTTCCAGCACGAACACGCCGCCCACGATCACCAGGGTCAGCGGCTGGTGAATCATGAATGCCATCACGCCAATCAGCCCTCCCAGCGCGAGCGATCCCGTGTCGCCCATGAACACCTCGGCCGGGTGCGAGTTGAACCAGAGGAAGGCCATGCAGCCGCCAATCAGCGCGCCACAAATCACCGTGAGCTCGCCCGCACCCTCCACGTAACTGATCAGCAGATACTGCGAGTAAATCACGTTGCCCGCCACGTAGGCCATGATGCCAAACACCAGCGCCACCGTGAGCGTGCAGCCGGCCGCCAGCCCATCCAGCCCGTCGGTCAGGTTGATCGCGTTGCTGAAGCCGACCACCCAGAGATAAATCAGCGTGAGCAGCAGCCACCAGGGCATCTGCTCGATGATCGCGTGCTTGAGGAAGGGCACCCAGAGTTCGCGCACGCTCTCCGCGCTGGCCGGATGCCAGAGCAGGACCCCGAGCGCGCCGAGCGTGGCCACCGACTGCCAGGCAATCTTCTCCCATGAGGAGATGCCATTCCGGTTCTTGTGCACCACCTTCAGGTAGTCGTCCCGGAATCCCGGCGCCGTGAGCGCGGCATAGACGAACAGGCTGACGATGACCCAGACGTTGGTCGACACCGCCCAGAGGACCGAACTAGCGAAGACCGCGAAGAAGATGATCAGCCCGCCCATCGTCGGTGTGTGCTGCTTGTCGAAATACGTCGCGCCCAGCATCCCGGTGCGGTCGTCGATGTAACCGTGCCCGAGCTTCATCTCCCGGAACTTGCTGATGAGCAGCGGCCCGATCGCGAACCCGATCACGAGCGAGGTCAGCGCCGCCAGCACGGTGCGGACCGTGATGTACCGCAGCAGCCGCAGCGGCCCGAAGTACTCGGAATAGTCGGCGAGGTAGCTCAGCATCGAGCGACCTCCTTCCTGGTGGAGCGATTCACGGCGCCACTCCCTCTCCCGCCAGGGGCAGGCACGTCTGCACCTCGAGTATCTTTTCCAGCTGGTAACGACGGCTGCCCTTCACGAACGCCGCCCCGCGCCATTCCGCAAAGCAGGCCGCGACCGGCTCCAGCGACGAAACGATCTGCAGCTGCTCCGTGAAATTGCCGCGCTCGAGCACTCCCGCACACACATCGTGCGCATGGGGGCCGATCACGAAAAGCCGGTCCATTGCCCGGATCGGGATGGCGCGGCCAATCGCGTGGTGATGCCGCGCGGCGCCGGCGCCGAGTTCCTCCATCCCGCCGATCACGTAGAGCCGCGGTTCGTCGGCCGGGGCCAGCTCCGCGAACGTCGCCAGGGCGTCGAGCATCGAGGCCGGATTCGCGTTGTAGCAGTCGAGGTAGAGCAAACGGCCGTCCTCATGCCGGATTTCACCGCGCAACTTCGCCGGCCGCCACCGCCGGAGCCGTTCCTGGATTTCCGCTTTCGGGATCCCGAGCCACAGGGCGGCGCAGATGGCCAGCGTCGCGTTCTGCGCCATGCCATCCGACACGCGGCGCAGGGTGAAGACCAGCGGCGGCGGCGGACCGTACGCCAGCGCCACCGCCGTCTCGTCCGCCCGCTGGGTGATGGCGAAATACACCGTGTCCTTCGGCGGCTCCGCCGGCCGGACAACCTCGGCCCGCTCCACGATCATCGTCCGGACGCCCAACTCGCGGAAGGGCGAGTGCTCCGAGGCCGCACGGGGAAAGATCGCAATCCCGCTCGGCCGCGTCGACGCCGGCAGCACGGCCTTCTCCCGCGCCACCCCCTCGATCCCACCCAGTTCTTCCGTGTGCGCTGGCGCCACCAGCGTGATCAGGGAAACGTCGGGCTCGATCATGTCGGCCAGCGGCTGCATCTCGCCCGGGGCACTGATGCCAGCCTCGATCACGGCGAAGGCATGCCGGGCGGAATCCAGCTGGGTCAGCGTCAGCGGCACGCCGAGATGGTTGTTCAGATTACCCTCCGTCGCCAGCACGCCATTCCCGGCCGGCGGTGCAGCGGGAACATCCCCGCCGCCGAGGAGCAGCGCGAGCAGGTCCTTCGTCGACGTCTTCCCGGCGCTGCCCGATATGCCGACCACGCGGCCGGAAAACGCCCGCCGGTGTTCGCGAGCGATCGCCTGGAAGGCTGTGAGCGGATCGGCCACCACCAGTTGCGGCAGCGGCAGGGCACGGTCCGGCGCTGCCACGATCGCCGCGGCCGCCCCCGCCGCGGCCGCCGCCGGCAGGAAATCGTGCCCGTCCCGCCGTTCGGTCTTGATCGCCACAAACACCTGACCCGGCCGCAGCTGCCGCGTATCCACGCTGAAGCCACAAAGGTTTCCCGCGGGCCGGACCGTCCACCGGCCGCCGGTCCAATCCGCAAGGTGATGTGCCGAAAATTCAGCCATGGTCGTTGTAGGTCAGGTCTCGGACCTGACCCGTAGGCAGGTCAAAGACCTGCCCTACCTCGATCAGCTGCCAGGCGGCCATGGAGTCGGGCATTATCATCGTCTCATTCCTTCAATGACTTGATGCCGATCAGCTCCCGTACGACCTGCCGGTCATCGAACGGGAAGATCGTGTCGGCGAATTCCTGGTAGCTCTCATGTCCCTTGCCGGCGATGAGGAGGCAGTCGCCGGGCTTCACGGTGTCGAGCGCGAGGCTGATCGCCCGGCGCCGATCCTCGATCCAGGTGATCTTCTCCGGTGCGGTGACCCCCGCACGCATGTCCTCGAAAATCCGCGCGAGCGGCTCGGTGCGCGGGTTGTCCGCCGTGGCGAAGGCCAGGTCGGCAAATTCCTGCACCGCGCTGGTCATCAGCGGCCGCTTGGTCCGGTCGCGGTTGCCGCCGCAGCCGAAGACGACCACGAGCCGGCCGGGAGTGATTGCGCGCAGCATCCCGAGCGCGTTGCGCAGCGCATCGTCCGTATGCGCGTAATCGACCAGCACGTTGAACGGCTGCCCCTCGTCGATCCGCTCCATCCTCCCGGGCACTCCGCGGAAGGTGTCCAGCCGCGCCGCCAGGACGGCGGGATCGCGCCCGAGTCCCCAGGCGGTCGCAAATGCCGCCAGCAGGTTGCTCACGTTGTAGCGACCAATCAGCGGGGAGTTAACCTCCAGCGTGCCGCCCGGCCATACCAGCCGGAAGGTCGAATTCGTGAAGTTCAGCACCACGTTCTCGGCCCGGACATCCGCGCCGGCCGACTCGCCAAAGGTCACACGCTTCATCTCTGGCCGTTCCGCCGCGATTCGCGCCGCGAGCGCCGCCCCATGGGGATCGTCGAGGTTCACCACCGCGACCTTCGGCAGCGGACCGGTTCCACCCAGGAATAGCCGGGTCTTCACCTCGAAGTATCCCTCGATCGTCCGGTGGTAATCGAGGTGGTCGCGCGTGAGGTTCGTGAACACCGCCGCGCCGAACTGCAGCCCCCGCACTCGCTGCTGATCGATGCCATGCGAGCTGACTTCCATGACGGCATGGCGGCAGCCCGCATCGCGCATCTGCGCCATCATCCCGTAGATATCGAGCGCCTCCGGCGTCGTGCGGAAGGCCGGCACCGTCCGGGCCCCGAGATCGTAGTTGATCGTGCCGAGCAGCCCGACGCGCTGGTCGCCATTCAGCAGGTGCTTGAGCAGGTGGGTCACCGTCGTCTTGCCGTTGGTGCCCGTCACCCCGATGACCGTGAGGTCCCGGTCGGGAAACCGGTAATAACGCTGCGCCACCGTCGCGAGCGTGCTGCGGGGATCGGCTACCTGGATGAACGTGACCCTGGCGGGCGGGTGCACGGGCAGCTGGCTCGAGACGATCGCCACCGCTCCCCGGCTGATCGCCTCGTCGATGAACGTGGCGCCGTCCGTCCGCCGGCCGGGCAGCGCGAAGAACAGCGTCCCCGGCACGACGCGCCGGCTGTCGATCACCAGCCCGGAAATCGGCCGGTCCAGCGGCCCTTTCACGGCGATGACTTCATCGGCTTGGAGGTAATCGGAAAGTTTCGGAGCCATTTGGAAGACGCGGCTGCGCGACTTGGATTCGCGTCGGGTACGGGTTGCCGGCCGGTGCTGGAACGCGTGGATGATGGAATAGTTGGGAGTGAGATAGCCGATCACCGGGAGCCTCCATGGGTCGCGGCGAAGAGGTCGGGGCGGATCAGGGTGCGGTTCTCGGGCGGTTTGATGTCGAGGATCGGAATCAGCTGCTCGCCGATGTGCTTGAACGAAGGCGCCGCCACGATGCTGCCGTAGGCCGTCCCACCCGGCGTGTTGACCTTAGCATCGTCCACGATCACCGAGATCGCAACCTGCCGCTCGCCAGGGCCGGCCGTGGCGGGGAAAAAGCCGACAAAGGACGCCACGTGGTGCTTGTTCGTATACACCAGCCGGCTCGTGCCATCCGGGCGGGTCTCGCGCACGAGTTTCTGGGTGGTCCCGGTCTTCCCCGCGACGTGGTAGTCCACCCCTTCGCGGCGGATGGCCGCCTCCGGCGCCGTCCCCTGGCGCGAGGCGACTCCCATCAGCAGCAGGGCCACGGTGCGCGCCGTCTCGACGGAAACCGCCCGGCCGACCTCGATCCCCTCCTCGCGGTAAAAAACCACGTCGCCCGCCGCATCGTGGATTCTCCGCACGATTTGCGGCCGCAGCAGCACGCCGCCGTTCGCAATCGTGCTCATCGCCTGGTGCATCTGGAGTGCCGTGCAGTCGACGGCGTGGCCCATCGGCAGCCGCGTGATCGTCAGCGAATCCCAGTCTTTCGGCTCCGCCAGGGTGCCCGCCACCTCGCCGCCGACCGGGAATCCCAGTGGCGCGCCAAACCCGAAGCCGCGGGCATAGCGATACAACCGTTGCTCTCCAAGCAGCATCCCCAGCCGGGCCGCCCCGCGATTGCTCGAACGCGCCACGATCTCCGCCACCGTCAGCGGATGGTCGAACACGTGATCATCCCCCGGCAGCCGCAGCACCCGCCCGCGGTACTCGACGCGATCCTGCGAGCAATCGAACGCCGTGCTCGGATTGACGAGCCGTTCCTCGAGCGCCGCGGCCGCCGCCACGATCTTGAAAACCGAGCCCGGCTCGTAAACGTCCGCCACCGCGATGTTGCGGAACCGGTCCATCTCGTCCCGCGGCACCCGGTTGTACTCGTTGGGATTGAACGTGGGATAGTTGGCCAGCCCCAGGATGAAGCCCGTCCGCGTGTCGCTGACGATGATGGTGGCCTTCTGCGGCTGGAACCGCGCGGCGATCGCCGTCAGTTCCTGCTCCACGATGTCCTGCACCAGTGCATCGATCGTCAGGAACACGGTGTAGCCGTCGGCCTTGGGCACATCGCGGCTCCTGAACTGCGCGAGTTCGCGATTGCGGCCGTCCCGCTCGCCCAGCCGCCAGCCATCCTGCCCGCGCAGGTAGAAATCGGCGAACAGCTCCATCCCCGCCACCGGCTGCTGCTCGCGGTTGACATAGCCGAGAACGTGCGCCGCGAGCTCGTTGTTGGGATAAGCCCTCCGGTAGACGAGCTGCCCGTAGACCCCATGGATCCCGAGCCGCTCGATCTCGGCATAGCGCGTTTCCGAGACATTGTCGTCGAGCTTTACCCAGCGGATCGGCCGGCGGCCGGCCGGGTCCGCCTCCTCCAGCGCCAATCCGGCGTCCGTGCCCTCCTCGTCCCCGGTGGCAACCGAGGGCGTCGCCGCGGAGCGGCCGCTGGGATTGAACCGGATCCGGACCGGGCTGGCGGCGGCGTCGGTCGTCTCGGCCGATGCCGCGGTGGCTGCGGGGGCCGGGACACCCAGGCGATACTTCGTGCTGAAAATCCGCCGGATTTCCGATTCGGGCCGACCCAGCAACGCCGCGAGTTGCGGCCACTTGGGCTCATCCTCCGGCCGCAGCACGAACGGATCCACACCCAGGATCCGGACGGCATGGCTCGTCGCGAGCACCGTACCGCGCGCATCTCGGATGTCGCCCCGCTGCGACTTCTCCACAAGCATCTGGCGGCGCATCCGCGTGATGTCACTCAGCAGTTCCTCCCGGTTCACCACGTGCAGCCAGGCGAGCCGGAGTCCGAATGCGCCGAAACACCCGAGGACAACCGTCACCAGCAGGACGAGGCGGAAACGCGAGGCGAAACCGGTCGACATGGGCGGGTCAATGCTGCGCGACCTCGAAGGTCACCCGCGCCGGTGTCGCCGGCACGGGACGCACGCCGCCTTCGAGCGTCGAGAGTCGCACCGAGGGCGCAGCGGGAAAGAGTTCGCGGTTGGACTTGGCGGCGAGCCGCTGGACGACATCGATCTCGACGTGCTGCACCTGCACATCGGTCATCGGCACCAGCCCGAGGTTCCAGGCCTGGTTGCGGTGTCGCAGGGCGTCCGCGTTCTGCTCTCGTTCGACCGAGGCGACGAGATCGGCGAGGTGGCGCTCGGTCTCGGCGATCTGCCCGGCGAGGATCCGGTTCGCGTTGGCCGTGACCGAAATCTTGTGCCGCATCCACACCGTGCCCAGCCCGACGGTCCCGCCGCACGTGATGGTGACCATCAGCCAGATCACGAACTGGTTCACGAAGGCCGAGGTGTTTCTTTTCATGGCTGGAGTTTGCGCAGGGCGCGAAGGCGGGCGGAACGGCTGCGCGGGTTGGCTGCAAGTTCGGATTCAGCCGGGGTGACCGGTTTGCGGGTGAGCGGCTCGGCGAGCTTCACCCGCAGATCCTGCGGCCGGCTGTCGGCGGCGCTCTCCGGCTGCCCGCACTGCCGCCGGAAGAACTGCTTCACCGGCCGATCCTCGAGGGAGTGAAAACTGATCACGCAAAGCACGCCGCCCGGCGCCAGCCGGGCAAAGGCCGCCGGGAGCGCGCGTTCGATCGCCCCAATCTCGTCGTTGACCGCAATCCGGATGCCCTGAAAGGCGCGGGTCGCGGGATGGATCCGCGAGATCATCCGATCGCGAGTCGGTATCGCGTTCGCCACCACGGCGGCCAGCGAGGTTGTCCGCGCCAGCGCGCCCGTTCCGCGTGCCGCGAGGATCGCCCGGACCACCCGCCGCCAGTGATGCTCTTCGCCAAAGTCGCGGATTGCCCGGACCAGCATTTCCTCCGTTGCCGTCTCCAGCCACAGGCTCGCCGGCACCCCGGCCCGCGGATCCATCCGCATGTCGGCGGGCGCGTCGTGGCGGAAGGAGAAACCGCGGCCGCTGTCGTCCAGTTGGAACGAGGAGACACCCAGGTCGAAGAGGATGCCGTCAAAGGCGGTGAGCGGCAGCTCGGCCAGCCGGCCAAAGTCGCGATCGACGAGCGCGAACCGGCCGGGGAACTCCTCCCGCAAAAGGTCCGCACGCGCCGCCGCAGCGGGATCCCGGTCCAGTGCGAGCACGTTCACGTCCGGCGCCGCTTCCAGCAATGCCTTGGTGTGCCCTCCGCCGCCAAAGGTGCAATCGAGGTAGCGGCCACCAGCGTGCGGGGCGAGGAACTCCAGCACCTCGCGCAGCAACACAGGCTGGTGGCCAGGCGTCATGCTCGGAGGGGTGGGCTCATTGACCGCCAGCAGCATGGTGGGAATCCTTCCGGGCCGTTTTCTTCTTCCGGCGCACGGTGCGCAGCACGAGGCCGTCGCGAACCCGGGGCTTGATGGCGGTGGCGCTGAAGGCTGCGACGCACTCGGTGGCATCGATCCAGGCCGGGAAGGGCCGTCGCGACGCCGCCGTCGCGGTCATGGCGGACTTCCGAAGGGGGATGCGGGCGTGCAGCTTCACTTTGGGGGTGGGTCGGCGTTTGCTCAAATGTCGAGACGGCGCATGAGATCGCCGAAGTTCTCGCCCGCAGTGCGTGTCTCCTCCTGCTGCCAGCGGGCGGGGTTGTAGATGTTGAACTTGGTCAGGGAGCCAACGAGGACGGCGTCCTTTTCGATCCCGGCATGCCGGAGGAGATCGGCGTTGAGTCCCACGCGGCCGGCCTTGTCGAAATAGATGGTCTGTGTCTGGGAGAAGAAGCGTGCGGCGAAGGCCTGGGCCGCCGCGTCGCTCAGCTTCATCGCCGAGATTTTCTCGTGCAGCTTCTCGACCTCGGCCGGAGGGAGAACCGCGATGTAACCGTCGGGGTGCGGTGAAGCCAGGAAGGTGTCGTCCTCGGCATGCGTGTACCGCCAGGCCGACGGGATCGTGAGCCGAGCCTTGTCGTCAAGGGTGTGCCTGAAAAGGCCTGTGTAAAAAGCTTTGCCGGACGGCGCCATGTGGGGGTTGGAGCACAAAGTCTCCCAAACCGCCCCATTTCAACCCACTTTAAGCCACCAAGGTCAAGCTTTGATGCGTCAAAATTGCATGAGGTTATTCACAGTCAGCCCGCGGTTTGGGATGCAAAATGCACCCTCTGACAGCGGGTCCGACATGGGCCCCCACTGTACGGGTCGGAAGGACGGAAGGCACCAACCCGCTGCTACTCACTCCGGGCGCTGGCGCAGGTACTTCACGATCGCTTCGGTGCGGCTGCGGACATGCAGCTTCTGGTAGATGTGGTTCACGTGCGTCCGTACGGTTTCCAGGCTGATCCCGAGCTGGTCGGCCACTTCCTTCAGAATCAGCCCCTTCACCAGCAGGTCCAGGATTTCGGATTCACGGGGGGAGAGGCGTTCGGAGTCCGCCACCGGGGCCTCGCTCCGGTGGAAAAAGTGCACGACTGGGCGGGCGATATGGGCCGACATCGGGGAGCCGCCATGCTGGAGTTCCTGCAGGGCCTGCAATAATTTCTCCGCCGCGTCGCGTTTCACGAGGTAGCCGCTGGCCCCCGCCTTCAGGGCACGAAAGACACTGTCGTCGTCCTCATAAACGGTGAGCATGAGCACGAGCAGCGATGGCAACTGGAGTTTGAGCCGCGCGACGCACTCGATGCCGTTCATCCGGGGCAGGTTGATGTCCATCACCGCGAGCGCCGGTTGCAGCGCCGGGATCTCCCGCAGGGCGATTTCCGCCGAACCAAAGGCGCCCAGCAGCCGCAGCCGCTCGTCCATGGTGATCAATGCCGCGAGATTTTCCCGCACGGCGCGGTCGTCCTCCACAATGACCACGCCGGATCTCATGCTTCCTCCCGGGTTGTGGGCAAGGGCGCGCTCAGCCGGATGCGGGTGCCGCCCGCAGGCCGGGATTCGACTGTACACGTCCCGCCGATTTCCGCCATGCGCCGTTCCAGGTGGTCCAGGCCGTTGCCGCGCTTTACGGACGCGGGATCGAAGCCGCTGCCGTTGTCGGAGACCGTCACGAGCAGGCGCGCGCCGTCGAGTGCGAGGGCCACGGATACTTCGGTGGCGCGCGCGTGCTTGAGCGCGTTGTTCAATGCCTCTTTCACGGCCATCATCAGACGATGGCGGATACCGCTGGGCAGGCTACGCTCCGGGAGCTCCATCGGGATATCCAGCCGGCAGCGCAGGCCGGCGTCCCGCACCACGGCGCCGGAATATTGGGTGAGATAATTGCTGAATCCCTCGAGGGTGTCACTCGTTGGGTTGGCCGCCCAGACGATCTCTTCCAACGCCGATGCCAGCTCCTTCACCGCCCCATTGATCGCGCGAATCGGTTCCCGCACCGCTTCATCCGCGGGCGCAGTGATCAGGGCGCGTCCGGCCAGCAGGGAAATCTGGGTGAACCGCGATCCCATTTCATCATGGATGTCCCGCGCCAGGCGGGTCCGCTCCTCCTCCACCGCCCGGCGCTGTTCCAGCCGCTGCATTTCCCGCTGCATTTTTCGCCACGAAAAATAGCGCGCCCCTCCGAGCATTGCCGCGGTCAAGACACCGGCGCCGAGCAATCGGAACCAGCCGGTGGCATAAAACGGCGGGCGCACCTCCACCGGCAGCCGCAGCGACGGCCCCGTCGGGCGGCCCAATTCGTCCGTCGCCCACGCCCGAAACACATAGTCTCCCACCGGCAGCGAGATGAAGGAGACTTCGGCCTCGCGACCGCGTCCGATGCTGTACTTTTCCTCGACCTCCAGCCGCAGATGCTGGCCGGGCGTGACCGACGGGACAGCGGTCAACTTCTGCAACCAGCCTCCGGTGTTGTCAGGGTTGTCATCAAGCAGCGCGAGCACGGGCGCGAAGGAGCCGTCGTCGTCAGCATGATACAGGATCGGGACGTCGAGACCGGTGCCATCGCGGAGCCAGCCATGGGGATTGCCCCGGGGGGAGTCGATTCCCGGTCCGCTCAGCGAGTCGAGCTGGTAGAGCGGCGTCACCGGCGCGGCTTCGTTTTCCGCCGCCTGGACCGTGAGGCGCAGGCGGCGCACCGCCCAGAAGCCGGTCGTGCGGGGCGTGCCGCCCGACACCAGGAGGACTTGCACCCGGCTGGATCTCTCCGGCACTTCGACTGCGTTCACCTGGCGATGCCAGCGTGAATTTTGGGGCAAGCCGCCCCAGCCCGGGCTGTTCCCCTCGCGGATGAACGACTCACTGCTCACGGCGCGATTTTCCCCGTCGAGAAAACGCAGCATGAGGTACATCTGGCCGGGATGGTCGCGCCATTGTTCCTCCCACCCCTCCAGCCGGGTACGCAGCCGCACGACCGGGGGTTTGCCGGGCGCGGCAGTATCCAGGCCGATATTCAGCGGGAACTCACCCGGGAGCAGCGAGAGGCCCCGGTAGCTCATCTCCCCGATGCTGTCGTCTCGAGCACTTCCGACCACCGGGATCGACCGGCCGCCGAACACGATTCGCGAGAGCTCTGGCCTGGCCGAATAGCGAACCTTGTCATCTGCGGCGGCCAGGCGGCACACGCCGCCGCCGGCCATGGCAATCATGGCCAGCCCCACGGTTGACCAGGCTGAAACGTGCACGGGCACCAGCCTCGCGATCCGCGCCCGCCTGCCGAGTCGATTTTCAGCGGTTAATCCCATGCCCGCCCAATCATAGCGGCAGTCGCGGTGTTTGCCCATCCCCCCAACCCGGCGAAGCCGGAACCAATGTTGAGGGGCGGCCATAGGGGTGCGACGGGCATGCGGACGGCCCATCCCCGCCGGGTTGGTAAGCGCCAAGCGAGTGCCAACACGTGATGGCAAGGGCTG
>WYBX01000149.1 GCA_011525695.1 Verrucomicrobiia bacterium
AAACCGTTCGACATGCTTCTGACGCTGCTGCAGAGTGAATCTCTTCCGCCTCCTTCGGGTGATAGCCATCCCCAAGTCTATCCAACTCAGCCACGACCGTCACCACGTCCAAATTGAACGGTTACCTCAAAGCCAAAACTACGTCAGTCGAGCGGCCTCCAATCGGGAGCTGCGCGACCGACCGTGTCCACCACCCCGTTGTACCCCGGTCCGCCGGCGGCGACATACCCGTCACTGCGTCCCGTATCGTCGCGGCTGATCCAGAATGAATAGAGCGAACCGTTGGTGACTTCAAAATGCAGCCGCACCTGCTTGCCGGCGAGGGCGGAGAGGTCGGCCCCCCCTTTCCAGCGCATGGCTTCCAGCGTCCTGTCACCACTAAACGGGATGCTGTTCGCCAGCGTGAACGGAGCGATCGGATTGCCATCGCGATCCCGCACCTCCACCCGCAGGCGACCGCGCGGGGCATCGGCGTTGATGAAGAGACGTTTGCCTGAGAAAGAAAGCGGGCGGGTGGTGAGGGTCCCCATCTTGGGCCCGCCGTCCATCGAAGCAAAACCGTCACGCCGCAGGGTCGCCAGACCGATGCTCGCACCCGCGGAGGCTCGGGGGATGCCCTCCGCAGTGTAACCGGAATATCCTGTGTAGGGGAACACGAGCTTGTCCCCGAACACGGCGAAGACACCTGCCGCGACGCGCAGGTAGGCGCGATCCCAATCCCCATCCTGACGGGTGCCGGCGAGAAACGATTTGCGGTTGGGTCGATCCCAGTGAAAACCGTCCCGGCTGAAGGCCATCGATAGATCGGTCAATTTGGTCAGTTTCAACGCAGCGGCTTCCGGATTCCTCGGTCCGCGCAGGATCTGATACATGCCGATCATCAGGCTTTCGTAGGCGACCGCATTGAGGCTGTAGAGCTGACAGCCGTGGGCATGAGCGGCCGGATGATAACTGCCCTCCGGCTCCGGATCGTCCAGCCGATCGGCACCCGTCCAGAAGACCGCGTTATTCCAGTCGGCCCCCCGGCGGAAATCGACACTCTCGTGATAGTAGCGATGACGTCCCAGCGGGCCGGCCTGCCGCTTGATGCTATACACCCAGACATCCCGAAAAGGGTTCTTAAAAAAGGAGCAATAGTCACCAGTTCTGAAGGTCTTACCGATGACGGGGATCGGATCGGACCAGTTCAGGCCATCAGGTGACGTGAAGAAGTTTCCCCATCGTTCCGGAGAGGGTGAGGCCTTCCCGCGCAGGTATTCACTGACCTTGATCCGCTCATCCCGGTGGGTCGGATCCAGATCGAGCCAGACGCAGTTGTCTTGGACTGATCTTCGAATCAGCACGTTGTCGTTTTCCGCCGTGAGCTTCGGCCGGGTCCAATGGATCAGGTCCGGACTCGTGGCCAGAGACAGGGGACCGCGCGTGCTCGCATTGTAAAACATCTTGAATGCCTGAACCCGCGGGTCGAAGAAGATGCCTCCGTGATTGGTGGGAACCCCCGCCCCCCCACCCAGTTCGTCCCGCGTTTCGGGCTTGAACACAGGATTGCCGTCGTAGCGTTCCGGATCGTGGAACGTTCGCTTCAGGTCGGTTCGCTCGATCAGGAAGTCGTCGACCAACAACTGTCTTCCGACATCGACCCGAATCACCGCGGGCGGATGAGTCAGGTACGGCACCGGCATCGGTTCGCGGACAGCCGGTCGCACGTTATCCTCCTCGAGTCGCGGCGGCCAGATCGCCGGGAGGCGGATTCCATTGTATAATAATTCACCGGCATTTTGGTCGCCCGTTTGGCCTGGCGCGGCAAAGGCCGACCCACCGGTGGGGCCGGCGGCGATGAGGCATCCCGCGAGGGAAAAAACTTGATGTGGATTTCTCATGAATATTTGTGCCCCGCAGCGACAACGCAGACGGCGAGGAGTATGGCTTGATGTTGAGTCTTCAGGAAATTTTTCGCGGCCGCGGTCATCAGTCCGATGCAGACCAGCCCGCGTTGTACAAGATTCCGAGTCCAGCAGCGTGGGCGGCGCGTCGGACCGGGAAATTGAACTTGGTTCATGGGGCAGCGGAAACAGTTCGCTTCGGTCCCCGGCTTAAAGAACATCACCTTCCCGGCGGCCGCCGCCCTGATCGCTCGGGCGACTTACGATGTTGTTCAAGAAGCTCTCCCTCTTGACGAGTTTGCCCGCCAGGATATCCGCTTCGGTAATCTTTGATAGAAAAATGGTGTGCTGGCCGATCACGCCCCGCCCCTGATCGTACACGATGTAAATGGCTCCGTCTTTACCGAGAGTCGCCGACGGGTAGCTGATTTGACCTTCGTCGCACAACAGCATCTTGTGTGTGAAGGTATTGGCGTCGTCGTCGCTTAAGTAGGCCGTCATGCGGGTCCGCGCGGTTTTATGTTTTTCCAGCTCGCGTTCCTTGCCGTTCTCGTCGGTGTAGCAGTAGATTCTCTTTCCGCTTTCCTCCTTCATCTGGACGTCGTTGGCGACGAGCAGGACTCTGCCCGAGGGAAGTCTCTTGAGGATGCACTTCGTATTGATCGAGAACTGCATCGGGTAATAGCCGCCCAGTTTCCAAGTCTCGCCACCATCGTCGGATTCGGCAAATTTCTGGCCATTGCGGGCGCGATAGAAGGTGAAGAGGCTGCCATCTTTGCGGATGAAGGGCATTTGTTCCGCAAAACTTGCGTCGTTATCGACCGGCAATTCGGAAACAAAGATCGGCCGGCCGTTGACGTCCTCTTTCAAAAAGCGAATCCGCACTTTGTCCCGCTTTCGAACCAACGTGAAGTCGTCCATCGAGCGCAGGATCGTGCCGTCCGGAAAAATGAGCGGCTTCATGACGGACATGTTCTTGTTTCCAAGCAAGCGCGGTGCGCTCCAGGCGGTGTGTTCGTTTTCCGGGTCGAGCATGGTAAACTCCCACGCGGAGGTCGCGAATTCGTCCTGACCTTTGAAATCGATGTTCCGTAGGCCGATGAAGCGGATATTCCCCTTGGGATCTTTCCACAGCAGCGGATCAGATGCTCCCCGGCCGAGGAGTTCGCTCGGGTCGAAGACAAAGACTTCTTTCCACGTCTTGCCGTCATCTGCGGACGTAGAGATGACCGAGAATTGGTCTTCGTGGAACGGTGCGCGTTCGGCCTGGACGTTGGAACCGAACCACGTTGCCCAGAGTCTGCCCCCCTCGGAGATTTCGATCTGCGGGCAGCCCTGAAAGATCCTCAGATTGATCCGGTGCTTGTGGTAGCGTGGCTGCCCTTGGTAATTGATTTTGAGCAGCGATGGTGGCGTCTTACCCGTAATTCCGTAAGGGAATCTTTGCGAGACGTCATTGGGGGACGGCATGGTTGTGTCGCCCAGAACTGATTTCGGATCCACCGTTTTGGCGTAAAGCGGCGAAGCGAAACTCGGCAGCAGACTGGTGATCAGGGCGCAAACGATCACGGATGCGGCCACGTGTCGGATACACCGTAGTTGATGTGGCATGGTCATTCTGTTCCTGTTTTTTGACTTCTACTGATAGGAGATTGATCGCCATCGTCTGATACGTTCCGTCCTGATAACCATCGAGGCACCGTGCCGTTGTCGCTGGAGAAAACGACGGACTCCGCGATGTCGATGTTCGTCAGAATCCATTCGGAGAGTCGACCGGCCCGCGCAATCCCGGTCCGCCCGCCGCGACATACCCGCGGCTGTGGCCCTCCGCATGCGGCGTAACCCAGAATGAGTAGAGCCGCCCGTTGCGGAGGTGAAATCGGATCCGGACTTCCCTTCCCGCCAGCGCTCCCAAATCGGGCTCGCCCTGCCATTGGAGTTGCATCTGGGTTCGATCGGCGCTGATCGGCCGACAGTTCTGCAGACTGAACGGCGCGATCACCTGTCCGGCTCCATCGAGAACTTCGGCCCGCAGCTCCCCCTCAGCCGTGGCTGCATTCACGAACAGGTGTTTTCCCGAAAACCGCAGCTTTCGGGTCGTCAACGTGCCTCCCGCGGCGTCCGCATCCATCGAGGCGAAACCGTCGCGTCGCAGAAACGCCACCCCGGTCGCGCCGCCTGCGTAGGGCAACGTCCCAACCGCGGGAGAGACACCCGAAAGCGCTCCGTAATAGAAGTAAAGGCGGTCGCCCACGACCAGCATGGTCCCGCCGACCGGGTTCACGTAGCCCCGATCCCAAGTCCCCGGCCGGCGCGACGCCGCGATGAAGGGTGTCCGCACCGGCCGGTGCCAGTGAAACCCGTCGCGCGTGTAGCCGACGACCAGCTCGGTCACCTTGGGCATCTTCCTCGGCTTCAGGAGCGCATTGACCGGTCCCTTGTGAATCTGAAAAAGGCCGACCAGCAGGCTCTCATAGGCGTTCACATTGAGATCGTATATCTGGGGCGGGTCGCCGATCTCCGGATCGGGCTCGTCGAGATAATCGCCGCCAAACCAGAACACCGGGTCGTCAGGGCCCCACTGCGCGCCGCGAACGAAGTCGGGGTGTTCCCAATACTGGCGGGCCCTCATCTTCGGGATGCTGAAACCGTCCAATTCGACCTTGATGCTGAAGACCCAGCGCTGTCGAAACGGGTTATAGAAGAAGGTATTCCGGTCGCCGGCCGGGCCTGTCTTCGCCAGCGCCGGGCTCCAATGGATTCCGTCCGCGGAAACATTGATCCGGCTGCCCGCTCCCCCGTGGTAGAAATTGAGGCTCTTGAAACGCTCCCGCTCGTCCCGGGCAAACCAGTCGATCCGCACCTCATCGCTTCCGCCGGCGCGCGCACGCAGCTCCGGATTCGGATCGGCGGTCCGGTTGGTCCCGGGAATCACGTCCAGTTTCGGGCGCGTCCAATTCAGCCCGTCCACGCTGAGTGCCAGTCCCTTGTTTCCATGGGGCTGATCCTTCTCATACCACCCGGTGTGGTACCACATCTTGAACTGCCGGTCGCGATGATCATACCAGACACCGCCCGGGTGCGGTTTCGCCGCTGGTCTCCGGCCACCGTCCAATTCGAGCGCCGTCTCCGCCTTCATCACCGGATTGCCCCCGTACTTTTCCGGCGTATGGTAGGTGCGGCGCAGGGTCGTGTGCTCGATCAGAAAGTCATCCACGAACAACTGCCGCCCCACGTCGATCGGCACGATCTCCGGGCGGATTTCCAGGTAGGGCACCCGCATCGGTTCGCGCGACATCGGATCGCGATCCCGTGGCGGCCAGACGTCCGGCAGCACGATTCCGTTGTATAGGATCTCGCCGGCAGCCGCCGGAGTCGCCGCGCCCGCTCCCAGCAGTTCCCTCACCTCGATTCGGCGAAACTCCAACAGACCGCGTTCGCCCTGAATCCCGATGTGCCCGCTGGAATTCCTGATCGACCGGGCCGTGGCGACCGGCACACCGTTCAGCCGCACCGCCATCTCCTCGCCGGTGCAGGCGATCTCGATCGTGTTCCATTCGCCCTGCACACGGATTGCGCGACGAATCGCGTCCCGATCGAAACTGTGCACGAATTCGGGCGCTCCGTAAGGAATCAGCGAGCCGAGCGGATGCGGTGAGTCCACGATGTCCATGCACTGGATCTGGTACCCGTTGTCCGGCCATCCTGTCTCGTCGCTGTGACTCGTGGGCCCGGTGCGGACGAAAATTCCGCTGTTGGCCGACGGCTCGAGGAACCGCACCTCCACGGTGAGCACGAAATCGCCGAAGGTATCGACGGATCGCAGCCAGCCGGTGCCCCGTTCCAGCCTCAGCAGGCCGTCGCGCACGGAGAATTGGGCATTGTTCTCAATCACCCATCCCTCGAGGTTGCGGCCGTTGAAAAGGCGAACGATGCGGCCGGTTTCGCCACCTGCGACGGCGGTCATTGCCAGCATCAGCAGCGATGCGTAAATGATGCGCGCGACCGATGCGGGGCGGAATCTGACGAGCGGCGGCCACGGCATTCGTACGGACAGCGCCGCAGGGAGCGGGGAATCGGGTGGGGAAAACAAGGGTGGATTTTTATTGTTCGCTCTCAATGTAGCACCGGGCCCGCAGCGACGGAGCACGTTGTGTCGAATATCGTTACGTTCTCCCGGCCGGATGATTCCGGCCGTCCGAACGCCATCGGGGTTTACGGGGCATCACGATGAGAGACTCGACGGACGGCCAGGCTCTTCCAGCCCCATACAACCGCGGATGACGCAGAGGGCGCAGATGATGAAAGGGTTCCTCTGTTATCTGCGTTCATCTGCGATATCCGCGGTTTTGGTCTGAGGCTCCACCTCCTCGATGAACTCGACGATGCGCACCTCGCCAGGCGGGACCGTTACCCTCACTCCCCCGTCCTTGATGGCGAGCGGCTGCTCCATCACCCATTCCGAAGCGGAAGCCGCGCGACTCGTGTGACGCGGCCTCACGGTCACCTGCCGGGTTTTCGTCCGGTCGAGGATGACCGGACTGCGATAGCTCTTGGCCACACCGTCGTTGTTGATGAGGCCAACCACCCACCCCGTCCGGGTGCGGTTGACGATGTACTCGATATCGCCGTTCACCTCGATGGGAAGAAGCGCGGCCCCTAGACGCGTCATCACTCCGGCGACCTCACGCTGGTAGGCCTGCTCGTAGGGACGCAACGTGCCCAAGCCTTCCGCTTGCAGACGGTTCAATTCCTCGACGTCGTCGGGAAGGATAGGCTTCCGAAATCGATGGAAGGGAACCTGCAGCGCCCAATATTCCGGTTCGGCCGCCGTGGGTCTTTCGGTCTCCTTCAATCCGTAAATCTCGACTGTTCCCGCACTCTCCAGTTGCGCCATTCGCGATCCAAAGGTCTCGGCCTGCGCATGGGTCAGGCATACCCGCCCGCCCTGCCGCAGATAACCCTCCAGCCGCTCGACAAAGGCCGCGGACATCTCGTGATCCCCCACCAGGACCAAGGCCGAATAAGAAGCCAGAATCCCGGGATCGGCATTGCTCAACAATACGTCGAAGCTGTTGCCGAAGGGCGGATGTTCGACTGTTGGCGGGAGCTGCCGCGCCGTGTTGAGCATGTTGGTGAGCAGCACGTGATTCATCGGGACCGAACCGGGAAAGAGCACGTCGAGGAACAGCTCCGTCTCGCGGTCTCCGAGCGTCGGCGGCAGGACGTGCCACGGACGAGGACGCGTTCTCAGGAAGCCGTTGAATCCGCAATACTCGTCGAGAACGATGGCAATCGGTGTATAGGGGATTCCGCGTCCCGGATGCCGGGTGGTCACGCGCATGAAGTCCCGCGCCCGCCGGCCGATCGGCGACAGAATCGCCCGTTCGCTCTCATCCCGCGGCACGAATGGCGCGATCTGCTCCAGATAGTATTCCTTCCCCTTTGTTTCGTCCCAGGCGAAGAAGTTCAGACTGTTTGCCTCGGGCACGACGACGGACGCCCCCGAAAGCCAGGAAAGATACCACAAACGAGAATGGGATGACGGTGGAATGCCGGCATGCCAATGGTTCCGATTTTCGCCGCCGCCCAAGGCCTCGGCCGACGAGGGATCGTTCGGGCCGGCCGGTGTGTACTCGTCCAAGCCCGCCTTGAAGGAGTTCAACCCTCCGTAGCCCCACGGAGAAATGTCCGCCAGCAATGGAATCTTGTTCTGGCGGGCCGCGCCGCGCGCAAAGGCCCACTTGGAGGAGGCACCAAAAACGTTTCCGATCTCGATCCCGAGCAGATCGCTGCCCCACTGCGCACCGTACACCGACCACCATGAAAACCCGGTGAGCGTCAGTATGGGCAGGCCCTCCGGGATCGGCGTTGTGGAATTTCGGTACCGTCCGGTGCGTTCCTGAATCCACGCCTTGTACTGCTCGTAACAGGTGCGCCGGTCGGTCCTGGCCAGTTCGCGAAGCCTGTCCCGGTTTCCACCGAGGGCATAAACACTGTACCCCCACTCCATGGCATCGGACGACGCCGGCCAGCGATAATCCGCAATGTCCCAAACCGGCGTCACGAGTTTCTGTGCTTCGCATTCGTGCAGATATCGCCGGTACGACGCACTCTCCCGAAGATCCTTGTGGGGGTACGGCCAGAACGCGAACTCCCGACCGGCCCAGGGTCTCACCTGCCACGGACCGGCGGCCAGCTGATCGTAATCCGCCGGGCGATCAATTCCGTTGGCCGGCACCGCTTCGGCGGCGGACAATACCACCGATGCCAACAGACCGTGTATCATGTATTTCACGACTTCGCGTGGCATTTCGGGCAGTGGAAAATCCTATTCATCCGCGGGCATGGGCTCCTTCAGCCACGCGAGATTGAAACAATAGTACCACGCGCTCGACACGGCGTGGATCAGGCCGTCCGGCGTCTGTGTGGCCACGAAGTAGCCGCCCGGCTGGCCGTGCGTGGGATCGATTCCCTTCAGTGTCCACTCTGCCCGATCATCGCCCGGATCATGACTCCTGGCGGCGAAGTCGGTCGGCCGGCGCACGTTCGTGAACGGTTTCTTGATCACCCACGTTTCACCCTCGTCGAACGACAGGGCCACGAATGCGCCGAAGATTCGTCGCTCTTTCCCGGCCGCGTCCCTGACCGGCATGCCGTCCGCGAGCCAGGGCATCTTTTTGTTCGCGGCGGCGTTATGGTTGCTGGCGTAGGAAATGAACATGATCGGACCCTCGCGCAGGCGCAGCAGCGCCGGGCGCTGGCCGGTGGAAATGACCGGAAACTCGCTGGCCCGGTAGGTCCAGGTTCGTCCACCGTCCGCGGAAATGCTCATCGGCATCCGCCGGTCGATCGGATCGACCCGGCCCAGCGCCATCAGCCGGCCATCGCGCAGTTCCACGACATTCGCATGCGACCCGCCAATCCGGCCGGCGCTCTTGCCTGCCTGGACATAGTTCGCCTTGTCCTTGTCGACATCGGTCATTTCTTCCCAAGTCTCCCCCCGATCGCGACTCCGATACAGCACGCAACCACCACCCCAACCGCCGCCGGTATCACAGCTCGTCAGGATGTCGCCGGCGGCAGTCATGAAGATGTTTCCCATCGGGCACTGCGCGCGATGAATTTTATCGGGCAGCATGAGCTCCGGCGCGGACCAGGTCACACCGTTGTCCCGGCTGCTCCGATGGACCATCGACAACGCGGTATAACCGTACCCGACCGACACTGCGTTTATGTGGTGCAGCGTCCCTTCGTCGTCGGTGAAAAGTTGCGTGCCGGACATGTTGCGATCGGGCGCCTTGAAAAACTCCGCCGGTCGATCCCAGGCCTCGGCGCCACGTCGCAACCGGCTGGCCAGGATTGTCATTTGCGGTCCGCCTTCGCTGTCGCTGACCGTGAACCACGCCGCCAGCAAGTCGCCGTTCGGACACCAGGTCAGCCCTGGAACGTGATTGTGTCTGAAGAACGGGCCCTGCCACGAGTCGCCACTGAAATTGAACACCAGGAGCGGACCCTGAAAATGGGGCTGCCGCATGTCCACCGGCGGTGTCCAGTCCGCAGATTTCGCACCAACTCCCCGGGCCCAGAGCTTGTTGTTCTTCGGCCGCGGCAATGGTTGCGTGGCCGGCAGGGGCGCCTGCACCACCCGGAATCCGATCTGCCACTGCCGATCTGATGGCAGCGTCCCGAGTCGGTTGGCCGAGCGCAAGTAGCGCGGATAGCAGCGGAAGCCGCTCCGGGTCACTCGAAAGTCTCCAGCATTGTAACCCACAGGATCGGTGTGCTCTCCCGCCGCGTAGGGACCATACCAGTCCAGACACCACTCCTCCGCGTTACCGTGCATGTCATGCAGTCCCCACGCATTCGGCTGCGTCGTCCCCACCCGCATGGTGGCCTTGCTCGAATCGCTGATCATCTTTCGGCCTAGCGCGTCGGCCGGGCTGGCCACCCAGGTCAAATTGGACCCATACTCCGGGTGCGGAAGCGTGTCGCCGGTGAAGAAGGGTGTGGTGGTCCCCGCGCGGCAGGCATACTCCCACTCCGCCTCGGTCGGCAGCCGATAGGGTCGGCCCTCGCGCTTCGACAGCCATTCGCAAAAGGCGACGGCATCGTGCCAGGTCACGAAGGTGACCGCATCGTCGTCTTCCGTCGAGGTGGGTCGATGGCTGTTCAGGGCCTCGCGAAAGCGTTTATGCGCCGGGTCGAACTGCTCGTACTGCTCGTTCGTCACCTCGGTTACCGACATCCGGAAGGGCCGCGAGACGATGACCTCGTGCGCCGGCTGCTCGTCCAGATCCGGAAACAATCCCTGCTCGATATACCGGTTGGTCAGCGGCTCGAACGGGTCGAAAGACTGGGAGCCCGCCAGCATTTCATTGTACTTTTTCCAGGATACTTTCGGCGGGGGCTCGCCCATCGTGAAGCGCCCGGCCGGAATCTCCGTCAGCCGCATGCCGATCGAGTTGACCGTTGATTCAGCGGCTCCCGGTTTCTTGGTTCGATTTGGCTCGGTCGCGGCCGTCGCAACGCTTGCCGCAACGGCTGCCAGTCCAATTAGCAGGTTCTTCATCATTAGTCTTTCGCCGACGCCGGCCGGTTCCCCCTCGCTCGACGGGGGAACTTCTCCAGCAGCATCCGGTTTCGCTCGTCTCGCTCATTCAACAGGGCATCCCAACTCGTCGGCCGACCGACGGCAGAGCGACGGGACGATCCACGCTCGAGGTAAGTCATCAACAGCCGGTACAATTCCTCCGCCTTGTCCGGCCGGCTGGCCGCGATGTCGCGATCTTCATGTGGATCGGCGGCGAGGTCGTACAGCCGACGGTTCCTCTTCAGGTCCATGATCAGCTTCCAATTTCCCTGCCGGAACACCAGCTGCCCCATACCCTTGGTCCCCGTCACCAGTGTCTCGCGAACGCGTAGGGAGTCATCCCGCCCCAGGAGCGCCGGGGTGAGGTCGAAACTGTCCAGCGCCGCATTCTCCGGCAATCTCACACCGGCAAGGGCACAAAAGGTGGCCGTGAGATCCACCAGGGAGATCAGTTGTCCGGACACCGATCCCGCTGGGATTTTGTGCGGCCAGCGGGCGATGAAGGGCACGCGGTGTCCCCCTTCCCAGGCGGAGCCCTTGGAGCCTCGCCATGGAGCGGTGGTGTTGTGGCTGCTTCCTCTTACCGCGCCATAACCGCCGTTGTCACTCGCCACGATGAGCAGCGTGTTCTCCGTCAAGCCGAGACGATCCAAGGTCGCCATCATCCGGCCCACAGCCCAATCGAATTCCATGACGAAGTCGCCATACGCGCCGATGCCGCTGCGGCCGACCAGGCGGGGATCCGGGGTGGTCGGAAAATGAACCGCACAGGTCGGGTAATAGAGGAAGAACGGCCGATCCCGATTTTGCTCGATGAATTCGACCGCCTTGGCATCCAGGCTCGCCCCGATTCCGTTGCCCGGACGCCGGTTCTCCCACGTCGCCCCTTCGGCCGGATTGTTGAAGAGCATTTGATAGCCCGAGCGGAGAGCCACCGTCACCTCGGAGTCGTAAGATGGCTCCGTACCGCCCACGACGGCCCCGTTTTCGAGATAATAATCGGGAGTCATGTTGTGGCCGTCCGGCACCAGATAGGAATAGTCGAACCCCACCTCGTTCGGACCGCGACCCGGATGATTCAGGTCGCGCGGCATGATGTCGCCCAATCCCAAGTGCCACTTGCCGACAATGCCGGTGCGGTAGCCTCCGGTCCGCAGCAATGACGCAATCGTTTCCTCCTGCGGTCGGATGACCAACGGCTCGCCATTATAGATGACGTGGCTCGTATGATAGCGCCGATAGGGATCCGTTCCGGTGACGACGGCGTAACGGGTCGGAGAACACAGCGCATGCGGCGAATGGGCGTCGGTGAAACGCATCCCCTCCCGCGCCAGCCGGTCGACATGCGGGGTCGGAAACGCCTTCTGCCCGTAGCAGCCGAAATCGTTGTACCCCAAGTCGTCCGCCATGATGAAAATGAAATTCGGTGGACGGGCGGGAACTTGCGCCTCCGCGGTAAACGGGACCAGGCCCATCAGCAGCGCCATTCCACCGAGAAAACGGACCAACAAGCATCGTGTTCGGAGACGGGCTTGGCGTTCCCGGTGAGGCGACAGGGTCTGTTTCATGAGGGAAATGAAATGGCCCGGCACGATACGCGTGGAAATCCGATCGTTCCGCAAATTGTTACGCGACGACCGGCGGCTATCAGGTCATATGTCGCCATTACGCACGCGCCCCGGATGTTTCGACCGCAATTCGTTTCACCGGTAACTACCTCGCATCGTAGGCCGCGCGCCCCACCGTATCCTTGTTTCGGGGGAACCCCGGCCCGCCCGCCGCCACATAACCGTAACTGGCTCCGCTTGCATTGGGACTGACCCAGAACGAATACAACTTTCCGTTCGTCAGCGTGAACCTGAGTTTAACGGCCCGGCCCGCGAGCGCGTGCAAGTCCGCCGCCTGCCGCCAGCCAATCTGGTGAATCGTGCTGTCGACCTTGGCCACGATGCAGTTTTCCCGGGTGAACGGAGCAATCGGTCGGCCGGATGCGTCCAGCAACTCCACCCGCAGTTCACCCTCGGGACAGTCCACGTTCACGAACAGATGTCTCCCCCGGAATCTCACCGGACGGGTGGTCAGCGTGCCGTCACCTGCCCCCGCATCCATCGAGGCGAAGCCGTCACGACGCAGCGTGGCCAGGCCCATTGCGTATCCCGAGTACATGCCGCGGCTCTCGCCGCTTATTCCGGAATAGGCGGTGTAATGGAAGTAGAGTCTGTCTCCCACCACCGTGCAGATTCCGGTCGGCACCTTGAGGTAACCCCGATCCCAGGTTCCCTCCCGACGGGTGCCGGAGAGAAAAGCCTCCCTCTTCCCCGGCCGAAAGATGTGAAACCCGTCCCGGCTGTAGCCCAGATGGATTTCGGTGATCTTCGGCGTCTTTTGCTTGCTCGCCTGCGCATTGCTCGAGCGCAGAATCTGAAACGCGCCCAGCATGATACTCTCGTAAGCCACCATGTTCAGGCTGTATAATTCGGGTTTGAAGTCGAATTCCGGCAATCGCAGCTGGGCGTCGTCCAACTCGTCCGACTCCGCCCAATAGACCGAATGGACCCAATCGTTGCTATGCATGAACTCCGCACGCTCCAGGTACCGTCGGGCGCGACCGCCCTCGCGCGAGATCCCTCCCTCTCGTCCCCGAATGCTCTGAATCCAGAGTTTGCGAAACGGATTGTAGGCAATCGAACTGTAGTCGCCCCAGAAAATGTCGGCCTTCTTTTGTTCGCTGGACATGCGGTAGTCCGCCGTGAGCGTCGAAATATAGTGGCCCGATTTGTTGCCCTCCTGAGACGCGCCGGTCCGATGCACCTTGCCGTCGGAAAATAAATTCCGATACAGCGTCAGAAACTTGTAGCGTTGTCCGGGATCATCCGTCTCGTGATCCAACCAGATCGACTCCTCATCTCCCGCCCGGTTTGGGCCGGATGGCCGCAGCAGGATGGTGTTGTCGGACTTCTCACGCGCTTCGAGCAACTCCCCGGTCTCCGTGCTGAAGTAGCCCCGATACAGGCCCAATTCCGGAAAGGTCCACGTGACACCGTCCTGGCTCACCGCCACCTTGAAGTGGCCGCGAAATCCGCCCTGCCCCTCCGTGTAAAACAGTTTGAAGCACTTCTCGAACGGATCGTAGAAGGAACCGCCGTGCTGGCTCCCGGCGGTGCTGTGCCGCCAGTCGCCGTCGAGGTGGGAAGTGAGCACCGGATTGCCCTCGTATTTCTTCGCCGCGTGGTAGGTGCGCAGCAGATCGGTTTGCTCAATCAGGAAATCATCCACGAAGAGCTGGCGGCCCACATCGATCGGAATGACCTTTGGAATGTTGGTGGCTTCCAAATAGGGTATCCGAGCCATCGCGACCCGGTCGCTGCGATCCCGGTCCGGCGGCCACGCCATTGGTAGGCGGATTCCATTGTAGAGGAGTTCGCCGGCCGCCGGGGTGGAATCGGCCGCCAGCGCCGGGCTACCGCTGTGAATGCCACCGCCCGGCACTTGATCACCTGACATCAAACCGGCCCACTGAGGATACTGTCGTTCGATTTCCCGCCGGAGACGTGCCACCCGGTCGGGATGGGCAGACGCGAGGTCTCGCGTCTCATGCGGATCCTGCACCACCTGATACAACTGCACCCCAGTCGTATCGCGATCGTAGATGTCCTCGGTGTGCGGCGCCTTGCGACTTGGGGTGAGAATCAGCTTCCACTCGTTTTCAATGCACCAGAGCCTGAGCAACGATTCCGCGGGGTTATCCAAATCGGCCACGTTATGCGCGTAACCCTCCCCGAAAATGATCCGGTCTCCGATCCCGGCGCCGGAACGAAGGTTCGTCGACAGATCCAGGCCCGGAAGCCCGGCGGGCGGTTTGAAACCGGCCGCTCCGAGGATGGTCGGATAGATATCGATGCTCGAGACGAGATCCTGGCGGACTCCGGCGATGAACCGGCTGCGCCAGGAAAACAGGATTGGCGTGCGCACTCCGCCTTCCCGGACGCTACGCTTGGAGTGCGGGGCAAATCCAGCTCGCCAACCTTCCGGAACCTTCATATCCGCGGTGCGTTGGATCCAACCGTTGTCGCACACATAGACGACCAGGGTGTTCTCACGCAGGCCTTTCTTCTCGAGATGATCCATCAACTCGCCGCAGGTTTCATCGAACCACTCGCACATCGCGTAGTACTTTGCCAGGTCAGGATCCAACCCGAGACGGTCGTAGTGTTCCCGGATTCGCGCCGGCGGATTGTGAGGGGCATGTGGCATGTACGGCGCATACCAGAGAAAGAAGGGCTTTCTCTCATTGTTGGCGCGGTCGATGAAATCGAACACGGGCTTCATCCCTTTGCGTCCGATCGTGAGCCCGATGTCACCATGCCTTCCGTCGGGGGCCGGAAAGCCCTGCGTCATGCCGTCGGTGAACCCGCCGCTCCGGTAATTGCCCTCCCACCACTTGCCTGACTGAAAGCTGACGTAGCCCTGCTCCCCGAGCGATCGAGCGATCGTTGGCAGCCGCTCAATCCTGGCATTCAGCCTGGCGCGCAAGGCCGCTCCCTCCGGCGTTGATGCGGGCGGTCCGGCCGGATCGTTTCCGGTGACCCCGTGTTGGGATGCGTTGAGCCCGGTCATGATGCTCATGAGCGATGGCCGGCAAAGCGGCGTCGGCACATGGCCTCGCGGGAAAACCACGGACTCGCGCGCCAGACGGTCGAGGTTCGGCGTTCGGATCTGGGGGTGGCCCATGAAACCGTAGTCCCCCCACCCCTGGTCGTCCGAAAGAATCAGGACGATGTTCGGCCTGGCCGCCGCGGCATGCGCCGCAGCGGCGAAGCCGAGAACCACCGACATGGCTCCGGACAGGGCACGAAACAATCGGAGCCATCGGCTCGAAACTCTCATATGCGGCATCAACTGAAAGAAGCCGAGGCTAGAATCGGCCCTTGATTCCGATGGTGGTCTCCCGGGCGATGATATAGCCGCGGGTGAACCGGGCGTAGTCCGGGGTATCCGGCGCATAGCGCTTGTTCGGCAGCGCACGCCGCGACATGTCCGGCATGGAAACGAACACGGAAAGCCAGGGACGGAAGCTGTATTCGGCGTTGAACGCCAATCGCTCAAACCCCGTATTGTAGTTGTAGGTGTCGGGGCGGATCGTGGCGCTCGGGTTGACCAAGTTGGTGCGTTTTTCGTCCTGGTAGACGTAATTCAATCGGACAAAGTATTTTGGCCGGAGAAAATTGATTCCCAACGTATACTTCAACGGCGTTGGTTCCAGATTCGAGGAGGCCTCGCCACCAATGGACATCTTCGTCATATTGCCGTGCACCTGCAACCCCCGGGCCCAGTGAGGGAGGAAGGGATCGAGCGACTGGCGGTAGCTGATCTCCAGCCCCCTGATCCGCGCTGTGCCCTCCGCATTCCGTCGGGTACGGATATCGTAATGATCGAAGCTGCCGTCGGTCGGTAGATCATAGACCCCCAGCAGTTCGGGCGTTGCGGGTGTGTCCTCAAGAATGAAGAAATTCTCGACATTCTTTTGGAACACGCTGATCGACCCGGTGCCGCCCTTGATATTGTAGGTTTCGAACGACAGGTCGAAATTGTCCGCCGTCCATGGTTCCAACTCGGGATTGGTGATCGTTATCAGCGGGTTCGTGGCGTCCGGGTCGGAGATGGTCAGGCCGGGAATCACAAAGCTCACGTTCGGTCGGCCAAGGGTCCGTGCGTAGGCGGCCCGAATCAGCAGCGAGTCGGTAATCTCATAGGTGGCGTTCAGGCTCGGGTAGAACCCGGAATACGAGCTGTCCGCATGGGCCGCCCGCTCCTGAAAGCGCAGCTTCCGAAGCTCCAGGGCGTCCGTGGTAATCAGGATCTTCTTCCCCGAACCATCGAGGATGAAATTGCCGTTCGCATCTCTCTGGTACTGCGCATTGATGTCGTTCAGCGGGCCGCTGCCCTCCACCTCCGTCTTCTCGAAACGCACGCCGCCGACCAGCCACAACCGGTCCTTGAAGAGCCGGGCATCGGCGCGCAGATAGGCCGCCGAGATTGTTTCAATCATCAGTTTCGAGCTGCTTGCCATTGACTGGTAGGCGGCGGGCTCATCGAGCACGAACCAGTCGGGATTTTCCCGGTAAAGATCATAGACCATCTTGTGGCTGATCGTACGAAAGGGGACTCCGTAGATCCCTTGGGATTCATAATTGGGGTCGAAGACGTCAAAGTTACCGGCCATGCGCGCCGCCACGGAGGTAGCCCCGTTCGGACGGAAATTCCAGGTCAACGTGTTTTCCCTTTGATCCCGCTGGCTTCGATCCATGCTAATGCCAGATTTCAGGGTGAAGGGCACGTGGGGCGTGGAGAAGCGGCGCGTGACGTCGAGGCGGGCGGTTCCCCTCGTCGACTTGTTTCTCGACTGCTGGGACGTCGCGTTGACGATGGAGTAATTCGCAGTGTCGTAGATGTCGACGGGATCGCCGGTGCGGGTCCACGCGCTGTAACGACTGGGAATCTCTCCAAACCGGATGTCATCGCCATGGACGATCAGATTGGTAATTGTCGCCTGTACCTGGCGAAAGTATCCGTGATCGATATCCTTGAGGCGGCCCCGCGCGTTGGAAAATGAACCGCCGGCTTCGATGTCCCAAAGCTCCCCGCGGTGGCGGTACTTTAGGGTATACTGATTGTGAACGCTGGCGTTATCGTTATAGCCGGGCCCGATGCCCGTGGTCACATTGCCCACGCCGCTGGGCGCACCGTGGGTGTGCGTCGCATCGCCGGTGGCGCCGTTCCCGTACTGCGCCCGGAAATAGTCGCGCGTCACGAACTGGGAGTTCGTCTTGTAGTTGAAGCCGACGGTGAGCAGATCCCGGTCGCTGATCCGCCAGTCGAGGCCGAGTTGCGCGCTGTCGCCCTCGATGTGAAGCGGCTTGCTGTACCACAGGCTGGAGGTCTGGATTCCGTTGACCTGATCCCATGAGGGGTTCGAATCGAGGGTGTGGAAGCCGTCTTCGGCGGGCATCAATCGCCAATTGCTCGAATATCCGGCCGTGATCGCGATCGACTTCGTCACCGGCCCCCGGTAGTTGAGGTTGTAATTCGGCTCCACATGACCGAAGGAATTCTGCGGCAAATGATATCGCGGAACCTTGAGCGTGTATCCGAGCTGGCTGTTGAAGGTGGTCGACACCTGGTAGGAGAAGCTCGGCCGCGGCATCTCGAAACCGCTGCGGGAGATCAGGTTGATTGTCCCCCCGAGCCCCGCCGCCGGCATGTCCGGGGTGGGCACCTTCGTCACCTCGATCCGCGAGATGTTGACCATCGGCATCGTCTCGAACGAGACCGACGAGCGGCTTTCCGGATCCCGCGCTCCGATCACCGGCCCGCCATCGATCGTCACCTCGGTCAATTCGGACGGAAACCCGCGCATTGAAGGTGTCCCCGGTCCGATTGAACCAGGAGACACCGCCAGGCCCGGCAGAAATTGGAAATATTCGGCGGCGTTTTCGAGACCCCGATCGCCATATTCGTCGGTGGCGACCACCTGCTTGATGTTGGCGGCGTTGCGCCGCTCGTTGTCGGCGAGCTCCTGCGCGGTCTTGATGACGTTGCCGACCACTTCGACGGCGGCGAGTTGTACGATGCTGCTGTCCACCGCTTCGCGTACCAGTTCGAAGTCCCGCGTGGTGACCGCACCGCCAGGCAGCTCGATGGCGACCGTCTGCCGCTCCATGCCGACGTAGTTTACGTTGATCCGCACCTGTCCGGCCGGGACGCCCGCCAGCCGGTACCTGCCGGATTCGTCGGCGACAGTCTGGCGGGCCGTCCCCTCGATCACGATGCGCGCATTGGGCAGCGCCGAACCGGTTGCGGCATTGACGACGCGACCCTCGAGAGTGGCGGAAACCTCCGCCGCGGCGCTGCCTGGAAGCGGCAGACTCGCCAGGACGGCGGCGAAGACGAACAGATGTGCTCTTGATGTTCTCATGGTATTGGGGGTGTCGGAACGCTTGTTTGCGTACGGGTATCGCAAGCGGGGAGGATTGGTGTCCTCCTGTCATCGCCCTGAGCCTTCAAGGGGGACAAAGCGGGCATGGTTGCAGGCAACACCGCTTGCCTGGCCGCGTGCCAGTTGTATTTTCCGCAAATCGTTACGTTGCCCGTGCCCGCGCACATGCTCCAGCGCGTTCCGGCCGATGGCGGCGGTTCCCCTGCTGCACGTAACGATATTCGGAAACTTCTCCTTTAAGGGCTTGGAGGGCAACCGCAGCATGCCGGTCGGGAGATTTCGTGAACTTCAGGTAATTGTAGCTCTGCAATACCCCATTCCACTCGATGTCCCTGCTTATGGCAAAACGCCGCCCCTTTCAGTGTAAAGAACGCGGATCCGCTCTTCCAATGGGATCGATAGACCCCGCCCGCCCAATCGAGTTTTCCATCAGTCCATCAGTCACCCCATGAAATTGCACAACCTGTCCTCCAAAATCCTGGCGGCCGCGGCCGCACTGTTGCTGGGCGCCACGCATTCTGTGGCGGCCGTGATCGGCCAGCCGGCTCCCGACTTCACCCTTACCGATATCGACGGCAACACCCATTCGCTCTCCGATTTCAAAGGTAAAAGCGTGGTTCTCGAGTGGGTAAACCAGAAGTGTCCGTTTGTCGCGAAGCATTATGACAAGAGCGGCAACATCCCCGCCACCCAGCGCGCAGCCACAGCCGACGGAGTTGTCTGGTTGGTGATCAACTCCGGACATCCGGGAGCACAGGGCGATTTGAATCCGGACCAGGTTCGCGAGTGGGCCAGGGCGAACCACGCGGCCTACACGGCATATTTCCGCGACCTGGATGGTACCGTAGGGCGGCTCTACAACGCCAAGGCCACGCCGCACATGTATGTCATCAACCCTGAGGGTATACTCGTTTACAATGGCGCCATCGATAGCATCCGCTCAGCCAAACCAGCCGACATTGCCAAGGCTGAGAACTACGTGGCCTCCGCTCTTGCCGCGGCCAAGTCCGGCCGGCCGGTGCGGACGCCTCAAACCCAGGCCTACGGCTGCACGGTGAAGTACAAGTGAGCCCGTCCCTCTGCCGCGATCCACAGGCTGAGCGGAGGCCCCGCAGGGCACCTTCTTTTCCTGACGATAACTTCAAACAATATATAAGGAAAGTTTAACCATGACTGCGAAATGGGACACGCGGGATATGCTTGTCGCGACGTGCGCGCTGGTGTCGATAGGCATTAGCGCGGCGCGCCTCGACGCTGAGAGTCAACCTTCAGGGCAGAATACCGGCGAACTGCTCTACAACGGTATTCGTCTCCCCGAAGCGTGGCCGCCGGTGAATATCGATCCGGAAAACGACGCCCCCATGGACGTGCCGTACCTGCGCCAACCGCCTGCGGTCATCCCGATCGATGTCGGCCGGCAGTTGTTCGTGGATGATTTTCTGGTTGAGCAGACCGATCTGCAGCGGGTGGTTCACCCTCCCGAGCGATATGGTGGAAACCCTGTACTCACCGCGCAAACCGAGGGGGAGTTAAAGCGCGGGGGATCGGTCTACACCGCGCACGGCGGAGTCTTCTTCGATCCGACGGCCGGCCATTTCAAGATGTTCTACGGCGCCGGATGGCGCGGACCGGTCGCGATGGCAACCAGCCGGGACCTGATCCATTGGACGCGGCCGAAGCTGTCGCCGGAGAACGACAACGCGGTCTATGGGACAAAGGTCGATGACAACTGCATCTGGCTCGATCTGGAGACCAAGCGGCCGGAGGAGCGCTTCAAGATGATGGAGTACATGCGTGGCGGCGCGGCACTGTCCAAGCGGCACTGGGGGGATCTCTACACTTCGCCCGACGGTCTGCACTGGTCCGGACCCGTCCAGGTGGTTGGCCCCGAATCGGGACGGGACGGTGACTACTCCTCCTTTTTCCGCAATCCCTTCCGCGATGTCTGGGTCTTCAGCATCAAGCGCCACGGCGGCGGACCCGGCCGGAGACGCTACTACCACGAGAGCGCAGAATTCCTGCAGGGCAACGACTGGTCGAACAAGGTCTACTGGACTCGTGCCGACCGGCTTGATCTGCCCGAACCGGGCGATGGTCCCCGTTCGCCCAACGATCCCGCCTGCCAGCTCTACAGTCTCGACGCAGTGGCCTACGAAAGCGTCATGGTCTCGATGCACTACATTCTGCGTGGCAAGAACAACAAGCAGGCCAGCGAGGCGAAGACGCCGAAACTTATCGACCTGAAGATGGGATTCAGCCGGGACGGCTTCCACTGGAGTTTTCCGACCCATCGGCCGTTTCTGGCCGGCACGCGGAGAGACGGCGATTGGGATCGGGCCTACCTGCACAGCGCGGCCGGACTCTTCGCCGTGTTCGGGGACAAACTCGTCTTCCCCTACACGGGATACTCGGGCGTCGCGCCCAACGGCAATCGCGGCGTGTACAATGGCGCCAGCATCGGCATTGCCACCCTGCGACGGGACGGATTCGTCTCGCTCGACGCCGGCCCGCAAACCGGAACCTTGACGACCCGTCCGCTGCGCTTCTCGGGCAAACATCTCTTCGTCAACGCCGACGCCCCCCGTGGGCGCCTGCGGGTCGAGATCCGAGATCTCCAGGGCAAACCCGTGGCCCCGTTCACGCTCGCCAACTGCGTGCCCTTTCAAGGCGACAGCACGATCGAATCCGTCCGCTGGAAGAACGGCGACGACCTTTCTTCGCTTGCCGGCCAGCCGATGCGGCTGCACTTCGAACTGACGGGTGGATCTCTCTATTCGTTCTGGGTCAGCCGGGACGCCAGCGGCCGCAGCGACGGCTACGTCGCCGCCGGGGGTCCCGGCCACAGCAGCAATATCGACACGATTGGCCGGGCCGCGACAGGCTGGCAAACGGTCCCCTAACCCGCATCTTTCACGTATGATCGAAATGCCGATGACGTTTCGATATTCGAATCCGATGCGGGCTAGAGCGGTTTAAGTTGAAGTGTAGCCGCTCCGATGTGGTGGATTCAGAGGCAACGGGCCTCGGGAAGCGGCTACAGAATAAAGAAAATTGCTCTAGTAAGCAAAACCGCCCACTTCTTTGAGAGGACACGGTTCATCTCAGAGGGGAATCGGAATCGTTCATCGCAGCACTCGGAATGAATTTCCCTCTCTATTCCAAGGGCGGTTTTGCCATTAGCCCGGACGTCGATAGGTAGGAGCATATTGCAGACGCAATTACCTGCAGATCACGAAATGTCCGGGCCAAGTCCGACACGCTGCTAGGGGCTGGCGGGATGGGAAGCCGGCCCCAGGCGATCCGTGCGAAAGGGCGATGCGGGAAGGCCGGCTTGGTTATAGAGATTGCAGCCTTCCGCATTATTGGCCCAAGCGTAGCGCACCGCGACCGGCTGCGCCACCTGGGGTGAGGAGACCACGACGCTGTCGCCTTCGATCGTCGCCTCGGCCCAGACATACTTCCCATCCGCTCCGGCGATGGCAAACCGCCGGAGTGGGCCGTCCTTCGCGACCAGCCCACCGGCGATGTTCTTGAAATAGACCCGGAGTGAGGAACCCTGGCTGACAAAATGATCGAATGTCGGCCCGGAGCAGACTACGGAGCGCCCGTAAGCCTTCGCGAACGCAATCAGGGCGAGGCGGCGTCCGACATCACGCTTGTTGGGGGGATGGATGGTCTCTGCGCCGAGATCGATGGTCACCGCGAGGCCCACGCCGGGCACACGGGCAGCCACGTCGGCCTGGGCCTCACGCACCAGGGCCACGTTCGAGTCGCTGGGTTCAGCAAGGACCTTGCCGTAGCTGGCAAGCTGCACAATGCCGAAGGGAAGCTCGGGGTCTTCGAAGGTGCGCCGCCAATCGTGAATGAACTTCTCGAGCAGGCCGGCGTAGCGACTTGCGCCGGTGCGGGTGTTCCCCTCACCCTGATACCAGATCACGCCGCGCCATGTCATCGGAGCGAGCGGCGCGATCATTCCGTTGTAGAGTCCGATCGGGCCGCGTAAACCGACCTTGGATTCCGTCCCGGCAAGGCCCGGCACATCCGCTATCGCCTCGCGACTCATCCACGCCTCTATGGAGGAGCCACCGACAGCGCTGATCACCACGCCCACGGGGACGCCAAGTTCCTCCTGCAACGTTGCGCCAAAGTAGTAGGCGAGCGCGCTGATAAACGGCGCAGTTTCCGGCGAGCAGGACTGCCAGCCGTGGCGTACCGCAGGCAAAAGTCCCTCCTCGTTTTTCGGCAATCTGACGTGGTCCGGCAACACCCCCCTGCAATCATCCGCCGGCGTGAGACAGGCACGCTTTTCGACGTTGAAGATCCGGAGCCCCGGACGGTCCGTGCGCGACTGTTCCTCGGCCCAAAATTTCTCCCCGTACCATTGATTGGCACCGGCGGGGTAATCGGGCCCGAGCATCAAGACCATGTTCGACTGACCGGAACAGAGCCAAACCTCGCCGATCAGGACGTCCCTGATCTGAACGGTGTTCTGCCTTGAGGTGAATGTGATGTGCTCCGGCCGCACCCCCGCATCCAGCTGCCGCGCGGCCGGCGTCTTGACGCGCACCGACCACTCCCCCCGCGCGTTTCCGGTCGTGCGCGCGGTTTCGCCCCACGAGGTTTCGATATCGACGGTTTCCCCCTCGTAGGACCAACCCCACAAGCGCACCGAACTATTCTGCTGCAGCACCATCCGATCAGAAATCAAGGCAGGCAGACGGACATCCGCCCGCACGACCGGCAGAGGGGCCAGGGACGCGAGCAACAGGACGATGAGTCGGAAACCGGGTTTCATGGCTTTTGCCGGAAGTTCAGCTGTTGGTAAATGGACGCTGGGGCCTTGCAGCGAGGAGTCGCATCACTTGCCTGACGCACTCGTCTTCGGACGGACGGCTCGCAACTGGGGCGGCATGGTGCGGACATAGGTTTCACGCCGCTGGTTGATTGCGACGGATTGTACGCCAGTTTTCGCCCGCAGCTCCGCCAAGACCGCGGCATGTTGGGGATCGCTGGCGAGGTTGGCGTGCTCGGTCGGATCGGCTTCGAGATCAAAGAGCATCTCGAATTCCGGCGACCGGTCTTTGAAATCGACATCAACCTCCTTGTAGCCAACGATGCCGTCATACATGCGGATGTATTTCCAGCGCTTCGTGCGCAACCCCTCCTGGAAGGGGTTGTCGCGCAGGGTGAAAAGGCTTTCGAGAAAGAGCTCGTCGCGCCAGACAATGGAATGGCCCTCCACGAGCGGGCGCAGGCTGCGGCCCTCCATTTCCGTGGGCGCGGCGATGCCGGCGTAGTCGAGGATGGTGCGGGCGTAGTCGAGACTGGAGACGAGTTGATCGAGCTGGCGTCCGCGTTGCCCCGGCGGATTGCGCGGATCGTGGATGAGGCAGGGAATCTTCGACGCAAGGTCGTAGAGCAGCGCCTTTCCGCCCATGCCGTACTCGCCCATCAGCAGGCCATGATCGCTGCCGAAGAGGATGACGGTGTTTTTGTCGAGGCCGCGCTTTTTCAACTCAGCGAGCAGGCTGCCGATGACGTGATCGAGCCCGGTGATCGTCTGATAGTAGCGGATGTGGTGCTCACGACAGGTAATGAGGTCGTAGTCGTAGGCGTAGGTCTGGGTCCGACGGCCCTTGTCCTGATCGAGGATGAATTTCGGGATGTAGCGGTAAGGATCGGTGCAGGCTTCAGCGGGCAAGGGGATGGCGATGTCGCGATAGAGCGTGTCGTAGAACGGATTGCCTCTCAGCTTCGGATTCTCACTGGCCGGGCGCGTCATCTTCTGCCAGTCAGCATAGCCGGTGAACATCGAGGTGGTCTGCGAGCCGTGCGGTACATTGAAGCTGACCGATAGGCAGAACGGTTTGTCGCCGGGCGCGGTGTCGAGGAACCTTGTCATCGCCTCGCCCATGATGGGCGTGATGATGTCTTCCTTGGCGTCGTGATAGGGCAGGCAGTTTGCCGTGTTGAAGTCCTTCGGCAGGAACTTCGTCCAGCCATCGTGCGCCCACCAGAAGTCAAACTTATCCGCCGCCCGTCCCTTGAACGCGTAATACTCGACGCCGAACTTGCCGATGAATCCCGTAAAGTAGCCGCCTTTGCGCAGCAGCGCGGGATAGGTGCGCTCCCACTGCGCCTCCGTGAGATTGTAGGATGAACTGAAACCCACACCGTGCACCCGTTCGGGCATGCCGGTCAGATACGAGATACGACTAGGACAACAGACCGGCGTGGCAATGTAGGCGTTGCGAAAGCGGACCGAGTCACGCATCAAACGGTCCAGATGGGGCGTCTGGACAAAGGGATGCCCCATGGCAGCGATGGTGTTGTCGCGTTGATCGTCGGTGAGCAGGAAGATGATGTTGGGTCGATCCTTCGGGCTGTCGGCCCGGCTATCCGACAGGAGCGGGTCGACCGTTGCGGAGTCCTGATCGGCAACCGACCGAAGAGCCGTGAGCGGCAATCCCCAAGCCAGGCAGGCGACACCCCAGACGAAGGCAACCGGTTTGATATTCATGTACCGGGAGGCGCAGAGGACGCAGGGATATGGAAGGAGCACGACCCTATGGCCCGCCCCCCGGATTCTCGTACTGATTGAGCAATTGGTGCGTCTCCCGATCGAAACGGACGCCCCCGCCGAAATCGGCCAGGCGGTTGATCAATTGCTTCAACCGGCTCTGGGGATTCACGAGCCTGCCTGCGCGGATATCCTGTTCCGTGATCCTGGCAAAAAGGATCTCCTGCATGTCCTTGAAATAGCGGCCCCGGTCGTAGATGACGTAAAGGAAACCGTTCGCATTTTCCGCGGTGGCGTCAGGGTAGCTGACCAAGCGCCCGGTTCTGTCGTCGCGATCGTCCAGCAGCAATTGAAACGGCCACGTGGCACCCTCGTCGTCCGACAATATCGCCGTCATCTTCGTCCGCGAACGTGCGTTGTTGAGCACCAGAAGGAGTGCGCCGGACTCAAGCCGGCGCAGGTGAAAGCGTGCATTGACCCCACGATCCGTAAACAACGGACGGTCGTTGATCCAGGTGGCCCCGCGGTCAAACGACTCCAGTTGCGCAATTCCGTAGCTCGTCCGCGCCAGCATCCAAAGGCTGCCATCCTTCCGTTCGATGGCCATTTGCTCGGAGTACGAGACCTTGTTGATCGGAAACTTCGCCAAAAACTCGTAGGAACGGCCTTGGTTCCGCGACCGATAATACTGAGCGCGCAGCGGGTCATCCTTCACGAAGGAGTCGACTGGGTGCAGCCAGTCGCCGTTGGAGAGAACCAGCGGCTTGTTCAACCCATGACCATAGGCGACAAACACGGGATCGCGCCAGGCCGTGTGGGCATCCTCGCAATCCACCGCCTGGAATCCCCATAGCGTGCGATCCCTTCCCGGCTCCCCAAGCGCCAGGCTCCGGTTGACGAACCACCAGAGTCGTCCCTGCGGATCGAGCCACAGGTGACCGTCGAGGGCGCCATGATCCTCGTTGCCATTGCCGATGAGCGTCGGGTCGAAAACCGCCACCGGGTTGGACCACGTCTTCCCGTCATCGCCACTCGTGACCAGCACTTGGTAATTTCCCTCCCGTCCCTCGGTGATCGGTCCGCCATACCAGGTGGCCCACAGGCGGCCGCCCGGGGATCGTTCGATGCTCGGAATGCCCTGCCACATTCGCATGCGCGGCCAGTATTTCGTCGGCGGATTGAGTCGGATCAACGGAGGCGTCAGCGGGGTGACCCCCAGCGCTTTCATGAATCGCGCATGTTCCGAAGCCGGCTTGGCAGAAGCGGTAAACTGCTGGGCGACCTCCAGCGTCTCCAACGTTGTGGAGTTCGTCGATGGCGCAGCGGCGGCGGCAGCGGACGCCCACACAGCAGCCAGCAGAACGATACTTGTACGGAATGACGAAGGGTCGGATGGTGATTGTGGCTTACAGTGGGTCATAAGAAATCGCTAGTTCCGGTCGCGACGCGCGACCACGAGATGGTAGGCGCCGCATTCCTCGCCGTTCTCCAGCACAAGCGTGGCGGTGATGCTGGCCTCCATGACGGGCATCGGAGACGAAGAGTGTCGCCGCCATGTTTTCCCGAATCGCCGGGTCATGGGATCGGCTTCACCATCCAGTGATGTAGATTCACCCGCGCCTGATCGTAGGAGATGCTCGACTGAATCAGGAGCCAGCGACGTTCTGCCGTCTGGAATTTTCCGATCACCTCGTTGGTGGAATACGAGTCCGGGCCATTGACGGCGTTCTTGTTCAAGAACACTCCCTCATCCCAGTGGATGCCATCCTTCGAGGTATAAAGAACCAGGTGCCCCCGCTCCGGCCCCTTGTGGCCGCTGCGCCCATGCAGCAGGTAGATGTCTCCAAGCTTTGCAGATAGTTGCGGGTTCCGGATCGACTTGGCCAGGAAGGTCGTTTCGACGGGCGACCAAGTGTAGCCGTCGTCTTCGCTCACGGTGTATTGGATGTTTTGCTCGTCCGCGCCCCGATACGAGTACGCCACGAGGCGGCCTCTCTCGATTACGCCCATCGTCCCGTACCAATTCGTTTCCTCGAACGGCAGCCCGCTGCGCAGCTGGAACGTTTCCCCGTTGTCGGTGGACACATAGAGTTTGTGACCGGTGCCGTCCTTCGCCGAGTTGTGAGAGCCGGAATCGTACAGCACATATACCGTACCCTCGTGAAGGAAGGCGGCGTGCTCCCGGCCGATCCGGGAGACGTCCGCCCGGGGGTCGACCGCCCGCGGAGCGGACCACGTCCGGCCGTGATCCCTGCTCAGCATATAGGCTGGAGTGGTGCGCCTCCAGTTGTGCGTCGTGTACCGTCCAAGAAACGCCACCACCGTCCCGTTCGCCGCGGTCACGGCCTCGCCGACCAGGACGGCATGGAATTCGTCGTCTTCGTACGCCTTCCTTGAATATTCGAGCACCGTGGGCGGAGACCAGGTTCTCCCCTGGTCACGGGAAATCCGGTACTCGGTCCAGCCGCTGTTGCTGTGGCCGTTCATCAGCTCGCCCGAGGTGTTGGCGTAAAACGCAATGATGTCGCCATTGGCGCATTCCGTGAGGGCCTGGTTGCCGTGTCCGGATCGTCGTTCCCGCGCATGATCGACAAACAGAATGCCGTCGTTGGGAATGCCGTCGGGAATGATCCGCAAGGAACCGCCCGCCTCCGCCATGCCACCGGACAACAGCGCAAGGCCGAGACAGAGGCCGATTCCCGCCTTCCGGCCGAAATCGAGGAGGCGCAGCATGCGACCAGTGTCATCGCCGCTTCGAACTTCGGGCAACCGCCGCGTCATTGGACTGTTCCCCGGTCGTCCTTCCACCACCCGGGTCCGTCGTTGAGCACCTCGGTATCCATCGTGATCAGAGCCTGTTTCAACTCGGCAAACTTGGCCGGCTCGCGGTCCTTCAGGTCCAGGCCTTCAACCGGGTTGGTCGCGAGGTCATAGAGTTCGAATTCGGTGAGATTCTCGTTGGCGACAATCTTCCAGTCTCCGATCCGCAAGGCGACACGGCAGGACGCTGTGGCAATACTCGTCCGCCAGTAGAGGGGCCGGGAGCGCTGGATCGGCTGTCCGGCAAAGGCGGGCAGCATGCTTGCCCCGTCAATGACACGGTCGGCCGGCGGCGGAATGCCGGTGACCTCGCAGATTGTGCTGAAGATGTCGGTTCCCACCACCGGCACGTCGCTGACGCTGCCCGGCGCGATGTGTCCGGGCCAGCGAACGATGCCGGGAACGCGAATTCCCCCCTCGTAGTCGTCGCGCTTGCGTCCGCGCAATCCGCCGGTTGAGCCCCGGCTGCGATCGAGCCGGGGTCTGAGCGCATTGGGCCCGCCCGTGCCTTCAGGCCCATTATCGGAGGTGAAAAAGACGAGGGTGTTTTCGCGCAGGCCGGACTGATCGAGCGCCTGCATTACGCGGCCGAAGGCCTGATCAAGTTGGGACACGTTCCCATAGTACTGCATCATCCCGGCGTCTCCCGTGCCCGCGTACCCCTTCATCAGCTTCGGATCCGACTCGATCGGAACATGCGCCTCGTGCGTCCACACGCAAAGGAAGAGAGGCTTCGTCGGATCCCGCTCGGCAATCAACTTGGCCGCCTCCTCCGCCACCAGGAAAGCGGAATAACCCGTCAGCTCGCCGACCGGCTCTCCATTGCGAACGAAATTGTTCGGGTTCTTGTGCGACGGCACGGCGTTGTTTTGCGTCGCCATCCAGTGGTCAAATCCGTGATCGTCGGGCTGGGGCTGTTCCGGGGAATTGAACGCGCCGTTCAAGTGCCACTTGCCCACGATTCCGGTTGCATAGCCATGCTCCTTGAGCAGCCGGGCAATCGTGATTTCGCTGGAGCGCAAATGCACGGGGAGGTTCCCGAATCTGGGGGAGAACACGGGAATCCACCGATAGACGCCATTGCGGTATGGTGTACGCCCCGTGAGAATCGCAGAGCGCGAGGGGGAGCACACGCCGGAAGCCGAATAGGCCTGCGTGAACCGGACTCCCTCGGCGGCGAAACGGTCCAGGTTCGGCGTCCTGATGACCGGATGACCGTAGCAGGCCAGATCTCCCCAGCCCAGATCGTCCGCCACGAAGATGACAATATTCGGACGCTGGGCCTCGCGGCCTAAAGCGACGCTGGAGTTGGCAACCGGCATCAAACACAACCCGCAGACAATCAGATTCCGGCGAAAACAGCGCCATCTCTCGAAACAATTGCGCACGGGGATAAACAACTCGAGGGGCATCGTAGGCCACAGGCTAGGACGTCATCCCGGAAACCCCAAGCATGTCGTTCCGAATATCGTTACGGACACACCGCGGCACGTAACGATATTCGGAAAGGCGCCCTTCAGTCCGGCGAAATTACAGGCACCTTCGATTCTGAAAGTCCCCTCTCCCCAACGCAATTGTCCCTCGCTATCCGTCGCAGCATGAGCCCATTTGCCCAGCGATCCGAATGCTTCGGACCAGCGGAGAGGGGCGGGCCGCCGGACTGGAACCTAATCCTCCAACTGTGAACACAAATCGCCAAACACAAGCCTCCCTGAAACCCACTCGCAGAGATTTCATCAAACTGACCGGTGCCGCCGGAGTCGGTCTCGCCGGCGCCAGCATCCTCCTTGGCGCCGATCCCGCCGCCAGCCGGGGTGCCTTGAAGCAAACCCGCCGCCAGCGGTTCAACATGTCCGGCTACGCCGCGCCGAAACTCGAAACGGTCCGGATCGGGTTCATCGGCATCGGCGGCCGCGGGCTGGGATCCCTCAAGAAGATTGTCCGGATTGAGGGAGTGGAGATCACAGCTCTATCCGATCTCGACCCGGAAAGGATTCGACTTGCGCTCGCAGAGCTGCCGGCCGGCTTGCGCCGTCCCGCGACCTATTCATCCGGCCGGGAGGACGAGTGGAAGGCGGTCTGCGAAAGGGACGACGTCGATCTGGTGTTCACGTGCACCCCCTGGGACCTGCATACGCCAATCTGCGTTTGTGCGATGGAAAACGGCAAGCATGCCGCGACCGAAGTTCCCGCGGCCAAGACCATCGAGGAATGCTGGCAGCTCGTCGAGACATCCGAGCGGACCCGCCGGCACTGCATGATGCTGGAAAACGTCTGCTATTCCTTCTTCGAGCTGATGACGTTGAAAATGGCCCGCGAGGGATTCTTCGGGGACATCATCCACGGGGAAGGCGCCTACATCCACCAGCTCATCAGGCAGAATTTCAGCAAGACGCAGTACTCCAACATGTGGCGGTTGAAGGAAAATGCCACCCGCAACGGCAATCTATATCCGATGCATGGCCTCGGCCCCATCAGCCAGGCCATGAACATCAACTATGGAGACAAGATGGATTTCCTCGTTTCCGTTGCCAGCAATGACTTCATGATGGGGGCGATGGCACGGGAACTGGCCGCGAAGGATGCATTCTATCAGCCCTTCGTCGGGAGGAAGTACCGCGGCAACATGAACACCAGCGTGATCCGGACCGCCCGGGGCCGGACGATCATGCTCCAGCACGATGTGACTTCCCCGCGTCCCTACTCCCGGATTCACCTGCTGAGCGGAACAAAGGCCATTGCCCGGAAGTATCCGCTGCCCGCCAAAATCGCCCTCGGCCACGGCAAGTGGCTGTCGGACGATGCGCTGAAGGCGCTGGAGGAGAAATATACACCGGAAATCACGAAACGGATGGGCGAAACGGCCATGGGCATCGGTGGCCACGGCGGAATGGATCTCCTGATCAAATGGCGGTTGATAGACTGCCTGCGCAACGGATTGCCGCTGGACATGGACGTCTATGACGCGGCCCTCTGGAGCGCCGTGGCACCGCTGACGGAATGGTCCGTGGCGAACCGATCCGCATCAGTGGACGTCCCCGATTTCACCTCGGGGTCGTGGCAAACCAACATGCCGCTGATGGATATCGATCTGAAAAGGGGCGGGAATACAAAGGTGATTTGAACGCGGCCGCACCCAGCAGTTCAACTCCATCCGCGCAGCCACCCCCGCCTCCCGTCAACCCGGCCGCGACATCGCGGCGACCAGCGCAATGAATGGCCCGACCATTCCGGCCACACCGTCAATCTACTCTATGAAATCCCGCCAGCCGTTCCTCATCCCTTCACCGAGCTCGCGTCGGATGATTCGCATCCTCGCCTGTTTTGCCGTCGTGCCACTGTGTGCCCAGGCGGCAGACACCATGCTCTACTACACCGCTCCGGCCACCAGTTGGAACGAGGGCCTCCCGGTGGGCAACGGGCGGCTGGGCGCCATGGTCTTCGGAGGAATCGACGAAGAGCGGGTTCAGTTGAACGAAGTCAGCCTGTGGTCGGGTCCGCCACTGCCCGAAGACGCCCCCGGGGCCAGGGATGCCATCGCCGAGGCCAGGCGGCTGATTTTCGCCGGTCAGTACGGTGCGGCACAATCGTTGATCGCCGCAAAGGCACTAGGCGAGCGGAACAATCCCCGCAGCCACCAGACCCTCGGTGACCTGAGGATCGGCTTTCATGGTCAAAGCCTCCTGACGATGGGCCGGGAAATGGAAGTCGATCGCCAGCCCGACGGAACCATGCCGTATCGTCGCGAACTCGACCTCGACACCGCTGTCGCCACTACGACGTATCGGCGAAACAGAATCGACTTTCGGCGCGAGGTGTTCGTCAGCCCTGTCGCCGATGTCATTGTGGTGCACCTGACGGCCAGCCGGCCCGGTCAGCTCTCATTCCATGTCACACTGGATCGGCCGATGGACTTCGAAACTGCGGCGGTCGGCCCCGCCACCCTGGCCATGCGCGGTCAGGCCCAGCACGACGGCGAGCATCTGGGAGTGCGTTACGAAACGCGGGTTCTGGCTCGGAGCCAGGGTGGGACCGTCCGAACCCGCGCGGGACGAATCCATGTGGAAAACGCCGACTCGGCGACCCTGCTGCTTGCGGCCGCCACGGACTACAATCTGGCGGATCCGTTCCGACCGCTCACCCGTGACCTCGGTCGCGCCTGCGCAGAGGCGCTGGAACGGGCCGCGCGGCAATCGGTCGACGAATTGCGCACTGCGTCCATCGAGGAGCACCGCCGGCTCTTTCGCCGCATGAAACTGGATTTGGGAGACACCGCGGCCGCACGGCTGCCGACGGACGAGAGGCTGGCGGCGCTCCGCCAAGGATCCCAGGATCCGGGGTTGGAGGCGCTCTTGTTTCAATATGGCCGCTACCTGCTCCTCTGCAGCTCCCGCCCGGGCAACCTGCCCGCCAACCTTCAGGGCATCTGGAATAACCATCTCCTGGCTCCGTGGAGCGCGGACTACCATTTGAATATCAATGCGCAGATGAACTATTGGCCGGTCGAGGTGGCCAACCTGTCCGAGTGTCACGATCCGTTCTTCAGATTGATCGAAGGGCTGGTGCCCGCCGCCCGAAAGACCGCCGCGAATCTCGGCGCCGGCGGCATGGCCGCCGGACTCGCAACCGATGTATGGCTGTTCACCGCACCGTACGGCCAACCCGGCTGGGGCATGTGGGTGATGGGCTTCGCCTGGAGCACGCAGCATTTCATGGAACACTACCGCTTCTCCGGGGATCGCGGCTTCCTGCGGGATCGGGCGTTTCCCCTGTTGCGCGGCGCCTCCGAGTTCTTTCTCGACTGGCTCGTTCCGCATCCGAAGACCGGCTTGCTGGTCTCCGGACCGAGCACGTCGCCGGAAAACAGCTTCATCGCGCCCGACGGCACAACGGCCGCATTGTCGATGGGCTGCGCGATGGACCAACAGATCATCTGGGAAACGTTCACCAACACCCTGGAGGCCGCCCGTGAATTGGAAATTCGCGACGCGTTCACCAGCCGGGTGGAGGTCGCGCTCAGACGCCTCGCGCCGACGCGTATCGGAAACGATGGCCGGATCGAGGAGTGGGGAGACAATCTGAAGGAGAAAGCGCCCGGACACCGGCACGTTTCGCACCTCTTCGCGTTGTTTCCCGGCCGGCAGATCAACTGGCGCGACACGCCGGAATTGTTCCAGGCTGCGCGCAAGTCACTCGAATTCCGCCTCGCCAACGGCGGCGGCCACACCGGCTGGAGCCGCGCGTGGATCATCGCCTTCTGGGCGCGACTGCTCGACGGGGACAAGGCGCACGAAAATGTCCGCGCCCTTCTCGCCCACTCGACCCTGGCCAACCTCTTCGACAATCATCCTCCCTTCCAGATCGACGGCAATTTCGGCTACACCGCCGGGGTCACCGAGATGCTGCTGCAAAGCCACCTCGGCGAACTGCATCTCCTGCCCGCCCTGCCCGCCGCATGGTCCAACGGCAGTGTCACCGGACTCCGCACTCGCGGTGGCGTCACGGTCGACCTCGCGTGGCAAGACGGGCGGCTGGCAAGTGCCGTATTGCGCGCCGACCGTGAAATCGTGGCTTCCCTACGATACGACGGTCGCGTGATTCGACGCAACCTGCCGGCCGGCGATCCCGTGACAATTGAAGCGGCGTCGTTCGCCACCGGCAAACCTTGATTCACGCTCGGGCCCGCCCCTGGTTTCACCCTTCGGGCACGGTGACTGCTTCCCGTCCCCGCCCGTCACGCGGAGCTGTTGCGCAATGCCGGAAGACCGGATGCCTTCCGCGCACGTGAGAGGATGTTCTGAAACTGGCTGCGGAGAATTCCCACGTCCGAATCAATTGCGAAATGCGTGAAGCCCAGCGCGTGCAATCGCGGCAGGTCGTCGAGATTGCGAAGCAGGATCCCCGACGGCTTGCCGACTGCCCTGGCTGCCTTTGCAATTCGCAGAAGGCACTCCTCATAGGTCGGAGTCTGGCCGTTGCCCTGCGCAGATAAGTCGTGATTCAAGTCCGCAGGACCGACAAAGAGGACGTCGACCCCTTCGACAGCAGCTATGGCTTCAACCTGCTCGACTCCGATCAAGGATTCAATCTGAGCCAGAAAAAACGGCTGCGTGACTTCGCTCATGGGCCGCATCCCATAGTTGTAGGCTCGGGCAGAGCGTGACACGCCCCGCATTCCGCGCGGCGGGTAACGCATCGCCTGCACGCATTGCCGCGCCCCCTCCGCGGATTCGACATGCGGCACCATGATGCCCGAACTTCCCCAATCAAGCACCCGCAGGATAAGTTCCGGATGCGGCGTGCCGACGCGCACGATCGTTTTCGCGCCATGACCGCCAATTGCCTGCAGATTGCACATCAGCGTCGCCTCGGATGTCGCACCATGCTCAAGGTCAATCAGCAGCCAGTCGAAGCCGGATATCGCGGCGATTTCCGCGATGATTGGCGAACCGATGGACAGCCACGTACCGAGGAACGGCTGTGGACTGCGCATGGAGTCGGGAATGGCTGGACGCATGATTTGAGGAAAGTTCGTTGTTCGCGGAGTTCGGCGCCACGTGATGCCTTGCAGGCAACGGAACGGCCCCGATGGAGTAACGTCAGGAAATTACCTCCCCTTCGTATCCAAGCCCGCGCTCCGGCAAAGTCATTCTATCCGTAAATCGTTACGCCGCGCCGGCACCTCTCGCGCCTTGATGGGCACCTGACCGCACCCGCCTGCACCTCTCCGACACGCCGAAATCCCGCTACATCTGCTTCAGAATGCATTTGCACCGACCCGCCGGCTCTCGATCATTGAGTCCAGTCGCGATGGAAACGTTGATCAACATGCGGGACATCGCCCGGCACACGAAGGTGTCGATCGCAACCGTTTCCAAGTGCCTGTCGGGCAAGCGCGACGTCTCGCCATCAACACGCGAGCGCATCCTGGCAGCATGCAAGAAGCTCGACTACAGGCCCAATCCGCTGGTGTCCGCATTGATGCGCAGCCGGCGCCAGCATACGGCGCCGTTGAAAGGTGTCACCCTCGCCTTCGTGTCCGCCTTTCCCACCCCCGATGGATGGAGCAGGCATCCATCCCCCATATTTCGGCAAATGTTCCAGGGCGCCATGGCTCGCGCCACCGAACGCAATTATCAACTCGAACATTTTTGGCTCTTCCAGGATGGCATGAGCAATCTTCGCTTCAGCCGGATGCTGCTGGCGCGAGGAATCCGCGGTCTCCTGCTCGCACCGGTGCCGGACGACCGCACCCCCATCGATCTTACCTGGCTGGAGTTTTCCGTCGTGGTGCTCGGCATCACCCCCGTCACGAGCCAGTTCAACCGCGTGGCCACCGATTATTATCAGTCGATGCTCCTTGCGATTCAGGAATGTGCGAATCTGGGCTACCGGCGGCCGGGCCTCGCCGTGCGCACGGTCACACTTCACCGGCTCGAGTACCGCTGGGAGGCCGCCTTCCGCGTCGCCGCTGCCCGGCACGGCCTGCGCCCGGCAAAACCACTGTTCGCGCCTGAATGGACCGCCGACAATGTCGCCCGCTGGCTCGACACCGAAAAGCCCGACGTCCTGATTGGTCCCGTCCATGGCCGGCTGCTCGAACTGGTCCGCGCGACGGGCCGGAGGATCCCGCGGGATCTCGGGATTGTGGCATTGATGGTTCCGAAGCCGGGTGACTGGCTCAGCGGCATCCTGCAGGACGGTGAATGGATGGGCAGGGTGGCCATGGATCAGTTGATCAGCCAGCTGGAGCGCAACGAGACCGGAATCCCCAGGCATCCCGTCACCCACACCACCCGTGGCCACTGGAATCGCGGCCGGACCCTGCGCGTTGTGAAAAAGAACCCATGAACAATCCCGTTCCCAAACCGCAGCGCTTCCACTCCGTGACCGGCCTCCGGCCGGAAAAGGCCGATTACTATATCGGGCTTCATGCCGCCCCCTGGCCGGGCGTAATACGGGCAATCGAGCGTGCCAAAATCCGCAACTACTCGATCGCGGTGAAGGAGATCGAGGGGAGGCTCTGCCTGTTTTCCTATTTCGAATATGTGGGGGAGGATTTCGAAGGAGACATGAAACAAATGGCAGACGATCCTGAGACGCAGCGCTGGTGGCGGGAAACCGATCCCTGCCAGATTCCCCTTCCGGACGCCGCGGCTAGGGGCACCATCTGGGCCGACGCGAGCGAAGTCTTCCACACCCCGTAGGCGGGCCATGGGCAGCTCCGATCTCAAACACAACCTTCCACGACCATTGTCACCCCATGCCTCGAATCCCCATCCCCCACCTCACCCTGATCCTCTCCCTGGCCATCACGGCGCAGGCGCAATCGCCTCTTCCTGCGGCTCCCGCGGCAGAACCTTCCAAGGCGCCCCGTTCCGTCGAGCCCCAGCTGCAATGGCACGACGTGACAACCTGGGGTGTCGAGGGGCGCGCCCTGGGTGACATGGAGCGGAAGCGGTGGTTCGATCGCCTGCCGGCAATTGCGGATGGGAGCGTCAGGCCCGCTGTTTGGAACCTCAGTCGTGACAGCGCGGGAATGCTCGTGCGGTTCCGAACGGATGCGTCGACGATATGGGCCAGCTATGAGCTTCTGAAAGAACGGCTGGCCGGTCCGAACATGACTGCGATCGGCGCCAGCGGCATCGATCTTTATGCCCGCGATGACGCGGGGAAATGGCGGTGGGTGGGTGTCACGCGACCCACCGGCAAGGTGGTGCGCCAGCAAATCATCCACGGCCTGGCGCCGGGTCTGCGCGAATACGCCGCGTACCTCCCGCTGTGGAATGGTGTTGAAAACCTCTCCCTCGGCGTGCCGCCGGAGGCAAAATTCGAGCCGCTGCCTCCGCGCGACGAGAAACCGCTCGTGTTTTACGGAACATCCATCACGCATGGGGCAAGTGCCTCACGCCCCGGAATGGTACACACCGCGATCCTCGGCAGGCGAATCGACCTTCCGGTCATCAACCTGGGATTCTCCGGCAATGGGCGGATGGACCCCGAGGTTGGAGATTTGCTCGCCAGGATTGATGCCGCAGTGTTCGTGATCGACTGCCTGCCCAACATGAATGCGCAACAGGTCCGGGAAAAGTGCCCTCCCCTCGTCCGGCAATTGCGGGCGGCGCACCCGGAGACACCGATCGTACTGGTCGAGGACCGCCGCAACACGAACTCATGGATCCTCCCGCAGCGGAACGACCACCATACCGCCAATCACGCGGCGTTGCGCACATGCTTCGAAGCGCTGCAGGCACAGGGCATGGCGCGGCTGTACTATATCCGTGGCGACGATCTCCTGGGCGACGACGGTGAGGGCGCCACCGATGGCTCACACCCGAATGATCTTGGTTTCGTGCGCCAGGCCGACGTGTTCGAGCCGGTGATCCTCACCGCGCTCGGCCGGTGAGGTCAGCGGCGCCGCCATGCGGTTTCCCGTGCACCAACCATCCGGTCGAAGGAAGCCGCATTCGGGGCAAGTGGTGCGCCATGAACCCGTAAAGAGCGACCATCAGAAACCCGAGCCATCGGCCTTCGTGCCGCAGAGGCTGACCTCGAGGCCCAGTTCGGCTGCGAGCGCGGCCTTGGTATAGAGTGCAAGATCCGCGTCGCGCGCCGACTTCGCATAGGCGACCTGGACGTGGTTTGCCTTGTGCCGGGCCATCATCTGGTCGCGGGTCACGCCATACGTGACCGCGTGCATGATGGGCCATTGAGGCGTTGTTTCCCTCCAGCGGCGCTCGGTCTCGGCCGCAGGAAGGCGGATGACTTTCGCCCGGCCAAGGTCCATCTTCAGTTTGCCCGCCTGGACGAAGATGCGGCTCCACACGATTTCACCGGGCTTGGCGACACCGCGGCAGGTGCCCCCGCCAAGCCGAAAATACATGGGCGGCTGGCGGAGGGAATCCGTGCCCCGGTAGCCCCCAATGTGGTGCGCCGGGGGCGTGCCGCCTGAGATCAGGAAAACCCACACATACTCGCCGGTGGTTCCGCTCCTGTCCCAGTCTCCCCATCTGAGATCGTGCAAGGTGTTTTCGACCGGCTGGCCCAATGCCGCGTGAACACGCTGGGTGAAGATGCCGTCCAGTCCGGCGCATTCGTCGACTTCGTTGAAATGCGTCAACGGCCGGCCGGCACGAATTGTCCTGCCTGCTGCGTTCTTCACGGGAGGCCGATCGCTGTTGTTCAGGAGCCCTTCGACGAGATCGCTTGCGGGCAACAGATCCTTCAACCCCTGCTGGTACTGGATGCCGATCGCCTCGCAGCCGAACTCGTCCGCGATGCGCAGCGCGGCCATATACATCCTGCATTGGCCGAGCACCTGCGCCTCGGTGAGCTCAGTGGCCTCGTCGGTGCCGAGATGGAAGGTCATGCCCCTCAGCAGCAACCAGTCGTAGACCGCGCGGGCCTCGGCTTCGCCGACCCGGCTTGCCTCATAAAAGAGCGCGGACTGCGAAAGCCGCTCCTTGTACACGCCGGTCGGAAAGAGCAGCTCGTCCGGGATGATGGCGTTGAACATGCCCATGCATCCCTCGTCGAACACGCCCATGATCGATTTGCGGACGCGAAGCTCCGCCGCGATCCGGCGGGCGACACTCCCTGCCTTGGCGGGCATTTTTGCCCGGCCGAGCGGCTTCACGTGGGCCGTGCGGTGTTTGGTCACGCCCGACTTCAGCCAGCTCGACAACCCGTCCATGAAATACTTGTCGCTGAAATCCTCGCTCCACAGGGTCGAGTACTTCACCCCGGCCTTGGTCAGGGAGCCGTTGAGATTCAGCATGCCGACGAGCCCCGGCCACCTGCCGCTCCAGTTCGCAACGGTGAGAATCGGCGCCTCGTGGGAAATCAAGCCGGGCAGGATGTGGTGGGAATATTGCCACACGGACTCGGCGACAATGAGCGGGATGCGACGGTCGATTCCGGCAAATACCGCCATTCCCTCCTTTTGCGATCCGATGAACCCGTGTTTCAACGCACGGTCGTACCGATGCGCGCGAACCAGTGTGAAGCCCAGCCTCGCCACGGCAGCGGCAAGCGCCTGCTCCATCGCCAGCTGGGCCGGCCAGCAGGTCTCGTTTGCGGCCTGGCGAAGATCGCCATTTGCGATGAGGAGGATGTCCTTGGATTTCATTGTTGTCTCCGGCAGGCGCCCACGATCCGTCACTTCAGCCCAAGCGTGGTTTCGTACTCCATGCGCCATTTGTGGTTTTCGCGATCGAAGTGCACGCCACCATCGAAATCGGAGAGCCGATTGATCATCTGTTTCAGCCGGCTCTCCGGATTGATCAGCCTCCCGGCGCGGATGTCCTCCTCGGTGAATTTTGCGAACAGGAGTTCCTGCTGATCCTTCATGTACCGGCCCCGATCGTAGGCGATATACAGAAACCCATTGCTCCCCTCTACACCGTCCGGATAGCTGACCTGTTCGCGTTCATCCAGCAGCAACTGGTACGGCCACGTCCTGCCGTCGTCCAGCGACAGTTGGGCCGTCATCCGGCTGCGCGACCGTGCATCGTTGTAAATCATCAGGATTGCACCGGACTTCAGCCGCCGGACGAAGAACCTGGTATTCACTCCGCGGCCGGTCGTAAACGGCCTGTCGTTCACCCAGGTGACGCCACGGTCGAACGAATCGAGCTGCGCAATTCCATATGTAGTCCGCGCGAGCATCCACAGGCTTCCGTCCATGCGTTCAACCGTCATGTGCTCTGCGTACGAGACCTTGTTGATCGCTACGCTCGACAGAAATTCATACGAACGGCCCTGGTCTCGCGAGAGATAGTAATGCGTGCGCTGCGGTTCCTGAGGAAGGAACAGATCGACCGGTCGCAGCCAGTCGCCGTTGGACAGCACCGCCGGCTTGTTGAGTCCCGTCCCGTATCCGACAAACACCGGATGGTGCCACTCCGTGCCGGCATCCTCGCAATTCTCCGCGCGAAACGCCCACAGGCTCCTTGTCTTCAACGGGTCCCCCAGCGGCAGGCTGCGATTCACGAACCACCAGAGCCTTCCCGCAGGATCAATCCAGAGATGCGCATCGATTGCGCCATCCCGGTTCCCGTTGCCGAAGAGCGACGGATCGAACACTGCAACGGGATTCGTCCAGGTCCGGCCGTCATCGCTGCTTGTCACAAGGACGGCGAAGTTACCTTCCCGCCCCTCGGAGATGGGCCCTGCATACCATGTCGCCCACAGGCGCCCGCCAGGGGAACGTTCAAGGCTGGGAATTCCCTGCCACATGCGCATCCGAGGCCAGTACTTCGTTGGGGGATTGAGTCGGATGGTCGGGGGCGTGAGAGGAGTCACCCCAAGCTCCAATAATACTTTGATCTCAGGCGTCGGGGTCAACGCGGTTGCACGGCTGAACTGCTCGGCACGCTCTGCGTCCGACAACGACTGCGCGCCTGGCAGTCCGGCCTGCCCAATTCCAAGAAAGAGGGCAATCGCAGTTGCTGCGAGCACGCGGTTGCTTGGGGAAAGATACATCGAGTCCGGAGTGACAGGTGGGATGGAGCGCATCTTCACGGCGGGAGGTTTCATTGGGATCGCGGAAAAGCGCAGGATGCACCGGCGGTGCCAAATCGGACGGCCACCCTGTTCTCACTCACTTCGGCCGGCGGCAATCGTGGCCAAATGTTATGATACCATGCCGGGGCACACGCTGTTATCATAACACAGGAACGCACTCGCCCACATTGAAGCAATGCTGCAGCCATGAGTGAGGTTGTGAGAATTGCCCCCATGGTTGAGCACATCCCACACCTCCAACTCCTCACGCTCCGCACGGGCTCAATGGGCACCATTGCGGCCTGCACGGACAAGCCCCAGCCACATGATCGATTGGATCCATGGACATTCTCCCTTCGACACCGGTGACCCGCCGTAGCTTTCTCGTCGCCGCGGCCTCAGCCCTGGCCGTTCGCTCGCTGTCGGCCGCCGCCGTGCCCCGACCGCAGATTGGGCAGATCGGAACAGCGCATCCGCACGCCGCGGGAAAGATGCTGGCCATGCGGGATCCCGCCGCACATTGGGATGTCGTTGGCCTCGTCGAACCGGATTTGGAACTCCAGGCCGGGCTGGCCAAATCACGCGCCTTCCAGGGACTGCCGCTGCTCTCCGAAGCAGCCCTGCTGGGAATGCGAGATGTCAAGGCGGTCGCGGTCGAAACACGCATCGAGGACTCCTGCGAAACGGCCCTCCGGGCCATTCGCGCGGGGAAGCACATTCACCTGGACAAGCCCGGGGCGCTTATCCATGCGGATTTCAAGGCGATGCGCCTCGAGGCGGAACGGCGGGGGCTGACGGTACAGATGGGATACATGCTCAGGTATAATCCCGCATTTGAAACGCTCTTCCGCGCCGTGCGGGAGGGTTGGCTTGGGGAAATAATGCAAGTCGATGCAGAGATGGGAAAGCTCGCGGGCGAAACTCTGCGGAGGGAGATCGGAGTCCTTCCCGGGGGTGGTATGTTCGAACTCGGGTGCCACATCATCGATGCAATCGTCACCCTGCTCGGCGCACCAGACTCCGTGACCTCCTTTGAAACACCCACCCGCGACGACGGCACCAAGGACAACCAACTGGCCGTCTTCAGGTATCCCAAGGCTACGGCAGTGGTAAGGACCAATTTCGCCGATCCTTTTGGTGGCCCGCGCCGTCGCTTCAGCGTCACGGGGACAGGGGGAACTTTCGAGATCTCCCCGATGGAGTCCGGAAATGTGAAACTGTCGCTCGCCGCCGCCCGGGAGGATTTCAAGAAGGGCACGCAGATGGTCCAGTTTCCCCGCGCCGGCGGTCGCTACGATGGCGAATTTCTGGATCTCGCCAGGGTTGTCCGGGGCGAAAAGCTCCTCGCCTGGGACGCCGCCCATGACATCGCCGTGCACGAAGCTGTGATGCGTGCGTCAGGAGCGTGGCAGGCCGTGGACGGAAGCCGGGGCTGAATCCGATATCAAACCGCTCTCATGCACCTCGCCTGCATCCCGCGGGCGATTCACTATCCGTCGATGACCCAGCCCTTGCGGTGGGCGCGGCTCAAATGGGCATTGGCGGCCTCGTTGTTGGTGATGCGACCTGTCCTGCCATCGTAATCGATCCTGGCTTCTCCGGCGCGGTAAGCAGCGAGCCCGAGGGCCATCTGCTCGGTCATCAGGCCGTTGTAGTCAAAATTGCACGACGTACGCAGATCACCCTTGCAGGCGTTGATCCACTCTTTCTGAAAATCACCGCTGTCAGGGGTTACGTCTTCGGCCTTCCGTGAATGATAATACGTCAGGTCGGCATTATTGCCATGGGGAACGATCAGGCGGGTCTGGAAATCGGCAATAAGGAAACCCTTGCTGCCTTTGAACATGGCCCCATGGGCGATTTTCGATAGGTCGATGTAAGGGCGCGGTGATGCGGGCATTGCCCCACCTTGATACCAGCTTACTCTAATCGCGGGGCGCCAGTCGTTCGCCGGGTGTTCGAAATGAGCGGTGAGCTTGACGGGCGTGACCTCCGGGTTGAATGGATCGCCAGCAGCCTGGGCGGAGGCGGGGTGATGCGCGTCGATGGCATTCCACACCAGATCCATGGTATGGTTGCCCATATCACCCACCTGACCCGTGCCAAAATCCCAATACATGTTCCATGACAGGCAATTTGAGCCCGGCCGCCCGACAAAGTACCCCGGGTTGTACGGATGGAAGGGTGACGGACCGAGCCATAGATCATAGTTGAGCGTGGAGGGAGGAGTGCCCTCCGCAGGCAGGTAACCGGAGCGGTGAAGCTGGCGATTACCCCAGGCATAGGCGGCACTCAGCTCTCCGATGGCCCCATCACGGATGAGTTCACGCACGCGGGCGAAATTGGGCAGCGCATGCCGCTGGGTTCCCGCTTGTGTCGCAATCCTGTCGCGCTTCTTCAGGTAGGTTTCGCGCAGGAGACGGGCGTGTTCGACCGTATTGGCTATGGGTTTCTCACAATAAACGTGCAGACCGCGATTCATGGCCCACATGGCGATGAAAGCGTGTGTGTGGTCGGGAGTGCAGATGACGACCGCGTCGAGATCCTTGCGCTCAAGGCATTTTCGCCAGTCCACATAAGCCTCAGCCCGGGGAAATTGCTCAAGGGCGAACGCGATGTGATTCGCATCCACATCGCAGATCGCGACGACATTTTCCGTTTTCAGGCCCTCGTAGTGGGCCTTCGCCCGGCCATAAGCGCCAATGAGCGCGATGTTGAGCCTCTGGTTGGGTGTATTCCTGCCAAACAGCGTGCCCGTGGGCAGAATTACGAGGCCCGCGCCAAGAGTGGCTGCGTTCGCGAGAAAATTACGGCGGTGCATCATGTTTTCCGGGGTTGGAGATGAGACAAATGGGGCGGGACTCGCGGGAGGCTCTGGGGAGCGATTCGATGAAAATGATCGATGGTCAGTCATAACAATAAGGTTCGGCTACCGGGTCCACCAAGTGCCGGCCTTTTCAGCCCAGCCGACGGTCATGCCGTCTGTCTCATTGTTTCAAAAGGTTTCAACTCCCGATGCGTGGCGACCCAGATCGATGTGTCACAGCCGTTTGTCACGCACATTGTTACGGTGCGGAGATCGGATGGCGCTACTTGCGCTTTGGATCACTTCCACCTTTGCCAGGAGGTCCTGCGGGCTTTGCTGCTTTGGGCGCCCGTGGCTGACCGCCAGATGCCTCACTCACGAGCTGGCGTAGCCGTACGCCACTGCTCGCCGCTTTGCCGGCCGCGACGTCTTCCTCCCGGAATGTGGCCATCAGGATGTGCCGCGTACCGGTACGGCTGAAGTCATAAATGATCCGGATCAGGCCATCCGGCGTCTGCTGCCCATCGGGATAGGAGACTCCCGTCCGCTCATCCAGGAGCAGCCCGCCGCCCCATGTGCGCCCATCATCCTTGGACACAAACGCGGTCAGGTGTGAACGAGCCGTCCTGGTGTCCATCGGCCCATGTTTCACAAGCAGGAGGTTCCCCGAATTCAGCCGGGTGATGAAAAATCGCGCGCTGGGGTGAGGAATGGCAGACGGCTTCAATTCAGGCCACGTCCTGCCACGGTCCGTGGAAACGCTTTCCCCAATTCCATACTTCGCGCGGGCGAGCATCCAGAGGGAGCCGTCACGCCGTTCGATGAACATATGCTCGTCGAACGCCCTGTCCTTGACCGGCACATTGCAGGCACCGCGGACAGTCCAAGTTTTCCCCTTGTCAGTCGATACCACCATCCGGGCGCTTTGGTCGGTCTTGCGCCAGGTGGATGCGGGAAGCACCCATTCGCCGGAGGACAGCACGACTGGTTTGCACATCATGATGCCATCTGTGAGTCGCCGCGGCGCACTCCACTTGGGCCGGTTGGAATCCGGCTTATCCGTCGTGACACACCAAACGCCGGCAACCGATCCATCGTGCCCCTGAGACTGCGCCCAAAAGGCAAACAGTCGACCGTCGGGTGCGAGCCACAACTCAGGATCAAATGCGCGCAGGGGTCCCCCTGCATCGGGATCGATGACCAGCACCTCCTCCCATGATGCACCACCATCACCGCTTGTGCTCATCACCACATGGTTGTTGTGGTCCTCGCCCGGCGTCACACCCGCATACCAAGTTGCCCAAATGCGTCCTCCCGGAGCCACAGCAAGGCTCGGTATGCCCTGGAACGCCCGGTTGGTGACCGCGTGCTCGCCGCGCGGCGCGCCCACGTGCTGCGGCGGGCTCAGAATCGATGCCTCTGCGGCAACCGCATTGCCGCTCATGGCAAAAAGGGCAATCAGAGCGCCCGGAATGACTCGATATGATATCTGCAAGAAGCTCATTGGCATGAAGGCATCGGACTGGGTTGGGTTTCTGCAGAATGAGAGCAGAAGGCCGGTGAATTCAGTCACGCAATCCGATTCCAGGGCGGCAATTTCCACGTGGTGTTATGATAACACCTTCCGCCATTGGTCGAATGTCAGCCCGGAGCAAACCAGCGCTCGCCCATGGGCGTTCGCGAACGCAATCAGAGCGCGGCCGTATCCGACATCACGCGTGGAATGTGCGTGTTAGCATAACAGCGGGAAAATGTTGTCCTCGAAGGCCCGGAACTGATGCCCTGCTGCACCCCCGAAATGATGGCGGCAGCAAACTCAACCGAAATTGCCCGCCGACGCTTTCTTACCGCACTCATGAAGAGCGTGGTATGCGTCAGCGCAGGTAATGTCGATGCCTTCACTTCCGTACTCCTGTCGGCCGAACAACCGAAAGTGCAACGGGGACCATGGCGTGAAAACCGGGGTGAGTTGCTCTATAACGGAATCCGGCTTCCCGCAACATGGCCGCCGGTGCACCTGCGACCGGAATCGATGGAGCCAATGCCGGTGCCCTACCTTGATAATCCCCCGGATGTGATTCCGATCGATGTCGGGCGGCAATTGTTTTTGGACGACTTTCTCATTGAATCCACCAACCTCCGGCGAACCTACCACGCCGCCAAGCGATATGAAGGGAATCCGGTACTCACTTCAACAGTAGAGGGCGAATCCAACCGCGACGGGGTGCTTTGGCTGGGGCATGGCGGTCTCTTTTTTGACCCACAGGTCCAGTTGTTCAAAATGTTCTACAGGGACGGCCGGCGAGGCCCACTTGCGTTGGCCACCAGCAGGGACCTGCTCCATTGGACTCGACCGGAGCTGTCGTCCGGGAGAGGCAACGTCTTGCTGGCACGAGTCGTTGACGACAATTCGATTTGGCTGGATTTGGATGCATCCCGTCCTGACGAGCGTCTAAAATATCTCGAGGCTCACCGCGGACCGCATCATCCTCTGCGAGCGGACAATCCTGATCTTCCCGCACTGGGACACTTCCTATACACTTCGGCCGACGGACTCAAGTGGTCCGAAGCCGTCCCAGTTGGCAGATGGCGCGGAGATTTTTCCTCCTTCTTCCACAATCCATTCCGCCGGGTTTGGGTATTCAGTATCCGAACCTCCCACCAACCCGATGCTTCGTCACCAGCGGACCCGCGGGGCCGGATCCGGCTCTATTTCGAACACGCGGACTTCCTGAAAGCCAATTGGAACAATGCCGTCTACTGGACAGGCGCCGACCGGCTGGACGAACCGGAGCCGGAGGGCAGTTATCATCAGGCCGCGCATGCTCACGGTTGCCAGCTCTACAGCTTGAATGCGGTGGCCTACGAAAGCCTCATGGTCGGCCTGCACTATATTCATCGCGGACCGGACAACAGCATTTGTGCAAAGGGAGGGTTTCCAAAATTAATCGATCTTGAACTCGGTTTCAGTCGCGACGGATTCCACTGGCATCGCCCTGTCAGGAAGCCCTTTCTGGCGGGAACGCGTCAGGACGGCGACTGGGACCGAGCCTACTTGCATGGCACCACGGGCGTCTTCGCGACATTCGGCGACAAACTCGTCTTCCCCTACACGGGTTTCTCCGGGATGGCGCCGGATGGCAGGCGCGGGATGTACAACGGTGCGAGCATTGGGCTGGCATACATCAGGCGTGACGGCTTCGCCTCAATGGAGGCAGGGTCCAAAGGCGGCACTCTCACCACACGCCGGGTGACGTTCAGCGGCCGGCATCTTTTTGTGAATGCGGATGTGCCCCATGGAAACTTGCGAGCCGAAGTGTTGGACGAGCGCGGGCGGCCCATCGCTCCATTCACCCTGGCCAATAGTATTCCTTTCTCCGGGGACAGCACCCTTGAGCCGATAAGCTGGAAAGGTGGATCGGACCTTGCCACACTGCGCGGCAGGCCCGTCCGGCTCCGCTTTGAACTGACTGACGGCTCCCTTTACGCTTTTTGGGTCAGTCGAGACATCACCGGCCGCAGCGACGGTTATGTTGGTGCCGGGGGGCCGGGGTACGATGGTGTCATCGATACCATTGGACGCACCGCCTCATTTGGCGGAGAACGGTAGCAGCGCAAACCTGCCCTTGATGAGCGCCATGCCGGACGCAAATCTGCAGCCACGACGAGATTTCGTCCGTGTTTCCATCTTGGTCAGCTTTCTGTTCATGCTTGGTCCAAGCTGCGTCCGTCTGGCCTGGGGCGAAAGCCGGATCGCGCCTCATCCCGATGATGCTGGCCAAAGGACAAGTGAGCTCCGGGAGCCGAAGATCACGGTCTTGATCGTCGATGGATTCAGCAATCACAACTGGATACTCAACACGGCCTTGATTCGCGGCATTATTGAACCCACGGGGCTGTTCAAGGTGGCCATTTCGACTTCCCCGGCAACGGCCGACGCTCCGGGCTGGGAGCAATGGCGACCCCGTTTTTCCGACTACGATGTCGTCATCCAAACCTGCAATGACATCGGCGGACGTCCTTCATGGCCGGCGCAGGTCCAACAGGACTTCGAGGACTACATTCGTGGCGGCGGCGGAGCCTTCATCTACCATTCCGCCAACAATGCCTTTCCTCACTGGGATGCCTACAACCGCATCATAGGCCTGGGCTGGCGTCTGGCGGATCAAGGCGTGGCCATTGCGATCGACGAGAACGAAAGGATCGTGCGCATTCCCTCCGGCGAGGGATTGAAGACCAGTCACGGGCCCCGGGTCGACGCGGTGATAACCCGACTGGGCGATCATCCGATTCACCGGGGCATGCCACGTCGATGGAAGACTCCGGACATCGAGATCTACCACCATGCACGCGGGCCGGCGGAAAATGTCGAGGTGCTCTCCTACGCCTTCGAGGCGCGAACGCAAATGCGGTGGCCAATCGAATGGACCGTTTCCTATGGCCGGGGGCGGGTCTACACGGCCACTTACGGACATGTCTGGAAGGATGACACGCAACCGGAGCGCATGCGCTGCGCCGCCGTGCAGACGCTCATGATTCGCGCCCTGCAGTGGCTGGCCAACCGACCCGTTTCCCTGCCGATCCCGCAGGACTTTCCAACTGAAACGGAAATGTCAGTGCGGGGAGTCATCCCGCTTCCCGAAAACGGCAGGCCGTGAACAATCTGCAACCTGATCGAGCCCACGTGATATTTCTGCAAATTCGAACTTCCTGCACAATTGAGCCATCAACCATCCCCAGCCATGTTTCGACGAAACTTCCTGAAGGCGTCCGCCAGCCTGGCCTTTGGTTCGGCCCTTGCTTCGACCTTGCCTCTTTCGGCCGCGGCTGCGCCGAAAGCAAGCACACCTGCCGACACCGCCAGAGGGCAATTCAAGGGCAGGATTAGGAAATCGCTGAAATGGGGAATGGTGGCCGATCGGTCGCTGCCACTGGCGGACACCTTCGGAAAACTGCGAGAGAGCGGCTTTGACGGAGTGGAGCCGTCGCTTGCAGAAGTCACCAACGTGGAGGCTTGGGTAAAAGCGAGCCAAGCCAGCGGACTCACCATTGACGGCACGGTAACCGCCGGGAACCTGGCAGAGTTGCCGCACGGCATCGAATTGACGCGCGATCTGGGCGGTGACTCCACGCTCGTGACGGCGAGCTACCCCCCGGACCGGCCGATTCTGGAATCCTGGAATATTACCCAGGACCAGATTCGCGCCGCCATTCCGACGGCCGAGAAACACAGGATCAAGATTCTCGTGGAGAATGTCTGGAGGACGTTTCTCATCAGTCCGTTTGATCTGCAACGGTACATAGACGAAATCGGCAGCCCGTGGGTCCAGGTACATTTCGACACCGGAAACTGCCTGCCGCCGAGCGGCATCGCAGAGCACTGGATCCAGCTACTGGGCCGGCGCATCCAGAAGCTCGACATCAAGGAATTTCACGTCGAGAAAGCGATGAAGGAGGGGATGCCAAAGGGGTTTTCGGCACCGCTGGGGGAAGGGAGCGTCAACTGGACCAGGGTGCGGGCCGAATTGGGCCGGATTGCGTTCACCGGCTGGGCCGCTGCCGAACTCCGGCGTGGAGACTGGGACTACCTCGCCGACGTCGCGCGCCGCATGGATCTCGTCCTCGATCTCGCGGTCTAACCCGGGACATGTACATTCGCTGCCGCTTCGTATCCGAACATTGTCTATATCCTCGCTGACGACCTTGGGTACGGGGATCCACGCTGCTTCAATCCCGAAGGGAAGATTGCCACGCCCAATACGGATCGAATGGCGGCTGAAGGCATGATGTTTACCGACGCGCATTTGATTTCTGAACGATCCCTGCCCGCTGCCTTGCAAGGGGATCACCGGCACAGCTCCTGCAACCTCTGTCGCACGGATGGTCCGCCCAAGGGTGCTGTTACCATAACAAGCGAAAGTGGTTGAGCGTGCCCGAAACTGCACCCGGAATTTCTCCCTCCGGCTCTTCCTGAAGCACCCAAGGCCAGCCAAAACGCGGACACGTTCCAAGTCCGTCACACATGCACCGATCCTGGCCACCCATCTTTTCGCTTACCGTTCGATACCGCAGCCAGCCCCCATCTCTCCCCTTCCGCGGCAAATCCCATGAGAATTCTCAAAGGCAATGGATCCATTTTGCTTGCAGTGCTTGGGACGGCAGCATGCCTGATTGCAGGGAAACCGGACTCCGCGGCGGCCGAAACCAAACTGCACTATCTCGCGCCGGCGGCGGATTGGAATGAAGCGCTGCCAGTGGGCAACGGCCGTCTGGGTGCCATGGTTTTCGGCGGAGTCGTCGAAGAGCGGATTCAATTGAACGAGGAGAGCATCTGGGCAGGCCCTCCGGTGCCCCAGAACGCCCCTGAAGCCAGGGAGGCCATTGCCGAGGCGCGCAAGCTTCTCTTCGCAGGACGTTATGCGGAAGCACAGGAGTTGGTGGCGGCAAAGGCACTCGGGCAGCGAATCGCACCTCGAAGCCACCAGACGCTCGGTGACGTGCGGCTTGGTTTCATCGGCCCGACACTTTACACGCTACTGCGCGACGATCCCCAACTCGAGGGGACTCCCGATGCGCCTCGCTATCGCCGCGAACTCGACATCGACTCCGCCATTGCGACGACGAGTCTCAAGCGCAACAAGGTCGATTTTCAACGCGAGGTGTTCGTCAGCCCGTCCTCCGATGTCATCGTGGTGCATCTGACGGCCAGCCGGCCGGGCCAGCTGAGTTTTCACGTCTCGCTCGATCGCCCGGTTGATTTCGAGACGGTTGTCGCCGGTCCCGCGAGCCTAGCGATGCGCGGGCAGGCGCAACAGGACGGTGAACATCTTGGCGTGCGGTTTGAAACCCACGTACTGGCCCGAAATGAGGGAGGAACCGTCCGCACACGTGGAAATCGCATTCATGTCGAAAATGCAAACTCTGCCACCCTGCTGATCTCGGCGGCCACAAATTACAATTTCGCCAATCCTGCCAGTCCGCTGACCCGCGATCTTGCGGAGGCATGTGCATCCGCCTTGGACAAGGCATCGCGGAAGGACGTCGGGGCTCTGAGATCGGAGACGATCCAGGAACATCGCCGGCTCTTCAGGCGGGTGAATCTCGAACTCGGCGGCTCCTCCGAGGATTCCCGTCCCACGGACAGCCGGCTGGCGGCCCTCAAGGCCGGCGGGCGGGATCCGGGGCTGGAAGCGCTCCTATTTCAGTATGGCCGCTACCTGCTCATCAGCAGTTCACGCCCCGGCACGATGCCGGCAAACCTCCAGGGTATCTGGAATGACCATATCGCCGCGCCGTGGAATGGCGATTATCACCTGAACATCAACGTTCAGATGAACTATTGGCCGGCGGAGGTCGCCAATCTCTCCGAATGCCATGACCCATTCTTCAAATTGATCGAGGGTCTGGTGCCTGCCGCCCGCAGGACCGCGAAAGCTCTGGGGGCCCGCGGCATCGTCGCCGGCCACACAACCGACGCATGGCAATACACGATGTTGTTTGGAAGCCCCGGCTACGGCATGTGGGTATTCGGACTCGCCTGGTCCACCCAGCACTTCATGGAGCATTATCGCTTCACCGGCGACCGCGAGTTCCTGCGCACTCGCGCGCTTCCCATCCTGCGGGAATCCTCCGAATTCTTCCTGGACTGGCTCGTCCCACATCCGAAGACGGGCCTTCTCGTGTCCGGGCCAAGCACCTCACCCGAAAACGGTTTCATCGCACCGGACGGAAAGCGTGCCGCACTGTCAATGGGCTGTGCCATGGACCAGCAAATCATCTGGGAGACTTTCACCAACACGCTGGAGGCAGCACGTGAATTGGGCATTCGTGACGAACTCACCGGCCGCGTGGAAGCGGCGCTCGTCCGGCTCGCCCCCACGGAGATCGGACCCGACGGGCGGGTCAATGAATGGGGTGACGCACTCAAGGAAGTTCATCCCGGACACCGCCACATGTCCCACCTCTTCGGACTGTATCCCGGAAGCCAGATCAACTGGCGCGATACGCCGGAGTTGTTCGCCGCGGCAAGAAAATCAATCGAACACCGGCTCGCCCATGGTGGCGGACATACCGGCTGGAGCCGGGCATGGATCATCAGTTTCTGGGCGCGGCTCCTCGATGGTGAGAAGGCGCACGAAAACGTGCATGCACTGCTTTCCCACTCCACGCTTCCCAATCTCTTTGACAATCATCCACCCTTCCAAATCGACGGCAACTTCGGCTACACCGCAGGCGTCGCGGAAATGTTGCTGCAAAGCCATCTCGGCGAATTGCACCTGCTGCCCGCACTGCCACAGGCGTGGCCGACGGGCAGTGTCACCGGACTTCGTGCACGCGGGGGCTTCACCGTCGATCTGAAATGGCAGGATGGCCGCCTGCACACAGCCTCCGTGCGATCGGATCACGGCGGCTCCGCAGCGATCCGCTATGGCGGCGAGATTGTTCAACGCTTCCTTCGCGCGGGCGAAACCGTGAGCCTCGACGCCTCGGCATTTGCCGGAACTCCACGCTGAGATGAGAAGGCTGTTCTCATGAACTCGCCACTTCTGACTGGGGTGCTCGGCGCAATCGCCGGCTTCTGGATTAATGCGCACGCCGCCGGCCGGCCGAACATCGTGTTCATCATGACCGACGATCAGGCCGCGTGGGCCGTCGGTGCCCATGGACACGGGACCCATGCAAACACCCCTCATCTCGACCGGCTGTTCCAGCAGGGAGCCTATCTGACAAACTGCTTCACGACGACTCCCGTGTGCAGCCCCTCAAGGGCGACAATCGCGACGAGCCGGTACGGCAGCGAGATTGGCATCACAGACTGGATACATCCGGCCAAGGAGCCCGACCTCGGGCTCGCCCCGGACATCGTCACGTGGTACGAGGCACTACAGGCGGCGGGCTATCACACCGGGCTGGTGGGGAAGTGGCATTTGGGGAAGACCGATGCCCACTACCCCACGAAGACCGGTTTCAATTACTTCATGGGACACCGTGAAGGAGGGTGGTCCACGGACAATCCAACGCTCGAAAAGGACGGTCAGCCCGTGAAATTCGAGGGGCTGACCACGGACATTCTCACGGATTACGCGATTGAATTCCTTTCCGATCGGCCGCCCGACAAGCCGTTTCTTCTCGTCCTGCATTACCGGGCACCCCATACGCGCTGGCTGCCTGTCGCCTTGGAAGACTGGGCCCCGTTCGAAAACCTCGAAATCATTCCGCCCCATCCCGACTATCCCGGGCTCGATACGCCCCGCGTAAAGCAGATGACCCGGGAGTATCTCGCTTCCGTGCGTGGCGTCGACCGCAGCGTCGGCCGGCTGATGAAGACCCTCGAGGACATGCGCCTCAGTGAAAACACAGCAGTCATCTTCACGAGCGACCACGGCTACAACATGGGCCACAATGGGATCTGGCATAAGGGCAACGGTCTTTGGGTGTTGACGAAGGACGCTCTTCCGACTGCGACCGCGAACATTCCACGCGGGCAGCGCCCAAACATGTACGACGCCTCGCTCCGCGTGCCGGCAGCCATCCGCTGGCCTGGGATGATCGAAGCCGGAACGCGGGTCTCGCACACCATCACCTTTCTGGACTGGTACCCGACAATCTGCGCCATCGCTGGGATCGAACTTCCCAAGCATCAGGTGATTCGCGGCCGCAATGCCCTGCCGCTAATCAGGGGCCAGAAAGTGGCATGGGATGACGACCTATACAGCGAGTACTCGACGCACCACCAATCGCGCACGCATATGCGGAGCTATCGCACGCCTCAATGGAAACTGGTACGCGATTTTCTCAATTCCGGCCGGGATGAGTTGTTTGATCTCACAAATGATCCCGACGAAACCACGAATGTAATCGGAGTGCCCCAAAACGCAGGGATTGTCGCGGCACTGCATTCCAAAATCCTGGCGAAAATGCGCGAGAACGGGGATCCGATCCTGGAGTCGGCCACTCATCCCTGATGAAGCCGGGCAGCTGAGGCGAGCACCTGCATTCAAAGCATGCCGTTGAGTGATCATTCTGACGCATTCTTATGAACCCCCGACATCTGGCCACGGCACTCTCCCTTGCCACGCTCGCATTTACCAACGGAGAAACGCTGGCCGCGGAGGCGATGCGCATTCCCAACATCGTCCTGATTCTGGCCGACGATCTCGGCTATGGGGATCTGGGCTGTTATGGGAACAAGAAGGTGCGGACGCCAAACATCGACCGAATGGCGGCGGAGGGAATGCGCTTCACCGACTTCCACGCCAATGGGCCGATGTGCTCACCGACCCGCGCCGCGCTGCTGACGGGCCGCTATCAGCAGCGTGTCGGCGTTACGCGTGTTGGCGGTGTACTAAAGGACGGTGAGATTGTCCTGCCGTCGCGGCTGCGCGAAGCGGGCTATGCCACCGGCATGTTTGGGAAATGGCATATTTCCGGTCACAATCGCGACGAGAAATTCTACCGCGAGCGACTGCCGACCCGCTACGGCTTCGACGAATTCCGAGGCCTCATGAGTGGGTACGTTGACTTTATCAATCACCTCACTCACCAAGGCCGCCCGGATTGGTGGAATGGGGGCCAATTCGTCAGCGAGGACGGATATGCCTCACACCTTCTCGTGGATCACGCGATCCGATTCATTCGCGCCCATCGCCAGCGTCCGTTTTTTGTCTATCTTGCCCTTCCAGACATTCATTTCCCATTCATGACACCCGAGGACCGTCCCCATTTCGAGCCCGGAGTGACCTTCAACCGAATCGGTGATCCGGCGACCAGCAAGCTCGGCCCGCATGACGGCAGCCCCGAGCTTCAGAAGGTGGTACACCGAATGATTGCGGAACTCGATATTGGCATTGGGCGTGTCGTAGAGACCCTGCGGAATCTCGGACTGGAGAAAAACACCCTGGTCTTCTTCACATCCGATAATGGAGGTTACATTCACTATGGACGCACCAATTTCCACCAAATCTCGGATAACGGACCACTGCGTGGACAAAAAGGTGAACTGTACGAGGGCGGCCATCGCGTGCCCGCCATCGCATGGCGGCCCGGTGTCATACGAGCGGGCACCGTAACTGACGTGACAGCGATGACATTCGATCTCTTCCCGACCTTTCTTCAGCTGGCGGGCCTGGAGGAACCTCCGGCAGCGAGTCCGAATGCATTGGACGGGATCAGCCTGCTCCCCCTGCTCCACAGGCAGCAGCCGCTCCCATCACGTCAGCTCTTCTGGGAGCATGGCGGACTCGCCATGCGCGATGGTGACTGGAAGCTGCTTAGGGCGCGCGGAAATGCGCCGCCCGAACTCTATTTTCTGAAAGACGATCTGGGCGAGACGACCAATCTGGCTGAAAAGCATCCCGAAATTGTGGACCGCATGGACAAGGCGCTGCGTCATTTCGCGGCCAGTACCGCCGTTCCCAAACCACCGATCTGATCCAATATCAGTCGGAGCGAACCGCATCACTCCGCTTCCAACTTACGAAATGGACCACAGACACGAAGCGATGGACGCGGAACTTTGTTAATCCAAAATCGGAATCACCATGAAAATCCACTCCTCCCATCAATTGCCGTCACTTCGCCTTGCACTGGTGCTGCTGGGCTGCGCCATTCTTCTCACCTCGGTGCCAGTGCCGTCCCCGGCTGCGGTTGATCCCGAATCTCCGGCGGCCAGGGAGGCGCGACTCGCCTGGTTCAAGGAAGCCAAGTTTGGTCTTTTCATTCACTGGGGGCTGTACGCGATCCCGGCCGGATACTGGAAAGGTGAGCGGTCTCCGGGCATCGGCGAGTGGGTCATGCACCGGATGAAAATCCCGGTGAAGGAGTACGAACGCCTTGCCGGCGGGTTCAACCCGGTGAGGTTCGATGCCGATGCCTGGGCGCAGCTGGCGGCAGACGCCGGCATGAAATACGTCGTTATCACATCAAAACATCACGACGGGTTCGCCATGTATGGCTCGAAGGTGTCGCCCTACAACATCGTCGACGCCACGCCTTTCAACCGCGATCCTTTGAAGGAACTTGCCGACGCCTGCGCAAGACGCGGACTTCGGTTCGGCTTTTACTACTCCCAAGCCCAGGATTGGCATGAGCCGGGCGGGATCGGCAACGAGTGGGACTTCGGCCCCGACGCCGCCAAGGACAAGAACGGCGCTTACGACAAGTACCTCCGTGAAAAGGCGGAACCGCAGGTAAGGGAGCTGCTGGGGAACTACGGCCCGGTTTGCCTCATCTGGTTCGACACGCCGAGGCTGATGACTGGCGAGAGGGCACAGCGTTTCGTCGACATCGTCCGCACGATGCAGCCCGCCTGCCTGATCGACGGTCGCCTCGGCACAGCGGGCGATTACGTTTCAACCGGCGACAACGCGATTCCCGACGTGCACCTTGAGGGTGCATGGGAGGTGCCTGCAACGATTAACCGCACTTGGGGGTACCGCATCGATGACCACGACTGGAAATCCCCGGGAGATCTCGTGTTCAAACTCGTCGATATCGTCAGCAAGGGGGGAAATTACCTGCTCAACGTAGGCCCGACCGCCGAGGGCGTCATTCCGCAACCGAGTCAGGACAATCTGCGCGCTGTTGGCAGTTGGCTCAGGCTGAATGGCGAGGCGATCTACGGGGCCGGCCGTTCCCCCTTTGGCGAGGAGTTCGGCGACTACGCGGCCAGTGTGAAAGGGATCGACGGCAAGCCGATCTTCCTGGCGCGCACCGCGTGGCGCTGCACCACGAAGCCAGGCAAGCTCTACTTCACCGTCTTTCGCCTGGAGCGCGGAGGCTTTGCGCTGCCGTCCTTCAAGAACTCGATAAAATCCGCATCCTACATCGATGAGATGGGACGGCGCCAGCCGCTTGAGGTGAAGTCAAACAAGGATGGCGTGCGCACGATCATCGTCCCTCGCATGACGGTGCACGACACGCTGGGCGCCGTAGTCATCGTCGAAATCGACGGGGGCTCCGTCCAGCGTTGAGTCGGGAATCTTCCGGCGCCGGAGAGAGGACTCGTGGGTGTCTGGCCATTCATTCACGCTTGGGATTGAGTCCCCTGCCCTTGTTGACGAGCATTTTTAGCCGGGCTTTCCCCGACACGGCCTTCCCCGCGGCAACATCCTCCTCTGCAAAGGAAGCCAGCAGGATTTCCTTATCCGTGGAGCGCCCACGATCGTAGATGACGTAAATCGTTCCATACGCCGCCTGGACGCCATCCGGATAACTCACCCTGGGGCGCTCATCGAGCATCAGTCCTCCGGACCAGGTCCGGCCGTCATCTTCCGACAGAAACGCCATCATCTGCGTTCTGCCGACATCTTCACTGATGGGCCCATTCCTCACCAACAGCAATTTGCCGGAATTCAACCGGGTAACAAAGAACCGGGAGACGGTGTGCTTCAAATGCGGCGTGGGAACGACCTCGCTCCATGTCGCACCGCCGTCCTTCGAGAAACTCTCCCCTATTCCGTGGAATCCCGCCACGCCCGTGCGCGTGCGCGTCAGTAGCCACAGAGTCCCGTCCACGCGTTCCACCACCTGGTACTCCTCGAAATTGCGCGCCTCCCGCGCGATCGGAATCTCGCCACCGGCGGCAATCGTCCTGCCATCATTCTTGGAAAGGAGCGGCCTCGACAGGTTTGTGAGATTCCAGGATCCGGCCGGCCACAGCCATGTCCTATCAGCCAGAACCGTCGGCTTGTTAAAATTGTTCAATTCCCTGGCGATCAGCCGGGGCTCGCTTTAGACTGGATCCTCCCGGCCAGACTCCCGGGTTGTGATGGCCCACATCCGGCTGTCCACTCCTCGCAGCCCCTTGGGATACTCGTTCCATATCAGCCAGAGTACTCCCCTCGGGTCGTGCCACAGGGCGGGCTCCGAGGCACGGTGGGGCGGATCGATCACCAGCTTCAATCCCGACCACGTGGCGCCGCCATCGGGGCTCGTGCTCAGCATCACATAGTTGTCGGGTCCCTCGCCGTGGCCCCCTCCATACCATGTGGCCCAAAGCCGTCCGTTGGCCGCAACTTCCACACTGGGTATGCCCTGGAACAGTAACCGTTCAATTTGGACGTGGTGACGGTCGTGGCTGAGTTGGATAGACTTGGGGATGGCTATCACCCGAAGGAGGCGGAAGAGATTCACTCTGCAGCAGCGTCAGAAGCATGTCGAACGGTTTG
>WYBX01000150.1 GCA_011525695.1 Verrucomicrobiia bacterium
CTGTCCCCCGACCTGTCCTCCGAAGCCTCGGCGAAGGAGGAAGCCTTGGCGAAGGCGGGCCTGCGCGCCGTAGCTTCAGCGAAGGCGGGAGCACGGCCCTCCAGGTACGAGATTCGGAACGTTGTGGCCGTGACGGCCTGCGCGCCGACCTGTCCCCCGACCTGTCCTCCGAAGCCTCGGCGAAGGAGGAAGCCTTGGCGAAGGCGGGCCTGCGCGCCGTAGCTTCAGCGAAGGCGGGAGCACGGCCCTCCAGGTACGAGGCTCCGAATGTTGTGGCCGGGACGGCCTGCCCTCCGAAGGTCCGGGGATGCGGCGCCCCGCCGCGTCAAAGCCGTTCTGTAATGCACCCTTCGCGACGCGGGCTCCGCACTCCCAACACCAATCCCGGTTCGGGCTGTCTATCGGGTCATGGCACATCCAAAATTTTCCGAGGACCTCGCGTCGAAGATCATCATGCAGGGCATTCATATCGAGCTGACTGCCGCGATGCAGGAGATCATCCGCGAAAAGTTCGCCGTCCTCCTCCGCCACAACGATCGGATCATCCGGATCAACGTGAATCTCCACCAGGATCAAACCCGGGGGAAGAACCACCATTATTCCGCGACCGGCCAGGTGGAAATCTCCGGCCCCGACATCGTAGCGACGGTCCGCGGCGACGATGCCTACAACGTCCTCGACGGGCTGGTGGAGAAACTCGACGAGCAGCTGCGCGAGCGCCACGGGCGCCGCAAGGACAAGCGGAACCGCCCGCATGAAATCGAGTTGGATGCCCCGCTGCCAAAGGCAGGTGGCAGCTGATCCGTCATCGTCGAGCGGCATGGCCCGCGCCAATCGGGCCGAGGCCCCCTGCCGCTCTCCACCGCACCCATGTTAACTGCATTCTTCCCATGCACCTTTTCCTCACCGGCCTGGCCGTCCTGTCTGTCGTCCTTGGATTCATTGGATTTGGATTCGGCGGGATCCCGACGATCATTTTCTGGGTGCTCGCCGCATTCTGCATCGCCGGGGCATGGAAGCTGCGATCGGACCGCCAACGCCGCCGCGAGGATCGCAATCTTGCGTCGCGCGGTCGTTGATACATTCCAGCAGCTTCAATCATTCGGCACTTCATACACCTCCACCAGGCCCACGCCGGTGGTCCCGCCGGCACCGCTCATCACCGCGCTATAGCTTCCCGGCGGCAGGGTGACCAAAATTGCCGCATCCTTGCTCCCCGGAGGCAGCGGGAACGCACCCGTCGCCTGGTTGGCAAGGCGGATCGAGGCTGCAGAAGCATCCGTGTCTGCCAGGGAAGTTTCCCAATCGTCATTCCCGGCCAGCACGGCGCCACTGCCCGTGGCATGAAGGCTCAACCGGGGATCCGCCAGGGCGTTCGCCACCCCAAATTGCGCCAGCGCCGGCCCGATTCCCCGGATGAGCACCTGCTTTGGAGCTTCTCCTCCGACGACAAACCCGGCGACCAGCTGCCCGTCCTCCGTGTCGACGAATCCGCGGGTTGAGATGTTCCCCAATTGCTCCGCGGCCGGCTGGCCACTTTGGCCGGCGTCGTAAACCTCCACCAGGGTGATCCCGCTTCCCTCGGCGACGACCTGGGCAGTGTAGGCGCCGGGTGCCAGCGACAGCAGCAGCGCAGCGTCTCCACCCCCCGGCGCAAGTTCGAAGGCACCCACCCGCCGCGCGGCATCCACGGCCGATTCGCCGGCACGTCCAGCGCCGCTCGACGCCACGAGCTTGCCGGCATCGTCGCGGACCTCGAGCCGCAACCGGGCAAGGGCATCGCGCAGCCCAAACGATCTCAACCCCGGCCCAATGGCGCGGATCAGCACGGACTTCTCCCCGGCACCGGTCACCACGAATCCCGCTATCGCGGCACGGTTCGCGTCGCCGCCGCTCACCCGCAGTCGCGATGAGAGATTCACCAGCCGATCCTTTCGCATCTCATACGCTGCCACGGTCACTTCAGCCGCTGGAGCCGCCGGATCCGGGCCGGCCCCGTCCGCTACCGCGCGCAGGACGATCGCCCCCTTGTTGCGCGCAGTCAGGATGTTGCCGTCCAGCGTCGCATTGCCGCTGACCAGCACCCAGCGGATCGCCGTTCCGCTTTCCGTGGTCGACGGCAGCGCAATCGGCTGACCCACAATTGCACCCTTCCCTGGCTTCAAGACGATCACCGGGCCCGTGCCCTTGGCCGGATGCCCGTCCTGAGCGCTGCCCAGCATCGTCACGCCCGGCAAAGGATTCTGCGGCCACGGCAGTGTGCGAGCGGCAGCCTCCAGCAACTGTCCTCCTGCAGCCCTGATCTCGGCTCCGGCTGGAAGTTCAATCGTCGTTCCCAGCTGAATTCCTGCCGGAGCCCGGTCCTCCTTGCGCACCCGGTAGACAAACTTCAATGCCGTCGTGCCACTGCCTGAAACATACACCACCTTGCCGGAAGTACCGCGGCCGTCAGTCGCACCCACCGACTGCCAGGTAAAATATGGGGCCGCCCGCCCATCATCGTCGCGATCTTCATCGCCGTCGTCGCCACGGTCCTGGTGACGATCATCGTCACGGTCCCGGCCACCGTTGTCGTCGCGGTCGTCGTCATCCTCGCGGTCGCGGTCGTCATCACCTTCCGTGTCGTCATCATCTTTCCGGCGGTCCTTGCCGGATTTTTCCTTCCGATCCTTCCCCTTCGCTTCGCGCCGCGGGACGGTCACGTTCACCGGGGCATCGAAATTGACGACAAAGGCAAGTTCCTGGCCGGCTTCGTAGGCGCCATTCCCCGGGACGAGGATTCCGCTCACCAGGCTGCCCGCTGAGCCATCATCACCGCCGCTGGATCCGATCGTGTGAATTGGTCCGATGGCGCCTGCAACTATCGCGTTGCCGCTGAGGTCGACGATCCCGGTGCCCGCTGGCTTGAGATTCAACTGGATGGTGCCCGTCCCGGACAATTCGACCGGAATCGTGTAAATGGCCTCGCTTCCACCCACCGCTCCGATCGTGGCCGCGGCTCCACCCGCTGCCTGGACCTCGAAGTCGGCCGCGTCCACCCCGGTCACCGACTCGGAGAACGTGATTTGAAAGATCACGTTCGTGAGGGTCGCCGCGCCGACGCTGAAGCTGGCGACGGCCGGCGCGGTCGTATCCGTGCTGCCGCCACCGCCGGACCCACCCCCACCGGGCACCGTCCCCAAATCGAAGACCTGAACCCGGTTGTTGTAATAATCGGAAATGTACGCGCGGTTTCCGGCGCCGAGAACGATGAAGAACGGCAGCCGGAATTCCCCCGGCCCGGTGCCATGCACCCCGCCGAATCGCGATTCGAACCCGCCCGCAGCCGTGAACTTCGAAACCCACTGGCTGGCCGCGTCGGCCGACGCGCCGTTCTGAGGATCCGGATTTGTCGAGGTGACGTAGATCGCTCCGGCGGCATCGGTCGTCACGCCCGTGGCAACCACGAACTGGCCCGGCGCAGTCCCGGCCGCGCCAATGGTCGCCTGGTAGCTGCCATCGGCGCTGAAGCGCTGCACGCGACCGTTGAAGCCATCGGCGACCAAGATGCTCCCCGCCGGCTCAATCGCGATCCCATAGGGGATGTTGAACTGCCCGGGACCGGATCCCTGCGAGCCCCACATGCCGATGGCCGTCGTGCTCCAGGTGCCGCCGCTCTGGGTGACGCTGAATTGTTGCACCCGGTGATTGCTGTGCTCGGTGACGTAAACCGTCCCGCTCGCATCCACGGCCAGCCCGATCGGTTCGTTGAAAAGCCCTGGCTCGGTGCCGGGCCCTCCCCAGGCCATCACGAACTCTCCGCTGCTTGTGATCCGCTGGACGCGATCGTTGCCACGCTCCGCAACGTAGAGGTCACCGCTCACCGGCTCGATCGCCAGCCCGTAAGGTTCGCCGAACTGGCCATTGCCCGTGCCGGGAGAGCCCAGGATCGCGGCAACCTCCCCGGTGCTCGTGTCAAACTTGATGATTCTGCCTCCCAGATGATCCGATACGTAAAGGTAGGTCGTGCCGCCCTCGGTGGCGAGAGCCATGCCAGTCGGACTGATGGTTCCAGCCGAAGGTGCGGTCCATTCCGCGATCACGGTCTGGCCGATCAATGGCTGGAGCGGAGTCATCGCTGCAAGCAGCAGCGCGAGCCCGGCGCCAAGCCATCCTGGCTGGCGATGGCCAGGCCTCGCGCCTGCCGGGATGCCGCCAACCGCGCTGCCTCGGTGCGAGGAACCGGCAGACAATTCTTCATGCTCTTCGGAAAAGTCGCAGGGGGATTTTCGGGGAGGTGTTGTCATTGGATTGCGTATGATCTGGGGGACTGTCCCCGAGATGCGCCGCAATGGTAACGCAACCGGCCGATCGGTCTCCTTGGGTAATCACCCAATTCGCCGGTGGGCACTCGCCTCGGAACAAATGCACTCGCCATCGCCAGTGCCGTGGCAGCAGGACTTTGGCTCCAGGCACATTCGCCTGCCGAACCCCTGCGGAAAACTGCCGGCAGTCGATTGGACGGAAATTTTACCCTGTATCCGGCATTTGCGGCCACCGAGAGCGACGTTGCCTTCCACCGCGGGCCCGCCGCATGGTATGCGGACCCATGAAGCCACTGTCCCATCAGACCATCCGGCGGCTCGAGCTGGCCGCGCGAAAGGCAGCCGACTCCGCCTATGCGCCGTATTCGAATTTCAAGGTTGGTGCAGCAGTGCTCGGCGGATCCGGTAAAATCTATCGTGGCTGCAATGTCGAGAACGCCTCCTACGGGTTGTGCAACTGCGCCGAGCGGACCGCCATTTTCAGTGCCGTGGCGGCGGGGGAACGCACGTTGAAGGCCGTGCTCGTGTACACACCCACGCCCACACCGACGATGCCCTGCGGCGCCTGCCGACAGGTGATCAACGAGTTTGGCCCGCAGGCCGTCGTGATCAGCCTGTGCAACTCGTCACAGCGGCGCACGCGTCTGCTGCCGGATTTGCTCGGCGATGCCTTTGGTCCCGGCAACCTGGCCGAATCCTCGCCGCAGCGCCGGAATCCTCCCGCCGTGCATTGAGGCATCTTCCGGGCGGAGGGGCGGTCTCGAACAACGGTGGGGGAAATGCGGGGTTTTCATTTCCACACTCCGCCCGGAAGATGCCCCGCATCATAGCGGACAGCGACCGCGGGGAAAATCGGTGCGTTCTCCGATAGTTTTCCGGTAAAACTCCCGATGCACTCCCAATTGTCCTGACATGGTTCCGATCGGCTTTGGTACATTTGTATGGGCTCGCCGATTCGACGTGGGATTCATGAAAGTGCTCCCACCCAGGAATCCGCGGCAGGTGCCTCTCGCAATTGTACGGCGACCTTCCACACTTCCTGCATGCCTGCCGGAGAAACCACCATTCCGCCACGCGTCCTCGTAATCGAGGATGACCCGAAGACCCGGGATTCGCTGCTCGAGGGCCTTCGGCTGGAGGGTTGGAACGTCGTGGCGGCGGCCGATGGCGCCGAGGCGCTGGCGCTCACGGAACGCGAACCACTGGATCTCGCCGTCCTGGACTGGATGCTGCCAGATCAGGACGGGATCGAATTTCTCCAGAACCTGCGGGGCCGGGGCTCGCAGATGCCCGTCCTCATGCTCACCGCCCGGAGCACGCTCAACGACCGTATCATCGGGCTGGATAGCGGAGCCGACGATTACCTTCTGAAACCCTTTGCCTTTGCCGAACTGCTCGCCCGCTGCCGGGCGCTGCTGCGCCGTCCGGCCTGGACGGTCGGCGGCCTGCTGCGCTGCGAGGATCTCCAGCTCGACACCCGCGCCCGCGTCGCCGTCCGCGCGGGCCAGGAAATCCCGCTCAGCCCGCGCGAGGTCGACGTACTCGAATACCTGCTTCGTTACCAGGGGCAGGTCGTCACGCGCGAAATGCTGGAGCGCGACGTCTGGAAACAAATGCACCGGATGACTTCGCTCGATAATGTCATCGACGTGCAGATGATGCGGCTCCGGCGGAAGATCGATGGCGACGGTGCCGAACGCCTCATTCACACGCTGCGCGGCGTGGGCTACCGGCTCGGAAAGGCCCCGGAATGAGCCGCTGGTGGCAGCCGCTCACGCTGCGTTCCCGGCTGGCCGTCTGGTATGGGCTCGGCGGCACGCTGCTGCTCGCGGGGTTCAGCGCAACCCTGTACCTTTATGTTGCCCGCGAAATGGCGCAGCCGCTCGGCTACCAGTTGCGCCAGGACCTGGCCACGGTGAAGGAACGGCTCTCGATCGAGGACGGACGCGTCCTCTGGGATGGCCGGTCGCGCGGAGTCCGGGCGCAGTGGACCACCGACTATCCCTGGTTCGAGCTTTGGGATGAGCATGGGAAACTCGTCCGCCGGTTCTGGCCCTTCGCCGAGAATCGCACGCCGCAGGTGCCGGTGGCGCCGTCGCCCGGCCGGGAGACCATCGCGGTCTTCAACGTTGCGCCGGATCTGCGGATTCGCTCGCTCGCCACTCCCCTCGAGATCCCCGGCCAGCAGGCGCCCTGGATGATCCGGCTGATGCGGGTGCATGTCCCGGCAACCGATCCGCTCGGCGCACTGGGCCTGATCATCGTCATCGCCCTGCCCATCGTCGTGGCGATGCTCGTCGTCGGTGGCTATGTGATCACGCGCCGCTGGCTGACCCCGCTCGACCACATGGTGGCGGAAGCCAACCGGATTACCGCGGAGGATTTCAGCCGCCGGCTGCCCGTGGTGAATCCACACGATGAACTGGGGCGGTTGGCCACCGTGTTCAACGAGACCCTGGATCGGCTCGAATCCTCGTTCGATGCGCTCGATCGCTTCGTGGCCGACGCCTCGCATGAGCTGCGCACGCCGCTCACCACCCTGCGCAGCGTCGGTGAGGTCGGGTTGCGTCGCAGCCGCACGCCCGACGAATATCGCGAAATCATCGGCAGCATGCTGGAGGAATCGCAACGGCTGCAGCTGCTCATCCACCGGCTGCTCGAGCTGGCCACCGCCGAGGGCGGCGCCCCCGAGGTTCATCGCGCCGAGGTTCAGGTGGATGAACTCGTGCGCACCGTGGTGAGCGAGCTCGGTATCCTTGCCGAAGCGAGGTCCCAGACCATCACCGTCCAGGCCGGCCCCTCCCGCACCGTCACGGATCCCGTGCTCCTGCGACAGGCCCTGCAGAACCTGATCGACAACGCCATCAAGTACGGCCCGGCCGAGTCGACGATTCGGGTGAGCGTCCGCGAGTGGAGCGACCAGCTCGAGATCGCCGTGGCCGACGATGGGCCGGGGATCAGCGTCGAGAACCGGGAGCACCTGACCGAGCGCTTCTTCCGGCCCGATCGGGCCCGAGGCCGGGAGAGCGGCGGCTTTGGGCTCGGACTTTCGATTACCAAGGCGTACATGCGGGTCCTCAACGGCCGGCTGACCTACGAACCCGGCACTCCGCGCGGAAGCATCTTCCGGCTCACGCTGCCGAAATCGCCCGCGCCTGAGGACGGCAGCGATCCAGCCATGCCCAGTTCTCCCGCCACCGTGTAGTCCGGATTCTTCATCAGTGCGCGGCGGGCGCGGACCGCACCTGACCAAATCGTCAGGCGGACCGAATCGCCCGCACCGCACCGGCAACGGTTAGGCTTGGCGCTGAACGCGAAACGGCATTACGTTTCTCTCACCCCGCTCAAATCCCCACTCTTCAAAACCAAGATCAATCATGGAAACTCACTTCCCCAATGTGGAAAGCTCCGAAACCCGGGTGGCTGTCGACCGGATCCTGGCCGATCTGCGGACCCTGGCCCGCGACGCGGAGGAATTGCTCAATGCCACCGCCGGCGATGCCAGTGAAAAGGCCAGCGCCGCACGCGCGCGCCTTTCCGCCGCCCTGGAGAAGGCCTGGGGCACCTGCTCGGATCTTCAGGAACAGGGCCTCACCGCCGCCAGGGCCGCGGCCCGCAAGGCGGATGACGCCATCCGGGCGCGTCCCTACGAGTCAATTGGCATCGCCTTTGGCGCCGGCCTCCTGCTCGGCGTGCTGCTGAAGCGGAAATGACCACTCCCCCCGCAGCGCCACCTGCCGGCGGCGTGCTGGACGAAGTTCGTCGCGCCATCGAGTCGCTGCTTGGACTCGCCCGCACGCGCGTGGAGCTTTTCGCGGTCGAACTCCAGGAGGAGAAACTCCGGCTCATCCGGCTCCTGCTCTGGCTTGCGCTGGCGCTGGCGCTGCTGCTGGCCGGGGTGCTGCTGGCGATCGGCACCCTGGGGCTCTTCCTCTGGCAAATGATGGGATATCCGGGCCTGGTGCTGCTGGCGGTCGTGGTGCTCGGCGCCGCCGCGGCCATCCTCTGGGCCCTGCGTCGTCACCTGCGCACCGCCCCGCCACCCTTTGCCGCCACGACGGCCGAATTCGCGCGCGACGCCGCATGCCTCCGCGAAAAATGAACGAACTCGCCCGCCGGAAACAGCTCCTGCTGGTCGAGGCCGGCGTCCACCGCGCCATCCTCCAATGGCATGGCGTGCGCTGGTCGGCCCGGACCGCCCAACTGCGTGAGCTTGCCGCCGTCGGCAAACCCTGGTTGCTGCTCGCCAGCGGGATCGCCGGCCTGTTGATTGCGCGTAACTGGCGCCGGCTCGGCCAGCTGCTGCCTGCCGCCCTGTCGGCGTGGCGCACCATCCGGCGTTGAGCCGGCCTCGGATGCCTGACGAAATCGTCAGGCGCACGGGCTCGCCGAGCCGCAGCTACTCCTTCTGATGAAGGCCGACCGTCCCAGGCGGACGCCGCCCGGGCCGCGGTACCAGCAATCCATGGCCACCATCACCAAGTTCAAATGCGTCGTCGTCGATGATGATCCCGACTGGCTCGAAATCGTGCGCCGTCACCTTTCACGATCGAGCGGTTGTCTCGAGGTGGTTGGCTTTTCCGATGCCACGCAAGCGCTCCTGTTCCTGCAAGGCCACCCCGCCGACGCGGTCGTGACCGACCTGCGGATGCCCGAACTGCACGGGCTGCAGCTGATCGAGGCGATCCGCCGGTTCGACGAATCTGTGCCGGTAGTGCTGATCTCGAACGACGAGTCAGTGAAGGATGAGGCGCTGGCGGCCGGGGCCAGCCGGTTCCTGAGCAAAGCCATGCTCCGGGCCCAATTGCTGCCGATGCTCGAGCTGCTGATGCGCTGCGCACTGTCCGAACGAGCCGCGCCGGTTTGTCCGCAGGTGCTCGCCCCGCCCGCCTGGAGTGAAGCCACGCGACCGAGTGCCGCACCCTCGGGATGGCATTGGGAGCAGGATAAACTCACCCCGGTCTGAAGCCACGGGCGGCCCGCGTCGCTCGAAATTCCAGTCCTCGCCGGCGCGCGGTATTGCGCCACCAGCCGGCCGGAATCTGACGTTGCGTTGGATCGCTTCAGCGTGGCGCCGTGTCTTCTGACCGGCGCGTCTTCCTCAAGGCAACCGTCCGCCCGTCCACTCAACGATCCGATTCCGCCCTCGCGGAGTTCGCGATTGCCTCGGCCCGCTCGTAATTGGATCGGAACTGCTGCGCCAGCTCCCTGGCCAGCCGCACTTCCTCCACTCGGTCCCGCGCGCCGAGCCGCGGCCGGATGGTGGCTGCCACCCGCGGGTATTCCACCGCCGAAAGATCATGCAGGACGGCCAGGGCCTCCGATCGCGCCGGTTCGGGCGCCGCATTCACTGCCTGCCACGCGCGCTTCAATTCCTGGTGGGCGTCCTGGCACATGACCCGGATGATGAAGGCCATCTCGCGGAAGATCCGGCCCGTCCATTCCTCCCGGTAGATCAGCGGCTCGGCATCCGTGAAGGGCGATTCGTTGGGATCGCTCCGATACTGCCGCCACTCCTCGTGCTCGAAATAGTCCCGCCGCACCGGCACCCGCCGCAGGGCGAACCGCTCCGGGCCGCCCGGCGTCCCCGGCTTGAAGTTCCAGAGCTTCTGTCCCTCCATCGACAGGGTGAACTCGATGAAGCTCACGGCCACCTCCCGGTTCGGTGCGCCGCGCAGCAGCCCGATCGGGTCGACCGAGGCCACCGAGCCGCCGGGAGGCGATATGTATCCGAGTCGGTGTGACCCGCTGCGGCGCCGCACCGCCTCCTCCTGCTGGCGTCCATAAAAGTCGATGCATAGCCCGACGGCACAGTTGCCCGCGGCGACATCGATCGGTGGCTTTTGCGAGCTATCGGTGAAATACCGGGCATTGGCCCCCATCGCCTGGATGACCCGCAGCCCGTCGCGCCAGCCGTCGATCACCGCCTGCTGCTCGCGCAGCCCGGGGTTCATTCGCGGGGTCCGCGCCTCCAATTCCCGCAGCCGCTGCTGCATCTGTTGCTGGATCACGTTCTCGAATGCCTTGGCCACCGAACCGCTTTTCGTGGGATCCGCCAGCGCCACCTCGCCCTGCAGCCGGGGGTCTCCCAGATCGCTCCAATGCAGGGGCTCCCTTTCGATCCCGAGCCGCTTCAGGGCTTCGCGGTTGTAGAGGATGCCATACGTGCTCAGGACCGTCCCCACCCAAAGTGCCTCCGGATGCCGGAAATCCTCGCCGCCAAACCGGCGCGGAATCACCGAATCGGAAAACCATTCGGGTCGGATCCGGGTGATGCCGGAGTCGACCAGCCGGCCGGCCAGCGCCTGCCGCTCGAAGTCATAGGTGCCACCGCCAAAAAACAGGTCGATCCCGCAGCTGACGTCCGAGGCCAGGAACGCCGCCCGCGCCTCCTTCACGGTCTCCGTTGCACCGGCCGGCAGCCGACCATTCTGAAACCCCGCCTGGATCTCCGCACTCCATGGCCTGCCCAGCCCGCGGGTCCAATGGTTCTGGAACGCGGTCGTGTATTCCCCTTCCAGGAATCTCGCGATCTCGCTCGTGCCGCCAATCACCCGCCAGTCGATTCCGACGCTCCGGCCCGTCCTCTCCTGATGCCAGCGGGCGAATGCCCGGCCGAATTCATAGCGAATCGCCTCGTTGTGCGGCGTGATGATGACCAGCGTGTCGTCCGCCGCGGCCACCGCCGCGCGCGGCGGCCGAAACACAAAAGGCAGCGCGACGATCACCGCGAGCGCCAGGAGAATCAAGAGCCGCTTGATCATGACGGATTGCCGGCCGTCACGCCGTCAGCACCACGACATCCTCGGGCTCGGCGCGGGCAAACACCTCACCCCGGGTGGATTGGTCGAGGAAACGCGGATTCAGTTCGAGAATCTTCAGATCGTGCCCGTCCGCCACCAAATCATACTGCGCCAGCTCGCCGAGATAGATCGCCTCCCCGATCCGGCCCCTGACCGCGTTGCCCGCCGGCGCCTCCCGGCTCAGCACCCAGCACTCCGGCCGCACCGACACGGTCACGGCCGTCCCCACGCCCGGCCGCGCCTCCGGGTCGCCGAAAACCCCTTCGAACCGTCCCAGCGGCGTATCCACGATCGCCCGACCCCCATCTGCGCTGACGAGGCGTCCCGGCAGGAACTCCGTCTCCCCGATGAAATCCGCCACCGTCCGGCAGACCGGCCGCCGATAGATCTGTTGCGGGGAGCCGACCTGCAGGATCCGCCCCTGGTCAAGGATCGCCATGCGATCCGACACCGACAGCGCCTCCTTCTGATCATGGGTCACGTAGACCGTCGTGAGCTTGAACTCCTTGCAGACCCGCCGTATCTCCCCCCGCATCTCCAGGCGCAGCTTGGCATCAAGGTTCGAGAGCGGTTCGTCGAGCAACAGGCAGCGCGGCCGGATGACCAGCGCCCGCGCCAGCGCCACCCGCTGCTGCTGTCCGCCCGAAAGCTGGTTCGGCCGGCGCTCGGCATAGGGCCCCATCCGGACCGACTCGAGCGCCTCGCCCACCCGGCGTTTGATTTCGTCCCTCGGCACCTTCCGCTCCTCGAGCCCGAAGGCGACGTTCTGGGCCACGGTCATGTGGGGCCACAGCGCATAGCTTTGGAACATCATTCCCGTGTTCCGTTTGTGGGGCTCCAGGCGGGTCACGTCCTCCTCGCCAAAGAGGATCCGGCCCGCATCGGGCAGGTAGAAGCCGGCCAGGCTGCGCAACAGCGTGGTCTTGCCGCAACCGCTCGGCCCCAGGAGGAAAAACAGCTCGCCCGGTTCAATCGTGAGATCCAACCGGTCCAGCGCCGTGACCGTCCCGAAACGTTTCGTCAATTGCTGGATGCGAATTGAAATCATGCCGAGGCAAAGTCGGTCGCAGGCAAGATTTCGACCCGCGCCGAGTCAAAGGTAATTACCCAGCGGCTCGTCCGTCCTGCTCCGGCGGTCCGCGCATGAGTGGGCCACTATCGATCCGCTTCGGCGCAAGCAGCGACGATTTGAAGGCCGCAAGAAAGCGCAGAGTGCGCAAAAAAATGCAGGGACATTGGCCACAGCCAGCGGGCTCGGTGGCTTGGATCCCTCTTGCGGCTCTTGTGCCTTCTTGCGGCCATTTTCCTGGTTGAGCTTTGGTTGCGGCGGCCGCGTTAGGAAATGCCCGGGTTGGACCACGAATGGATTGCGTCCCCGGCGCCGGTTTTGTCTGGTTGCCGGCGACGTATGCCCGCCGCCGACCGGACTCCCAGCATCCATCCCGACCTGGCCGAGGTCCTCTTCACCGATGTCCAAATCAAGGAACGGGTGAAGAGCCTGGCGGCAGAGATCAAGGCCGCCTACGGCGAACAGGAGTTCACCATCGTGTCGCTGATCAATGGGGCTGTCATGTTCACCGCCGACCTGATGCGGGAGATCGACAACCCGGTGCGGCTCGACTGCATCCGCGTCACCAGCTACGGCGTGCACACGAAGTCGATCGGCACGCCCCAGATCATTCACAGCCTCACGCTCGACATCATGCAGCGGCACGTGCTGCTGATTGACGACATCCTCGACACCGGCAAGACGCTGAAACTGGTCAGCGGGCTGATCCGCGATCTGCGGCCGGCGAGCCTCCGCACCTGCGTCCTGCTCGACAAGAAGGCGCGCCGCGAGGTCGCGATTGAGGCCGATTTCGTGGGCTTTCCGATCCCCGACAAGTTCGTCGTCGGCTACGGGCTCGATTTCGCTGAACGTTACCGGAACCTGCCCTGCATCGGCGTGCTCCGGCCCGAGCGCCAGCAGCCCTCGGCCTGGGCCTCGGGCTGACGCCATACCTCTCTACCCATCCTGCCGGGCCGCGCCCGAGGAGGGCGCAGCGCCCATTCGACGGGGTGGAAAAGGATGCTTGAAGACCCGCTCATTCCACCACTGCAGGAGCGGCGGCTGGCGCGGGTGGTGGTTCCGATTCGAGCGGCGCCTGCCCGATGCCGGTGTAGGCCCACACGGCGGCAATCACCGGCGTGAGCAGGTTGAAGAAGGCATACGGAAGGTAGGCGAACGGCGAAACTGCCAGCGCAACGGTCATGGTCACGCCGCACGTGTTCCAGGGCACGAGCGGCGAACTCAGGGTGCCGCCGTCCTCCAGCGTGCGCGAAAGGTTCCGGGCCGCGAGCCCCCGTTCACGATAGGCGCGTTCGTACATCCGGCCGGGCATGATGATGGAGAGATACTGATCGGAGGCCGCGATGTTCATGCCGATGCAGGTGCCAAGGGTCGCGGTGACCAGCCCGCCCCGGCTGCGCACGCGCCGGAGCAACGCCGCCGACAGGCTTTCAATCATCCGCGCCCGCTCCATCACGCCCCCGAATGCAAGTGCGCAGAGGATCAGCGACACCGCATACATCATCGATTCGAGGCCGCCCCGGGTGAGCAGCTGGTCCACCTCCGGATTACCGGTCGCGGATTTGAACCCGCCATACCCTACGGCGACGAGTTCCCCCAGCGATCGGCCCTGCACGAAGAGCGCGAGGAGCCCTCCGATCGCCGACGCCGCAACCAGCGCGGGCAGCGCCGTCACCCGGCGCATGCTCAGCACCACCACGGCGAATGGCGCGATCAGCAATCCCACGTTCAGCCGGTAATGGGCGGCCAATGACGCCTGAATCGATTCGATCGCGGGGCTGACGCTGACGAGCTGTTCGGAAAAGAGTCCGATTCCGGCATACAATGCCAGCGAGAGCCCAAACGCCGGCCCCGTCGTGATCATCATGTGCCGGATGTGCGTGAAGAGCTCGACCCCGGTCACCCCGGAAGCGAGGTTGGTGGTGTCCGACAAGGGCGACATCTTGTCGCCGAAATAGGATCCGGACACCACGGCGCCGGCCACCATCGGGAGCGACAACCCGAGCCCGGCTCCCACGCCCATGAGTGCGACTCCCACCGTACCCGCCGTGGTCCACGAACTGCCGGTGGCCAGCGAAATCACCGCGCAAATGAGGAAGGCGGCAACCAGGAAGAAGCGCGGGTGCAGCAGTTCGAGCCCGAGGTGAATCAGGTAAGGCACCACGCCGGCGGCAATCCACAGGGCAATCAGCACTCCAATGATCACGAGAATCAGGATCGCCTTGATGCCCACCTGCACCCCCCGGAGCATCCCGTCCTCGAGCACGGGCCAGGGTGTCCCCTGGGCTCGTGCCACCAGCGCCGCGACCACGGTCGCGAAGATCAACGCGAGATGCGGTTCCTGTTCGAACCGGAGGATCAGGATCCCCATCGCCCCGATCAACGCCACGACCGGAATCAGCGCCACCGAAACCGGGGGAAGCCGGGTGGAATTCGTGTTCATGCGGTCGAAGGGACCATGCTCCGCGCAGGTATCAGTCCCGCCTGTTCGCAGAACGCAACGGGATAAACGCAAGCCACGTCCGCCGCCGAATGGTGTGGTGCTGATGAAGCGGTGAACGAATCATCTGCATCGGACCCACTGGCACGTCGTTCTCCGTCACTCGGCGATTGCCTCCGGCCGAGATAAGCGGCTGATTCGGCTGACGGCCTCGACTCCTTCCCGCCCCTCGTCCATTCCGATTCACCCCGCTTTCCGCCAGCCATGCCAAAACCCTCGCTTCGCGAATTGAAAAAGGTCTCCTCCCGAATCCAGGGCCTCGTCGAGGGCCTCCTGGCCGACACCGGCGGACTCCTCCGGCTGGCGCCCTGCTGGGTGCCGCGCTCCTTCCTGCAGCCCGGCCGGCGGCTGAAACTCCATCCGGACGATCTCTATGCCTTCGGACTGGAGCGCGGCGGGATCGACGAGCGCTGGTTCGCATCGACGACGCCGGCTGCCAACGCAAACCGCACGCCCGAAGAGGGCCTCAGCATGGTCGTGGCGGGAAAGCGGCGCTTCACCCTGCAGCAGGCCGTGGCCGAGTGCGGCCCGACGCTGATTGGGCCGGCGATCTGGCGGAAGTACCGCAAGTGGCCGGTGTATTCGAAGTTTTTCGACAACATGGGGCCGATCCCGCACCATCTGCACCAGTCGTCGGCCCAGGCGAAGCTCGTGGGACAGGAGGGCAAGCCGGAGTCCTACTACTTTCCCCCGCAGCACAACGCCGTCGGCAACAATTTCCCCTACACCTTCATGGGCCTCGAGCCGGGCACGACCCGGGCGGAGGTCCGCCGCTGCCTCGAGCGCTGGCACCGGGGCGACAATGGCATCCTCGATCTCTCGCGCGCCTACCGGCTCAAACCCGGCACGGGCTGGCTGATCCCGCCTGGTGTGCTCCATGCCCCCGGCTCGCTCTGCACCTATGAGCCGCAGTGGGGATCGGATGTCTTCGGCATGTACCAGTCGCTGGTCGAGGGCCGCGAGGTCCCCTGGGAACTCCTCGTGAAGGACATGCCGAAATCCCGGCACCGGGATCTCGATTTCATCGTCGACCAGCTCGACTGGACGGAGAACACCGATCCGAAATTCAAGGAGCACCACTACCTGGAGCCCGTTCCTGTCGCCGACACGCGCAGCGAGGGCTACGTCGACCGCTGGGTCGTCTACGGGAAGATCAAGGGCGAGCAGCTGTTCACCGCCAAGGAACTCACCGTCGAACCCGGCGTCAGCTGCACCATTCGCGACGGCGGCGCCTATGGACTGATCACCGTCCAGGGGCGGGGCCGGATGAACCGGCTCGCGCTCGACTGCCCCAAGCTCATCCGGTTCGACGAGCTCACGGAAGACGAGGTGTTCTGCACTGAGGAGGCCGCCCGGGGCGGCGTGAAGTTCGTGAACACGAGCGAGGCCGAGCCGCTGGTGGTGCTCCGCTACTTCGGCCCCGAGGTCCATCCGGACGCTCCCGCGATCGGTGCCTACCGCAAGAACAGGTTCTAACTATGCCGCAAAACAACTACCCCAAACTGCACAACGCGATGTGGCCGGGCCTCGTCGGCAAGGGCAGCCCCGGCGCGGAGCCCTTCATCGGGCTCGACACCATGCTCGACCTGACCGCGAAAGCGGAGGTCAACGGAACCCGGTTCGACGGCGTCGACCTGTTCCTGTACAACCCGCACACGGACATCGACAGTTCCGATGACGACATCCGCCGGCTGGCCGACAAGATCCGCGGGCGGAACCTCGCCATTGGCTCCGTCGTCGCACCGGTCTGGTTCGATGCCTCCGCCATGGGAGACGCCTCGATGCGGGCGAACTGGGTCACGCATGTGCGCAAGGCGGTCCGGATTGCGGCGCGGCTCCGCGAACTCGGGGCGCGCCCGCACGGCGTGGTCCGGATCGACAGCTCCGCCCCGGTGAAGGAATGGGACAAGGATCCCCGGGGCGGCACGAAGCGGATTGCGCAGACCTTCCGCGAAGCCGGCAAGATCGCGCGGGATGCGGGCGAGCGGCTCGCGGCCGAGGGCGAAATCTGCTGGGCCGGGATGCACTCCTGGAAGAACATGGTCAATCTGCTCGAGACCGTCGGGATGCCGCGGGTCGTGGGCTTCCAGGCGGACATGTCCCACACCCTGCTCTACATGCTGGGCGAGAATGCCGAGCGGCACCGGATCGTGCCGCGGAAATTCAACTGGGAGCCGGCCGAGTTCCACCGGGCAATGGTGAAGCTCACCGACGCCCTCCGCCCCTGGACCTTCGATTTCCACGTGGCCCAGAATGACGGCAGCGTCTTCGGCTCCGGCTCGCATGAGAAGACCGGCCGGCACTGCCTCGCGACCGACCCGCGGGGCAAGCTGAACATCCCGCGCGATGCGGGCTATTGGCTGCGCGACCGCCACGGCAAGGTGACGAAAAAGCTGAAGCACATCTGCTGGGACGGCTGCATGTTTCCGAACGAGGTCATGTTGAAGCAGCAGACGTGGAATGACATTCTCGCAGCCATGATCGAGGTCCGGAACAACCACGGCTGGGCGGGATAAGGTCGAAGTAGCAAGTAGTGAGTAGCGAGTAGCGAGCATCGTTCAAACGTTCGCCCTCTTCTGCATGAAGATTAGTTCGGCTGTCCCTATTCGCTACCCGCTACTCGTTTCTCGCCACTGTTTCGGCGTCACATTCCTTCGCTACTCGCTACCCGCTACTGCTTCAACCTCTCCCTCACCAAATCATGAAATCCCTCAACGTCGGTATAATCGGCTACGGCTTCATGGGCCGGGCGCACTCCAACGCCTTTCGCCGGGTCAACAATTTCTTCCCGCTTAATCACCAGGTGATCCTCAAGGCCGCCTGTGGCCGCGATGCCGCCCGCACCCGCGCCTTCGCTGATACCTGGGGCTATGAATCGGTGGAGACCGACTGGAAACGACTGATCGCCCGCGACGACATCGATCTGATCGACATTGCCGCCCCCAACAATGTCCACGCCGAGATTGCCCTGGCCGCCGCCCGGGCCGGCAAGATGATCCTCTGCGAAAAGCCACTCGGGATGAACGCCGCCGAGTCGCTCACGATGGTGAAGGCGGTCGAAAAGGCCAAGGTGCCGAACATGGTCTGGTACAACTACCGCCGGATTCCCGCGGTGACCCTCGCCAAGCAACTGATCGACGAGGGCAAGCTCGGGAAAGTCTTCCACTACCGCGCCAAGTTCCTCCAGGACTGGACCATCAACGCCGATGTCCCACAGGGCGGACCGGGCACCTGGCGGCTCGACGTCAAGGTCGCCGGCAGCGGCGTCACCGGCGACCTCCTCGCCCATTGCATCGATACGGCGCTTTGGCTCAACGGCGGGATTGCCAGTGTCAGCGGCATGACCGAGACGTTTGTGAAGGAGCGGCCGCATGCGCTCACCGGCCGGAAGCAGAAGGTCGGGATCGACGACGCGAGCGCATTCCTCGCGCGGTTCAACAACGGATCGCTGGCCACCTTCGAGGCCACCCGCTACGCCCGCGGGCACAAGGCGCTCTATGTTTTCGAAATCAATGGCGAACATGCCTCGATTGTCTGGGATTTGCACGATCTGCACCGGCTCCAGTATTTCGATCATCGCGACACCGGCAATGTGCGCGGCTGGCGCTCCATCCACGTGAGTGACGGCGATCATCCCTACATGAAAGCGTGGTGGGTACCTGGACTGCAGATCGGTTACGAACACTCCTTCGTCCACCAGGTCGCGGACTTCATCCAGGGGATCGAAACGGGGAAGTCCGCGGCGCCGACGTTCCGCGACGGACTCGCCACGGACCTCGTAACCGATGCCATCCTCAAATCCGCGAAGAGCGGCCGCTGGGAGAAGGTGAGGAAAGGCTGAGTCGATGCATCCTCCTGACATGAGTGGATGCATGAAGGCGATTTCTTCCTGTAGGGGCGCAGACTTGCTGCGCCCTCACGATCCTTCGAAGGAACCTGCCGGGCGCAGCAAGCCTGCGCCCCTACACGTGCCTTCGCGCCCTTCGTGGTCCCCCGCCTGACCTTCCACCCCCCTCTCATGGCCCGCTCCGTCCTCCCGCTCCTGATCCTATCCGCATTGCTCGCCGGCACCGCCGCCGCGCAGTCGACGCTCGTCCTCAACCCGCCCGCCGGGGTCGCGCCGAAAAACCAGCACGTCGTGCTGCTCTCGGGCGATGAGGAATATCGCAGCGAGGAGTCGCTGCCAATGCTGGCGAAGATCCTGAGCCAGCGGCATGGCTACAGAACGACCGTCCTCTTCGCACTCGACCCCGACGGCACGATCAACCCCGACAACCAGCAGTCGCTTCCCGGTTCCGAGGCGCTCGCCACCGCCGATGTCATCATCATGGCCCTGCGTTTCCGGAACTGGCCCGACGCGGCGATGCAACAGTTCGTCGATGCCTATCTCCGCGGCGTGCCGCTGATCGCACTGCGCACCTCCACCCACCCGTTCAACTTCCCACCCGACAGCCAGTGGGCGCGCTACTCCTGGAACAGCGCCGCGCCCTGGCCCGGTGGATTCGGCAAACACGTCCTGGGGGAAACCTGGGTCAGCCACTGGGGCCGCCACAAGGTCGAGGCGACCCGGGCCGTGATTGAACCGGCCGCGGAAGGCGAACCGCTGCTGCGCGGCGTGTCCGACGTGTTTGGCAACAGCGATGTCTACGAGGCCTATCCTCCCGCGGACGCCCGGATCCTGCTGCGCGGCCTCGTGCTGAAGGGAATGAGCCCCGACGATCCTCCCGCCGATTACACTAAGAAGCGAAAGACCGATCAGCAGGAGCAGGGCGTCAACGCTCCCGCCATGCCGGTCGCGTGGACGCGGCTGCACCGCAATGAAGCCGGCCGGGAGAACCGGATCCTCACGACGACGCTCGGCGCCGCAACCGATCTCCAGAACGAAGGGCTCCGGCGGCTGATCGTCAACGGCGTCTACTGGGCGCTCGGGAGCGAAGTCCCCGCCCGCGCCGATGTGCGGCCGGTCGATCCCTACACGCCGCTCATGTATGGCTTCAAGGGCTACCGGATCGGGCTGCGGCCCGCCGATTATGCGCTCGGCCGGACGGTCCCCGAAGGCACGCCGCGGCCGCCACCACGACAGCCGGCCGCGGCTGCGGGCGCAACGACCGCCGAGTCCGGCTTCGTTCCGCTGTTCAACGGCCGGGATCTCACCGGCTGGGAGGGGTTGCGGGGTTTCTGGTCCGTGCGCGATGGCGCCATCACCGGCCGGACCACGGCCGATCAGACGATCGCAGCCAACACCTTCCTGGTCTGGCAGGGCGGCACGCCGGCCGATTTCGAGCTCCGGCTCTCCGTGCGGCTGACGGCCCAGAATGATCGCAACCAGGCCAACTCGGGCATCCAGTACCGGAGCCGCGTCCTCGACGCCGCGACGTATTCCGTTGGCGGCTACCAGGCCGATTTCGACTCGGCCGGCCGCTATGCGGGCATGCTCTACGAGGAACGGGGCCGCGGAATCGTGATGCAGCCCGGCGAACGGATCGTGATCCATCCCGCACCCGGGACGGAGAAGCCGCGCATCGAGCGCGCGGGAGAGCCCACCGGCGCGGCCGCCCTCGCCGCCGCATACCGGCCGGGAGAGTGGAACGACTTCGTGATTCGCGCCCAGGGCAACCGGCTGCGGCACTTCATCAATGGCGTCCTCACCGCCGACGTCACCGATCTCGACGCCGTACGCGGCGCGAAGTCGGGTGTGATTGCGCTCCAGCTGCACACCGGCCCGCCAATGACGGTGCAGTTCAGGGACGTCCGGTTGAAGCCGCTGGACAATTGAGCCTGAATCAGGAGTCCGAGACTCGACCGCCGAAAACCTCCGAACCTGCGACCTGCGAACTCGCAAACCTGCAAACTTGGGAACCTGTAACCTGGAACCTGCAACTCCGCCCCACTCCGCACATGCCCAAACTCGGCTTCAACCTGCTCGTCTGGACCGCATCGATCACCGACGCCTATTTTCCGCACATCGAGCGGCTGAAGAAGATCGGCTACGATGGAATCGAGCTCTGCATGGGACAGCAGGAGACCGGCCCGTACCGGCGCGTGCGGCAGGTCGTGAAGGATCTCGATCTCGGCATCACCTGCGTCTCGGTCCTCGGGCCGGAGGCGAATCCGGTCAGTCGCGACAAGGCTGTCCGCGCCCGCGCGGTCGACGCCCTGAAGTGGAACATCGATCGGACGGTGGACTGCGGCGCGACGCTCCTGTGCGGGCCGCTGCATTCGGCGTTCGCGACCTTCACCCGGGCCGACATCCAGCCGGAGGAATACCAGTGGAGCGCGGAGGTCATGCGTGCAGCCGGCGACCATGCGCGCGAGGCGGGCGTGACACTCGCGCTGGAGGCGCTCAACCGCTTCGAGTGCTATCTCTGCAACACCGTGGATCAGCTCCGTCATCTGGTCGAGATGACGGACCATCCCAATATCCGCGCGATGTTCGACACGCATCACGCCAACATGGAGGAAAAGACGCTCGGCGATGCGATCCGCCGAATTGCCCCGGTGCTCGCCCATGTGCACCTGAGCGAGAACGATCGTGGCACGCCGGGAAGCGGCCATGTCGATTTTCGGGAGACGCTCACCACGCTGGCCGCGCTCGGCTATGACGGCTGGCTCACAATCGAGGCGTTCAGCCGGGCGGATCCCGGATTTGCCAATGCGATCAATGTCTGGCGCGAGTTCTCCCCGGCCTGGGACATCGCCGAAAGCGGCCATGCGTTCCTGCGCCGCGAGATGGCGCCCGCCTGGAAAAAGGTTTGAGGCGAGAGACGGGAGGATTCCAAGTTCTCGGGTTTCAAATTTCAGGGCTCTTGGGTTTCCCCGTGGCGAGCCCCATTCGACCCAAGACCTCCAGGATCCGCAAAAACCCGGGATCATCCGCCAGCTCCTCGAAGGACCGATCGCTTGTCAACCGGATGAAGTACTGCTCGGCGCTGCCGCTGAAGGCGTACCGGACCGTGTCCCGCCACCATTTCAATGGATGCGGCGCCGCATTGAATCGCTCGCCGAAATCGTACAACTCGCCACCGACCAGATGCCAGAAGACCACGTCCTGTCGGACCCCGTTTGGAGACGTGAACCGGCGCCATTGGCCGGGCTTCAGCCCCGGATTTCCGGCGACCGGCGAGCCAGGCGGTCGCACTGCCAAGGTGTAGGCGTATTCCTCCGCCTCGCAGGTCCAGCCGTTCTCCGTCCAGCAGCGGTCCGGCGTATGTGAGGCGACCTTCTGCACCGGCATCCGGCCGGGCGACCAGTAGCCGACATACACGCCGAATTGCCGCGGACCGCGCTGGTAGATCCGATAAACGTAGTCGTCGTAGTTCAGATTCTTCGCGACGGCATCCTGCATGAACTCACTCGGGCCCAGCGGCTCATCCCGAATCGTCCAACCGTCCAGCGCGGCGGGCAGCAGCGTCGCCAGCCCGACTGGCCGGAATTCACTGGTCACATCGCCGCGCTGCACATTTCTCATCTGCAGGCCCTGAAAGCCCAGGCCGGAGAGCAGCACCAGCGCCGCTGCCACCAGCACCACGTGACTCGCCTTCAGTTTCATTTCAGAAAAATCTTTCCTCCCCGGCCTGCAGCCGTCACAAACGCAATCGGTGGCCGCATCCAAGACCATTGGTCCCGATGAGATCAAGGCCGCGATAACGCGGCTCGCCGAAGCCATTTCGAGTCGCCACGAGCCGGCCCAACCGCTGCTCCTCCTCGGCATTGCCAATGGCGGCATCGAACTCGCGCGGCGGCTGATGAAGGCGCTCGCCAGCCGCCGGAATGGTGCGGCTCCGAAATGCGGCGTGCTCGACATCTCGTTCCACCGCGACGATATCGGCCGGCATCCGATTCCCAAGGAGTTTGCCCCGACGCACCTCCCCGCCGAGGTGGACGGAGCCACGGTGATCCTGGTGGACGACGTCCTGTTCTCCGGTCGCACCATGAAGGCGGCGCTCGACGAACTGTTCGATCATGGGCGGCCCACCAAGGTCGAACTGGCAGTCCTGGTCGATCGCGGCGGCCGCCGGCTGCCCTTTGCCGCGGATTTTGTTGGACTGACCATCGCCGCGAGCGCGGACGAAAAGATCGTCGTCGGGCTCGACTCGGAGAACCCAAGGCAGGATTCCATCCGGATCGAGTCCGGCGGCACTGCCCCACGGCCAACCGCCACCTAAATCCGCCACCATCATGCCCTGGACCCGCCGCCACCTGCTGACCCTCGAGGAACTCTCGCTGGCCGAAATCGAACAGGTCCACACGACCGCCGCCGCCTTCAAGCGGACGCTGAAACGGAGCATGCGGAAGGTGCCTGCATTGCGCGGCAAGACCGTGGTCAACCTCTTCCTGGAGCCCAGCACCCGAACACGCACGGCATTTGACATGGCGGCGAAGCGGCTGAGTGCCGATGTGATTTCGGTCGATGCGGCCAGTTCCTCGACCACCAAGGGTGAGACGCTCCGCGACACCGCCCAGAACATCCAGGCGCTGCAGGCCGACATGATCGTCATCCGGCATGCCGCCGCCGGTTCCCCCTTGTATCTCTCGCGCATCCTGACGATCCCCGTGATCAATGCCGGGGATGGCGCGCACGAGCATCCCACCCAGGGCCTGCTCGACACGTTCACGATGAAGGAGCACCTCGGCGCCCTGCGCGGCCGCAAGGTGGTCATCCTCGGCGACATCCTGTTCAGCCGCGTCGCGCGCTCGAACATTCATGCCCTCACGAAGATGGGCGCCGCCGTCACGCTGGTGGGGCCGTCGACCCTCGTGCCCCATTGGTTCACCTCGCTCGGCGTCGAGGTCTCGCACGATCTGAAATCGGCGCTCGCGGATGCCGAGGTTGTCATGCTGCTCCGGATTCAGCATGAGCGGCAGGCCTCGGGCTTGTTTCCCTCGCTCGGCGAATACACCAGCATGTTCGGCCTGAACAAGACCCGCGCCTCCTGGCTGAATCCCCGCGCGATCATCATGCACCCGGGGCCGATCAACCGCGGCGTCGAGATTGACAGCGAACTCGCCGACGGCGCGCGCAGCGTCATCCTGCAACAGGTGACCAATGGCATCGCAGTCCGGATGGCCGTCCTCTATCTCTGCGCCGGCGGCCAGCCCGAACACGTCGCCCCGGTCGAATGAACCGCCCGGAAACACTCACCTTCCGCCATGCCCTCCCTCTGGATTAAAGGCGCCCGGATCATCGACCCCGCCAGCAAGCGCGACGAGGTCGGCGATCTCTTCATCACCGACGGGAAAATCGTCGGCTCGCTTTCCGCGGCCGCGCGGAAGCGCGCACGAAAGCTGGAGGGCCGCGGGCTGGTCGCCGCGCCGGGACTCGTGGACATTCACGTCCACTTCCGCGAACCGGGTCAGACCCACAAGGAGACGATCGCCACCGGTTCCCGGGCCGCTGCCGCCGGCGGGTTCACCACCGTCATCTGCATGCCGAACACCGCGCCGGTCGCGGACAGCGCCGGCACGATCCAGTTCATGAAGGATGTGATCGCCCGCGACGCGGTGATCCGGGTGCTGCCGACCGGCTGCATCACGCTCGGGATGAAGGGCCAGGCCCTGGCACCGATCGGCTCGCTCAAGCGGGCGGGGGTTGTCGCCATCACTGATGACGGCGAATGCGTCCAGAACAACGACCTGATGCGCCGGGCGGTGGAATACGCCAAGATGTTCGATCTCCCGGTGATGGACCATTGCCAGGATCAGTCGATGACCCAGGGTGCCGCGATGAACGAGGGCGTCGTGTCCACCCGGCTGGGGCTGCGCGGCTGGCCGAACGCCGCCGAGGATTTGATTGTGGCCCGCAATGTCATCCTGGCCGAATACACCGGCGCCCACATCCACCTGCAGCACATCTCCTCGAAGTTCGCGGTGGAGGAAATCCGGCGGGCCAAGGCCCGCGGCGCCAAAGTCACCGCCGAAGCCACCCCGCACCACCTTGCGCTGACCGAGTCCGCCCTCGGAACCTACGACACCAATTTCAAGATGAACCCTCCGCTGCGCACGGAGGAGGATCGCAAGGCCCTGATTGCGGGACTGCGCGACGGGACGATCGATCTCATCGCCACCGACCACGCACCGCACACCGATTCGGACAAGGATCGGGAGTTCGATTTCGCCGCCAATGGCATCCTGGGTCTGGAGACCGCGCTGCCCGTGGTGCTGGATGTGCTCGTGCGCCAGCACCGGTTCCGGCTTCCGCGGGTGATCGATCTCATGAGCCGGCAGCCGGCCCGCGTGATGCGGCTGCCCGGCGGAACCCTCGGCGAAGGCAGCGTCGCTGACGTCTGCGTTTTCAACCCCGACGAGACGTGGCGCTACGACGCCAAGGCGGGGTTCAGCAAGTCGAACAATTCACCCTGGCACGGCCAGACCCTCACGGGCCGCGTGAAAGCCACCATCTGCGCGGGCCGGCTTGTCTACGACCAGGGGCGGATCCTGGACGGTTCCTGATCGGAGACCTCCGGCTGCCGGAAGCGTCCGGCGTACAACCGTTCCCTGGGATCGCGGCTTGAGAATGAACCGGGCTTTCAGCCCTGAGATTCTCGTGACGGAATCCTGGGCCGTTGGCCCAGGAACCTCGTCGAACGGGATCGAGGGCTGAAAGACCGACCCATATTGGCCAAGCTCCAGAGTGGCGCGGCCGGCGCGCCACTGCCGGTTCCCGTTTGCAGGAGCGCGGGTTTTCCTCCGCACTGGATGACCCGCATGCCGAATCCGCTCACACTCACCGTCATTGTCTTCGAGATCGCGCTGCTGGGTGCCGGCCTGGTGCTGCTGTGGCGCCAGGTCCTGAGCCCGGCCGCGCGACGGCGACCGCCGGCATCGCTCCCGCCCTGGAACGCCCCGGCGAGCAGCATTGTCCTCTTCATGCTCCTGGTGGTGCTTGGCACCTGGGCGGCCGTGATCGGTGCGGCAACGCTCGCTAAGCTCTTCTCCATCCAAGGCGAGCGGCTGCAGGTGCTCAGCGGTGCGGCCGGCCAGGCCGGCATGCTCCTGGCGGCGGCATTCTGCCATTTCCGTGTCGAGCCGCTCCTCCCACCACGCCAGCGGGGCAGTACGAACCCGATCACCGCGGGCATCGTCACCTTCCTCATCGCCTGGCCTGTCGTCATCGCCGTGGCCAATGCCTGGGATCTCATTCTCCAGGCCTTTGGCATCCCACCCTCCCGCCAGAATCTCATCCAGATGTTTGCCGACACCGAGGATCCGCTTTCGCTCGGCCTGATGATCACGCTCGCGGTGGCCGTCGCTCCGGTCGCGGAGGAACTCGTTTTCCGCGCCGGGCTCTTCCGTTATTTCCGCACCCGCATCCCGCGGGTATTCGCCCTCACGCTGCCCGGGCTGCTCTTTGCCAGCCTGCACATCGAGTGGCCGACGATGGACGGCATCTCCAGCCTCGCCCCGCTGCTCGCCCTGGCCGTCGTTTTCTCCATCGCCTACGAGCGAACCGGTCGAATCGGCACGCCCATCGTCGCCCACGCGCTGTTCAACCTGAACACCGTCGCGCTGATCCTCACCGGCGTCGGCGATCTCGCCTAGCAACCAATCCTGGCAAACCGACCCGCTGCTCGCCGTGAATCCGTTCACCCGGCATCACTCGCAATCCGTCTCCGCCGATGGGGAGGAAAAACTGCTGCACTCGATCCGCCGCTGGCTTGGCCGCGCCACGCCCGGGACGCCCTTTGGCATTGGCGATGATTGCGCGGTGCTGCCGGCCTCCCCTGGCCGGCAGCTGATCACGGTCGACCCGGTGATTTATCAACGACACTTCGACAACCGGGTGCCGCCCCGCGCAGTCGGCGCGAAGCTCCTGAAGCGAAACCTCAGCGATCTCGCGGCCATGGGCGGCCGGCCCGTCGCCGCCGTCGTCGCCCTCACGCTCGACGGCCGTGTCAGCCGCCGCTGGCTCGAGGAATTCTACCGCGGGCTCGGCGCCTGCGCCCGGCATTACCGCGTCGCCATCGTCGGGGGTGATGTGGCCCAAGCGGACGGCATCGTGGCCGCAAGCCTCACGCTGCTCGGCGCGGCGACCGGTCCCAGGATCGCCACGCGCACGGGCGCGCAAGTCGGTGACGCCATCTATGTGACCGGAGAGCTGGGCGGCAGCCTGGCCACCGGGCATCACTATCGCTTCCAGCCGCGGCTGCGGGAGGGCGCGTGGCTCGCCCGGCGACAGGACGTGCGCGCCATGATGGATGTGAGCGACGGGCTCGCGAAGGATCTGCACGCCCTGACGCCACGCGGCGCGGAGCCGGCGCTTTTCCCCGACGCATTGCCGCTCCGTCGGGGCGCAACCCTGCGTCAGGCTCTGACCGATGGTGAGGATTACGAACTGCTCTTCGCTTTCTCCGGCGCCGCGGATCCCGGCCGCTTTTGCCGCGATTGGGCCCGCGCCTTTCGCCGGACCCCGCTCACGCGAATCGGCACCTTTGCCCCGCGCGGACAAAGCCCGGCCGGCACACTCCGGCTGCGGGACTTTCAGGGCTATGAACATCTCCGTTAACGAGGCGCTGCTGAAACTGCCGCCAGCATCTTCAATGAGCAGCATATCGGTCCAATCCACTCGCCATTCCGTTGGCAACAATCGGCCTTCTTAATTCCGACATGCTGCTGCCCTGTGAACATCCTTGATCAATTGCGGAGTGGCGTGGTGACGGCTTCAGCCGACGAAACCCGGACGCACGCAGCGGCGCTCGCGCGGGTCCTGCCGGCCGATAGCACGCTGGCGCTCCACGGGGATCTCGGGGTCGGAAAAACGACGTTCGTCCAGGGGCTCGCCCAGGGCCTGGGAGTTTCCGGAACCGTCACCAGCCCCACCTACAATATCTTCACCCTCCATCCCGGCCGGACGAACCTCCTCCACCTCGATGCCTATCGGCTGGACAGCACCCGCCAGGTCGAGGACCTGCTGCTGACCGACTTCATGAATTCACCCTGGTGCCTCGCCGTGGAATGGCCCGAAAAAATCCGCGACTGGCTCCCGCCGGATACGATCCACCTCCGGCTCGGGATTGTCGGTGCCGGCCGCCATTCACTGCGACTGGAATAGCCGCACGACCATCCATCTTGCCGCAGCCTACGAACAGCGGTCGGGCTCAGGCCGAAGGTGGATTCGCCGGCTTTGGCCCGGCATCCTCTGACTCAGGACTGGACGGCAGGGATTCGGGCGACTCGGCATGCGGAGTCGCCGCCTCGACGGGAGTGGGCTCAGGAACGGTTGCAGCGACTTCCGGCTCGGGAATCGGAGCTGCACTGGGCTGATTCCCGGCAGCCGGATCGGAGTTTGCTGGTGGCTCAGCTGTCGGCTCGCTCGAGGCTTCCGGCCCCGCATCAGCGGGCACGTTCGCCTCGGGCTGCGGCGCGCCCGCGACATCCGCGGATTCCGATTCCGATGCCGACCCGCCTGCTGCGGGTTCCGGCTTCCCATCCGCCGCCGGTGGAGTGGCCGGCACATCCGGGAAATTCTCCGGGTCGTGTTCCTCGGATTCGATTTCCTTCTTGCGCGCCTCGACCATCGGCGGCGGGGCAAACAGCCGGCCGTCGATGAACTCGGTCACGTAGCCCTCGCGCACGAGCCACATCAGGTCATTCTGCATCCGCGCCAGCCGCGCACGATCGTCAATCGTGAGCTCCGGCTCGGTCCTGGCCGGAGCGGCGGCCTCGGTGGCGGCGTTCTCGGCGGGCGGCGGTCCACCCGCTTCCGCGCCGGCGGCTGCCGGCGCCTCGGCCTTCACGGGGGCGGGCTGGTTCAACCCCAGCAGCTTGCCGGCGAGTTCACTGGCGCGCACCATCGGGTTGGCCTCGATGAAGGCAATCAGCGTGCCGATGCTCTCGGCAAACGTCTGGCCGGGCACCCGGAACTTCCGCTTCACGGCGCAAACATACGAGATGCCCTTCGACCCCTTCTTGAAGATCGTGAAGTGTTCGCGCCGCAGCCGCCCGCGCAACGCGTTCGCCGTATCCAGGGGGAACCGACGCTGACGCTCCAGTGCGCCCTCCACCGCGCGGCGGATTTCACCGGGCGGCAGCGTTTCCGCAATCTTGCCATGAAAACGCGCCGTTTCGGAGGTGCGGACAACCTTCTCGCGCGCATGGGTCAGCAGGTGAAGCCGCGCATCCTCCAGCGTGTCGAACGCCGGCACCACCGGCGCCGCCACTTCCGGCTGCGCGGGCGCGGCATCCGTCGCCGCCGCCGCTTCGGACGGTGCACCCTCGGCCCCCTCCCCGGGCGCCGGTGCCGGCGCCGCCGCTGGCGCCGCGGCTGGCTCCGACTGCCTGGCCGCCGGCGTCCTCCACGTGTACCGCGTCGCCTTCTTCATCTTGGCGAGCCACTGGTTGACCACCTCCGGATCCCGGATCGTCTCGATTCGGCTGCGATAAGCCTCGATCGACATCCGCGACGCGATCCTGGCCGCGTAATGCTGCTGCACGATCTGGTTGTACCGGTGGTAATTCGGCGGCCCAAGCAGTTCGCCGGTGAGGCCGCACTTGTTGATCACCAGGAAGTTTCCCTTGGGCGGATCAATCTCGACCGCCGCCGTGTCGAAAAACTTGTCCAGGTGCCGGCTGAGGACATGCGCCACCGCCGCCTCATCCGACTCGAACGGCAGCCCATCGGGCACGGAAATATAAAACACCGGCCGCGGCCGTGGCGACTCCTCCGCCGGCGTGGCGCCGGCATCCCGGCCTCGGGCGGCTTCGGCCGCCCCCGCGGGCTTGTGGGTCATGACCACCACGAAGCGATCGGTTTTCGCCACCACCGTGCGGGCAATCTCGAACAGCTCGACCGTCCGACAGGACTTGCGAATCGTCTGGACCAGCGTGTTGAAGCTCGAGTCCTCCGGATAGAACGTGACGCTGTAGTAGGGGCTTTCATACGGCCCCCGGTCGATTGGCCGTCCGCCGCCGTGGCCGTAGCGTGCGCCGCGATCCCCGCCATACCCGCCCTCGCGCCGCGGGCCGCCCCGATATTCGCCGGAACCCTCGCGACGCGGATACCGATCGCCGCCGCCGCGACGTTCCGGCGCCGCCCCCCCGCCCGCTCCGCCTTCGCCCGGCGCCTCGGCCGGACGCCGGAAGGACCGCCGGTCACGGCGATCCGGCCCGCCGCTGTCACGCCGCGGCCGCTCGCCGGGCTCCCCCCGATCCCGCCGGGGCTCGGCGGCGCCCGGTTTTTCCTGGGTCCACTGCGTGCCAAAGCTGAAGCCTTGGAGCTGACTCAAATCGAGTTTGTTGAAATCCGCGGGCGGATTTCCCTTGGGATCATTGTCATCCATAACGTCCGAAAAGCGGGGGTGACCCCGCGTGGGTTGGGCTTGGTGTGCGTGACGCGGTCGAAATCGAGCGGCGAGTGTCCACACCGTCCGGGGGGACTGGCAAGCAGTTTCCCCAGTGCCGGGCCGATGCTGGTCGACTGTCGGACTCGACAAAAACTGGACAACAATCGCAGCAATCGCCCGTTCGAGCAGAATGCGTGCCCGAATCGTTGGGCGGCCAAGCGACGCGCTACACGTGGTCCCGGGACCCGCAGGACCGGTCGGGAGGCTGACGCGGACTCACGAACTTCCGCCCGACTCCTACTGCAAAGCGGCGATGATCCGATCCGTGAAGGCGGCGGTGCCGAGTTTTCCGCCCAGATCCGGTGTCAGCGCGCCCGCGCCCAGCGTGCGCTCCACCGCGAGTTCGATCCGTCGGGCGAGCGCCGGCTCGCCCAGCCATTCCAACATCATGCCCGCCGCCAGGATGGCGCCGGTGGGATTGGCGATCCCCTGGCCCGCGATATCCGGGGCCGAACCATGGACCGGTTCAAAGAGCGACGGCGCGGTGCGCGCCGGATTGAGATTGGCCGATGGGTTGAGTCCCAGTCCGCCGGTGATCGCACCGGAAAGATCCGTCAGGATGTCACCGAACAGGTTGGAGGCCACCACCACGTCGAAACTCTCCGGTCGCCGCACGAAGTTCATGGCGATGGCATCGATATGCTGCTTGTCCGCTGCAACATCGCCATATTCCGGCGTGAGCTGCTCCAGCACTTCGTCCCAGAGCGTGAACGCATGGCGCTGGGCATTCGATTTCGTGGCCAGGGTCAGCCGCCGCCGCCGCCGCCGCGCCAGGTCGAACCCGAAACGCAGCGCCCGTTCGATGCCCCGGCGGGTATGGATTGCACTCTGCACGGCGAACTCGTCCGGCTGGCCGACGTGAAAGCGCCCGCCATTGTCCACGTATTCACCTTCCGAATTTTCCCGCACCACCACGAGATCGATGGCCGGTGCACCCGCCAGCCGGCCGGGAACGCCCGGAAATGTCCGTGCCGGACGCACGCAGGCCCATTGATCGAAGGTCTGCCGGATGGTGATCAGCGGTTTGAGCGTCACGTTGTCCGGCAGCTTTGCCGGCCAGCCCACTGCGCCGAGGTAGATCGCGTCGAACCCGCGCAGCGTGGCAATGAAATCGCCGGGGACCACGACCCCATGCTGCTCGTGGTACCGGCAGCCCCACTCGAAGCGGGTGAAGGCAAAACTCACCCCCGGTGATTCAAGCGCCCGCAGCACCGCGAGTGCCGCGTCCGTCACCTCGGCGCCAATGCCGTCACCTGGGTAAACCGCGATTCGATGCGTCGCCATTCGCCGACTCCATGGGGATCGCTGCCAAATGGCAAACCGGCAAAAGCCGCGCTGGGCAGCCTGCCCTCGGTTTGCATCGGCTCGACTCGTGTTCAACGGAATTTCGCCCGGGCCACGGAGTACACCGATGACACGGAAGGGGGAGGCCGTGCATCCGCGATATCCGCGCCATCTGCGGTCAGGAGGATTGGGTTTGAAAATGGGCCTCTTCGGTGATCAGCGTGGGGTGAGATCGAGCTTCCCGTGGTGAAACAGGATCGCGACTCTGAAGTTGGCGAAACTACGGTAACCACGCGCGGTGTTCTTCAATGATTGGATAGCCGAGTTGAA
>WYBX01000151.1 GCA_011525695.1 Verrucomicrobiia bacterium
AACCCTCCGACCACGCCCGTCGCGCTTCTCGCCCGTGTCCACCACCTCCGCTGTGATTGCTCCCATTCGCGGGAGCTTATCCAAAGACCGCTCAACCGACTACGAGGCATCCGGTCGGACGTTTACCGTCAGCCCGGCCCGAGTGCGATCGATTTCTTTCCGCCAGAATTTCCGTCTTGGCCAAGTTACAACGGCAGCTGGTGCGTGACCGGCACGGAGTGGCATCCGGAAGGTGCCGCAGCCCATGGCAACTACACAATCACGGGCACCGGCCGCTGCGACGCGGTTGAACAATCTGGTCCCAACTACGGCCGCGCCGCAGCCGGGGCCGGCGGCGGCGCCGGGGCCGTCGCCTGGGCGATGGCGGCGGCCCGGGCGGCGGCGCGCGCGGTGGCCGTGGCCATGAAATGCTGCTGGGCGGAGAACGACGGCTCGCCGGCCGCCCGCGCGACCGGCGCATAGGAACCATCGGGCTGCAGTTCCCGCGCATCCTCGTTGTCCCGCCATTCGCTCGCCAGGATCTCCTGCGTGATCCGACGCTGCAGCTCGGGATCGTCAATCGGAAAGACGGTTTCCACCCGCCGGAAGAAGTTGCGCGGCATCCAGTCCGCGCTGCCACAGAAGACCAGCGGCTGGCCGCCATTCTCGAAGTGGAAGATCCGCGCGTGCTCCAGGAACCGCCCGACAATATTCCGCAGCCGGATGTTCTCGCTCAGCCCCTTCACCCCGGCGCGCAGGCAGCAGGTCGCCCGCACGATCAGCTCGATTTTCACGCCGGCCTCCGAGGCCGCATACAGCGCATCGATCGTCGCCGGATCCACGAGCTTGTTCATCTTGGCCATGATTCGCGCGGGCCGGCCGGCCCGCGCGTGGGCCGCCTCCGCGGCGATCAGCTCCTGAATCCGCCCGTGCAGGTTGAAGGGCGCCACGAGCAGCCGCTTGAACTCCGGGGTGCGGCCGTGGCCGGTCAGCGTGTTGAAGAGCTGCGCCACTTCGCTCGTGAGATCGGCCCGGACGGTGAGCAGGCTGAGGTCGGTGTAAAGCCGCGCCGTCCGCGGATTGTAATTGCCCGTGCCCAGGTGGACGTAGCGGCGCAGCTCCTGCCCCTCGCGCCGGACCACCAGGCAGCACTTGCAGTGCGTCTTGTGCCCGACCAGCCCGTAGACCACGTGGACCCCGGCCTCCTCGAGCTCGCGGGCCCACTTGATGTTGTTGGCCTCGTCGAAGCGCGCCATCACCTCGACCAGCGCGGTCACCTGCTTGCCCGCCAGTGACGCCGCACTCAGGGCCCGCACGATCGGCGAGTCGCCGCTCGTCCGATACAGGGTCTGCTTGATCGCCAGGACCTCGGGATCGCGGGCGGCGGCCTCGATGAACTCGACCACCGGCGTGAACGCATCGTAGGGATGATGGAGGAAGATGTCGCGCTCGCGGATGGCCGCGAAGATTCCGGGCTGGATCGCCAGCGCGCCGCAGTCGGCGGGGATGAATGGCGGATACTTCAGATCCGGCCGATCGATCATGTCGTAGAGGCTGAAAAGCCGGAGGAAATTCAGCGGTCCCTGGAGCTGGAAGGCATGCGCCGGCTCCAGTCCGACATGGCGGCAGAGCGCGGCAAAGAGCTGTTCGTCCACGCCGGTCTCGATCTCCAGCCGCACCGCCGCGCCCCGCCGGAGGTTGCGCAGTTCCTCCTCGATCTTCTTCAGGAGATTCTCGGCCTCCTCCTCGTCGATGTAGAGATCACTGTTGCGCGTGAGCCGGAAGGCGTGGGCTCCCCGCACGCTGTAACCGGGAAACATCGCGCCGGCGCACAGCTTGATAATCTCGCTCAGGAAGATGTGCCGCAGCGGCCCGGTGCGCGCCCCCGGATCAATCTGCACGATCCGCGGCAGGCTCCGCGGCACCGGCACGAGCACCATCAGGTTCTCGGACTCGGCCGTCTCGGGATTGTCGAGGGAAATCAGGACATTGAGCGTCTTGTTCCCGAGCAGGGGAAAAGGATGCGCCTGATCCACCGCGAGCGGCGTCAGGACCGGGAAGACCTGTGTCTCGAAGTAATTCCGGACCCAGCTCGCCTCCGCCGGCGAAAGTTCCCCCGCCAGCCGGAACACGATCTTCTGCTGCGCCAGCGCCGGCACGATCTCCTTGTGCCAGCTGGCGTACTGGTCGGACACCAGCGCATGGACCTCCCGGTAAATCCGCCGGAGCTGCTCCCGCGGGGTCAGCCCGTCCAGGCTGGGAATCGCCGCCTCGGAATCTGCCTGCTGCATCAGCCCCGCGACGCGGATCTCGAAAAACTCGTCGAGGTTGGAGCTGACGATCGCCAGGAACTTGACCCGCTCGAGCAGGGGGTTGGCGGGATTGCGCGCCTGCTCGAGCACGCGGCGGTTGAAGGCGAGCCAGCTTTGCTCGCGGTTGGCATAGAGCTGCCGGCCGCCGGCGGACGACGTGGCGCCCCGCACCGCGGCAGTGCGCGGCGCGGCGGGAAACGGGGACATGCGCTTCGCTCGGCTCACGGTGAAAGGAGGAATGCCCTTCCAGGCAAACGGCAACTGCAGCCTGCGTGTCAATCGCCGTGATGTCACCTCAATCCGCGGCAGGCCTGGCCGGGATTCCAAAGACGGTGACTGCTCACCGCGGCGAATGAAAGCCAGAATAGTCCCTTTTCTTGGAGCCTGAATTGTCCGCATGTGGCGAACATACATCGGTAAGCCGGCTTCACTGCTGTGAATCTCTTGCAAGGCTACCTGCCCGTGCGGATTGCATCGCCGACCTCTCCGATCCATGGCTACCGCTCGCCGGTCCGAGCGATAGACATCTCAATTCAGCGCGGTCCGTGCGGGGAACCTTCCGCCTGGCCAATCGTCCACACCGTGAGTCCGCGAAGATTTCTGCGTGGGGCACGGCGGACGAGGCTGACGCCGTAAGCTACAAGAATGAAGCATATGTTCACGACGGCGCCGACCCAGTAGCTGTGCACCCCCACCCACCACGCTCCCGGCAGGGCACCCATAACGCCCAAACCCAGATAGAAATTCAGCGCCACCGACAGCACCAGCGCTACATTGACCGCGAACCCGTCCGCGAATCCCGATTGCCATCATAACGGCCATGTAGGTCACCACGACAGCGGTGTCAGCCAGGCGAACCTGCAGATCCATGATGAACGTAGGTTTCGCCGCCAACAGCGTAAGCCAGACGGCCGCTGGTTGGGCCGTCTAGCGGATCACCACATCATCGAGATAAAAGCCTGCGGTCGGCACCGGGTCGCCCGGGTCGGGCAGATCCTCGCCGTCAGAGCGGTCATGCTCGCGCGTTGGCTGGATGCGGTAGGCCCCCGTTCGGAATTCGATCCTTTCCAGACTTGCGGCCGGTTCCGCGAACTCGACTTGCCGGACTATGGGTTGGCCGTCCAGCGTCAGTTCATATTCTCCCCTGGTGGCGTCCGCATTGATTCCCAGTTGATACCAGCGGTCCGCGCGGTAGGACGCTTCGCCGAGCGAGGTTTCGCCGTGGAGGGCGCTCAGCATGCCCTTGTCATCGAAGCGAAGCTGCACAGCGCGATTGCCGGCACCGTCCATAACATCAATCTCCAGCCGGCCGGTGTCCGACTGGCGGGCGAGTATCCGACATGTGATCCGCACCGATTTGGTTTCCGGAAACACCCGCACCGCCTTGCCATAATCGTGGGGCTCGCGGTCCTCGAGTTGCAGGCTCTTGTTCCGCGGGTTCGGGAATGCCGTGATACCGACCTGCGCCCAACGCGGACGATAGATATTCCAATCGGGGATCCTTCCGCCGACCTCCAAGGCATCGAATGAGTCCGACACCGGCGCATCCACACGGTCGCGGATGGGAACAGGCACGCGGCTTATCCAGATGTCCTCCTTGTTGCTGCTGTAGACAAGCCACAGGTCAGTGCCGGGCGGGTCACCATTACCCTCTGAAATGCCCCGAACATACTGCATGCCAAAAACCTTGCCGCCACCTTGGTACCGGCGCGGCGGAACCTCGCCGTTGATGAGCAGCATATTCGAGAAGACGACGCCGTCGTCACCAGTCACGATCGCCAGCGGCCAGCGGTGCGACCCGAAATCGGCCGGATTGTAGACCATGGCGTACCTCCCGTCATCGGTGCGCTGGCCCCAGGTCTTGGCTCCGTCCGTGATGATCGTGGGTACACGGACGGGCATGCTCCAAGATTTCCCCTCGTCCTTGGAAATCGCGGCCCAAGCCTCCTTGAACAAGGCGACCGCAGTTCCGTCCTTGCGGTGATAAATGGACGGCGCTTTGCGCATCGGTCCGGGCACTGTGAAGAAACCAGTCGTGTCGTAATCCTCCTCCTCTTCCCGCCACTGCGTGGTCTTCAATTTGTCCGCGAGCAAGGCATCGCAGGCCGCGACAAACTCCCGGTCACTCGAGTCGGTGTAGAAGGGATAGCGGCTCAATTCAGCTTGCGATCCGGGATTGCGACGGATGACGAAGATCGGACCGTACGACCCATCCATATTCGCGTTCCGCACGACACGCGCAATGCCGGGCTCATAACCGTAGCTTGCGACAACCAGCAAGCGGTCGTTGGGCGCCACATAGAAACCCATACGCTGATGCATGATCAACACCTTTGGACCTCTGGGGGTTCGCAGCCAGTAGAATGGAAACACGACCATTGGCATTTCCCACGTCCGACCGTCGCGCGAGGTGGTCACGAGCGTTTGCCCCGGCGGAAGAACTTCACCGAACGGATTACTGAGGTACTGCAGATAAAAACGGTCGTTCCAATACGCCAGCATCGGTGCATGGTTGTACGTCCAGCCGGTGTTTTCGGCAGTGTCAGGTCGGGTGCGGTTGGCGCGAAACACCTGAATGTTTTCCACACCGATTGCAGGGCGCAGCCGACCGTCATGGACGTCGAGATCAATAGGCGGAGCATCGACACGAACCGGCTCGTCGGGCCCACCGGGCTCGGCCGCGGAAAACGCGGCAACGGACAAGGCAAGGGTGAGGCTGAGGATTCTCTTCATGACAGGAGTTCTCGAATGGGTTGGCAGACTGCTGCGCATGGAGCGCATTCCTGGAAGCCAGCCGTCAGTCTGCGCGGCCGCGGGTGAACTTCCTTTCACTAATCAGATTGCCGGTAGCATCCCATCGTCTGGCGATACCCTCGGCGTGAAGATCCTTCCATCCTGATTCGGCCTTACGCTTTCCGTTGGGCCAGTACTGCGTCCATGTGCTCGTGCCGTCGTCCTTGTGCTGCCAGTTCCAGATCCTCCGGCCCGCGGTATCATACAACGTTTCATCTCCGATTTTTCGCCCGAGCGAAAAGTTTGCGTCATATTGCACGGTGCCATCGGGAAAGTACCATCTCTCGGGACCATGAAGCAAGTAACGGCCATCATCGGCTATTCCAGCCCGCCATGTGATCCGCGGCTTTCCGTCGGGATAACGTTCCTCGTGGTCCGAAAGCGACGCAATGGACGTTGCGCTGTTGCGCATCAGGGTCGCGTCATCATTCGCGCCGTCCGGTGCGTCCAGCCAGGCCTCGTTGAAAGTGAAATGCAGGCAGGGCTCCGTCATGGTCGTGATTAGGTGGATCATGTCGTCGGCGCCTTGCCGTAGCACAGAATAACCGATCGTGCCGAAGCCGCGCACTTTGCGGGTCTCGTGAAGCTGGCCGCCGGCAAGCTTCTTCTTGCGCCATGTCTTTCCGTCGTTGTCGGAAACCGCCAGAATCGAACCCTGCATGCCATCAAACTCCGCGGGAGAACGATCGACGGAGTTCACCATGTCGGTGGCAAACAGCAGTCGCCCGCTACGCAGTCGCAGGAGGCTCGCGCGCTGGTTGCTGCCGCCCCAGGCAAAGGGCGTTTTCGCGGTGGTAAACGACGCCGCTCCATCGCGGGACGTTGACGAGGTCATGTAATAGTCGATGTGCGTCTTGCGGCCGTTCATTGCCAGGATCGATTTGCCGTCGGCCAGCAGCGCGAAGGTGCTGTGTCCGCCGTTTGTACGCCCTCCCGGGTCCCGCCAGGATTTCATGTTGTCATCGCTCGCCCAGAGAAGGGATCCATCATCGGGGCCATCAGACGCGATGTAGATTGTCCCGTTGCGGTCTCGGAACGCCGTGTTGATCGGCTGAGGCGTACTGAGGCCAACCGGACCGTCGAAGGCAGGCAGACGCACCGGCTCCCACGTGGCCCCGCTGTCGCGGGTCGTCGTCCATTGAAACGGAACGCGCTCCGGCAATTTGGGAGCGCCCCAGAACAGATGGGTCGACTCGCCGTCGGTCCACAGCAGCGGCGCATGATCGTTTACACTCGGGATGTCGAAGCCGAGGTCCGGCATATCCCATGTGTCGTGTCCGGATCGCAACCGCACGGCCATCAGTGCGACTTCGGGATTGTATTCCGTCCATGACGTGTACGCGACCATCAGCAGATCCCCATTTGGGAGGACCTCGAGCGCGGCACTGTGCTGGTGTCCGGCGAGACCCGGATGCAAGGCGAGCGCCGCCATGGCCCGCTCATGCTGTGGATGCTCGTAACGATTGCCTTCCCAGGTTTCGGGCGGCGTCGCGACCATGAACCGCTTTCGAAAATAGGGTTTCGATGGATCGAGCCGATTCTGTGATGCCGGAGCGGCCGTAGTTTGCTTTACTCCCAGTTGGAAAAATTCCGGTGTGACCGGCCGTGGCGGCGTCTGCACCGGGGGAGCCTGGACCACGCGAAACCCGGTAATGAATGATGCGAGCGGAAACCCGAACGAAGGTGGCAGGCCAGCGCGATACGCCGGGCGATTGTAGCCCCACGGAGCGATCACGCGGTCGTCGACGTCGAGTTTGTCTCCCCGCAGGACGCGAACCATGCCTTCGGCAGGGCCAACCGGATCGACTTCGTCCTGGTCGGGATATGCGCCGTACCAGTCGAGGCACCATTCAACGACGTCATCCAGCATTCCGACCAGTTTGCCCTCGCCGGAAAGCCCTTCCAGGCGGCAGGCGTATTCCCACTCTGCTTCAGTGGGCAGCCGGTGGTGCTTGCCGGTTTTTGCGCTGAGCCATTCGCAGAACGCGACCGCATCGTGCCAGCTGGCGCCGACGGACTTCCGGGTGGCGCTGCCCGGATGATCCTGGCGGAATTCCAGGAACTGGAGCCTGGTCACCTCGTATTTTGAAATCAGGAACGGCTGGCTGATCGTCACCGTTCGCACCGGCTGCTCGTTCCAATGCCCGACGGTTGAGCCCATCCGGAAAGTACCGGCGGGAATCTCAACCATCTCAATGTCAGTGGAATTCGTGGCTGCAGCGCCGATCGAGGCCAGGGCGGCAAAGATGAGAATCTTCGTAGGAGATGCCATAGCGTGGTGGATCGCGTTGGGCCGGTCTGGGTGAATGCCGATCTTCGATCACTTCGGATCGGGCCAGTGCAGGGACGAGGTTCGCGAATTTGCCAGGAAGCGCTCGAATTGCCTGACGAGTTCCGGATTGCTGGAGGCGATATCGTGTTTTTCGGCCGGGTCCGCATCCAGGTCATAGAGTTCCAGCGGCGCACTCAGGTTTCCGTGGCGCAGGACTTTCCACTGTCCGCGGAGAGCGGCCTGGCTGAATTCGTTGTCGTGATCTTCCCAATACAGCGTGCGCAGCTGGAGTTCCGGCTGCGCCTTTCCGAGCAAGGTTAGCGAAATATCGACTCCATCGAGCGGCTGCTTGGGGAACTGCCCCCGGCCGAGCGCAACGAGTGTGGGGAAGACGTCCGGGAACCACCATACGGCTGCGCTCACCTGTCCGGCCGGCACCCGGCCGGGCCAGCGCGCGATCATGGGCACGCGCAACCCTCCTTCGTACAGCGTCCCTTTTTCTCCGCGGAAGGGCCCTCCGGATTTGAACAGGTCGGGGAAGGTCTTTTTCTTCTCGGAGCCGTTGTCTGAAGTGAAAAACACCAGGGTGTCTTCCGCCAGCCTGAGACGATCAAGTTCGTCGAGCACGCGACCGACGTCGTGATCGAGTCGTGTCACCATTGCGGCGAAAAGCTTCGCCTCCTCCGGCCAATCCTCCCCGGCGTACCTTTCGATTGACGGCACCTCGAAGCGTCGGTGAGGCAGGGTGAACGGCAGATAGAGAAAGAAACGCTCGTGCCGGTGTCGTCGCAGAAAACCGACCGCTTCGTCCGCAAAGAGGTCATGCGCGTAGATCACTTGCCTGCCGCCGGCGTTTTCCGGGATGGCCTGCATGCAGTCGTTGCGCCAAAGGTAGTCCGTATAGTAGAACGGCGCATGATTCTGGTTGAGATAGCCGAACCACTCGTCGAAGCCACGGCGATTGGGAACCCCCGCAGTGCCGGTTTCGCCCACGCCCCATTTGCCAATGGCGCCAGTCTTGTAACCACTGCCTTGCAGTACTTCCGCGAAGGTTTGATCCGCGTCGGTCAGCGAAAGACGCCGCCCCCCGCTGCCGAATGATCCCGTTTCTGCCAACACCCCTGCGACGGCAGGGCTGTTTCCCCTAATTCTCGCGTGCCCCATGTGCAGTCCGGTGAGCAGCACGCAGCGGGCGGGCGCGCAAACCGAAGCGCCGGCGTACACGTTGGTGAAGCGCGTGCCTTCACCGGCCAGACGGTCGATGCGGGGCGTGCGGATCTTGGATTGGCCGTAGCAGCCGAGATCGGCATAGCCGAGGTCGTCGGCGATGATAAGGACGATATTGGGCGAGCCGATCGGCGCAGCCAGGAGCGCGCTGCCGGCCAACGCCAGCGGGAGCCAAAGCATTCGAATCCGTGCTGGACGCAGCGCAGCCCAAGAATCCACTGCAGAAGGGAACATCATTCCAAGTGTAAGACAACCGGGCTAAAGCCATTGCCCGTACAACTTACAACTTAGAAGTTGAGATCCAGTCCGACCTTGTAGTCCCGGCCCAAGAGACGGCTGTTGTGGAGCAAGGAGAATACTCCCTTCGAACGCTGCTCGGGCTCCCGGGTGAGGTTTCGCACCGATGCAGTGATCGCATAATGCTCCGAAATACGATAGCGAAGCTGCACGTCAATCTGGTCGCGGGGCAGGACGTAATTGTCGCCGAGGATATCGCCGCCAATCGACTCGAGCGCCTCGTCTGAATAATTCCACGCAATCCGGCCGGAAAACCGGTTTCTGTCGTAGAACAAGGTGGCATTATAGATCCGGCTCGGTTGCCGGAAAAATGGCAGGTCGTCGTTCCTCCGCTGCGGGACCGTCACCTCGGAATCAATGAAAGTCGCATTCGCCTCGATTCCGAAACCATCGAACGGCGACGGCAGGAATGTGAACGGCTGATAGACCGAGAGTTCCAGTCCGGTTAACTTGGCGCTCTCGGCATTTCGGACGCTGCCGACGTTGAGGGTTTCCAGCGCAATTCCATTGTGAACGGTGTTTTCACGCAGCTCGGAAAACCCGTAAATTGGGTTGTCGATCGACTTGTGGAAGCCGGCGGCGGTCAGAATGCCACTTCCACCCGTGTAGTACTCGATGGACACATCGTAGGAAGTCGACTCGTAGGGTTTCAGCTGCGGATTGCCGATATCGAGCGAGCCCGCAAAGGGGAATGCCGGATTCACCGCGCCTCCCCCGAGCGATTCATATTCAAACGCCGCGAGGGGCCGGGCATCCTCATACGCGGGTCGACCAATTGTCTGGGTGATCGCGGCACGGGCGATCAGGCGTTTTGTGATCCGAAACACAGCCTGTGCATTCGGAAAGAACTTGTCGTAGGTCGTGGTACCGGAGGTGGGGAAATGGCCGAGAAAATCACCGTCGGCGAACCTCGCCTCCACCGCGCGAATCGTTGCCTCCGTCTTTTCCCAGCGGACGCCCGCGAGCAGCGTCAGGCGATCAATCGTGGTGGTACCCATCAAATAGCCGGCATAAATGGACTCGTCGATGTCGTAGTCATCCTCGATCGAATTTGAGGCCGAGGCCTCCACGTTGAATGCGGTCAGTGACGGATTCTGGGCGATGTAGGCCCAGGTACCGTCGTGATCGATGAGAAAGCCGGGATCATAACGATCGTAGATCAGCTCTGGCGGGAGAGTTCCGACTTGAGCCATGTTGAACGTCCCACTGGGTGCGGCCAGAAGCCGGCTCGACACGAGATCAGACAGCCGCTCGCGCCGTAGATATTTCACGCCAGTCTTCAAATACCCCGGATGCCCCATGATGTTGTCCGAGTCCCAGCGCAGGTCGGCCTTCGCGGTCATTGTCTTCTCGTCGACGACTCCCCCGTCGTCACGTGTCGAGTAGAAGTTGTATTTCTCGGGCGTGTCGATGTTATGGTCCCAGTCCCACCTCACGAAGTCGAAGGCGCCGATATCAAACTGGATTGGGCCGGTCCCGCGGTTGGGATTAGCTGCGTTGCCAACAAGGTTCCTGTATTCGAGGACCCGGTCGTACACACGATCCTCCTTGGCCGCCGAATAGGACACGACAGGCTCGAAGGTGAAGGCCCCGACCTGCTTCCTGAATCCTGCTATCATCGTCAGCAGTTCCTGATCACGCTGACTCCGGGCATCGCGGAGTTGCGACCGGGTTCCGTTGCCCGAGAACGTGCCCGTGGTGGGTGACGTCAGCACGACGTTCTGGTTGTTCACCCGGGAGATGATTTCGATATTATGCTCGAATCGCTCCGTGGTGGACCAATTGGCGCGTAGATAAAGCTGGGTATCCTGGTCGGGACGGTACTCCAGGTTCAGATTCCCGCCGAGCCGGGCAATGTTTCCCTCGCTTGGCTTCAATTCATGCTGGTTGGGAAGGTAGACTTGCTGTCCGTTGATTGTGCGCAGGTTCCATCCAGCCGTAATCTGGTCATTCGAATAATCGCGTTTCTCATAGCTGGCACTTGCTGCAATGCCCCATTTCTTGTCGGGGCCAAACCTGTCGGAGAAGTTGATCCTAGCCTCTGGATTACTCTTATCGGTTGACTCGTTGTAATTCATCGCGACCCCGCCGCTGATGAACCGTTCGGGGCGATCAAACGCACTCGCGGTGCGGATATTGATCGTGCCGCCGAGCGAATTGGCATCGAGGTCGGGAGTGATCGTCTTAATCACCTCGATCTGTGAGATGTCGCCAGCGCCCAGCGTGTCGAGAGGTGCCGCACGCCCAAGCCGCGTTCCGCCCGGCGCTGCCATGATCGCGCCGTCCACCATGATCTGATTCAGGTTTGGGTCGATCCCGCGAATGCTGACGTAGCGCCCCTCGCCCTGGTCAAGGCCCGTGATGCTCACTCCCGGAACACGGGCGACGGCCTCCGCGACATTGCGATCCGGCAGGTTACCGATCGAATCGGCCGATATCAGGTCCAACAGGTTCGTCGTGGTTTGCTTTTGCTGGATCGCTCTCGATCGCCCCTCGCGATAGCCCTCGACTACGAATTGGTCGAGTTTGATGACCTCCGTGCCCATGGTGACAGTGATGAATGCATCCCCCGGATCCGGCACCGTCACCCTTTCGGTGCTGGTCTCCAAGCCAAGGTAGCTGACCTGCAGCGTGTAGTTGCCTGGCGTCAGTCCGGGAATGCGGAAACCGCCATTGCTGTTGGTCGCTTCGATGCGCCCCGTTTCCAGAACTGTCACGGAGGCGCCAGGCAGCAACTTCTTGCCGCTGGCATCGGAAACGGTGCCGACGATGTCGCCAGCGAGCGCCGTTGCCGATGCGGCGACGAGCGCGAGAAACTGCTTCAGTGCGAGCATGGTGGATGAACGTTCAGTCTTCATGGGTTGGTGGATTCATCGCGATGGGGCGATCTTGCCCCGGGGAGGGCAGGGGTGATGTGAGGCGGGGTCAGCGAAGGATAAGCGAGCTCGTGAATCAGAATAGATGACTACGAGGCTTAAATTAGATGACTGCTCAGTTCAGACTGCAAGTCTCAAGTACTAGCCAGCAGAGGAAGCTCCCGCGCCATTCACGCCCGCTTGTTCGCGTCGTTTCCGGTACACCGCAGCGTGACGCCGCCAACGCGCGGGACCCAGTGCGAACACTCGGACCGGGCCGAGCCAAACGCCGCCACGTCCTTGCGGGGGGAACGCAGTCGACCGGCTAGGCGGGATCGTCACGCCTGCATCGTTGCAAGCATCCTCAATAGGATTGCGATTCATAGACATCCGATTGTCGGAACGAGATGGCGTTCATGGCGCCTTCGTGTCCAACCGCTCAATCTCCGCCAGGGGAATCTTCAGTACCTCGATGTCCTCCTGGTTTTTGGAATAGAGAATAAAGACGGATCCATTCACCTCCGTCACATGCGGGTACTGGTAGCCCGCATGCTTGGTGGGGTTTGGATATCGGGCGCTGGTGTCCTCATCCAGGAGGATACAGAGATTGGTAAAGACCACGCCATCCCGTGATGTGGCGAGTGTAAGCGGGATCCGGGGATCGATTCCGGCTCGCGTGTTGCCGGCGAGAATGTATTGCCCGGTACTCAACGCCAAGCCATTGGATTTCGCCCTCGCGTCGGGAAAATTCGTCCGAACTGGCCGGGTCCAGGTCCGGCCGCCGTCATAGCTGAAAGCGCGATAGAGTCGGTAGTTTCCATATACGTGGTACGATTGGGCGATCGGGCGGAAATGCGCCGCGATGGTTCCGTCCGGCAGCGCCCACCAATGCGGCTCGTCGATATCCAGGCCATCCTCCGCGACGGGCATCGGATAAATCCTCCATTGATCAAAACCCGCCACGGCCCCGATGGCCAAGAAGATCTTCGAATTCTGGTCCCGGCGGGTGGTCATCCATTCGCCGGAAGGCAGCTGCTTCGGCGGATAATTGTTGATCGTGTCATCGAGCACCACGCCCTTGTACTCCCACGCACTCGTGCTGGCATTCCACCGGTAGGCGATGAGTTGGAGACTCGGTCCGAAGAGCCTGCCCTTCTTGCGCACGCCATCGACGATGCTCCAGGCTTCGTCGCGCGAGGCGAGCGCCAGCAACTCTCCGTCGCGAATCCATAATCCCCTCGCGAAGTAGCGCATTTCGCCCGTCGGATCCGGGGGAATGAGAATCGCCGACGGACTCCACTCGAGCCCGTTCTCGCTGATGGCATAGCGGACGTACTGCCCGCTGACATCCTCGAACTCCTTTCCGCAGCTCCACATTGCCCAATAACGTCCATTAAAGAACGCGAGATACCCGTGCATGTTGTAGCCGCTGGTCGGAGGCTTTCCGGGAAATATGACACCGCGCTCGTGTCGCACGCGCTTCAGCTTGGCCCAATCGTACTTCTCGGGAAGACCGCTTAACCCGGAAGGTGCAAACATGTGCGTCGGGTCGTACACGACGGGGGGCGCCTTCGGCGTGTGAGCGGCCGCCGCCGCAAGCGTCGAGGCGGCGAACAGCACCCTGACCATGGTCCGGAGAGTGATCCAAATTTCCATCGTCATGAAGTTCCGAGGTGGCTTTGTTCGGTCTTTTCTGGACGGGTGCATTATTGCGAAGTCGAAACCGGTCGGCTTACCGACCACATGCGATGTCCGGGTCGAGACCGGATAAGAAAGGCCTCGCAGAAATGCTGAAAAAGTAGTGTTTCGCGAATAAGCCTTCGGTTCGGCGGAAACGCGCCGAGGGGAGCGTGAGCCTTATGATCTCCAAGCCAGAGCAGAGGATGGCCTCTCTTGCAGCCGCTGCGCCAGACGTGCAGACGGACAAGCCGCGGGCCGATTTCAGCCGACCACGCAAGTTAGCACGGTCGCTGCGTCGCACAAACCACATTCCACAGGTCAGACAGCATTTTAGAGCTCCTGGACGGGGATCCGCAGCACTTCAATCGTTTCCTGGTTACGCGAGTATACGATCAAGACATGACCGTTGGCCTCAATGGCATGCGGATATTGCGCCCCTGATCTCTTTGTGAAGTTCGGATACCGTGCTCCCGGACCATTGTCGACCAAAACGCAGGCACGATCAAAGACCAAACCATCTTCTGAACGCGATGCGGTAAGGGGAAACCGATCCTCCGCCGGCCGTGGGTTGCTGACCAGAATATATCGACCCGTGCTCAACCGCAGCACCGAGAATTTGGCGGTCTGGTCCGGAAAGTCGGTTTGAACCGGCTGCGTCCAGCTGCGGCCTCGATCTTGGCTGAACCCGCGGTATATGAAATGAGATCGGCTGTTGTCGCGAAACAACAACGAGAATGTCCCGTCCGCCAACTCGTACAGATGTCCCTCGGTCATCCGGTGTCCGTCCGCCGGGACAGGAATCGGGAAAAATTCCCAGTCCTCGATGGATTTCGTGCCGCCAATGCCAAAGAACCGATCACCCTCCAGCGTGGTGCGTATCATCGCCCATTCCCCCGTCGAGAGCCGCTCGACCGGCTTCTCATTGAAGGTATTCGGGAGCTTGCCAGCTTGGTGCCAGACACCCCGCGCTGCATCGTAGCCGTAGATTCGGAGCGTGTGATCGAGCCTGCCCACCACCTTCTGCCGCTTGCCGTCCACAACCGGTTTGCCACGACGGTGAATCGCCATCGCATACAACTTCCCGTCCCGAACCCAGAATCCAGTAGGCGTCAGCATGTGTTCGGGATCGGGATCCGCAAGCACCGCGGCTTCGGACCACCCGATGCCGTCGGCGCTGGTGGCAAAGCGCACTTTTTGGCCCGGCATGTCCTCACCCCACGCGCCCGAACTCCACATTGCCCAAAGTTTGCCGTCGAAGTGGGCCAGCGCCGGATGCATGTTGTATCCCGCGACATCTTGCCGGGCTTCGAACACGATCGCGACTGCAGGTTTCATGCGGGGCAACGCCGCCCAATCTCCAGCGGCGAGCTCTGGAATCGCACTCATGTGCCGGGCCTCTTGCTCGCTTCCGAACGAAACGCCAGACGCAATCGCCGCCGTGCTCAGGCACGCTCGGGCAAAGAGGCGCACGCTTGAAGTGAGCAGGCGCCGAGATTTGAAGGCGGGGAATACACGCTGGACGGCAAGGATGTTCATGGTGGGATGATGGGTGCGTTTTTGGGATGTCCGGGGGAGAAATTGGGACCGGGCGGCGATGCCGTCTGCTCGTCAGCGTGCAGGTTCCTTGGTTAGCTCGGAAATTACAAACGCCGCCAATGCGTCATTGATTTCGGAGCGGGAAAGGACGCCAAGTTGGCAGGGAACGCCCAGCCTGTCCATGCGCTCTTTGAGCGCCGCACCCATCGCTGGGGAATGGGTCGCATCGTGTTCCTCACCGTACAATAGAAGCACGGCCGGATCGTCGCCCGATACCAGGCCGAATGGAGAGTACCGCTCGATCTCGCGCTGTAGTCGGCTGCGACTCGCCCAAAACCGTTGGAAGCTTTGCGGCTTGTCGTCGCGCGGAAGGAAACCGAACGCATGCCCTCCGTAGGCAATATCGGGCACCCACTGACGAAGTTGATGGGGATCCAGCGAGGTCTGTGCGGCATATACCGCGGCACATGACACGCGCGTCGACTCGCGGGCGATCTCATCCCCGGATTCCGGGCGCGCTATCTCATCCATGAACGCCACCCACAGCGCAGTGCAGCCACCAGCCGATGCTCCCGAAACGGCGATCCGCGTTTTGTCCACCCCCAGCGCGGCCGCCCGGTGCCGCAGGACCTGGATCGCGCGCGCGACATCATGCATCGGACCTTGTACGGGCGGGTAAACCCCAAATGCGGCGGCGTCGGTGATTCGGCGGTAATTGACCGATGCTACCGCGATGCCTGCCTGGAGGTAACGGGGAACATCGATTCGCCCGACATGAGACTTGTCGCCCCCGACCCAACCACCGCCATGGATATACACCAGGAGCGGCTGCGTCCCGCCGCGCTCCTTCGAATAGACATCGATCGTCTGCCTCCAATGCGGCCCATAGGGGATGCTGCGCAGGTTCGGGATCGGCAAGCCCTGCTTCGCCACTCGATTTTCCAGCGTGAGTCGAAGTCGCGCCCGTTCGTCCGAGAATTCGAAGATCCCGCCTAAGACACTACCGGACGCTTCGACCGAATCGATGACTCCGTTTAGCCGCACGTTTCGGGTAGGACCGGAGAGGAGCGCGCTGAAACTTGGCTCGAGTTGCGACGCTTCGATCGCCTGCCTCGGATAGCCGCTGGTCCGCTCGACCCGATATGTGAACGTTCCCCAGCTCGACTCGAACTCCAGCGCAATCGACTCGCCGGTCGTGCGCACCACCGCACCGTCAACCACCAAGCTCCCCGGCCTGATGTCCTCCGGCGCGAGCTGTGAGGTTTCCTGGACCCCAATCACCGCGGAAGCCGCAGCCGCCGTCGCGAAGATCAGCGCGCTCGCAAGCATCAGGAAACCGAGGATCCCGGCGAAACCTTGCGGGTCGGCGTGCTCGTCCGGCACGGTCACTTTGGCCCGGGGGAGTTGAGGCTTGCCGCCCCGGTCCATGTCATCCAAAGTGTATGAAACCTTCATCTATTACTTATGTCAGATAGGTCGGCCACCGCCCCCAGACAAGCAAAACCTCGTTCCTTCGTCACTCATATCGGGATAATCGCGGTGGCGTTCGGTTCCGTTTCGTGCGCCGCGCAGTTGCCGGACGTGCCGCTGGCAAGCATGTTCGCGGTTTCGTCGCTCGAACAGGATCCCGACAAGATCGATTGGAACCAGCTTCAGGAGCTGCCCGGGGAAACGCGCAGCATCATTCGTGGTGTGATGGGTGAGTCCGGCCATATGCACCATCCGGCGATCACCCATTTCAACGGACTCTTTTTTGCGGCGTGGAACGATGGTTACACCCACGAGAATCGTGCCGGCCAGCGTGTCCGCTTCGCCACGAGCCGCGATGGCCTCGAGTGGAGCGAGCCGGCCGAACTCACCGGGCGTCATCCCCGTCGCGGGTACACTGCCGGCGGATTCTGGATCCGCAGCGGCGAGATGTACGCACTGGCCGCGCTCCGCGATACCCGCGACGTCGGCATCACCGGCGAGGACCCCTTGCTGCTCGCGTACCACTGGGACCGCGAGCAGGGACGGTTTGGAGACGCGCAGGTGATCGCGCGGAACTTTTTTGCCCAGAATGTTCCGCAGGCAACGGGGGACGGCGAATGGATGATACTGGGAAAAAGCGGAGTTGGCGCCTGGTCCGGGCTGAAAATGGCCAAGGGGGGTGCGAAGGCGATCGATGCCTGGGAGATTCGTGCCTTGCCCGGCATGGACAAGCTGGAGGAACCCGAATGGTACCGGCTGCCGAACGGGCACATCGTCGCTCACTTTCGCACCCGCGGCCCGGGGCGGCTGGCACGCAGCTACAGCAGTGACCACGGCGAGACATGGACCGAACCCATCATCACCAATTTTCCCGAAGCAAGCGCGAGACACCACGGACTGAGACTCAGCAGTGGCCTGTACGTGTTGATGGTGAATCCGAATCCTACAACCCTGCGGGTCCCGCTGAGCGTGGCGCTTTCCCGCGATGGACTTGTCTACGACCGGATTGCGAATCTACGAGCGGTGGGCGAACCGCCCCGCATGGGCAATATCTCGCGCCCGCCCGGATTCAACTACATGCGGGGATGCGAGCACGATGCATTCCTCTACGTGATCTACTCCGTCAATCAGGAGGACATTGGGATCACCCGCGTTGCCCTGGCCGCCCTACACGGGCTTTATCGCTGACGCGTGACGCTCCATCCCGCTGATTTTTTGGTTATCCTGTTGTACGGCGTGATCACGCTCGCCATCGGACTGCGTTTCGCGAAACGCAATCGGACCACGGAGCACTATTTCCTGGGAGCCAGGAACTTTCCGGGCTGGGCCATCGGACTGAGTCTCATCGGTTCAACCATTAGCTCAATCACCTTCATTGCGTACCCGGCGGACAGCTTCAAGACGGCATGGCTGCGGATCCTTCCTCCGCTCGCTTTTCCCGTGGTCGTGCTCGTGGCATGCTATGCGTTCATCCCGTTTTTTCGACGCGGCGGGATCCATTCAGCGTATCATTACCTTGGTCGCCGCTTCGGCCCGTCCGTGAGCCTGTATGCGGCCACCATTTATCTCGGGATGCAGATCACGCGAGCGGCCACCATCACGTACCTGCTTGCCGTCCTGCTCTCGTCAATGATGGAACTGCCGGTGCCCGTCTGCATCGCCTTGTCCGCGGGGACTACGGCAATTTACACGATCAAGGGTGGCTTCGAGGCGGTGGTTTGGACAGACGTGATTCAAACCATCGTGTTGCTGGCGGGTGCAGTCGCCTGCGTGCTTTTCATCGTCACCGCGCTGCCCGGCGGGATGGGCCAGGTGTTTTCCGAAGCACTAGCGGCGGGAAAGCTCTCGCTGCGGGATTTGAACTCCACCACCGGCATGCTCGAGCCGCCCGCAACCGGCTTTTCCTTGAGTGAAAAAACTTCCCTCATGCTCGTCTTGGTCGGAGTAGCGAACTATCTCACCGGCCAGTTGGACCAGGACTCGGTGCAACGCTGGCGCTCGGCGAAGTCCGATCGAGACGCACGCAAGGCAATGCTGCTGCTGGGATTTGGTGCCGTGCCGATTTGGGTGGGCTTCATGTTCCTCGGCACATGCCTGTGGGTCTACTATCAGCACCATCCGACTGATGTATCCTCCGCCGTCCTCCTTGGCACCCGCAAAGCCGAGGATATCCTGCCGCACTTCATCGTCACGGTACTGCCGCATGGCTTGGCGGGATTGGTGATCTCGGCGGCGCTTGCCGCCGCCATGGCCAGTCTGAGCAGCTGCATCAATGCATCGAGCATGGTGTGGGTGCACGATGTGTATCGGGCCCATTTTGCCCGCGGACGAACCGATGCCCATTATCTGAAATCAGGTAAGCTGGCCTCATGCACGCTCGCCTTGCTGATGGGCGTCGGGGCCTGGTGGTTCTATCTGGCATCCTCGACCACCATTCTCGATTTCATCCTCGTTGTCACCGCGCTCCTGGGCGGCGGCGTCACCGGCGCCTTCATATTTGGGATGTTCACCCGGCTGGGCGATGCGCGCGCCGTGCTGTGCGGCATCGCCGCCACCCTGCTTTTCAGCGGCTACGCGAGCTTGGTCGCCATGGGCGTATGGCCCCGCGTGATCAACGGGTACTACACCTCGATTCTATCCAACCTAATCATGTTCTCGACGTGCTGTATCGCCGCCGTGTTCTTACCGCGGCAAACCGGGTCGCTCGCGAGCCTGACCGTTTGGGATCGGGCATCCGAAATCGAATTACCCCGCGCATGAATGGAAAAAGCGGAAGCGACCATGGGCGCGAACGGTTGGAGCCCACCAAGGAGTACGATGTCGTCGTAGCGGGCGCCACGCCCGGAGGCATCGCGTGCGCGCTGCGGTGTGCCCGCGAAGGCCTGCGCGTCATGCTGACTGAAGCCAGCAACCAGATCGGGGGCATGTGGACCAGCGGCGTGCAAGTGCTCGATACGCGGTATGACGGCCATCGCTGTCCCATGCTGGCGGAATTTCTGGCCCGCTTGGAATGCCATTATCGCCAGGCTTCCGGCGAAGGGTCACCCGATCACGCGATGGCCCAATATGGCGAAGCGAGCCGGCACGGCCAGCGCCCACGCTTTGAGCCGCGAGTGGCCGAAGCGGTATTCCGCGAAATGCTCGCCGACAGTGGTGGCGTTTGCTTGCAGCTGCGCTGCACGCCAATAAGCGTGGTCAAGGACGATGCCCGAATCGAGGCGGTAACCTTCATGGTGGCGGAACCCGACGCGCGATTCCGCGTGCGGGCCCAAGTCTTTGTTGATGCCACCTATGCGGCGGACTTGGCCGCCCTCGCTGGCGCTCCGTGCCGCACCGGACGGGAAGGCCGCGCCGAATTCAACGAGCCGCATGCGGGTGTTCATTTCACCACGATCGAACCGATCGGCCCGACCGGCCATGACCTGGTCCGTGATCTGAGCTTGCACTTCTTCGACCGCACGTCGCGTGCCTCGTTCGCGGGCTCCACCGGCGAAGCGGATCGGGCGGTGCAGGCGTATGCGGTCCGTCTGGTCCTGACCGACCGGGCGGAAAACCGCCAAGATCTGGCGCGGCCGGTCAGTTATGATCGCACGCGCTATCTCGGCGCGCTCGACCGAAGTCCCGGGGCTCACACCCGCCGGTACCCCCTGTCCTCGCATCTGCTCGTCGGATCCATCGAGAGGATCCGGATGAGCGTCAACATGCCCAACGGAAAGATGGATTGGTTCGGCGGAAATCTCGTGGGTGGAAACCATGCTTACCCGCTCGCGAACGTGGTGGACCGGCAGCAGATCTATCAGGCGCACGTCGACCACGCTCTCGGGTTGCTGTATTTTCTCCAGCACGACTCCGCCGTGCCGGCGGGGGTGCGTGCCCACATGCGGCCTTGGGGATTGGCCCGCGACGAGTACGTGGCGAATGGCAACATTCCGCCGCGCATGTACGTGCGAGAAGCGCGCCGCCTGGACGGGCTTCATGTCTTCTCCGAGCACGACGCCCTGCGGCATCCGGCGCATCGCCGTACTCCCATTCACCCTGATTCAGTCGCATTTGCAGAATGGCCGATGGACTCGCACGACTGCAATCCCGTGCGTCAACCGGGAAGTTTCAATGATGGCGAGTTCATCCTCGCCGAACAAACGCTCCCCTCACAGGTGCCGTACCGGTGCCTCCTCACTGAGGCCGTGGACAATCTGCTGGTATCGGTTTGCCTTTCTTCAACGCATGTCGGCTGGGGAACGCTGCGGCTTGAACCGGTTTTCATGCACGTCGGCGAGGCGGCCGCGGTCGCGGCCTCATTGTGCGTGCGAGCCGGAAAGAAACTGCGCGACCTGAACGCGGGCACGCTGCAGTGGGAACTACTCCAACGCCGGATTGCCGTGGCCTATTTTGCCGATGTCGATCTGGGAGGCTCCGATCCTGCCGCCATGTCAGCGCAGTATCTCTGCTCCCGAGGATTTTTCTCGGATTACCATGCGAATCTCACGCAGCGCCTGTCCCCGGAAGTCGTCGGAACCTGGCAAAGCGGTTTCTCCCGGTGGGTCGGTGGACGCGCAGAACCTGATCAGGTTGCCCGTGATGTATTTGGCGCCAGCCGGAAGACGAACGCAGTGGGAATGACCGACCCGCTCACGCCGAACGCGGCGGCGCTATTGCGCCGCCATGGCTGGAACGGCCGAGCCCCTGAGACAATCGGTGAAGCTGCTCTGCTGTTGTGCTACGCTTTGCGCGAAGCTGACACGGCTGATCTCGCGGTGTGACCCTTCGAACTCATCCGGGCCACCGCGGCGGTCACCGTCCTCACGACACGTGCCTTCGCGGCGGCGGTTGAGACCTTCGTACTTTCGAGCGAAACGCCGACCGTCGCCAGCAAGGCTCCGCCCTTCGTGAAGATCGGGACGCCCACCAGGAAGCGGGAGTTCTGCCCGTCCCAGGCCACGTAGCCGCGATCTCGCGCCTCCTCCAGGAATTTTTTGAGCCGCTGTTCTGTTCCCCATACGCCCGCGCCGTATTCCTGAAAGGGATATCTTGCGCTGTACGCCGCAGCTTCCTCCGGCGACCAAAACGCCATCATGCACAACGTCGAAGCGTGCACATAGGGAGTGAGACGCCGCGAGGCCGAATGCTGCACCACTCCCGGACGATCTTTCTCCACCAGATGCGCCGCGATCACATCGCCGCCCAGGGGCTCCGCCACGACCACCGTTCCCTCCAATTCGTCCGCGAGGCCGCGCACGAGATTCTCGAACTGCTGGACGACTTCCCGATTCCGCCAGGTCTCAGCGACATCGAGCACCCCCGGCCCCAGGAGAAATCGGACCGGACGCTGCGTCTTGTGCAGATACCCATGCGCCACGAGCGTTCGGGTGAGGTTGAAGGCGGTCGGCCGCTGAACCTCCAACGCGTCGGCGATCTCGGCGAGCGAGATCCCCGAACCTGAGCGCGCCACCAGGTTGAGGATCTTTATTCCGCGTTCGAGCGATTGGACGAGGTTGCTGTGAGCCATCCGGGAATGGTGAAGATTCGTGACAGGATTGCCACGACGGTCGAAGATGGCTGCCGCTGATGCCGCACCACAATCCCAAAGTGGGACTCGCGGGCGGCATCAGATTCTCAGGCAGGAAGTCCCGGCAGGATGTCCTCGGAAATTGGAATCAATGAAGGAATAGGCCACCCGCCCGGCGAAGCGTGCCTGCTCAAGGGCGGGGGATCAACCTTGGCGCAAGTCACTTGGGCACCGCCTGGTCTCGGCATTTCAATCGGACCTCCTGCCTCCCGCCATTAAACTGGTGCCGCGGCCTAGTCCTCGGTACGGCGACGATACTCGCCAAGTGTGAACCCGAAGCGCTTGTGAAAGCAATGCGCACAAAGTAGCCACCTCCGTCACATTGTATCGCATATCGCGGAGAAAATGCAGGCTCCGCTCGAGGCGGATCTCATTCACGTAGGCGCGGAAATTTTTCTTTGTCTGCGCATGAAAGAATCGCGAGAAGTGATTCGGATGCCGTTTGAAGAACCTGGCCGTTCCCTCACGGCTCAGGTTTGGATCGGACCAATGTTCCGAAACGTAATCGCATACCAGCTGCCAGAGCACCGATTGTCCGGGTCGCATGTGCTCCGGTGATGGGGATCTAACATATCGGTGATGCCGGTCCCAGCCCGTTCCATCTTATCCGGCCAGTGGTAGTCTATGTGATACGTGTTCACCGTTATGGCATCCGGGAAGATTGCCGCCCGACGGGCCTCGGTCTCAGTCAGGACGTGTTCACCGACGATCCGACGTTCTTCCCGCACGCCGATCCTTCGCGAAACCGAAGCCAAAATGTAAATGTGAGTGTCGAGTTTGCGACCACGATAACCGACGGTCTGCAGATAGTGGATCAGCCCATGCATCTGGCGCCGGGCGAAAATCTCCGCAGCCGAATGGCTGAATCCATCGGTCGCATCGAATCCCACCACTTTCATCTTCACCTCCACCTTTCCGGTTGGAAACAGATGGAGACTCGTCATTGGAATCTCATCGTCATGGCTCCATCGGGGGCACCCGTCGGGCAGGATCGGTTTCACCTTTTTCCCCGTTTCCCAAAGGGTTAAATAGAGGCTCATGGGCAGCTGCCGATTCGAACCCTCATGCACGACTGGAAAGCCCGTGAGCCATGGCACAATGCAGCTGCCCGAGGCATCGATGACGAATTTCGGAGCCATCGCAAGAAGGCCTCCGGACGTCGAAATAGTCACTTCGCGCACCTCACCGGCAACCGCGTGCGCGGATACGACGCGCGCATGCAAGAGTACATCGATGCCACGCTCGGCGACCAATTCCTGAAGAAAGAACGCGCACCATTCCAGATCGTATGCCCTGCGATCTCTGTTCGCACGATAGGGTTCGATCAGGTTGTGGCGAGCAAGCCGGCGGATAAGCTTCGCAAACGGATCATTGACGCGTTTCGTATCACCGCAGAATCCAGCCACTCCTCCTGCCGTTCCCTGCCCGCCAAGAACATTGCTCGGCTCGACGATCAGTACTCGATTTCCTGGTTGCTTGGCCTCCAGTGCCGCCATCGTCGCCGCCATTCCGCCACCGACGATTAGAATATCGGGTGACGCATGATACGATGGCGAGCTTCGGGCGTCAGAAACTGAAGTGGTTGCAGTCTCCATGACTCTGAAGTCAGCAGGCTAGGAGTTCGCCCAATTAAGTTCCTACGCTAAGAGCATCCTCAATTAATGAATAATGTAGCACGACTGCGTGGCCTGATGGCGTGCACGAACTCACACCGCCCAGATCTCCTGAATCATGCGTGAAACTTGCCGCCGCCCAGCGCGCCGAAGCATTTCATCCCGAACTCCAATGGAGCCCGGCCTTCCATGAATCCAATGCTCACTTCCCCGTCCGAATAACGTTCATGGAGGGACGCCTCTTCGCGGGCACGGGACCGTGAGTCCCTCGACTCCGCCCGGGATCTTGAGACCGTCGAAGAGCCTGTGGAACCGGCTCCGCGTCGTCGACACGGTTCACCGATCACCGGTCACTTGACCAGCTCGATGGGAACCGGTGTGAACGGCGGAATCGTCTCGCCCTGCAGCAGCATGGTCGCGTTCTCGACCGCGATCCCGCCCATCCGCGAGGCAAACTGTGCGACCGTGGCCGCCATGATGCCCTTCCGAATCGCCTCGCGGGCCTCGGGCAGCGCATCGAAACCGACCACGACAATCTGCCCGGTCTTCCCCGCCGCCGCAATCGCCTCGGTCGCACCGAGCGCCATCAGATCGCTGCAGGCAAACAGCGCATTCACCTCCGGGTTCGCCTGGAGGATGTTCTGGAACACATTGTAGCCCTGATCCCGCTCCCAGTTCGCCGGCTGCGACGCGACAATCTTCACGCCCGGCGACTGCGCGATCACCTCGCGGAACCCGCGCAGCCGCGCGTCGCCCGTCTCATGACCCGGGATGCCCTCGAGGATTGCGACATTGCCCTGCCCTCCCAGCTTCTCGACCATGAACTTTCCCGCCACCTTGCCACCGTCGTAATTGTCGGACCCGATGAACGTGGCCACCTTGCCGCCGGCCGCTGCCAGCGCCTTCTCGTCGGCCCGGGTGTCGACGATGAGCACGGGGATCCCGGCCTCGTTGGCCTTCACGATCACCGGCACGATCTCGCGCGAACCGCTCGGCGCAATGCAGAGGGCGCTGACCTTCCGCTCGATCAGGTTCTCGATGATCTGCATCTGCCGCTCCACGTCGATTTCACGCTCGGCAGCCTGGACCAGCAGGTTCACGCCGGCCTTCGCCGCAGCCGCCTCGGCCCCCTGCTGCATCTCGATGAAGAACGGATTGTTCAGGGTCTTGACCACGAGCGCGATCGTCGGACGGCCGTCGGCTCCCACCGCACCGCTTTCGGGCCCGCGATTGCAGCCCGTGGAAATGACGCCGGCGACCGCCAGCAGAACGAGAATGAGTTGGGGTATTTTCATGATTTCAGGAGAAGGACCAGGGACTAAGGACCAGGGAGTAGGGACCAGGGACTAGGGACTAAGGACCAGGGATCAATGTCTCGTCCTAGCCCACGTTGACACCCGGCAGACGAAAAATGAAGCCGATTGAAACGATCCGATACAGCGAAGCATTCAAGCAACAAGTGATCAGCGAACTGGAAGCCGGCAGGTTCAAGAACCC
>WYBX01000018.1 GCA_011525695.1 Verrucomicrobiia bacterium
GTGCGTCGGGAAGTGACTAGGTCGGGACTACACGCCCTTTGGAAAATCCGAGCGCTGCAATCCAATCGTTTAGATCGCGCCGCCCTTCAAAAATAGTCGCTTTCCGTCCCCAGTTGCGGAATTCGGGATAGCCTCAAATGCGTCAGGCCGGAAGCGAAGCACTTAGCCTGCATCCATCCGGCGCGAAACGGTCTGGGTCTGCTGCGGCAGCGCTCAGGTCCGCTTGGGCGGTGGACGCCGCAGCGGAGTGTCAGTCATCGTGACGTTCTGAGTTCGCGCGGCGGCGGGGAACAACTGGTGGAGGATTTCACGGAGGGCGGACGGGTATACGGGCTTGTAGAGTACCCGATCCACCTTCAAGCGCGCGTAATTGGCGGCGAGATCAGCGCTGAGATCAGAACTGAAAACCATGATTTTTCCCGGAAATTCGAGCTCCCGCAGCCGGGTGACGAGTTCGAGCCCGTTCAGGTTCGGCATTCGATGATCGGTGATGACGAGATCAAATGTCGGGTCGGCCATCACGCGGTGGAGCGCGAGGAGCCCGTCGGCGACGCACTCGATGCCGTGGCCGTCGCGGCTCAACGAGATGCGGGCCAGTTCACGAAGCTCCTGCACATCGTCAGCATAGAGAATGCGCAGGAACCGCTTCGGCGCGGGCACCGGCGGAAGATGGACGTGATCAGGGGCCGTCATGGAGCATCTCGACAGACTGGTGGACTGTCGGCCGGTTCTTCCGAAGGCGTGCTAAAAATGCATCAAATCGGGAACCGAGTCTGGCCCCGGAGATCCTTCGACGCGGGTGTCCGGCTGTCACGCAACGGGGAGTTCTATTTCCGAGGCTCTGCCCAGGCCCCAGGCGAGACGATCGTCACGGGAGGACGTTACGATAACTCACAAAGGCGACTTCCCGGCTGTCCGGTGACCAGGAGGGGACGTTGATGGTGCCCTGGCCGCCAAACAGGGTCGCGATGGTTTTGGGAACTCCTCCAGCAAGCGGCATGAGTCGCAGCGTCACATTCTTGTCGGACGGGTGGCCTTTGACACTTCCCTCGTACGAGAGGAACACCAGCCACTTCCCGTCCGGCGAGGGATGCGGAAACCAATCGCCAAAATTCTCATCGGTTGTGACCCGCTCCTGTTGCGTGCCGTCGGGGTTCATCCGCCAGATCTGCATCACTCCAGATCGTTCCGAGTTGAAATAGATCTTCGTCCCGTCGGCGGTGAATTCGCAGCCGTCGTCAAGCCCTTCCGCCGTCGTGAGTCTGATCTCGTCCCCGCCGGCGGTCGGAATGGCGTAGACATCGAAGTTTCCCTGACGTCGCGCGCAGTAGATCAACGTTCTCCCATCCGGAGACCAGCCATGCCAATATGACGGACCGAGTGGAGTCACCAGCCGGGGCTCGCCGCCCGTGATCGGAAGGACGAAGATCTTGGAGCCATCCGGTGCGACATTCGAGCTGATCGCGAGCCAGCGCCCGTCGAATGAAATGCCATGGTCATTGTTGCATTTGTCGGCCGCGCCGGTGTTGAGCTGCCGGGGCTCCCCACCCGAGGTCGGGATGGTGTAAATGCGGCCATGCTTATTGATGTAGAACAGCCTGCCGTCGGGCGACCAGTTGGGCGCCTCGAACGTCGAGCGCTCACGATGGATTACGCGCCGCTCGCCCGTCTCAATCGCGACGACCTCCAGGCTGGTCTCGCGCACGCGTTTCTCGTCTGGTCTGGCGGCCCGCTGCGTCAGCTGCACATTGGAGATCAGCGCGGTCTCGAGGTTGGCCGCATTGTGGGCGCTCACGGCGACACCGACCCGGACCGGATCCGGCAGGGCGAGCGACACGGCGCCGATGGGTTGAAACGAGTTGCCATCCTTCGAAACGGATCCGGTGAACACGTCACCGTCGCGCTCGAGTCGAATTCTCGCCGGAGCTTTGATCGGTGTGCGCACTCCCTGGGTGAGCCCGCCTTTCGTGGCGCGGAATTGCAGCTCGATCAATCCGTCGCCGTGCACGGCGATATCGACGTAGGGTGCGTCCGGCTCCAGTCCCTGGCGGACCATGGCGCAGGCTTTCCGGTGCGGTTCCTCGCTGGTGCCAACCCAATCGACATCCAGGGTGAAGGCCAGGTCACCGGAGAGTTGCCGGCTGAGGAAGTGAAATGCGTCCTCCCGGCCCCAGATATTGGCTCCGCCGCCAGTAATCCGATAATGGTCACCGCGAAATTCCGAGGAACCGGCACGGGCCGTTCGACCGATGTCGGCCGCCTGTTCGAATTCTCCAATTGGCGCGGCGTCAGCCATCGCCGTCGAAGCCAGGAGCAGTGAGATCAGCCGGCCGCGCCAGCGGCTGCGGAAGGGCGGTTTCGGGCGGCTACCGCCAGGGATGCGCCTCATCGTCGGGGTAGCGATTCGGTTCATGGTCGCACCTTGGCAGCCGTCCCAGTCGACGGCTACCAAAATCCTGTCGCCCTGCAGGTTAATGTAAAACGGCGATCAAGCCGGGCGATAATCCAGGTAGGGCCCAAGCCAGCGTTCGACCTCGACGATCGTCATGCCTTTCCTGGCCGCGTAGTCCTCGACTTGATCGCGTCCGATTTTGCCGACCGCGAAATATTTCGAATCCGGATGATTGAAGTAGTGCCCGCTCACGCTGCTTCCCGGTCGCATGGCATTGCTCTCCGTCAGGGTAATCCCCGTGGCCGCCTCGGCCCCCAGCAGTGCAAAGAGCGGCGGTTTTTCCGTATGATCGGGACATGCCGGATAGCCGGGTGCCGGCCGGATGCCGCGGTATTTTTCCCGGATCATTTCGTGCAGGGAGAGGTTCTCGCCTCGGCCATAACCGCAGAAATCGCGCGCCCGCTTGTGCATCAGCTCCGCCAGCGCCTCGGCGAGCCGATCGCCCAGGGCCTGGCTCATGATGGCCGAATAATCGTCGTGCCGCTTCCGGAATTCCGCCGCGGTCGCCTCGACACCCGGCCCGGAGGTGACCGCGAATCCGCCCACATAGTCGATCCGGTTGCTCGCTCGCGGCGCCACGAAATCGGCCAGGCAATGGTTGAACTGCCCGGCGGGCTTCTCGAGTTGCTGGCGGAGGCAATGAAATCGGGCGACGACACTGCTGCGCTGCTCGTTCGCGTAGACCTCGATGCTGTCACCGATGGCATTGGCCGGCCAGAAGCCGACGACGGCACGGGCGGTGAAGAGTTGCTCGGCCACGATCCGTTCCAGGAGTGCCTGGGCATCGTTGAATAGCTTGGTGGCCTCCGTGCCCACGGCTGGATCCTTCAGGATGTCCGGGAAGCGCCCGTGCAGTTCCCAAGCGCTGAAGAACGGACCCCAGTCGATGAAGGGGACAATTTCGGTGAGCGGCACCGGTGAAAAAACGCGCGGACCAAGAAATTCGGGCCGGGGAATGTCGATGTTGGCCCAATCATAGACGGGTTTGCGCGCGCGGGCGTCCGCCAGCGAAAGCAGCGGCCGGCGGGTCTGGCGCGTATTGAACTCAGTTCGCGATCGTTCCTGCCGTGCCGCCACCTCCGCCATGAACTCCGGCTTTTGGGCCGGCGAAAGGAGGGCGCTGACGACGTTGACGACCCGGGATGCGTCGAGCACGTGGACGACTCCGGGGGCATATTCGGGCGCGACCCTGACCGCAGTGTGCACGGCGCTGGTGGTCGCACCGCCAATCAGCAGCGGCACGGTGAATTCCTGGCGGCTCATCTCCCGGGCGACATGCACCATCTCATCGAGCGAGGGCGTGATGAGACCCGAGAGGCCGACGGCGTCGACCTGCCGTTCCCGCGCGGTCCCGAGAATCTTCTCCGCGGGCACCATCACCCCGAGATCGATTACCTCGTAGTTGTTACAAGCGAGAACAATGCCCACGATGTTCTTGCCGATGTCGTGGACGTCGCCTTTGACCGTCGCGAGGAGGATTTTCCCGTTGGGCCGGGCCGAGCCTCCGGCGGCAATTTCGCGACGTTTCTCCTCCTCCATGAACGGCGTGAGGTAGGCGACCGATTTTTTCATCACGCGCGCTGATTTCACCACCTGGGGCAGGAACATCTTGCCGGCACCGAACAAATCGCCGACCACCCGCATGCCGTCCATCAGCGGTCCTTCAATGATATCGAGCGGCCGGGCATATTGCTTCCGTGCCTCCTCGGTGTCGGCCTCCACATGGATGTCGATGCCTTTCACGAGGGCATGTTTCAGCCGTTCCTCGACCGTGCCCTCGCGCCAGGTCTCATCGGCGGCCGGCCGCACCCCCGCCGTGGAGGATTTGCCGGCACCACCCGCCTTGAGCTCGTCGGCGTGCTTCACCAGCCGCTCGGTGGCATCCGGCCGGCGGTTCAACAGGACATCGTCGACCAAGCCGCGCAAGGCAGGTTCGATTTCATCGTATACGCCGAGCATGCCGGCATTGACGATCGCCATGTCGAGTCCGGCCTTGATGGCGTGATAGAGAAAGGCGGTGTGAATGGCCTCACGCACCGGATTGTTGCCACGGAACGAAAACGAGACGTTCGAGACTCCGCCGCTCACCCGGGCATGCGGCAGCTGGCGCTTGAGCAGCGCGGTCGCTTCGAAAAAGTCGACGGCGTAATTGTTGTGCTCCTCGATCCCCGTGGCGACGGTGAGAATGTTGGGATCGAAAATGATGTCCTCGGGCGGGAACTCCGCGCGCCGGGTCAGAAGCTCGTAGGCCCGGGTGCAGATCCTGACCTTGTCGTCCCGGGTGGCCGCCTGGCCCTGTTCATCGAACGCCATCACCACGGCGGCGGCACCATAGCGGCGGACAAGTCGCGCCCGCCGGAGGAACTCGTCCTCGCCATCCTTCAGCGAGATGGAGTTCACGATGCCCTTGCCCTGGAGGCACTGCATCCCCTTCTCCAGTACGGACCATTTCGAGGAATCCACCATGATCGGCACGCGCGAGATCTCCGGCTCGGCCGCGATCAGGTTCAGGAACTTCACCATCGTCGCCTCGCCGTCGACCAACGCCTCGTCGACATTGATATCCAGGATATTGGCGCCGCTTTCCACCTGCTGGCGGGCAATCGCGAGACAGGCGTCCCAGTCGCCCGCCTTGACCGCCTTGGCGAACTTGGGCGAACCGGTGATGTTGGTCCGCTCCCCGATGATCAGGAAGGAGGTGGCGGCGGAACTGGGTGCAGGGGATGACATCTGGTGACGCTGGGTCAGGTGGATTCAAATTGAACTCGTGGGCGTGGCATAGGCCGACACTTTCGGTGCAGCGGGCGGACGGGGCCGCGAGGCGGGGGCTTTCGCCTGGACTCCTCAAGTCACGACCAGCGGCTCCAGTCCGCTGAGCCGCAGCGCCGGCCGGGCGGCGGGCACGGTCCGCGGGCGGCGCCCGCGGACGGCCTGCGCGATGGCGGCGATATGGTCCGGGGTGGATCCGCAGCAGCCTCCGACAAGGTTGACCCAGCCCCGGGCCGCGAATTCGCCCAGCACCCTCGCCATGTCGGCCGGGCTTTCGTCGTATTCGCCAAATGCATTCGGCAACCCCGCGTTGGGATAGCAGCTCGTGTAGCATGCCGCGATCTGCGACAGTTCCTCGACGTAGGGGCGCATTGCCTCGGCGCCGAGCGCGCAGTTGATGCCGACTGAAAACGGCTTGGCGTGGGCCACGCTTTGATAAAATGCACCGATGGTCTGGCCGGAAAGTGTGCGGCCGGACCCGTCGGTGATGGTGACGCTGACCATCACCGGCACCCGTGAATCCCGGCCGCGGGCCTCAAACACCTGCTCGATCGCGAACAACGCCGCCTTGGCGTTCAGCGTGTCAAAGATGGTCTCGACGAGCAGCGTGTCGACTCCACCGTCGAGCAGTGCCTCCACCTGCTCGGTGTAGGCGCTCACGACCTGCTCCCAGGTGACCGCGCGGTAATCCGGCCGGTTGACGTCTGGCGACAGCGAGAGCGTGCGATTGAGCGGCCCGATGGCACCGGCGACGAAGCAGCGCCGGCCCGGCGTGAGTCTTTCCGCCGACTGGGCTGCGCGGCGGGCGCAGCCGGCGGCGGCGAGGTTGAGGTCACGAACTGCAGCCTCCAACCGGTAGTCCGCCTGGGCGATGCGGGTGGCGCTGAACGTGTTGGTTTCAACGATGTCCGATCCGGCGGCGAAGTAGTCGCGATGAATCTTCTCGATCGCTTCGGGCTGGGTGAGGGACAGCAGATCGTTGTTTCCCTGGACGTCGTGGGGGTGATCCTGGAACCGGGTGCCGCGGAAATCCGGTTCCTTGAACCCGAGTTGCTGGATCATTGAGCCCATGGCGCCGTCAAGGAGGACGATGCGGGATGCAAAAAGCAGCCGCAGCGCATCTTCAGCGCCGGGTGGAGGGAGGGTGGGAGGGCTCATGACGGCTGCACCGTAGGATGCGCGGCGCGGTTTGCAAGGCGACATATCTACGAATCGGAATGCGTTGATGCATTAATCTGACCCTGCCGGCAGATCGCCATTGCATCCCTGGCGCGTGCCGTCTGAGGCTGCAGGGGTTGGGCGTTCTTTCTCGTCCGGTCAGCAGGGAAGGCCGTGAAATCCGGCCACAGTTGCGCTGCGGTAACGCATGACAAGCCCCCAGCACGCCAGCCTGGCGTGTGCCAAGCCAGTTTCCGGCCGGTCCGGAAATGAAGGCCGGGGGCAAGGAAAACGCGCGCGCGGCACGCAGGAGCAGGAGACAGGCGATGGGTGACGCGAACCCGGGCATCGATGGATGCCATGGATTGCGAAGCCACGTTCGTCGGGATCCGGAAACTTGCGGGCGGCACGTGTGCGAGTGCGGAGTCCGAATATCTGCCCCGGGTTAACTCACGCGTCCGTCGCGAACATTGCGCGTGGCGGATCGCGAAAACTTCATCGCAAAAATGAAGCGTGAGAGTGGTCAGGCCATGTTGGCCGCGGCGTCGCCGCAGTCCAGCGCGGCGGTCTGCTCTTTCCGCACCTCCGCAGACATGATCACTTCATCAAGAGCGCCGGCGCGCCTCGCGTGCACGGTTCTGTTAATTTTCGGCGGCCCCGGCGGGGCGGCCTCTGGTCTGGCCCAGCCACCGCCCATCCAGCTCGAGCCGGTGGTGACGACCGCGACCCGCACGGGCGCGGAAATCCGCACGATAGGTTCGGCAGTCGAAGTCATCGCCGCTGCGGATCTTGCCCGGCGGCAGGTGCACTCCCTGGCCGGGGCACTGGGGGGCATTGCCGGCGCACCCCATTTCGCCTCCGGGGCGCCGGGGGCGCTCGCCTCGGTTTTCCTGCGCGGCGCAAATTCGAACCAGGCCCTCTTTCTGGTCGACGGAATCCGGCTGAACGATCCGAACACCGATTACGCCGTGTGGCTGGGTGGCGCGCCGGTGAGCCCGGGCGACAGCGTGGAGATTGCGCGGGGTCCACAAAGCACGCTCTACGGCGCGGAGGCGGTGGGTGGCGTGGTGGCCCTGCGCGCCCGGCGGGGGGCGGGAGTGCCGGCAGGAAGCATCGGTTTCGAGGTCGGGAGTTTTGGCACCGTGCGGGGCACGCTGGCGGCCGAGGGTGAGCGCGGCCGCACCGCCTTCAACCTGTCGGCGCACGTCGGCCACACGGACAATGAACGCGCCAACAATGGCTTTGACTCCAGCCAGCTGGCGCTGCGCGTCGACCGGGCGATCCATCCGCGGTTGGCCACCGGCGCCACGCTCCGCTGGTTCCACGGGGCCTATGGCGATCCGGGTGACCGTCACACGAACGACCCTGACAACCGATCGCGCGAGGACAACCTCCTGGCCACCGCCTTTGCTGATTTCCGGACGGCGGGCAAATTGACCGGCCGGATCCTGCTGGGCGGCCAGGATCGGCGTTATGTATCGGAGAATCCATCACCGGGCGCGGCGGCGCAGATTACGGAAGTCCGGAACCGGCGCGCGGTGCTCGATGCCCAGGCGACCTATAGCGGGGTGGCGCGGCACCGGATCACGGGGGGCGCCACGCTCGAGGGCAGTCACGCCCGCAACACGGGCTTCGGCGACGTGGATGAGCAGCAGCGTAGCATTGCGCTGTTCGCGCAGGATGAGTACTCGCCGCGGGAAGACGTCTTTTTCACCCTCGGGCTCCGCCATGACGACTTCGAAACTTTCGGGCGCGCGACGACCGGGCGGGCCACGGCGGCCTGGCTGCCGTCCGATCGGCGGCTGAAACTGCGCGCGACGTACGGCACCGGCTTCCGTTCGCCCAGCTTCCTGGATCTCTTTGGCCGCAGTTCGTTCTACCACGGCAATCCGGCGCTCCGGCCGGAGCGGGCGCGCGGCTGGGATGCCGGGATGGATTATTATCTGCCGCGGCAGGCGGGCGTGCTGAGCGCTACCTGGTTCGAGACCCGGCTCGCGGACCTCATCACCAGCACGGCGGATTTTCGCAGCGTGGAGAACATCCAGCGGGCGCGGACGCGTGGGTGCGAGGTGTCGATGCGGGCGGAGACTCGGGGAGGGACGGCGTTGCGTGGAAGCTATACCTGGCTCGAGGCCGTGAACCTCACGGCGGGCACGCGGCTTCTCCGGCGCCCGCGGCACCAGGCAGCCGTGGACATGGGGCGTGACGTGGGCCGCGGGGTGAACGTGGGCGCCGGGCTGGCATGGACGGCCGGTCGCGAGGATGTTGATGCCGCGACGTTCGCCACGATCGCGGGCGAGGATTTCACCGTCGTCCGCGTGTATGGCGCGTGGGAGGTGTCGCAACGCATCACGTTGAGGCTGCGTTTCGAAAACCTGCTGGACGAGTCGTATGAGGAAGTGAACGGCTATCCGGCGCTCGGGTTCGGAGCGTTTGCGCGGATCGAGTGGCGGCTTTAGTTCCCGCCACTTCGCGGCGCTGAACTGCAAATTGGCCAGCCCCGATACCTCTCAGCCCGGCAGGGGAAAGCGAATGGAGGCCAGCGAACTCCCGATGGTGTCAATCACGCTGCCGGGTGTGACACCGAGGGCCGTGATCCCGAGGATGAGCAGCACACAGAGCGCCACCGTGGAAGGCGTCAGCCGGATCACGATTGGGCGCTCGTCGCCTTCGCCGAAGAAGGCGGCGCGGACGATCCGCAGATAGTAATAGATGGCCACCGCCGAGTTGATCACCGTGATGACCACCAGGGCGAGATGGCCCCGGGCGAGGGCCGCGGTGAGCAGGCTCAGTTTGCCCATGAAGCCGACAAACGGGGGCAGGCCGGCCAGGGCAAAGATCCCGACCAGCAGGGTGAGGGCGAGGAGCGGCGAGCGGCGGTGCAGGCCTGCCAGATCATTGATCGCGACGTTGGTGCCGTCGCGCGCGACCTGACAGATGACCACGAAGCAGGCCAAAACCATCAACATGTAGCCGCAGATGTAATACAGGGCGGCGGCGAACCCGGCGTCATCCAGCGCCACGAACCCGACCAGGGCGTAGCCGGCGTGGGCGATGCCCGAGAAACCCAGCAGCCGTTTGAGATCGGTCTGCACCAGGGCGATCAGGTTACCATAGACCATCGAGGCGATGGCGAGGGTGGTGAGCAGCAGCGCGAACGTCGCATGGTCCGGCGTGGCGAGCGAGAGCAGCCGCACCAGCACGGCCACCGCCCCGACCTTCGGCAGCGAGGCGATCAGGCTGGCCGTCTCGTTGGCGGCGCCCTGATAGACATCGGGGGTCCAGAAGTGAAACGGGAAGACGGCGAGTTTGTAGAGCAGGCCGGCGAGGGTGAGGGCGAGCCCCACGATGCCAAGCGGTGAGCCGAGCAGTGCCGGCAGCTTTTCCAGGATGACGGGAAGCGCGGTGGAACCGGTGAGGCCGAACAGGTAGCTCATCCCGAACAGCATGACCCCGGTGGCGGCGACCCCGAACATCAGGTATTTGATGGCCGATTCCATCTGGGCCTGCTGCTGCGCGCGCTCCCGCCGCATCGGGACAAGGAGGTAAAGCGCAAACGACGACAGTTCCAGCGCCACCACGAGGGGGATGAGATCGATGCTGCTCACCAGCAGGACGAGCCCGGTGACACTCAGGGTGAGAAAGAGATAATATTCCGGCTTGGCCTCACCGCGGATGTCGCGGAGTTCGCCGCTCAGCAAGCCGACACAGAGGAAACCGAACGCCAGCGTCGTCTTGAGGAACTGGGAGAACGGGTCGACGCGGTAGGCGCCGTCGAAGAGCACGATCTGCTGGCTGAACGTGAAGAGCGAGCCGATCAGCACGAGCGCGGCGGTCACCAGCGTGATGCTGCGCGCGGCCCGGACGGACGCATCCGCAATGGCCGCCAGGAAGAGCCCGAGGGCGCCGGCGAGCAGGACAAGCTCGGGGAGAAAGGCGAGGAAGGCGGAGTTCATCAGGGCAATCGGCTAGGGCAGCGCCGCAACCTGCGTCAGGACGGGGTTGGCCTGCTGGACCAGATTCAGCACGGAGGCGTGCATGAGGCGGAGGATCGGCTGCGGATTCAGCCCAATCCAGAAGACGAAGATTACGAGCGGGGCGAACATCGCGATTTCGCGGAAGTTCAAGTCGAGGAGCTTGGAATGGTCCGGGTTGTGCGTGCCGCCGTAGGCGAGCTTTTGCAGCATCCGCAGGTTGTAGGCGGCAGCGGCGACAATCCCCGGCACGACACAGGCGATGAGCAGCGTGGAAATCTTGAACCCGCCGGCCAGGACGAGCAGTTCGCCGACGAAGCTGTTGGTGCCCGGAAAGGCGAGCGAGGAGAGGCAGAAGACGCCGAAGCAGGTGGCAAAGATCGGCATCTGCCGGCCGATGCCGGCCGCGGCGCTGATCTCGCGGCTGTGCACCCGCTCATAGATGAGCCCGACGACCATGAAGAGTCCCCCCGTCGTGATGCCGTGGTTGATCATCACCAGGGTGGCGCCCTCGATTCCGCCCGAGTTGAGGGCAAAGATGCCGAGCGTCGCGAAGCCCATGTGGCTGACGCTCGAGTAGGCGACGAGTTTCTTGAGATCGGACTGGGCCAGTGCAGCGAAGCCGCCGTAGAGGATGGCCGCCACGGACAACCACATGACGTACGGGGCGAACTCCTGCACCGCATGCGGCGTGATGGGCAGTGCGAAGCGGATGAACCCGTACGTTCCCATCTTCAGGAGGATGCTGGCGAGCAGGACACTGCCGGCGGTCGGGGCCTCGACATGCGCGGCGGGGAGCCAGGTGTGAAATGGGAACATCGGCACCTTGATCGCGAAGGAGATGAAGAAGGCGCCGAATACCCATGCCTGGAACCCGGCCCCGAGCGGGTGTCCCATCGTGGCGGGGAGGCTGAACGTGCCGGTCTCCAGCCGCAGCGCGATGAGCGCGACCAGCAGGAAGACCGAACCGGCCATCGTGTAGATGAAGAACTTGAGCGAGGCGTAGATCCGCCGCGGGCCACCCCACACGCCGATCAGCAGGGCCATCGGGATGAGCATGGCCTCCCAGAAGACGAAGAAGAGAATCGTATCCAGCGCGCAGAATACGCCGATCATGGTCGTTTCCATCAGCAGCAGCGCGATCAGGAACTCGCGCACACGATGCTTGATATAGCTCCACGATGCGAGCACGCAGAGGGGAGCAATCAGGGTCGTGAGCAGCACGAGCAGCAGGCTGATCCCGTCGACCCCCAGGGTGTAGTTGATCTCCAGCGCGGGGATCCACGCGGCATGTTCCACGAACTGGAAGGCATGGGTGCCGGAGTCGAAACGCGGGAGCAGCAGCAGTGAGAACAGCGCCGCCGTCGTCGTGAAACCGAGGGTCCACCAGCGTTGGACTTGCTCGCTCCGCAGCAGGCCGAGCACGACGAGCGCCGCCAGCGGGCTGAAGATCAGCGTGCTGAGAAAGGGGAAGGCATCGGTGGGGGCGGTCATGCGAAAGCGGATTGGGACACAGAGGTCACGGAGGTGGCACGGAGGTCACAGAGCTGCGACGCCGCGACCAGGCCTCCAAGACATTGTTCGGAAGGCAGCGGAGGAAACGGAGTGGATGAATTCCTGTGACCGGCTCTTGACCTCGAAGTGGTCAAACGAACGATCCGGACGTTCCATTCCGGCATCTCATGCCTCTGTGACCTCCGGTTCGTCCTCTGTGAGCTCTGTGTCATCGGTATTGGGTTTTTGACTCAGTACCAGATGACGAACGCGACCACGGCGACTGCGGCCGTGCCAAACGTGATGGCGAGATTCTCCTGGAGGGCCCCGCGCTGGGCGGAGCGCAGCCGCTGGCCAAGCTGGCGGAACGAAGTGGCGAAGCCGTCAACCACGCCATCGATCACGACCCGGTCGAAGACATCAACCAGCCGGGCCGACCGCATGAGCGGGACGAGCCCGCCGGCGCGGTAGATTTCGCCCACGAGGTTGTCGGCAATCTGGACCGGCTTGCGGGCGAGCCAGAGGAACACCCGCCCGCCCATCCGGTAGGGCCAGTCGAGGTCGAGGCTGATGGTGGCCGTGGGCTCGAGCTTCTTCAGGAGGAGAAAGAACCCGAGGCCGGTGAAGCAGAGAATCAGGAGCGTCTCGGAAACGTGGTACGACGTATAAGGTTCGTAGGCCACCGGGTAGGGCAGCATGGCGTACAGGTACGGCGTGTAGCAGCCGATGAAGATGCAGAGCGCCGAGGCGATGCCCATCGCCGCGATCATGTTCCACGGCGGATCGGAGGCACGGTCCCAGGTGTCGGGCTGGCAGTTGTTCTTCCCAAACCAGATGAAGTAAGGGACCTTCAAGCCGGTGTGCAGGAACGTTCCGGCGGATGCCAGCATCAGCAGGTAGGCTGCCCACAACTTGTGATCCTCGAAGCCGGCGCTGACGATCATCGACTTGGATACGAAGCCGCTGAAGAGCGGGAACGCCGAGATCGAAAGCCCGCCAATCAGGGTGAAAAGGAACGTCCAGGGCATCCGGGTGTAGAGCCCGCCCAGCTCGGTGAACTTGCTCCGCCCCGTCATGTGCAGAACCGCTCCGGTGCCCATGAAGAGCAGCCCCTTGTAGAGGATGTGCGCGAACGCGTGGGCACACGCCCCGTTGATTGCCATCTGCGTGCCGAGGCCGACGCCAGCCACCATGTAACCGACCTGGCTGATGATGTGATAGGCAAGCAGCCGGCGGGAGTCGTTTTCCAGGACGGCATAGACGACGCCGTAAAGGGCCATGATCACCCCGAGGGCGACCAGGATTTCCATGCCGGCAAACCCGCGGCAGAGGGCGTAGACCGCGGTCTTGGTCGTGAAGGCGCTCAGGAACACGGAGCCGTTGAAGGTGCCCTCCCCATAGGCATCGGGGAGCCAGGCGTGCAGGGGCGGCACCGCGGCGTTCAGGAGGAACCCGGCGAGTACCAGGTAGCTCGCGAGCGAGGGGTGGCCCACATCGAACAGCTCGAAGGCCCAGCTGCCGGTCGCATGCACGTGCAGCATGATGCCGGCGAGCAGCGCGAGTCCGCCGGCGACGTGGACCAGGAGGTAGCGGTAGCCCGCGGCGAGCGATTCCGTGCGGCCGCGAAACCAGATCAGGAAGACCGACGAGAAAGCCATCAGCTCCCAGAACAGGAACACGGTCAGCAGGTCGCCGGCGTAAATGGTCCCCAGCGAACCCGCGACGTAGGTCCAGGCCGCGATGTGCTCGGCATCGCGCTTCACATGCGCGCCGTAAAGCGTGCCGATCGCGCACGCGACCGCCATGATATAGCCGAAAACCAGGCTCAGGCTGTCGACCCGGCCGAAGGTGAGGGTCCAGTGCAGGAGCGTGACTTCGCCGAAGACGCCCTTCGACATGGCCACGGTGCGGGCGAACACCAGCAGCGGCACCAGCAGGAGATAGCCGAGCTTGAGCCGCGAGGGCACGAGCGGCAGGAGGGCACCGCCGAGCAGCAGAATGACGGACGGGTGCAGCCAGAGGTCACTCATCGTAATAGTCCTCCCGTTGCATGATCCCGGCTTTGCCAAAGGCCTTCGAGGCGACGATGATCAGGACGCAGCCACCGAACCCGAAAAGCGCCCAGAACCCGGGCAGTTTTTCGAAGCCGGTATGTGCGTGGTGCTTGTCGACCAGAAAGGGAAGCAGATCGATCACGACCAGCAGTGCCAGCAGCCCCAGGCAGAGACGGATGACCAATCTCAACCGGTCGCGGAGGAAATTGATGAGGCGGACAAGGATCATGGTGCGAGGCAGTAGCGAGTAGCGGGTAGCGAGTAGCGAGGAGGACGCCCCCTTGATGGTGGATGCTCGTTTGTCGGGTTGGCAGGTCTTGCACTCATGGCATCACCCCGTGCGCAAAGCGCATGAAGAAGTCGGGGAAGAATCCGAGGGCGACGGATGCCACTGCGGTAAGGCAAAGGGGAATCACCATGGCGAGCGGAGCTTCGCCCGCCGGCTTGGCGTCGACGTCGCCGTGCCCGTGGGCGGGCCCGGCGGTGTGAGCGACCGGGGTGGCGGTACCGAAGAAGGCCTGGTAGACGACCGGCGCAAAATAGGCCGTATTGAGCACGGTGCTCGCCAGCAGCACGGCGATGATCCCGATGGAGTGGGCATCCAGCGCGCCAACCAGCAGGTAGAGCTTGGAAATGAAACCGCCCACCGGCGGCGCGCCGATCATCCCAAGCGAGGCCAGGGCAAAGGCGCCGAAAGTGAACGGCATCACGCGGCCGAGCCCGCTCATTTCCGAGATGTTCTTCTTGTGGGAGGCGACGTAGATGGCCCCAGCGCAGAAGAAGAGCGTGATCTTCGCGAAGGCGTGGTTGGCGATGTGGAACAAGCCCCCCTCCACGGCGGCCGGGGTCAGCAACGCGACACCGAGGATGATGTACGACAGCTGGCTGACGGTGGAGTAAGCCAGCCGCAGCTTCAGGTTATCCTTCGACAGCGCGATGATCGAGGCCAGCAGAATGGTGACCGAGACAAACCAGGCGGTGGGCACGCCAAGGTTGAGATCGTTCATCAAGTCGACGCCGAACACATGCAGCATGACCCGCACGGTCGAAAACACGCCCACCTTCACGACGGCGACGGCATGGAGCAGGGCACTGACCGGCGTCGGCGCGACCATCGCCCCCGGCAACCAGTGGTGGAACGGCATGATGCCGTTCTTCGCGAATCCCAGCAGGCAGGCGATATAGAGGATGGTGACGAGTCCATGGTGGACGCCGGCGGGAATGATTCCGGAATGGGCGTTGGTGGCGAAATCGAGGGTGCCGGTGAGCACGAAAATCAGCACCATGGCCGGGAGCACCAGCGCCTTGGCGGTCGTCGTGAGGTAGACGAGATACTTGCGGCCGCCTTCGTAGCCCTCGTCATCCTGGTGGTGGGCGACGAGCGGATAAGTGGAGATGCTGACAATCTCGTAGAAGAGATAGAGGGTGAGCAGATTGTCGGCGAAGGCGCACCCGATGGCCCCGAAGAGGGCCAGGGCAAAGCAGGCACTGAAACGCGTCTGTGCATGCTCCCGAAGACCGCGCATGTAGCCCGCGGAATAGAAAACGGTCAGCACCCAGAGCACGGATGCCACCACGGCGAAGATCATCGAGAGCGAATCGGCGCGGAGGCTGATGGTGAGGGCGGTGGCGGTGGGTGCGAGGGTCAGGCTGGCGGCCATGTCGGCCGGAACCAGTTCAAAGAGCGTGAAGCGCAGCGGCTCGCCCGCGAGCACGGCCGGAACGAGGGAGAGCACGAGTCCCGCGAGCACGATGGCCGAAATCAGCGAAGCTGATTCACGCAGGTTGGGTCGCTTGCCCGTGAGCATCACCAACCCGGCGCCGGCGAGCGGCGCAAGCAGTGCCAGGAGAAGGCGGAGGTTCGAGGTCGTTTCCACGGCGATCGGTTAACCTTTCAACCCGGTGAGCTCCCTGGATCCGATGGAGCGATAATTGCGGTACACCGCGATGATGATGCTGAGGGCGATCGCCACCTCGGCGGCGGCAAGTCCCATGATGAAGAGCACGAACACCTGCCCGACGGCGGGATCCGGCGCAAAGAACCGGTTCATGACCATCAGGTTCAACGAAGCAGCGGCGAAGATGATCTCGCCGGAAATCAACATGCCGATCAGCGTTCGGCGGCGCAGGAACCCGTAGATCCCCGCGCCCATCAGGAAGGCGGCGAGGACGAGGTAGACACCCGGTTGCTGGTGGAGCTCGAGGAGATTCATCGCGAGTCGGTGGTGACGAGTTCCGGAACGGGATCAGCGCCGGCCGGTTCGATCTGGGGAGTCGTGCCGGGGTTGGAAACGGCCGCCGGCCGCCGGGCCGGTCCGGCTTCGGGTTCCGCCCGATGCCGCCCGCCCCGTGCGATCACGAGCGCGCCAAGGATCGCCAGCAGCAGGACGATCGAAATGAGTTCGAACGGCAGGCTGTAGGTCGTCAGCAGCGCCCGGCCGATCGCCGCAACCGATCCGTCAGCTGGCGCCGCCCCTGCGGCGGCGGTGGGCCACGGTCCCTGCAGGCTGAGGTAGGCGAGCCCAAGGCCGACCAGCACCGCCACCAAAGCCGCCGCGGCGGAACGAAGCGTGCGCGTCAACCGGCGCGGTTCCGCCGGCTCATCCGGCTCGGACAGCATCACGCCGAACACGATCGTGATGCAGACGGCCCCGACATAGATCAGGATTTCCATCAGGGCCAGGAACGGGCTGTGCAGAAAATAATAGAGCCCCGCGAGACCCAGGCACGTGATCATCAGCCCGCCCACGCTGCGGATAATCCGCGTGGTCATGACGGCGATCAAGGCGCCGGCAATCGTGGTCCCGGCGGCGAGCGCAAAAACGGCGGTGACGAGATATTCGGAGAAGGGAAAGGTGGCGTTCATGCGCGGGAGCCAATCGCCTCAGCCGGCGGGCGCGTTGAGCGGTTGGCTGGCTGGAGCGGTCGGGTTGGCCGGGGCGGCCGCAGGCGGTGGCGATGCGGCGGGCGGAGCCGGATGGGCGGCGGACCAGGCGCGGGCCTCCGCCTCGATTTTGGCGTAGAGATCCATGTTTTCGAAGGTGTCGCGATTCAGGCTCACGACATTGTATTCCTTCGAGAACTCGATCGCATCGCTCGGGCAGATCTCGACGCACGAGCCGCACAGGCTGCAGGTCGTGAAATCGAGTTCATACTTGGAGACGGATTTCTTCTTGTCGCCCTCGCGCTTGACCCCATCCAGCACGATGCAGCCGCTCGGGCAGGCCTTCGCACAGAGGGTGCACGCCGTGCAACGCGGCTTGCCGGTCTCCGGATCGAGTACGAGCTTGATGTGGCCGCGGAAGCGCGCGGGCATCTTGAGCGTTTCGCGCGGATACTGGACGGTGATGATCGGCCGGGAAGCCTCGCGTGCGGTGATGCGAAGCCCGACAAGCAGGCTCTTGAAGCCGAGGAAGGTTTCCCGAATGGCGGTGATGAGACTCATGGCTGCCGGTGGGGGGAGGGGGTGGGTTTCATCGCATCAGGAGAGCGCCCGCCACAGCAGCGGGAGCTTCATCATCGCGCCCGTCAGCAACAACGTGGCGAGCGAGAGGGGAATCAGGATCTTCCAGGACAGGTTGAGCAGGCTGTAGAACTGGGTCCGCGGGAACGTCCACCGGATCCAGATGACGGTCAGGATCAGCGCATAGGTCTTCAGGAAGAACCAAAGGAGACCCCAGGCGCCGCTGGAGAGGATGCCAATCGGGCTTTGCCAGCCGCCGAGGAAGAGGACGGTCGCCAGACAGCAGCCGACGACGATATTGGCGTATTCCGCCATGAAGAAAACCCCGAAGCCCATGCCGCCGTACTCGGTGAACGCCCCGGCGACGAGTTCGCTCTCCGCCTCCGCCATGTCGAAGGGCGCGCGGTTCGTCTCGGCCAGCATGCAGGTGAAGAAAATGACGAATGTCACCGGCATGAGCGGGTTGACCCACAGCTTGAAGAGGTTCCAGTGCCAGAAACCGCCGGCCTGCTGCGCCGTGATTTCCTGCAGGCTCATCGTGCCGGTCATCATCAGCAGCGTGATCACAACCAGCAGCATCGGGATCTCGTACGCGACGTTCTGCGAGACGACGCGGGCGGCGGAGATGATCGCGTATTTGTTGCGCGAGGCCCAGCCGCCGAGCATCAGCGCCATCACGTTGATGGAGCCGAAGGAGAACACGAGCAACAGCCCGAGATTGAGGTCGCGGGCAACTACGTTCTCGCCGAACGGAATCGTGACGAGGCACATCAGCGGCGGCGCCATCACGAGCAGGGGGGCAAGCCGGAAGAGCAGCGAGTCGGTTCCGGGTGGAACCATGATCTGCTTGGCCAGCAGCTTCAGCCCGTCGGCGAGGGGCTGCATCCAGCCCGCCCAGCCGGCCTCGTTCGGGCCGGGCCGCCGCTGGATTCGACCGGCACCCTTGCGTTCGGCGAGCACGAGATAGGCGGCATTGGCACCGACGAAGGCACAGATGCCGACGAGGTAGAGGAGGACGCGGATGGGCTCGAGGGAGAGGAAGGTCATCGGCGGGGTTCAGCGGTCGATGTCGGGGATCACGAGGTCGAGGCTGCCCATCATGGCCAGCGCATCGGGCAGGATCATGCCGCGGCTTGCTTCCTCGTAGAGGCTCAGGTTCGAGAACGACGGCGCCCGCAGCCGCACCCGGTAGGGGATTTCCTTTCCGTCGCTGACAATCCGGACCATGAACCGGCCCCGGGCGGCCTCCACGGCATAGCTGTAGTCGCCCGCCGGCAGCCGGAGCACCCGCGGGACCTTCGGTGCGAGGAAGGGACCCGTGGGAATCTGATCGAGAGCCTGCTCGATGATCCGGAGGCTCTGCTCCATCTCGTCCATCCGCACAAGGTAGCGCGCCATGGAATCGCATTCCGGATACATCGGGACCTTGAAATCGAGCCGCGGATAGACCGAGTACGGCTCCATCCGGCGAACATCGTACGGGACGCCGGCGCCGCGAATCACCGGGCCGGTGGCGCCATAGCGGCGGCACATCTCTGCATCGATGGGCCCGATGTTGGTGAGCCGCTTCCGCAGGATCACATTATCGGTCACGAGGTCGCGATACATCTTCAGCCGCGGCCGCAGATGTTGGACGAAGTCCCGGGTCCCGCGGAGGAACTCGTCATCGACATCGTTATAGAGTCCACCGAACCGGTAATAACAGTAGGTCAGCCGGGCGCCGCAGAGTCCCTCGAGCAGATCGAGGATCTTCTCGCGATCATCGAAGGCGTACAGGATGGGGGTGAATCCGCCGAGGTCGAGCAGCAGGGCGCCCCACCAGACCATGTGGCTGGAAATCCGGTTGAGCTCGGAGGTGATGACCCGGGCGTATTCGGCGCGGAGCGGAACCTCGATCTTCATCGCGCGCTCCACTGCCCCCACGAAGGCGTGGGTGTAGTGCATCGCGGAGAGGTAATCGATTCGGCTGGTGTTCGGCAGGAACTTCGCCCACGTGCGGTTCTCGCCCATCTTCTCGTGCATCCGGTGGATATAGCCGATGACGGGCTCGGCGCGCTGGATCCACTCTCCCTCCATGGTCATCAGCACGCGGAGCACGCCGTGGGCGGCCGGATGTTGCGGGCCCAGATTCAGGACGAAGGTTTCTTGCGGACCCTGGGCGGCCGGCGCCGCGGAGACGGTTTCCCTGGTGGCGATCACGGCGTGTAATCCTTTCGCAACGGGTGGAAGTTGGCGTCTTCCGGAAGAAGGAAGGGTTTCAGGTTCGGGTGACCGGCAAAGCGAATGCCGAAGAAGTCGTGCGTCTCGCGTTCATGCCAGTTGGCCCCGGGAAACACCCCGGAGATGCTCGGGAGCTCCGGTGCCGCCCGCGGCACCCGGGTCCGGACGACCATGCGCAGCGATTGGGACGGATGGAAGTAGTCGTAGACGATTTCCATCTCTTCCTGTGCCAGCCAGTCGACGCCCGTGACGGCGTCGATGGCGAAGCCGGCGCGATCGAGCAGTCGTGCGGCATCGACGACCTGATTCGGGGCCACCCTGGCATCCAGATCGTATCCTTTGAGCGCATGCTGCGTGGCTTGCAGTGGCGGCGGAGGTGCGGCGGGGGCCGGAGCGGGTTTGGCCGCGGCAACAGGAACGCCGCCGCCTGCTGCCGGACTGGCTCCGGTCGTGCCCACGGCGGTGGCTGCAGGCGGACTGGGAGGAACCGCGGGCGCGGCAGCCGCGGCGAATGCCTCGGGGCCGATCAGCTCGGTGAACTGGGCGATCAGTTGATCGAGCGTCGGATTCATTCCTTGAGTTTGGCGACCGGGAAGCGGCGCTTGCCGGTAATTTTCTCCTCCAGTTTCAGAATGCCCTCGATCAGTGCTTCCGGGCGCGGCGGACAGCCGGGAACGTAAACGTCCACCGGGAAGAGCTTGTCGACGCCCTCGACGATGCCGTACTGGCCCTCGTACTTGAATGGGCCGCCGGAGAGCGCGCAGTTCCCCATCGCGATGACCCACTTGGGCTCGAGCATCTGATCATAGAGCAGCTTCACCGCGGGCGCCATTTTCCGGTTCACCGTGCCGGCAACGATCATCACGTCGGCCTGCCGGGGGGACGGCCGGAACACCTCCGCACCGAAGCGCGAGAGATCGAAACGGGCCATTCCCGCCGCCATCATCTCAATCGCACAGCAGGCGAGCCCGAAGGTAAGCGGCCAGAGCGAGTTTGCCCGGCCGAGGGCAAGCAGGTCCTCGAGCATCGCGAATTTCGCGATTTGCGAGCACTCGACGGGGATCTCTGGTGCGGGCTTTACTGGCGTTTCCATTCGAAAACTCCTTTTTTCCAGGCGTAGACGATGACGAGCGACAGGATGCCGACGAAGATGGCCAGCTCGACAAAGTCGCGCAGGACGAACTCCCGGCCGTACACCAGGGCCACCGGGAAAAGGAAAAGGACGTCGACGGCAAAGGCGACAAACACCAGCGCGTAGAGGTAGTAAACGGCGCTATAACGGATCCAGGCGTCGCCGATGGGATCCATGCCGCATTCGATTGCCTGGCCGGTTTTTCCAACCGTGTTGCGGGTGCGCCGCGGGGAGAGAAAATAGACGATCACGAACGGCCCGAGCGCGAAGGCGAACCCACCGGCGCAGAAGGCGGCAAGATAGATGAGATCGGTCGAAAGCGTGTCGGTCATTGGAACTGTCGCGGTGGACGGCCCGCCCAGTGGAGTGGGCTGTCTGCGCGGCGATGCTACCTTAACAGTGGGATCGGGGTGCCGCGCCGCAGGGCTTGGCGTGCATTGCTCATATCTTGCGGAGTGCAATGCACTACTTGGGGTCTGTACAAAAATTGCGTTTCCTTAGTATCGTCTGGAACGCGACTTATGCACAAGGCATCACGCACCACGGCGCGAGCCTTTCGGGCTCTGGCCTGCAGGCCGGTTCAGTGCAGGCGTTACCGGAGCGTGTCCGGCAGCCGCGCCGTCGGCATCCGAGCCCTGTCCCGCGTTTCGGTGCTAGCTTGCCGGGGCGCTGTCGGGCTGCGACAGCCACCGCACCAGATCCCGGAAGGAAAGCACGCCGACAAGCCGGCCGTGCTCCAGGACGGGCAAATGCCTGAATTCCTTGCCCCCATGCACATCAAGCACGTCCTGGACCGATGCGCTCGAGTCAATCGATACCGGGTTGTACGTCATGACGAACGACACGGGAGTGGAGATCGGATCGCGATTGGCTCCGACCACCCGCACGAGGACATCGCGCTCGGTGAAGATGCCAACCAGTTCCTCGCCATCGACGACCAGGACCGACCCGATCTTCTCATCGATCATCTTCTGCACGGCTTCACGGACGGAGGCTGTGACCGGGACCGTGAACACCTCCGCTCCTTTGGCCTCGAGCAATGTGGAAATGGAAGCATTCATTGGGGGGAGGGGGTTGACGGAAAGCCTGAGAGCACGGAATTAATGATCCCGGAATTTGGAGACAACCCTGAAAACCACAAAGCGAGCCCGGGTGTCCAGGCATCGGCGCGCCATTTCGCGATCCGGGTGTTTTCCATTGCGGCGACAGATTGCGCCGGCAGCATTCGGCAGCGCCATGTGTCTTGCCGTACCCGGCCGAGTCCTCGAGGTCACAGGTGACGATTTTCTTTTTCGCACCGGTCGCGTGAGTTTTGCCGGAGTGGTGAAGGAAGTCAGCCTGGCGGTGGTGCCGGAGGCGCAGGTGAATGATTATGTGCTGGTCCACGCAGGCGTCGCCTTGAGCGTGGTGGATGAGGCCGAAGCGGCCGAGGTGTTTGCCTGGCTCGAGTCCACGGGTGAACTCGACGAGGGGAAACCGAGCGAACCGCCGTGAAGTTCATTGATGAATACCGCGATGCCGCCGGGGCCCGGACGATTGCGGCAGCGATTCACCGCCGCGCGACCCGCCCCTGGGCGATCATGGAGATTTGCGGCGGCCAGACCCACAGCATCGTGCGTTTTGGCTTGGACGAAATGTTGCCGAGGCAGATCACGCTGGTGCACGGGCCGGGATGTCCGGTTTGCGTGACGCCGGTCGCGCTGATCGATGCGGCGGTGGAATTGGCGGGCCGGCCCGGGGTGACCCTATGCTCCTTTGGCGACATGCTGAGGGTGCCTGGCACGGGGGTTGACCTGCTGACGGCGCGGGCTCGTGGCGGTGATGTGAGGATCGTCTATTCACCCCTCGACGCGGTGGCGATTGCGGCGCGCGAGCCCGGGCGGGAGGTGGTGTTCTTCGGGGTTGGTTTTGAAACCACGGCGCCCGTGACCGCGCTGGCGGTCCTGCAGGCGAGGAGCCGCGGGCTGGAGAATTTTTCCCTGCTTGCCTCCCATGTGCTGGTGCCTCCGGCAATCGAGGCGATTCTCGATGCCCCGGACAACCGCGTACAAGGTTTCCTCGCAGCCGGTCACGTCTGCGCCGTCGCGGGAATGAATGAATATGTGCCGATTGCGCGATGCTTTCACGTGCCGGTCGTCGTCACCGGTTTTGAGCCGATCGACATCCTGCGCGGCGTACTCGCATGCATCGATCAACTCGAAATGGGCAGGAGTGAAGTGAGCAACGCCTACGCGCGTGCAGTCCGTGCGGAAGGCAACCGGCATGCCCAGGCGCTGATTGCGGAAGTGTTCACGATCGTCGATCGGGAATGGCGCGGGCTCGGCTTGATCCCACGGAGCGGACTCGACCTGCAGCGGACGTTCCACGCATTCGATGCGCGGCGCCGGTTTGGGCTCGAGGATCGGGTTGACGTCTCGGTGGGCGAGTGCATTTCCGGCGAAATTCTTCGCGGCCTGAAGCGGCCGGCTGCATGCAAAGCCTTCGGCACCCGCTGCACGCCGGAACATCCCCTGGGAGCTCCGATGGTTTCCAGCGAAGGAGCCTGTGCCGCCTATTTTCGCTACCGCCGGCGCGCGGCGGCGGGCCGCCAGGAATGAGGAGCCGAGGGGCTCAGCAAATTCGCGGCAGTTGTTCTCCGCTGAGTCGTTCCAGCACCCGGGCCACGCCAATCGGGTTGCGCAGGGTCACCTCGCCTGGCGTCCTGGCCTGGACGACCCCTACGTTCGCGGGTGGCCCTCCCGGCGCGGCGGCAGCGAGCGCCTGGATGGCCGCGGCAGCCTGTTCGCCCGGAACAAAGGCCGCCAAACGGCCCTCGCAGGCCACGTAGAGCGGGTCCAGTCCGAGAATTTCACAGGCGCCGCGCACCGGCTCACTCACCGGAACGGCGGCCTCCTCGAGGGTCACCCCCACGCCGGCGGTCTCGGCAATTTCAATGATTGCCGTCGCCAGTCCACCCCGCGTCAAGTCCCGCAGGCAATGAACCTCGACGCCGGCGGCCAGCAACGCGCTCACGGCCGGCCAGAGCGGTGCGCAATCGCTCGCCAGGGGCGGATCGAAAGCGAGTTGCTCCCGCTGCGCCAGCACCGCCATGCCATGGCGCCCGACATCGCCGCTGACCAGAACCACATCGCCGGCGCGGACCGAACGTGGCTCGATAACCAGCCCGTGGTGGACGCAGCCAACTCCGGCCGTGGTGAGATAGACCCCGTCGCCGCGACCCCGCTCCACCACCTTCGTATCGCCGGCGACAATGGTGACGCCGGCCGCGGCCGCGGCAGAGGCGATCGAGGCCACGATCCTTTCCAGCGTCGCGACGGGCAGCCCTTCCTCGAGGATGAAGCCGGCGCTGAGCCACCGGGGCTCCGCGCCCGCCATCGCGAGATCGTTCGCCGTGCCGAACACCGCCAGCCGGCCGATGTCGCCACCGGGAAAGAACAGCGGGCTGACCACATGGGAATCGGTGCAGAACGCCAGCCGCACCTCCGGCCCCGGGGTGAGCCGTGCGGCGTCATGGCGGGCGGCGAGAGCCTCGTTGCCCAGCGCCCGCAGCATGACCCGATCGATGAGCTGCTGCGTCAGCCGCCCGCCGCTGCCATGCGCCATTTGGATGGTCGTGGATGTATCCAGCGGTACCGGACAGCTAAGCACCGGAACGGGTCGATGGCGCGTGGAGCGTGCCTTCTTCACAATTGCAGGCAGCGACGCCAGGATCCCCGGTTGGGACGGGATGACGGGTGAGGCACGGCGGATATCCGGCTGGAATTCATCTCCTGGATGGCCGGTGCTGCACCGGCGGGTGTGTGCGCCAGCCTAGGATCCGGCACCGTTGGTGCGAGGCGCGCCCGGCTATACGGGGCGATAGGAGTCGGCGTTGTCTGCCGGAGAAGGGCGACTGATGCCTGGTCGCACGGGCTGGACTCCGTGCTCAGGCGGGCGCTAGATATCCGGCATGCACGAGCTTGGGATCGCGGAATCCGCATTGCGCGCAGTGCTGGAGGTGGCCCGCAAGGGCAAGGCGGTCCAGGTGCGCCGCGTCGTGGTGCGGATTGGCGCACGTTCGGGAGTCGAGCCGGAGGCGTTTCGTTTCGCATTCGATGCGCTCCGGGTTGACACCCGGGCGGCCGGTGCCGCGGTGGACGTTGAATGCATTCCGGCCACCGGCCGCTGCGAGGAGTGCGGCGCATGCTTTGCCGTGTCGGACTTCCCGGCCGGCGGATGTCCGGCCTGCGGCGGCGCGCGAGTTGACGTTGCCGGGGGAATGGAACTGGAACTGAAGACGGTGGATTTGGTTTGAGCCATGACCAGCAAACCGAGCACGTGCGGGTGCGGAGCATCGGAGGATGCGGTGATCCATGTCGACGTGAGCGATCCGGCGGAGCGGCCACCGTTGCCGCCCGGGGATCCGTTGCCGGGCGTGGAGGTTCGCGTCGATGTGAACGTGCGACTGCTGGATGCCAACGATCGCCAGGCGGCGGCGAATCGGGCGCAGTTCGCCGCGCGACGGATCTGCGCAGTCAACCTTGTTTCCGGTCCGGGCGCAGGCAAGACGACCCTGCTGCAGCGAACCCTCGAGGCACTTGGCCCGGAAATCCGTTGTGCGGTGCTGGTCGGGGATCTGCAGACAGACCATGATGCCCGCCGGCTGCAACGGCCGGGCGTGCCCGTGGCGCAAATCACCACGGGTTCCGCCTGCCATCTTGATGCGGCAATGGTGGCGCGGGGGATCGCTGCGCTGCCCCTGGAGGGCGTGCAACTTCTCCTGATCGAGAACGTCGGCAACCTCGTTTGCCCGGCTTCCTTCGATCTGGGTGAGAACCGGCGGGTGGTGCTGGTCTCCTGTGCGGAAGGGGAGGACAAGCCGCTGAAGTATCCGCCGCTTTTCACCAGCGCGCACGCCGTCATCATGAACAAGATCGACGTGGCCGAGGTGCTGGACTTCGACCGGGCGGTGTCCCGGGAAGCCATCCGGCGGATTGCACCGCAGGCGCCGATCTTCGAGCTGTCCGCCAGGACGGGTGCCGGCCTCGATGCCTGGTGTCGCTACCTCCGCGCGCTGGTGGAGCGCGGCGCCTGAGCCCTGCCACGATGCCGGAGCGTGCCAGCCATCGCGAGGCCGAGTCGGAGGAAAGTTTGCTCGAGATTTCCGGGACGGTCCAGGGGGTGGGCTTCCGCCCCTTCCTCGCGCGACTTGCCGCCAGGCTCGGATTGCGGGGCTGGGTGCGCAATGACGAACGGGGCGTGATGGTGCGTGCGATCGGCCGTCCCTCCGAGCTCGCTCGTTTCAGCCGGCAGGTACGGCGGCAGCTGCCGGTGGCGGCACGGATGCGCTCGCTGCGGTGGCGGCCGGTGCAACCCGCCGAGGAACTTCCCCCGCTGCCGGAGTCGGGTTTCGTAATCGTCCCGAGTCGGGCGGGATCCGTCGACCGCGCGCTGGCCATCTCGCCCGATCGCGCCCTCTGCCCCGCATGCCGGCGGGAACTCAACGCGCCCGGGGACCGGCGGCATGCGTATCCGTTCATCAATTGCACCGATTGCGGGCCCCGCTACAGCATCGTCGAGAATCTGCCCTACGACCGGGCGCGGACCACGATGGCGGCGTTCACCATGTGTCCGGCATGCGCGCGGGAGTTCGCCACGCCGGAAGGCCGTCGCTTTCATGCGCAGCCGAACGCCTGCCCGCGATGCGGACCGCAGGTGGCGCTGCAGGATGGCGCGGGCCGGGTACTGGCCCGGCGCGGCAGCGCGATTGCGGCCGCCGCCGCCGTGATCCGCCGGGGCGGAATTCTCGCCCTGCAGGGGTTGGGCGGATTCCACCTGATGGTGGATGCCACGAACGACACCGCCGTGCGCGAACTGCGGCAGCGCAAGAGCCGGGAGGCAAAGCCGCTGGCGGTCATGTTTCCCTCGCTCGCGGCGATTCGGCGGTGCGCCATTCTGCGCCGGGCAGAGGTCGAACAACTCCGCTCGGCCGCTGCGCCCATCGTGATTGTCCGCCGGCGGGCGGGTGCGGTGATCGCCGACGCGATCGCCCCGGGGAATCCGGGGTTGGGCGTGCTGCTGCCGTACACGCCGCTGCACGTGTTGTTGCTGGCGGCAGTTCGCCGGCCCGTGGTGGCGACCAGTGGGAACCGAGCCGAGGAGCCGCTCTGCACCGGGGCCGCGGAAGCGCGCGCTCGGCTGGGGGCGATTGCCTCCCGGTTCCTGGTCCATGATCGCAGGATTGCCAATGCCGTGGATGACTCGGTGGTGCGGTTCGCCGGGACGCGCCGGGTGATGGTGCGCCGCGCCCGTGGATTTGCCCCGGCCGCATGGCGGCTGCCGCGGGACGCCGGCGCGCCCGACGCGCTCCTTTGTGTCGGGGCCCAGTTGAAGAATACAATCGCAGTGGCCGGCGGACGCGACCTGGTGCTCAGCCCGCATCTGGGGGATCTCGGCAACCCGATCACGCGGGCGGCTTTTCACCGCACGGTGCGGCTGTTCGGGAAATTGTTGGCCAGGAAGTTTGCCCGGGTGGCCTGCGACTTCCACCCGGCCTATGCATCAACCCAGTACGCGGAGAGCCTGGGGCTGCCCGTCGTGCGCGTACAACACCACCTGGCCCACATCCTGTCGTGCCTGCTCGAACATGGGGGCGGCCCGGCGCGGGTGCTCGGCGTGGCTTGGGATGGCACCGGTGATGGCGGCGACGGAACGATCTGGGGGGGCGAATTCATCCTGGTGGATCGGGTGGCGCGCACAGCCCGGCGGGTTGGGCATCTGCGTCCCTTCCGACTCGCCGGGGGCGAGACCGCCGTCCGGGAACCCCGGCGCAGCGCATTCGGAGTGCTGGCGCAGCTGCCGCTTGGCAGCAAGGGCGGGCATGAGGCGGTCGAGTCCGCACTGGGTTTCAACGGGCCCGAGGGCGCGGTGCTGGGTCAGGCGATCCGCCGGGGACTGAACGCCCCGGTCACCACCAGTGCGGGACGCCTGTTCGATGCCGCAGCCGCATTGCTCGGCCTTCGGACGCGGTGCTCCTTCGAGGGCCAGGCCGCGATGGAAGTCGAATTCGCAGCGGCGGCGGCACGCACTGCAGCGGCGCCGTGGCCGATGCCGATTGAGGCGGGAACTGGCGGCACATTGCAGATCGACTGGCGGCCGGCGATGACGGCACTGCTGGACGGCCGCCGACGGAATCCGGATTCGCCGACGCTGCTCGCCGCCAGGTTTCACGCGAGTCTGGTCCGCGCGATCCTGCGCCTGGCGCGGGAAGTCGCGGTTGAGACCGTCGTGCTCACGGGCGGCTGTTTTCAAAACACCGTCCTGCTCGGGCAGACCGCGGATGCGCTCGGGCGCGCGGGATTCCGAGTGCTGCGCCATCGTGACCTCCCGCCCAACGACGGCGGAATCGCGGCGGGACAGGCGCTCGGGGCGGGTTGGGGTTTGGTCGCAGTCACAACCAATGCGGGCGCCATCTCTGATGGACGCCAGCAGCCGGACTGATTCCTGTCCTTTGCCGTTCGACAGGAGTGACATGCGGCGCGGCGCGCCCATAAGCTCCTCCCGTTCCGGCAGTCTGCGTCAGCAACGGGACCGCCGGAGGGGAAACACGTTGGCATTCTCATGAGGACTCCCGCTGCCACCGCTCCATCGAGCGCCGGCGTACGATCTGCAGCATTGGCACAACGAGAATTTCGCGAGCCGCCCATCAAGGTGCGGCGCTCGATCAAGTTCGAATCGGATCGGGTTCCCGGATTCGGCCGTGACGTGATGCGGATGCCGGGATGCGAACAGCTCGAAAGCTGCATCCAATGCGGAACCTGCTCCGGCGTGTGTCCGCTGAGCATTTACATGAGCCACACGCCGCGCCAGGTGATGGCGCTGACGCGGGGGGATTTCAAACGCGAGGTGTTGCACAGCCATACCATCTGGCTCTGCGCCTCCTGTTACGCCTGCACAGTCGAATGCCCGCAGGGAATCCGGATTACGGATATCATGTATGAGCTGAAGCAGCGTGCGATCAGCGAGGGCGTCTATCCCCGCCGGTTCCCCATTCCCGTCCTCGCCCACGAGTTCAACGCGATGGTGCAGAAGCACGGTCGAATCACCGAACTGCAGCTCGTCATCCGGATGTTTCTCAAGACCAGCTGGGTCGCAGCGCTCGCCAACTGGCGATTGGGGCTCGATCTGCTGCGGACCGGCCGGTTCTCGCTGCTGACAGAGCGGATCAAGCGCCGCGGCGACATCGCCCGGATGCTGGACGCCGTGGACGGGACGAAAGGCCGGTCATGAAGTTCTCCTATTTTCCGGGTTGTTCCCTGAAGGGCTTGGGCCGTGCGTACGAGGAGTCGTTGCTCCCGGTGATGGCCCATCTGGGGGTGGAATTGGAGGAACTCGACGATTGGAATTGCTGCGGGGCCACGGCCTACATGGCGGTGGACGAGGCGAAGGCCTGCGTGCTTGCGGCGCGGAACCTGGCTCTGGCGGAGCGCAGCGGGATGAGCCAGATCCTGGCGCCCTGTGCGGCCTGCTATCTTGTCCTGAACAAGACCAAGCACTATTTCCATGATTATCCCGCGATGCAGCAGACCATTGGGCGGGCATTGGGGGCGGTGGGTCTGAGCTACCGCGGCGCCACGGCGGTGCGTCATCCGCTCGACGTCCTCATCAACGATGTCGGACTGGAAGCGGTGAAACAGAAGGTGGAGCGGCCGTTGTCCGGCCTGAAGGTGGCGACCTACTACGGCTGCCAGCTGGTGCGGCCGTATGCCACCTTTGATGACGCCTGGAACCCGACCACAATGGACCGCCTCCTGGTGGCGCTTGGCGCAACGATCGTGCCGTTTCCCTTGAAGACCAAGTGTTGCGGCGGCAGCCTCACCGGCACGGTGCCGAAGGCGGGAATCCGCATGGTGTACATTCTCCACCGTGAGGCGCGGAAACGCGGGGCGGATTGCATCGCGACCGTCTGTCCGCTCTGCCAATTCAACCTCGACGCCTATCACGCGGCGGTAAACTCCCGCTATGGACGGGTGGTGGTGCCGACGGTCTATTTCACCCAGCTGATGGGGCTGGCCTTTGGACTGCCGGAGAACCGCCTCGGTTTGAACCGGGCCGCCGTTCGGTTCGCGTGGCGCCCGCCGGCACCCGTGCCCGCCTCCCGCCCGGTGGCTGCGCCCCCGCTGGCGCCAGTGTGAAACTCGCCCTCCCATGATCGCCAATCCCGGGAACCAGCCTGAAGTTCGCATCGGGTTTTATGTCTGCCACTGCGGCCACAACATCGCCGGCGTCGTGGACTGCCCCGCCGTGGCCGCCTATGTGGCGGGCCTGCCCGGCGTCGTCCTGTCACGGGACTACAAATACATGTGTTCGGATCCCGGACAGGAACTCCTGCAGCAGGACGTCCGGGAGCATCGCTTGAACCGCGTGATCGTGGCGTCGTGCTCGCCCCTGTTGCATGAGCACACGTTCCGGCAGGCGACGGCGGCGGCCGGCTTGAACCCGTTCCTGTGCCACATGGTGAATCTGCGGGAGCATGCAGCCTGGGTGCACACCGACCGCCATGCCGCCACGGAGAAGGCGAAGGCGCTGGCGCGCGCGGCGGTGCGGCGCGTGACATGGCACCGCGCGCTGGAGGTCAAGCGTGCGCCCATTCATCCGCAGGTGCTCATTGTCGGGGGCGGGATTGCGGGAATTCACGCCGCGCTGGTGCTCGCCGAGGCCGGGAAGGAAGTTTTCCTCGTCGAACGCGAGCCGTCGATCGGCGGGCACATGGCGAGATTCGACAAGACGTTTCCGACGCTCGATTGCGCGGCCTGCATCCTGACTCCGAAGATGTCAGCGGTGGGCACGCATCCGCGGATCACGCTCTGGACCTATTCGGAGGTCACCAAGGTGGAGGGTTATGTCGGCAACTTCACGGTGACGGTGACCCGGAAGCCCCGCTACGTGCACGAGGACCGCTGCACCGGCTGCCAGGAATGTGTCGCCCATTGCGTCTACAAGGAGGCGAAATTCCGGGACGAATTCAACGAGGGGCTGGGCAAACGGAAGCCGATTTACATCCCCTTTCCCCAGGCGACGCCGCAGGTGACGCTGATCGATCCGCTGGTCTGCCTCAATTTCAAGAAGGGGGTTCTGACCAACCGCTGCAAGCAGACGTGTGTCGAGGCCTGCGGTGATCGCCAGGCAATCGATTTCCAGCAGCAGGAGGAGTATCTGCAAATCAAGGTGGGCACCATCCTGGTGACGACGGGCTTCCAGACCTTCGATGTCCGGCGGATGCCCCAGTATGGCTACGGCACGTTCCCGAATGTCTACACCGCGCTGGAGGTGGAGCGTCTCGTCAATGCCTCCGGACCCACCGGCGGCGAGGTGCTGCTGCGGGATGGTCGACGGCCCGGCGCGATCGGCATCGTGCATTGCGTCGGCTCGCGCGACAAGAAGACCAACCGCTGGTGTTCGCGGGTGTGCTGCATGTACTCGCTCAAGCTGGCGCACCTGCTGAAGGAGCACAGTGGCGCGGAGGTGTATAATTTCTACATCGACCTGCGCACGCCGGGGAAGGGGTACGAGGAATTTTACGACAAGCTGAACACCGAGGGGGTGCACTTCATCCGCGGCCGGGTGGGGGAGGTTACGGACTGGGCCGTCACTCCGGAGGAGGAAGGCAAGCTCGTGATTCGCGTCGAGGATACGCTCGCCGGATTCGTGCGGCGGATTCCCGTCGACATGGTGGTGCTTTCAACCGGGCTGGAGCCGCGTCATGATGCCCAGGCCGTGCGCCGGATGTTCAACATGAGCTGCGGCACGGAGGGCTTCTTCCTCGAACGGCATCCCAAGCTGGCGCCGGTGAGCACGTTCACCGATGGCGTCTTTATTGCGGGCTGCTGCCAGGGCCCGCGCGACATCCCCGACACGGTGGCGCAGGCCGGCGCCGCCGCCGCCGAAGCGCTGGCCCTGATCGACCGGGGCTATGTCGAGCAGGAGCCGAACACGGCGCATGTGCTCGACGATTGTTCCGGCTGCAAGTCATGCCTGCCCCTCTGCCCCTATGCCGCCATCACGATCGACCCGGTGAGCCGGAAGGCGGTAATCAATGAGGCTCTCTGCAAGGGATGTGGCACGTGTGTCGCGTCCTGTCCGTCCGGTTCCATCGGGCAGCACCTCTTTGAGGATGACGAGCTGCTGAACGAGATCGCCGGCGTGCTCGCGGAATGAAAACCCATGTGATCCCATGACGGCGCGCACAGAACCTCCGGCGGGCAGCAGCGGCTGGACACCCCGTATCGTCGCATTCTTCTGCAACTGGTGCACCTATACCGCGGCCGACCTCGCCGGAGTCTCCCGGCTGAAGCATGAACCGAATGCGCGGGTGATTCGGTTGATGTGCTCCGGTCGTGTCGATCCCCAGTTTGTGCTGGAGGCCTTCGCCCATGGCGCTGATGGCGTGCTGATTGGCGGCTGCCATCCGGGCGACTGCCATTACGCCGAAGGAAACTACAAGATGCTGCGCCGGTTCCGGCTGCTGCAGCGGACCCTGCGCCAACTCGGGATTGAGGAATCCCGGATTCGGCTGGAGTGGATTTCGGCCGCGGAAGGGGAAAAGGTGAAAGCGGTCGTGAACGACATGGTGCACCAGCTCACGGTTCTCGGACCCTTGAACCTGCCGGGCCGCTTCCGGGAGTGGGACGGCGAACTCGAGCCGTCCACCCCGTCCGCGGCCCAGGAGGAATCCATCCATGCCAGCTAAACCCAAGGTCGCGTTCTATTGGTGTGGCTCCTGCGGGGGCTGCGAGGAGGCGGTGGTGGACCTCGCGGAAGAACTGCTCGGAGTGACCGCGCAGGTGGAGATTGTATGCTGGCCGGTGGCGCTGGATTTCAAGAAACGCCATGTGGAGGCGCTGCCCGACCAGGGGATCGCCGCGACGTTCCTGAACGGTGCGATTCGAACCAGCGAGCAGGAGGAAATGGCCCGGCTCTTCCGCCGCAAGAGCGAGTGCCTCATCGCCTATGGTGCCTGCGCTCAGCTGGGTGGAATCCCGGGCCTGGCCAACCAATTCGATCGCGATGCCCTGGTGGATTTCAACTACCAGGATGCCCCCTCCGTCACCAACGAGGAAAACTTGCGGCCGCAGGCGCGCACCGGTGCGAATGGCCAGTCTCTGCACCTGCCGCGACTGCATGAGCGGGTCAGGGCTCTCGACCAGGTGGTGCCGGTCGATTACTATGTTCCCGGCTGCCCGCCCACGCCCGAGCTGACCAAGGCGGCCATAGGTGACCTCCTGGCCGGCAGGCTGCCCGCGCGCGGATCGGTCCTGGCGCCGGACGTGGCACTCTGCGAGCAGTGCCCCCGCCGCGACACCAAACCCGTCGATTTGAGCTTCACCCAGTTTCGCCGTCCGCACCTGACCACCATCGATCCGGAGATCTGCCTCTTGGCCCAGGGCCTGGTGTGCATGGGGCCGGCGACACGGGCCGGCTGCGGCGGGGCCTGCATGCAGGCGAACATGCCCTGCACCGGCTGCTTCGGCCCCACCTCACGGGTGCGTGACCAGGGAGCCAAGATGCTCGCCTCGTTGTGCGCCAACCTGGCGGCGAAGGACGAACCTGAAATTGACCGGGCGCTCGATGGAATTCCCGATCCGGCGGGCACCTTCTACCGGTATGGCATGGCCCGGAGCCTGCTTCGTGGCCGGATCGGTCTGTCTGCACGGGAGGCCCATCATGGATGATGCATCGAAAACCTCCCGTGGGCGCAGGCTCACCATCGATCCCATCACCCGCCTGGAAGGCCATGGCCGGATCGAAATCTTCCTCGACGACGCCGGGAGCGTGGAGCACGCCTACCTCCAGATCCCGGAGTTGCGCGGTTTCGAGGTCTTCTGCCAAGGCCGGCCGGCCGAGGACATGCCGCATCTCACCAGCCGGATCTGCGGAGTCTGCCCGACCGCCCATCACATGGCGGCGACCAAGGCCCTGGATGATCTTTTCGGTGTGCAGCCAACGGATACCGCCCGTAGGATTCGCGAACTGGTCTACAACGCGTTCATGTTCGAGGACCACGCGCTGCACCTTTATGTGCTCGGCGGGCCGGACTTCATCGTCGGGCCCCAGGCGCCGGCGGCAGAGCGGAACATCCTTGGGGTGATTGGCCGGGTGGGTGTCGAGGTGGGCCGCCAGGTGATCGCGATGCGGCGGCGGGTTCGAGAACTGATTGCCTACTTCGGGGGCAAGGTGATCCACCCCGTTTTCGGGCTGCCCGGAGGCGTCTCGAAGGGGCTCCAACCCACGGATCTGCCACGTTTCCAGCAACTCGCGCAGGACGCGCGGGACTTCGCCCTGTTCACCAACCAGGTGTTTCACGACCTGGTCCTCGCCCGATCCGACTACGTGCAGCTCATCACGTCGGATGCCTACACCCACCGCACCTATTACATGGGAATGGTCGACGCCCGCGATCGCGTGAGCTTCTATGACGGCCAGATTCGGGTGGTCGATCCATCCGGGGCCGAGTTCGCGAAATTTCCGGCCCAGCGCTATCGGGAGTTCATTGCGGAGCATGTCGAACCATGGAGCTACATGAAGTTTTGCTACCTTCAGCCGCTGGGTTGGCAGGGCTTCAAGGATGGACCTGGCTCCGGCGTGTATGCAGTCGCTCCTCTCGCCCGGCTCAATGCCGCCGCCGGGATGTCAACCCCGCTGGCGCAGCAGGCCGCCGACGAGTACTTCAACCGGCTCGGAGGCCGGCCCGTTCATCATACCCTCGCGAACCACTGGGCGCGGGTGGTCGAACTCATCCAGGCTGCCGAGACGATGGCAGCGCTCTTGGCTGATCCGCAGATCACGGGAACCGACCTTCGCCGGTTGCCCAGCCAGAACCCGACGGCAGGGATTGGCGCCGTCGAGGCGCCGCGCGGCACCCTGATTCATCATTACGAAACCGACGAGCGCGGACTGGTCAGGATGGCGAACCTGATTGTTGCCACCCAAAACAATGCGGCGCGCATCGCTCTCAGCGTGGAGAAGGCGGCGAAAGGAGTGATCAAGCAGGGGGAGGTCTCCGAAGGACTGCTGAACATGGTCGAGATGGCCTTTCGGGCCTACGATCCCTGCTTCGGCTGCGCCACCCATTCGCTGCCGGGACATCTGCCATTGAAGGTGACCCTTTACAACCGCCAGCGCCAGGTCATCCGGCAAATCGTGCAGGAGTGACCTGAAGCCGCCAAACCCAGGCTGCCATGACCAAGGTTCCACCCCGGGTGCTTGTCCTCGGCCTTGGCAACGATGCGCTCTCCGACGACGCGGTTGGGTTGCATGTCGCGCGTGAAGTGCGGGATCGGCTGGAGGACAGGCCAGTGGTGGCCGTGGTTGAATCCGTGGGCACGGGGCTCACGCTCCTGGACGAGATCGTCGGCTGTGACCGGCTGGTACTGATCGATGCGGTCCAGACGGGGACGGTGGCGCCGGGCACGGTCTGCGAATGGTCGCTCGACGCCGAGCCGGCCCGTCGGATTGCCGCCCCGCACAGCGTTGGGATATTCGAGACCATTGCCCTCGGCCAGCGATTCGGACTGCACCTGCCGGTCCAGGTGGAGATCGTCACGGTCGAGGTGGAGGATGCAGCGACCTTGAACTTTGGACTGACGCCGTCCGTCCAAGCGGCGGTGAACGTGGCCGCGAGCCGGGTTGTGCGGCTGGTCAAGCGGTGGCTCGAGAACCATCCTCCGGTCGAGCCGGCCGATGCCCCGCTCCGGGGTGGCTGATTCTTGCCACTGAACAGCCCTGGCGTGCCAAACGGCGACTTCCGGAATTCCGGAAGTTGACACGCTTGCCTCCTGCGGGTGCTGGACGCTCGATCCATGGCGTCCAGGGACCCTTTTGCCTCCTTTTTCCGCCATGGCCCCCTTCACCGCTTCAGCCTTAATTCCACCATCTGCCCCGCCCAATGCCCTCTCGGTGGTCGTGGCGGATGATGTCCCCGAGATTCAGGAACTCGTCCGGCTGTGGCTGACGGAGTTGGGACATGCGGTCACGTGCGCGGCTTCAGGCCAGGAGGTGATTCGGCTGCTCAAGCACCAGTCGTTCGACGTCATCGTGGCGGATGTGCTGATGCCCGACGGCGATGGCCTCGACATCATCGTCGCGCTGAAGAAAGCCCACGCGCATTCGAAGGTGCTGGCGATTTCAGGCGGGGGAAAGTACATGTCGGCCAGCGAATGCCTGCGCATTGCGAAGGGCATTGGAGCCGACGAAATGCTGATGAAACCCTTTAACCGGATGCAGCTGGTTGATGCAGTGCAACGGCTGGGCGGGCTTGGGCGCCCGACCAGCCCTCCGCTTGCATTCCAGCCGTAGCCGGCCGAAATGCGCAATCGGCAGTTCGATGCCGCCGCGCATGTTCACCCAACCGCCGAAGATTCTGATTGGACGGGCCACTCTCCAGGATGCGGGTGCGGTGGCTGCGGTGCGGCTGGCGGCGGCGCGGGACCTCACCCGTCGCTTCGGCGAGGGCACCTGGTCGTACGCCTCAGACTCGGAGGCGGGCGTGCGACTGGAGGTGGAAAGCGGCCAGGTATTCCAGGGACGCACGGCCGCGACCGTGGTCGCCACCTTTCGTCTGTCCTCCCGAAATCCATGGCTGGGTGACACCAGTTTTTTCACGTCGTCCGCGACGGCGCTCTATCTCACGTCGATGGCGGTGTTGCCGAAGTATCAGCGTTCGGGCGTGGGGAGACTTTGCATCGAGCAAGCCGTGCGCATCGCGCGCGAATGGCCCGCCGGTGCCATCCGGCTTGATGCCTATGACGCCCCCGCCGGGGCTGGAGAGTTTTATCGGAAGTGCGGATTTCGGGAAGTGCACCGGGGCGAATACCACGGCACACCCCTCATCTGGTTTGAACGCCTGCTCGGCTATCATTGGCCCGGTCGGTGAACGACCAGCCGACCACGGCGGCCGCATCCGTGAGCGGGTAAGCGCTTCGCATCGGGACAGGACTCGCCAGCCGTCTGCGCGACCCCGGCGCACCGGTTTGGTGCTTACCGGCTTCCCGCAGGCGTTCCCGTGCACTGCCAGGGAATATTGCTCAGGAATTTCGCCGCACAGGGTTCGCAAATTCCATGGGAAATCCGCGGCAGCACGGGCAACTCGAGCAGTTTCAGCCGCTGCACTGCAGTCTCCAACTCCAGCCAGTCGCCATCAGGCCCGGCCACGGCATGGCACCAGCCGCAGACGCGGAGTATTTGGTCGCTGCGCTCCCGTGCGGTGTCGAACAGCGGAATCGGCGCGCGCTTTTCCTGGGCGAGCAGGGTCGAGCAAAACTCCACCTGCTCCTGTTTCCGCGCGATCACCATTTCGAACAGGCGACGGTAATCGGACGAATCGCAACGGAAGGTGAAGCGGACCTCGAGGCCGGCGCGGGCACGCGAGATCAGCCGGCGGTAGACGGTCCGTACTTCCTCGCTGCCGATGAAATCCCACAGCGGGCGGAACATGACGTGGTGGGGCAATACCGCTTCACCACCATTGTAGATGGCGAACTCCGACCACGCCGCATTGGCGCCGCAGATGCGGTCCTGATCGTTGATCGAGTAGACGACCGGATTCATTGAGACAGGCGAGAATTGGCGGGCCGGGAGCCGGGTACAAGGCTGGAGGAACGTCCTGGCCTCGCATGCCGGAACCAGCCCGGCATGCGGCATTACAGTGACTCACTGGCGGCGGTACCCGCCATGACCCACGCGCGCGCCGCGCATTCAGGGACGTCACATCTGGCTACGGAACAACCCGAGGGTGTGCTCCCACAGCTTTTCGCCTGCCGGGCGGGATTTCCACTCGGCCAGGCTCACCGTGCGGCTGCGGCGCTTGTCTTCTTCGAAGATTGCCTCGAGCCGGGCGGCAAGACTCGCGTCATGGACATTGAGGTTGGCCTCGTCGTTGAGCTGGAACGATCGATTGTCGAAATTGGTCGAGCCGACCGATGCCCACAGGCCATCGACGACCATCAGCTTGCAATGGAACGTGGTGGGCTGGAATTCATAGAATTTCGCACCGGCTTCCAGCAGGGGACCCCAGCGGGAGCGGCTCGCCCGCCGTACCAGCGGCGCATCCGTGTGGCGGTTGGGAGTGATGATCTCGATCCGCACGCCGCGGCGGGCGGCGTCCACCAGCAGTCCCGAGGCGAGATCGTCCGGCACGAAATAGGCCTGTTCGAGCAGGATCCGATCCCGCGCTGCCGCGATCGAGAGGAGGTACATCAACCGGATGTCCTCGCTGCCTTCCTGCGGCGAGCTGTGGAACATCTGGGCGAGGTGGGGGCCGGCGGATTTCAGCTGGGGGAAATAGCGTTCGTCATGCTCGACGGTCGAACGCGTCTTGATCCAGTTGGCCATGAAGGCGGACTGCATCTGCGTCACCACGGGGCCCTCGATCCGAAAATGGGTGTCGCGCCAGTGGTCGGGATCCTGGGCGTGTCCGCGCCACTCATCCGCGATTCCCACTCCGCCCGTAAACCCGATCCGTCCGTCGACGATGAGCAGTTTGCGATGCGTGCGGTTGTTGAACCGGGAGAGGTGATACCAGCTCAGCGGGTGGAACTTCTCCACTTCGCCCCCGGCGTTGCGGATGAGGTCGAGCAGGGCGGGATCCATCTTGCTGGAGCCGACGAAATCGATCAGCACGTGCACCCGCACCCCGGCGCGCGCCCGCTCGGCGAGGGCTTCGGCGAACTCCTGACCGATCGCCGCCCGCCAGTAGATGAAGGTTTCAAAGGTGATCGAATGCCGCGCCTCACGGATCGCCGCGAGCATGGCCGGAAAGATGGCATCGCCATTGACGAGTTCCTGGATCCGGTTGCCCCCGACGAGGGGAGGTCCGAGCAAGCCGTTCATCGCGCGGACAAATTGTGGATCGCCGATGGCGTAATCGCAGTGGATCCGGTGGCGCAGGTGCTTTTCTCCCGAGATGAAGTTGGCGAGAATGACGGTAAGGATTACGCCGAGGGCAATGCCGAGGAAGAACATGGGGATTTCTGATCTGACCCGTGCTCCGGGATTTCGTGCGCAATCAGTTCCAACTGCCGGTCCTCTGCCTGGGGATGCGGGGACACGATCAACCATCCGGCTGCCGGTCCTCAGGGAAGTGCGTCACCGTGCCCGCCTGGCATTCTCGGATCGGGAAGGCCGGTGCCGGAGGGCCCCCGGGAGTTGATTGCGGCAGGCGCTGGAGGGGGCCAGCCTTTCAACGACTGGCAGGTTCGATGCGCGGATCGAACGTGAAAGGCTCCGGCTTCCCGATGCTCACCTGGGCGAAGTCGGGATGCAGCGGGTTGAGGAGAAAATTGAATTCACCGCCGACCACTGCGCTCGGCACCCGGAGCGCCACCGACCGCTTTTCATGGATCCATTGCGTGCCGAACTCCTGCGTCTCGATGCTATGGGGGTACGCACGCCAGGAGAGGGGCACTTGTCCCGGTTTCTCCACCAAGGCTTCGGGCACGACCGCGGGGAGGCACGCCCATTCCAGGGCGCCAAGACGGCCGGTCTCATCAGCGTGGACCAACACCTCCAGGGCCGCCAGCGAGCGCGATTCGGCGCAATAAACGACCCGGACCCCCGGCAGATTCCACCGGCCGCCGCGTCGGGCGGCGCCCTCGCCGGAGAACGCCCACGGCACCCGGCGGGCGGCACACAGCCGCCAGGCCAGGATTTCGCTCACGAGAAGATGCCGTCCTCGATCCGGCCGATGATGGCCTCAACCTCGCGGGCTCCCGGCTCGGTCTGGGCATACTCGAGCGGCGTCTTGCGGCCAAGGGCAAGGATGCGACTGTTGAACCAGCCGCGCGTGTTTTCGTCGGTCCCAAACACCTGCTTTGCCCGCTCGAACAGCCGCATCAGCCGCACGGCCCGTTCACCTTCCGAAGTCTTCAGCCGCCCCTTGCTGGCCACCCGCCGCGCGTAGGTCCGCGGCGGAATCTGGATCAGCCGCGTGAGTTCCTCGGTGCTGAAGCCCGCCTCCTTGCCGAATTCGACGAGTTCGGCCACGGGCAGCCCCTCTTCCACGCGCCGGGCCATCGCATTGTTGTCCTGGATCTGCTCGTAGGTCCTGGACTTTGCCTTCCGCGTCTTCATTCCGTCCCGAACCTACCGGTCTTGGCCGCGAGCGCAAGCTTCTTCTGCCAAGTGGCACATTCAATTATGCCACATGGCAGATGATGCGCCGCTCCCCGGGCGCTTAGCCGCCAATCACTTCCGCCAGCTTTGCGACCTCCCTGCCTCCGCCCATGGCGAAGTCCGGTTTCCCGCCGCCCTTGCCGCCGAGCTTTCCCGAGAGCTCCTGGATCAGTCGTCCCGCCTGATGGCCGGACTTGATCGCCGCGGGCGAACAGAGCGCGACCAGCGAGGCCTTTTCGGGACCGAACACCCCGGCGAGCACCACCACGCCTTCGCCCAGTTTGGCGAGAACCTGGGCGCCCAGCGACCGCAATGCTTCCGGCGCCTCGACCTTCACCACCGCGCGGACGAACTTCAGCCCGTCGCGTTCCGTCGCCTGCCGGGCCAGTTCATCGGCGAGGCCGGCGGCGGCCTTTTGCTCGATCGCCTTCAGCTTCTTCTCGAGTTCCTTCTGGTGGGCAAGGACCAGTTCGAGCTTGTGAACGACGTCGGCCGTGCCCGCATTCAATTTCGCGGTGACGGCGGAGAGTGCCGCCTCGCGCTGGGTCACAAAATCGAACGCTGCCTGGCCGGCGACCGCCTCAATGCGGCGGGTGCCGGCTGCGATGGCCATCTCGGCGACGATCTTGATCAAGCCGATTTCCCCCGTGGTGCTGACGTGCGTCCCGCCACAGAGCTCCCGGCTGTAACCGCCGATGTCGACCACGCGGACGTACTTGCCGTACTTGTCCCCAAAGAACGCGAGGGTGCCCTCCGGCTTCTTGTCGAACTCGGTCTCGTACGCCTCGACCCGTGCATTGTCGATCACCCGTTCATTCACGAGCCGTTCCACTTCGCGGAGCTGATCCGGTGTCATCGCCTCGAAATGCGAGAAATCGAAACGCATTCGCTCCGGGGTTTTCGAGGTGCCGGCCTGGCGCACGTGTTGGCCGAGCGTCTTGCGCAGGGCCCAATGAATCAGGTGCGCGGCGGAATGATGCCGGGAAATGGCGCGTCGGCGATCCCAGTCGATCGTGAGTTGGGCGGCGGAATCCCGCTCGAGACTTTGGCCGGGGGCCTTGGCCTCAGCCGGCTGGAGTTTGTGCAGGTGGCGTCCGGCCTTGTCCTTGATCGTATCGACGATGGCGATCGTCCGGCCGGCGACGACGGCCGTGCCCGTGTCGCCCGCCTGGCCGCCCATTTCAGCATAGAAGGGGGTGCGATCGAAAACGAGAAAGGTGTCCTCGCCGCTTCGGATCACGTCCGTGACGATGGCTTCCACCGGCTTCTCGGTATCCACGACGTAGCCGGTGAAGATCGAGGCCTCGAAACTCGCGGCGGCATCGCCTTCGGTGGCGGCGACGATGATGTCCTTCTTCTGCGCGGCCCGGGCACGCTCGCGCTGCTCCTTCATGTGCAAATGAAACCCTTCGACATCGACACCAAATCCTCTCTCGGTCGCGAGCAACTGGGTCATGTCGAGCGGAAACCCGTAGGTGTCGTAGAGTTCGAAGGCATCCTTGCCGGCAACCGTGATCGGCCCCACGCCCACCTCGGAAAGGGTCGCTTGGTTGAGTTCTTCGTTCGCGATTTTCCGCTGCGGCAGTGCAACGGCGGAGTTTGACGAAGCCCCATGAAAGACTCCCCGCCGGGTTTCGACCAGCAGCGTCAGCCTTTCACTCAGCCTCGTCTTCCTGCTGTCCTCCCCGATGGCTCGGAGAATTGCCCAGTTGAATTGCTCCAGCCCCTTGTCGAGCGTTCGTCCAAAGCTCTCCTCTTCGCCGCGAATCACGCGCCGGATGATATCCTGTTGCTGGACCAGTTCGGGGAAGACGGTGCCCAGCGACTCCGCCACCGGCGCGACGAGTTGCTCGAAGAATCCCGTCTGCAGCCCGAGCTTCTTGCCGTAGAGGATTCCACGGCGGAGGATCCGGCGGATCACGTAGTTCCGGCCCTCGTTGCCGGGCAGAATCCCGTCGGCGATCGCGCAGGAGACACAGCGGGCGTGATCCGCGAGGACGCGGAATGCGACGTCAGTGTGCTCCTGTTCGCTCAGCCCTTCCCGTGACTTCGGGACCGTCCCCGCGTAGCGCCGGCCGCTGAGATTCGCGACCACGGAGAAAAGCGGGGCGAAGATATCGGCCGCGTAATTCGAGGGATCCTTGGTGAAGTCCTTGAACCCGTTCGTGGTGGCGTGGATGCCGGCCACGCGTTCGAAGCCCATCCCGGTGTCGACGTGTTTTGCGGCCAGTGGCGAGAAGCTGCCGTCGGCATTCGCGTTGAACTGGATGAACACGTGGTTCCAGATCTCGATGCAACGCGGGCTCCCGGCATTGACGAGCTTCCGGCCGGCCGCCTCGTCGTCGTCCGCCAGCAGATTGAAATGGATCTCCGAGCACGGGCCGCAGGGCCCCGTGTCGCCCATCATCCAGAAATTGTCCTTCTTGTTGCCATTGACGATGTGCACGGCCGGATCGAGCCCCGCCCGGCGGAAGACCCCGGCCCAGATGTCGTGCGCCTCCTGATCGAACTCCGCGGGATCGCCGGCGGCCTTGTCCGGTGAATAAACGGTCGCGAAGAGCCGCTTCGGAGGAATGCCCCACACCTGGGTGATCAATTCCCAGCCCCATTCGATCGACTCCTTCTTGAAATAGTCCCCAAACGACCAGTTGCCGAGCATCTCGAAGAGGGTGTGGTGGTAGGTGTCATAGCCCACGTCCTCGAGGTCGTTGTGCTTGCCGCCCGCCCGGATGCATTTCTGCGTGTCCGCGGCCCGGGTGTCCATGGCTGGTCGGGCGCCGGCCCAGGTCGTCACGTCGGGGGCGCGGTCCCCCAGGAAAATTGGCACGAACTGGTTCATGCCGGCATTGGTGAACAACAGTCCGGGCGAATCCGGCAGCAGGGAGGCGGACGGAACGATCGTGTGGCCCTGGCGGGCAAAGAAATCCAGGAAGGACTGGCGAATCTCGGCGGAAGTCATGAATTGGAGGTCAGAGGAAAAAGGGCCGCCCTACGGTGGGCTTGCAAGAGGGATGTCGCGGCTGCGACATGCGAACGCATGCGGCGCCAGCAGGCGCGGAATCAGCCGAGTTGCGCGATGACGGCATCAGTCATCGCGCGGGTGCCGACGGATTTTCCTCCAAAGGCGATGTCGCCCGTGCGGGTGCCGCTCGTCACCGCCCGGCGCACGGCCGCCTCGATCCGGGTGGCGGTGCTTTCCAGTCCGAAGCTGAAACGGAGCATGAGGGCGGCCGAGAGGATCTGCGCACAGGGGTTGGCCAGGCCCTTGCCGGCGATGTCCGGAGCCGTGCCGCCAGCGGGTTCATAGAGCCCGAACGGCAGCCCGAGCGAGTTTCGTCCGGCGCCGAGCGAGGCGGAGGAGAGCATGCCGAGCGACCCGCAGATGACCGCCATCTCGTCGGAAAGGATGTCGCCAAACATGTTTTCGGTCACGAAGACGTCGAACTGGTTCGGGTTGCGTGCCAGCTGCATGGCTGCGTTGTCAACGTACATGTGGCTGAGCTCGATGTCCGGCGCATGCTTGGCGACGTACTCGGTCACGGTCCGGCGCCAGAGGACGGAGGTCTCGAGCACGTTGGCCTTGTCAATCGAGCAAAGCCGCTCCTTGCGCGCGCGGGCGGCGGTGATGGCGGTGGCCGTGATCCGCTCGATCTCGCTCCGGCGATAAACCATCGTATCCACCGCCTGGACGTCCCCGTCGGGCAGCGTCGTGGTCGCCTTCGGCTGGCCGAAGTACACCCCGCCGGTGAGTTCGCGGATGCAGACGATGTCGATCCCGTCCGGAATCCGGTCCGACTTCAGCGGCGAGGCGTCGGTGAGCTCGGGATACAGCAGGCCCGGACGGAGGTTCGCGAACAGCGTGAAATGCTTGCGCAACGGGAGCAGGGCGGCCCGCTCCGGCTGCTCCTTCGGCGGCAGATGCTCCCATTTCGGCCCGCCCACCGAGCCGAAGAGGATGGCATCCGATTGTTCGCACACGCGCAGGGTGGACTCGGGCAGCGCGCGACCATGGCGATCGATTCCCGCACCGCCCACGTCGGCCGCCGTGTGGGAAAGCGCCAGACCTTCCTGGCGGGCGACATGCTCGAGGACGCGCAGCGCCTCGGTCATGACCTCGGGCCCGATATAGTCTCCAGCGAGAACGGCGAACTTGAGTGTCGGCATGGGAAGAGCGGCTAGGCTGGGGCGGCGCGGGCCGGACTGGCAAGTGACTTTGCTGCCGGGCGGCTCCCGGGGAGCAATCTCGCGGCGGACGCAAGCGGCCCCGTCCCATGGCCGGTTTGCGATTGCGCGGGCGGGCAAAGCGCGTGGATTGGCGGGCGTGAACCTGCATGTGCTGCCCGCCGGGCCGATCGAGACCAACGCCTATCTGCTGACGGAACCCGCGCGGGGCGAAGCGATCCTGATTGATGCCCCCGGGGACATTTGGGCGGAGGTGGGGCCGATTCTGGGCAAGGCGCATTGCCGGCTGCTCGAAGTCTGGCTGACGCATGGTCACTGGGATCATACCCAGGGAGCGGCGGAGATCGTGCGCGCGACGCAGGCAAGGGTGAGCGCGCACCTGGCGGATCAAGTTTTGATCGAAACCCCCGGCGTGATGGAGCGTTTCATGGGCGCCCGGCTGAACCTCGAGCCCGTTCGCGTGGACCGCTGGGTGGAGCAGGGGCAGTTGCTCGCTGCGCTGGGGACTGAAGCCGAGGTCCGCCATGTTCCGGGCCATTGCCCCGGCAACGTGCTGTTTCATTTTGCTGCCGCGCGAATGGCCTTTGTGGGCGATGCCCTTTTTCAGGGTGGCATCGGCCGCACCGACCTGCCCGGTGGAAGTTTCGACCAGCTCGAACGTTCAATTCGGAGTCAAATTTACACTCTGCCCGGAAATACCATCGTCTTCCCCGGCCATGGGCCCAAGACTTCGGTGAGCGAAGAAATGGCACATAATCCCTATGTCAGCGGGCAATATTGAAGGAACGTCCGCCGGCCGCGCGCCGGTGGCGGCGCAGCACGAGGAGTTCATGCGGCGGGCGCTCGAGCTGGCCGTGGGCGTGTGGGGCACCACCCATCCGAATCCCATGGTCGGCGCCCTGGTCGTCGAGGATGGCCACATCGTGGGCGAGGGCGCGACCGCGCCGGATGGCGGGCCGCACGCGGAGCGGCTGGCGCTGCTCTCCCGCGGCAAGGCGCCGCGGCCGGGCGCCACGCTTTATGTGACCCTCGAGCCGTGCTCAACCGAGGGTCGCACCGGCGCCTGCACGGATGCCATCATCGCCTCGGGGATCAAACGGGTCGTGGTGGGCGCGACGGATCCGAATCCGGCGCATGCCGGGCGCGGATTCGAGATCCTGCGCGGCGCCGGCATCGAGGTGATCACCGGCGTCCTGGAAAAGGACTGCACCGACCTCAATCTGGTTTTCAACCACTGGATCACCCGCGGCGGCCCGCTGATTGCCGGCAAGGTGGCGACGACACTCGACGGCCGGCTCGCCTGCCGCACCGGCGAGTCGCGCTGGATTACCAACGCGGCGGCGCGGGCGGATGTGCACCGCTGGCGGCGGCTGTTCCCCGGCATCGCGGTTGGTGCGATGACCATCCTGAAGGACAATCCCCGGCTGACGGCGCGCCGCGAGGGCGCACCGGAATGGGCGCCCTGGCGCTTCGTCTTCGACGGACTGCTGCGGACCGTACTGGACAAGAACCTGCCGGCGGTCTTTACCGACGAGTTCCGCGAACGCACCATCGTGGTCACCACGCCGCACGGCGGGCTGGGGTATGTCCGCAAGCTCCGGGATCATGGCGTGAAGGTCTGGACCTTCGAGTCGCCGACCCAGCGGGTGCCATTCGCGGATTTCCGCCGCCGCTGTGCCGAGGAACGCATCGCCGGAGTGATGGTGGAAGGGGGAGCGCAGCTCATGAGCGAACTGATCCGGGCCCGGCAGCTGGATTACCTTTTCGCCTATCACGCGCCGATGTTGTTTGCGGACGAAAAGGCCAAGGGCATCTTCAGCGGGCTGCGCCCCGAGCGGATCGAGCACGCCGTCCGCTTGGAGGACGTCACGCATGAAAGCTTTGGTGGCGACCTGTTGATGCGCGGCCGGGTGGTGTATCCGGAAAAACTGTTGATCGACGAGACGGTGTTTGGCCTCCGCTGATGGACAGGCCGCTGCAGGTTCACCTCGCATCGGGCAACGCGCACAAGGTGGCGGAGCTGCAGGCGCTGGCGCGGGAATCGGGGCTGGCGCTGGAGCTGCATTCCGCGCGTGCCACCGGCGGAATGCCGCACGTGATCGAGGATGCCGGCACCTTTGTCGGCAACGCCCGCAAGAAGGCCCGCGCCCTCCAGCGGCAGCTCCCGTCCGGCGCTTGGGCGCTGGCCGACGACAGCGGATTGTGCGTCGATGCGCTCGACGGCGGGCCGGGGGTGGAATCGGCGTACTATGCCGGGCCGCAGGGCGACGGGGCGGCCAACCTGGCCAAGCTGCTCGCGACGATGCGCGAGGTGCCGGATGACCGGCGCGGCGCCCAGTTTGTCTGCGTCCTGTTCCTGATCGGCCCGGACGGCTCGGAGCACGCGTGCGAGGGCCGAACCTCCGGCCGGCTGCTGCGCGAACCCCGCGGCTCCGGCGGATTCGGCTATGATCCAATCTTTGTTCCGGCGGGGTACAGCGAGACGTACGCCGAAATTGGTGACGCCGTGAAGAACCGGCTGAGCCACCGCGCCCGGGCCTGGGCGGAACTCGCCCGGTGGTTGCGCGGCCGCCGTGCGGAATGACCGGTTGCCGAATCCGCGATTCCGCTCCCGTTCCAACCGTCTTCCGCCGCGACTGGAGGGACGACCTCCGTGTCGTCCACAAACCCAATGTGACACATGTCCTGCGGAGCTCATCGATCTCAATGGCCGTGACGGAGCACGGCCCTCCATGTACGAGGTTCGGAACGTTGCGGCCGGGGCGGCCTGCCCCCCTTGAATTCGTAACAGCGGCTTCATACCGTCTCCATCCGCAGCGCGGATGGATTCACAGCTGCTGGGGCGTCGTCGTCGGACCGAGGCAGCGCGGGCCGTCGGCCGTCCAGACCAGCCGGTCCAGGCACATGCGTCGTGCGGAATGCGCCGCATCCCAGGCGTGGTAAACCAGCAACTCGGTCTGGCCATCGGCCGCCAGGAGGTGGGAGACGTGTCCCGGCCCCGACACCCTGCCGGGGATTTCCCGCAGCACGCACGGCCCGGACTCGGCGGGATGCCGCCAGGGTCCGAGCGGATGGTCAGCGACCGCAAAGCTCACGCCGTAGTCCGGGGTCTGCCAGTTGCCGCCGGAATAAAGGCAATAGTACCGGCCCTCATGCATGATCACACACGGACCCTCGACCGTATGCCAGGCCGCCCACGTCCGGCCGTACAGCGGCCGATCGCGCTCGTAGATCTGCCAGTCGGCATTGGCCCGCAGCACGGTTCGGGAAGGCCCGGCGGCGCATTGGAGATTCTCTGCCAGCGGCACGACTGCGATCCCGGTGCCGGTGCGATCGTCGAAGAAATCCTTGGCGAAGAAAAGATACCATTGGCCGGTGTGCGGATCGCGGAACGGATGCGCGTCGATGCTGAAGCCTTCCTCCTCGGGCAGCACGAGACCCGCCTCGAGAAAGGGTCCGGTGGGGTCGCCGGCAACGGCCACGTGCACCCGGTGCAGTTCGTCGAGCCGCGGCGGGGCGCTGGAGTAATAGAGCAGGAAGCGATCCCCGACAGCGACGACCTCAGGTGCCCAAAGGGCGTGGAATTCCATGCCTGGTGGTCGGACGAGGGCCGGCCCATGATCGCGCCACTCGACCAGGTCGTTTGAGCGCAGCACGGTGAAGGCCGTCGGCGGATCTCCGGCCGGCCGGTTTGGGCTGAGCGGCCAGCGTGCCGTGAGCGGTTCGTTGGCATCGCCCGTCCCATATGCGAAGTACTCGTCCTGCCAGCGGAGGATGAACGGGTCCGCGAAATAATGCGGCCAGACGGGATTGGTGTACGTGAGCGAGGGCTTCATCGGCCATACGTCCCGTTGCCGCGCCATTCCTGCCCTGTGCCCTCGAGGAACGCCGGGCCGCCCGCCGACCCTTCTCCGAAGAGGGCCTGGGCGGCCCGCAGTGCCTGAAGCGTCGGTTGATGGATGATCCGTTCCAGCTTCCCGCCTCGCGACTCCAGATCCCACAATCCCATCCGGGTCCAGACCTGCGGATCGTGCCATTCGGGCATCCCCAGGATGGGATACAGACAGGCGCCACGCAGCGGCAGTCCCCGCTCGATGGCCTCCCTGCATTCGGATGCCGCGGCACTCAGCTAGGCCGGACGGGCATCGCCGACATGCGCCGTCTCCGTGAGCAGCATCTCGGCCCCGTATCGCTTCCAGGCGCGCTGGAGCAGGAGGACAAGCGGCAGCCGGCGGGGATCGTCCAGCGGGAGTGCCTGCTCCTCGGTTCCAATTTCCCACTGGTTCGTCCAGTAGTAGTTCACGCCGATCGCATCGAGATGAGCGGGGCTGCCGCCAAGTTCGGGCCGGATCCGGCCGGCGATCATGTCCCAGGCTTCGAACACGGCCCGGTGATTGAAGTCTTCCGTTCCGCGGTCATTGGGATCCGCGCCGGCTGGCGGCACGACGTGACAAAGCGGGTCGACATTCACGATCCGCGCGTCCGGCACGGCGGCACGAATGGCGTCGATCCCCGCCAGCGCCGCCCGGACGAGGGCAATCTTCAGTTCCTGTCCCCGGCCCTGGCAATAGGGTGGAAACCGGCCCGCCTCCCCGGCTGCCCAGGCGAGGAATGAGGGTTCGTTCACCGGCGTGAAGTAGCAGCTGCCATCGACATTCGAGCGCACGATGCGTGCGGCCGCATGGCAGTAATCCGCGAACCGGCGGATGAATTCGTCGCTGAAGGGATCGAGATCCTCCGGATAGCCATAGTGAAAGAGATCCCAGATCACCTCGATCCGATGACGGCGGCAGGCCTCGAAGAACGGCCGAACCGAACTGAAATCGTGGCGACCGTGCCGATCCACCAGCGGCCAGCGGATCGCCTCCCGCGTCGCGCACAGTCCGACTTCCCGCAGCCGTCGGTAATCGTCGTCGGCCTGGCGATCATGTTCGGTGGCGGAAACCTGATCGATCCAGTGCCGATGACGGTTCCGGCAGGCTGTGCCTTCGAATCCGCCGAGGAAAAATGACTCGAACTGCAGCGGGGCCGTTGCGGGCGTGGGTGGCGGGTTTGGCAAGGAAGGCATGTTCGAATCCCGTCAGGAGTGAACGGCGGCAGTCGCGGCGCGGTCGCCGACAGCGGCAGCGCGGCCGCGCACCAGCGCCTGGTAATCCCCCACCAGGGGGGTGCGCACACGGGCGAGATTCGAATCCAGATTCCACAGCCCCATCTGGCGGAGATAGTGGGCCGGCGGATGCGTTCCCTGCCGGTAGGCCCAAGTCACGAGGGCGAACAGCGGCCACCACGTGTAGCCAATCAGCGGGATCCCCGCTTCCCGCAGCCGGCGCACGGCCTTGACGGAATCGGCCAGCCATGCCCGCCGCCTCGCGACCGAGCCGACGGAGGCGGTTTCGGCAATGAAGAGCGGCGCGTGATATCTTTCCCAATACATCCTTCCGAGCTGTTCAATCAGCTCCGGGCCGGCATACGGCATCCGCCAGCGCAGCCGGCCCACGGCGGTTTCCCGGGCCACCTTGGCGGTGAACATGGGATAGAGATTGATCCCGACGAGCGGCAGATCCACCGCGTGCTCCGAAAACCAGGCGAGGACGGGCTCGGTCCCGCCATGGCGGAGAACCCAGTCCCGGAGCGGATGGCCGGAATCGATCCGGCCGCTGACGAGGTCGAGCGCGAGGAACACCAGTTCCTGCCGGTGTGCCTGTTCCGCCGCGAACCTCGGCAGCGATGTCGAGTACAGATCCGTCGCGTCGACGTGGGCGATCAGGATCTCGGAATCGACGGCGCGCAGGGCATGGACCGTCTCGACGATCCCCCGGCAGGCGGCGAGCATCACGGCCACGAAGCCCTTCCAGCCGTGCCGATGGGGCGGCCACCAGCCAAGCCGGCCGCAGTACCACGCGGTGATCCGAGGCTCATTGAGCGGCGTGTAGGCAAACACCCGGCCGCGGAACCGGCTGGCCGTGCAAGCCGCGTATTCGGCCATGCGGTGCGCGAAGTCCGGATGGAGGTACGCGCCGTCGAGCCACGGCGGCAGACCGTAATGCACCAGGTCGACGATCGGCTCGACTCCGAAACCGAGCAGTCGATCGATCGCGCGGTCGGCGAAGTCCCAATCCCACCGGTCTGGCGCCGGCTGGATCCGGTGCCAGGGCAGCCCGTACCGGGCCGCCGGTACACCCAGCTCGCCGATGAGCCCGAGATCCTCGTGCCACCGTTCGTAGTGGCCGGTCAGCTCGTACTCATCGAGCGAGCGGCCGGTCTGGGGCCATCGCGCGGTGATGAAGGTGTCCTCGATCCCGGTGGCCCACAGGAAGGCCTGGGGATCGCTCAATTGAGCCACGCGGGACTGGCACAGCAGGGTCATCGGCTCGCAAAGGTGTTCTCACGGGGCATTCCTTGGAGGCGTGCGCGTCAGGACTGTTCCCATTCGATGACGACGGTCGGCCCGATGGGGAAACGCCCGGTATCGAAGCCGTAAACCGTTAGACCTCCGCCGGGGCCGGCGTCGGCGGGCACGGCACAGCGGAAGCGAAGCTCGCCGGTCTGGGCCGCCTCCCCGGCCACGCGCTGGAGCAGCGCATCCTCAATTGTCGCGCGCATCAGGTAGCCATAGGCGCCGCGGCCACCCTTCGGGTCGCGGAGGTAGCTCAGTGCACCCCGGGTGTCGTGCGGGTGATCGGGCAGGATCTCGCGATGAATCCGCAGCCCATTGAGCAGCAGCTCAAACGTCGTCGGATGCTTGTGGGCGCCCGTCTGCGGTGTGCCCTCCCGCCGGGCCGAGACTTCGCAGAGCAGCCGGAGCCGGCGGGCGCGACTGATCTCGCGCAGTTGGTCGTCGCGGAAAACCCATTCGAAATGGCCGGCTCCGCGCCCGAAGCCGTAGCCGAGCTGTTCCGCCTCGGCAGCCGTGCTGCCGGCATCGCTCCAGCTGGCCTCGTCCCAGCCCGGGACCGGCCGCCGCAGCACGAGCGAGTTGCCCACCACCTCCCGTTCCGGCAGCGGGCCGGCGTGGGCGAAGTGTTGGATGAAGTTCGAGGCCACCGTCTGGCCGTCCGGCGTCACCGCCGCGACCGATAGCGTGCAGAGCATCGGGACGGGTGGCAGCGTGACGGCGACCCGATCCGCGAGTTCGACCCGGTGATGGCCGAAGGAAATCGGTGTGTGCCCCCTCTGGAGCGCGCCATGGACGGTGCCGAGGGTATCGATTCCCGAATACAACCAGTGCAGCGTCACGTTGTCGTGGGCGCGGCGCGAGAAATGGGACGAGAGCACGTCGATTTCGAGCCTGGTGCCGGGCGGGTGGGATGAAATGGGCGGGGCGTCGATCGGGAGGACATCGCCCTGGTTGACGAGCGAGGGCGGGTAGCCGAACTCCTTGGCGGTGCGATCATAGCTGAGCAGCCCGTTGTATTCCCATTCCACGTCGTGCAGCTCCGTGTAAATGTAGGCCGACAGCTGCGGATGGCGGCGCAGCTCGTTGGTCAGGAACTTGAAGGACCAGCTGGCATCGCGATTGCCATCGAGCGCGCCAATGCCGCCGTACTCGGAGTTGATGAGCGGAGCGTTGGCCTGCTGGAAGCCTTCGATGAAGTTGAAGGTTGAGCCGCGATAGCTGCGCGCCACCACCTGGGCGATGTGCTCCCGGGCCCGGTGGTACTCGTCGATGTAGAAGTGCCACGAGTTGATGTCGGTGTCGACATGGCCGTAGGCGCTGAGGTGCTCCCACACCACCACGCTCATATCTTCGATCAGCCGGGTGCTGTCGAAGGTCTTGGCGATTTCCCACATCCGATGCACCCACTTGAACGAGGACTGGTTCTCGAGCTTCGCCTGCATCGCTTCGCGCGAGAGCTTGTGGGCGTCGGGCCCGATGAACTTCATCAGCTCGGTCTGCCCGCCGAAGCCCCAGGTTTCGTTGAAGAGGCACCAGGCGATGATGGAGGGGTGGTTGAAGTCGCGCTCAATCCCGCCGCGCATCATGGCCTCGAAACGCCGGCGGCCCAGCGGCGTGTCGCCGCCCTCGCCGAAATTCGGGAAATCCTGCATCAGCAGGATCCCAAGGGTGTCAGCGTAATACAGCAACAGCGGCTCCTCGAGCTTTATGTGGATCCGCAGGAAGTCGAAACCGGCTTCGCGCGCGAAGGCGATGTCGTTGCGCAGGGTGCGCGCATCGGTGGCGGTGTAGACGCCGTCGCAGTGGTAACACTGGTAGAGCGCGCCGCGCAGATAGATTGGTTTGTTGTTCAGGCAGAGCATCGCCGGCGCGTTCTCATCGACCGCCGCCAGCGTGCTGATCTTGCGCATACCGAAATAGCCGGACACCGCATCGAACTCCTGCTCCTCATCATGGAGCCGGTAGTTGACCCGGTAATTCTGCGGGTCGTCCGGATCCCAGAGCGTCACGGGATAGACCTCGGCCTCGCCGACCGCCACGCCGGCCAGGACCTTCAGCATGATCTGGTGGGGCCGTGCCGCCGGCGGCACGATTTCGATCGTGACCGCGGTTTCGTCGGCCGCGGTGGGGCAGAAAATCTCGAAGCGGACGCGGCCCGCGTCGATGTCGGGCAGGACGCGGAAGTGATCGATGTGGACCGCGCCCCGCGGCTCGACGAAGACCGTCTGCCAGATGCCGCTCGTCGTGGTGTACCAGCCCCACTGCTTTCCGACCGGCTGTTCCCGGTTGTCCATGGGATCCTCGACGCGGAGGACGAGCAGGGCGCGACGATTGCCGCTGGCGTCCGGTTCGCCAAGGGTGTCCGTGAGATCGAATTCGAAGGGGAGATAGCCGCCCTCGTGGCTGCCGAGGTGCCGGCCGTTGCACCAGGCGTCGGTGAAGAAGTCGGCGGCGCCCACCGTGAGAATCGCCCGCTTGCGCCGCCACGGCGCGGTTCCGGGCACCTCGATCCAGCGGCGGTACCAACCGACCTCGTAGCGCGGCGCGGAACGGTGGTTCTCGCGGGTGACCTCGAGTGGGTTCAGATGAACCCGGGGCGAAAAGTAGTTCTCGTTGCCCGCGGCGTCACCTTCGCCCCAGGCCGCGAGCGACTCCCAGCAGAACGGCACCACGATCTGCTCGCGCCAGTCGGGGCCCTCGGGCGAAAACCAAGCCTCGTCGACGCCGCGGCGCGCCGGGTCGAATCGAAACTGCCAGGCACCATTGAGATTCAGCCAGTCGACTCCCTCAACCCGGCCGCGCTGGCGATCGGGTCGGGGATGCTCGGGCCGGGGAATGAAGGCGCAGGGAAACATTTGGGTGGGACCATTTCATGGGGATGCGGTGTCCTGGCCGCTAGTCACTCCGAGGACCGCGGCGGGGGCGCGGCGGCTCCAGCGATGGGAGGCTGATCGGATTGGGGTGCATGAGCGTGGGCGGTGCGGGCGTCCGCCGGGTCAGGCCAGCGCCATGGCGGCGGCGCCGCGTTTCTTTCCGCTGATCTTCGCAAAGGTGCTCAGCGCCTGCCCGACCACCTGATCCATGTTGTAATAACGGTACGTTGCCAGCCGGCCGACGAAGTGCACCCCTGGCGTGGCATCGGCGAGTTCGTGATATTTCCGGTAGAGCGCCGCATTGTCCGGCCGCGGGATGGGATAATACGGGTCTCCCTCGGCCCGGGGGAACTCATACACCACGCTGGTCAGGGGATGCTCCTGGCCCGTGAGATACTTGAACTCCGTGACCCGCGTGTAGGCGTATTCGTTCGGGTAGTTCACCACCGGTGCCGGCTGGTAGACGGGCTTGTGATGGGTCTCGTGCTTGAACTCGAGGCAGCGGTACGGCAGCGGGCCAAACCGGTAGTCGAAATATTCATCGATCGGCCCGGTGAAGATCAGCTCGGAGAAGTTCACCTCTTCGACCACGTCGCGGTAGTCCGCATTCAGCATGATGGTGATGTTCTCGTGATCCAGCATCTGCTCGAACATCCGGGTGAACCCGTGGGCGGGCATCGCCTGGAAGGTGTCGATGAAGTAGCGATCGTCGCGATTGTAGCGGACCGGCACGCGCGCCGTGACCTGTGCGTCGAGTTCCGACGGGTCGATTCCCCATTGCTTGCGCGTGTAACCGCGGAAGAATTTCTCGTACAGCTCCCGGCCGACCGAATTGATGACGACATCCTCGGAGGTCGTGATCCGCTCCCGCTTTTCCGCCACGCTGTCGAGGTATTCCTTCATCCCCTTCGGCGTCAGCTGCAGGCCATACAGCTCGTTGATCGTGTCGAGGTTGATCGGAATGGGCACGAGCCGGCCGTCGACGCACGCCTTCACCCGGTGCTGGTACTGGCGCCAGGGCGTGAAGCGGGAGAGGTAGGAGAAAATCTCCTCGGAGTTGGTGTGGAAGATGTGGGGCCCGTAACGGTGGATCAGGATCCCGTGGTCATCGTGGCAATCATAGGCGTTGCCGCCGATGTGGTTGCGGCGATCGATGATCAGGACCTTTTTGTCGAGCGCGCGGGCAAGTCGTTCGGCCAGGACGCTTCCGGCGAAGCCGGCTCCAACAATAAGGTAATCAAACATAGGCGAAGCTCCCGAACTCCGATGCCAGTTCCCCGGATTTGGCCGGAGCCCGGCGCACGCGGCGGACCGGGACCAGCACCTCGGCAATCTCCGCCTCCATCCGGCTGGCGATCGCCTCCCAGGTGTTGGCCGCGGCCAGGGCGAGCCCGCGTTTGATTCGCGCCTGGGAGGGCCGCTCGACTTCGCGCTCACAGCAGCCGATGAACTCACCATGCGAGCGCGCCACCCGCGCGACCCCGCCGAAGTTGAGCTTCACCTCGTCCAACGCGGTCGAGACCACGGGCCGGCCGGCCGCCATGTATTCGAGCGCCTTGGTCGGGTTGATGTATTCCGTGGCGGGATTGAGCGCGAACGGCATCAGCGCGACCGAAAAGCCCTTGGTCAGCGCCGGCAATGCGGTGTGGGGCCGGCCGCCCAGCCAGTGCAGGTTGGGCCGCTGCGGAAAATCCCTTGGATCCACCTTGGCGGTCGGGCCGACCATCACGACGTGCCAGTCATCCCGGGCATCGGCCAGTTCGGCGAGCAGCTGATAATCGATCCGCTCGTCGATCACCCCAAAGTAGCCGAGGACGGGAGCGCCGCCCAGTGCCGCAATCTCCGGTGCCACGACAAGTTCATCGGAACGCGCGCGGCCGAAATGCACCACGTCCACACCCGTGCCAAAGAAATGCGTGTTGTGATTCAGCGGGAGCCGGCGCTGCCGCATCTTCTGGCCGCCACAGAAGACGACGTCCGCCCGCGTGAGGAGGATCCGTTCGCGCTCGAGCAGTGCCGGCGGCGCGCCCTTGAACTGCGAAAGCTCGTCCATGCAGTCGTAAACGATCGCCCGCTCGTTCAGATGTCCGGCGAATGCCACCACCGCCATGGGGTCATTGAACCAGAGCACGGCCCGGTCGAACCGGCCCCGCAGGTCCTCCGCCAGGGCCGCCTGCAGCGCCCGCCGGCGCTCGGCATCGATGAACGCGCCGTCCTGCCACCGCGCCGCCGGCAGGTGCATCTGCAGGACGGTGACATTCGGATGATCCTCGGGTGTCCGAATCACGACGCGGGTTGCCGGCGTCTCGGTGCAATGGGTTTCCACGAACAGCACGGGATGCCGCTGCGCCAGCCGGGAGAGGAATTGCTGGGGGCGCTGCCAGACCCAGTCCCAGCTCAGATGGCAGATCGCGATGATCGCGTAGGACATTCCGTCGGCTGCGGCGGGAAGCCGGTTTTTTTCCGGAAGACTCGCGGGTTGCGGCGGCGCTTCGGCGGGCGAAGACACGCGGTGCCATGGCGGTTGGGACATGTGCGAAGGAGTTGTGGGTTGACCGCGAAGGTGACGCGCCTCGCCCGGCTTGATTCCGGCGAGGCGTGATCGGCCCCCGCATGCGAGAACGGACCGCGGATGCGGCGACTCGTGCCACGCTGGCACGGTGCGGGCGGCAGCACCCCGGTCGCTCAACGCTTTTCCGAAGAAAATGGCGCAGAGCTGGGGTGGGCCGCCCCTTGCGGAATTGTCGGCGACCTCCCGCCAGCGATCAGCGCCGCTGCTGCTTCTTTGCGCGCCGGGGTGAAACGGACGGCGCCGCTTCGGTCCGGGCCTCCGGGAGGATGTTGGCGATCTGTCGCGGGACGTAACTGGCAAACCGCTCGTGCGGCACGGGAAAATTGGGATCGAGTGTGCTCACGAAGGGGTGCAGCGGACGGGACTTCGGCCCCAGGGCCTCGATCGCGGCGAGGGCGGACATCGCGACGAACACCCCGTTCGCACGGGGCGCGGCCAGCTCGCGCAGAACGTCGAGGCAGCGCCCGAGGTCGGACGCGGCACCATGGGTGGCGAGCGCTTCCGCCGCCACGATCCGGACATGCGGCGAGGAGTCCGCCAGCGCGCGACGCAAAAGCTCCTGATCCCGCTGGACCGCCTCGGAACCGCGCATCAGGAAGCCAAGTGCGGCCCAGTACCGGACTGCGCTGTCGGTGTCCTCTAGCCAGGCGCGGAGTTGCGGCACATCCGCGGGTTCGAGCCGCGACGCCAGGTCCGCCGCCGCCAGAACCCGTTGGAACGGATAGCGCGATTCGTCGCGGGCCATTTCATAGGGTGAATCGCCTCGCAGCCGCGAATGCAGCTCACCTTCGGGCAGGAGCGCAACGTCGCGGACTTCCCGCTGGTGCGACTGCAGCGCCGCTCGCATCCTCCGGAGGATCGCCTGGTGCTCGGGCGAATCCGCGAGGTTGTGGACCTCGTCGCGATCATCCGTGAGATCGTACAGCTCCTCCGGCGCCTTCGGAACCCGCCAGAACAGCGACTGGGCCTCATTGGTCAGTCCCGCATCGAACTGCGTGCGCCAGATTCGGGTGGTGGGCGTTTCGAACTGATATGTCACCCGCTGGCCTTGTGAGACGTGGGGGTAAAAGTTTCTCAGATACACGTAGCGCCCGTCGGTGACGCTGCGGACCGTGTCGGCGCGCTCGTCCATCCGACCGCGTGCACCAAAGAGGTAATCAGGCGGGTCGCCCTGATAAGGACCGGCGAACGCACGGCCCTGCATCCACGGCGGCGGCTGCACGCCGGCAAGGCTGAGGACGGTTGGCGCCAAATCCACGAAGCTCACGAGCCGGTCCGAGGTCCCGCCGGGCCGATACTCGCTCGGGGCGAGATGCTGCCACTGGGGGGGAAAATAGACCACCAGCGGCACGTGCAGCCCCGAATTCGAGGGCCAACGCTTGCTGCGCGGCATTCCGCTGCCGTGGTCTCCATAATAGAAGACGATGGTGTTCGCCGAAAGCCCCGCCTCCTCCAGTTCGCGCAGCCGGGCTCCGGCGTCGGCGTCGGCCTCGCTCACCTTGTCATAATACTGGGCCCAGTCCTGCCGGACTTCCGGCACGTCGGGATGATAAGCGGGCACCCGGATCTTTGCCGGATCGGCGATCGCCCGATGCGGGCGGGTGCGGATCTGGCTTTCATGGCTCTTGGTCGAGTTGAAGACCGCGAAAAACGGCTGGCCGGGCGCGCGATTCCGCCAGTGCGCCTGGTTGGAGGAGGCGTCCCACGTGCGCTCGGTCTTCGGCACGTTGTAATCCTCCTTGCTGTGATTCGTGCAGTAATAACCCGCCTCCCGCAGGAACTCGGGGAATAGCCGGAGCGTGGCCGGGATTGGCACCATGGACCGCATGTGAATCCCTCCGCTGCTGTGGGAGTACAACCCCGTGATGATGGCCGTTCGCGCCGGCGCACACACCGGATGCGTGGACCAGGCATGCTTGAAGATCATCCCCTTCGCCGCGAGCGCATCGACATTGGGTGTGCGGGCGTTGGCGTCGCCATAACAACCCATCTCCGGCCCGTGATCCTCGCTGGTCAGCCACAGGATGTTGGGCCGCTCGGCCGCGCCGGCTGGCACTGCACAGGCGAACGTGAGCGCCATCGGGACGAGGCGGAGGACAGGTAAGCTTTTCATGGGAGGAAGGTTGGCGGCGGCCACAGGATCACGGCGTGGTATCGACGGTGAAGATTGGTGCCAGGATGGGCGTCCGAGCAACCTGGATCCGCGGCGCATTGGCGTCGAACCGCGGTTGAGGACCGTTGTCCACAATCTTCGCCCATGAACCCAATCCTCATCGGTGCAGTCATCGCCATTGGGCTCATCGCCCTTTTCCTGATATTCTTCCGCCGGACCTCCGCGCCGACGCAGACAGGACGGCCTGACGCGCTGGATCGGCCAGAGCTCACCGGTCCCGAGCAGCACAAGCGGCGCAAGATGCGGTAACCAGCACCTTACCTTCCATGGCCATTGAAAAGGAAAGCACGGGACTGCCGGAGGTCGACCTCAAGCGTCCGACCACGAAGGTGAACCTGGCAATCATCGTTGCGGCGGCGGTCTTCTATGCGATCACGATTGCAATCGTCTTCCACTATGCGCGCCGCTCGGACGCGGAGGCGAACGCCCCATCCCCGCCGACCCAGCAGGCTTCCGAGCGATCGGTCGAGACCAGGTCGGAAAGCAGTAACCCGTAGATCAGGTCCATCTGACCCGACCTACTGGCATCCGGACGCGTAATTGGCGGCTCGGAGTAGGGCAGGTCTGAACCTTCGCGCTAAACCGCGTTCTTCGCGGTTCCCAATTCGCGCTCTTCGCGGTTCCCAAATGAATTGTTCCGGCTCAGGGGCCGACCAACATCGGCGCCCAGAGCCCTTCCTTGATGGGCGGAGCCTCACCCGAAGACGGATAGGACGACTTTACGGCCTGCCGCAGCTGCTCCGAAAGCGCGGCGATGGTCGCGGCATGGGCCGGGACGTCCGCGAGGTTCGTGAGTTCACCCGGATCGCGGTCATGATCGTAGAGTTCGCGACCCTGCCGGCCCTCGTCCCACTCGGTGTAACGCCAGCGGGGCGTCCGGAGGCTGTAGCCGAAGAACCGGGGCCGCGGCCCGCTGCGGCCAACCTGGCTGAGCGCCCAACCGCGACCGGTGACCGACGGGTCGCGCAGCATCGGCACCAGGCTCTGGCCCTGCAAATTGGGCGGTGCCTTCACCGCGGCGAGGGCAGCCAGGGTGGGATAAAGGTCCAGGTGGCTGACGGGTGCGCGGACGACGCTGTTTCGCGGCGTGACGCCGGGTGCGACCATGAGGAGCGGGACCCGCGCGCTCTCCTCGAACAAGCTCTGCTTCTGCCAGAGGCCGTGCTCGCCGGTGTGGTACCCGTGATCGCTGGTGAAGACAATGATTGTGCTTTCGGCCAACCCAAGCCGATCGAGCGCGGCCACGACGCGGCCGACCTGCGCGTCCATGAAGCTGATACTGGCATAATAGGCCTGCAGCGCATCGCGGCGAAGGTCGTCGGTCAGCTTGTCCTGTTCGCGCTTGTAGCTGAGGAGCGCGGCGGGGGGCAGGTCGGCCTGGTCCTTCTTGATATCGGGCACAATCCGCATTCGGTCCCGGGGATAATATCCGAAATAGGGATCCCGGGGTGCGACATAGGGCGTGTGGGGCCGGAAAAAACCAACCAGCAGGAAGAACGGCCGCTCCGGACGCCGGGCACAGCGTTCGAGCACCCATTCCGCGTTCTCTGCCATGATCCCGTCGGTGTGATGGGCGTCGGACTTGGGCGATGCATACCAGCTGAGCGTGCCGCCGAAGGAACCGGGAGTCAGGGTATGGATCACCGGGTGATGCTCGATCCGGTCGACGCCGGCCGGGTTCAGCTCCAGTTCCCAGGAGGCCGGATCGTCGTGGCCATCGGTGCCGATGGAGTTGGGGACATTGTAATGATACGCCTTGCCAATCCGGCCGGCGAACCACCCCTGCTGGCGAAACGCCTGGGAAAGGCTGATCTGTGCGGGAATCGTCTGCCGGAAAATCTGGGAATTGGCGCGGATGCCGGTGCTGTTCGGATACAGTCCGGTGAGCATCGAGTTGCGGCTCGGTCCGCAGAGGGGATAAGTGCAGTACGCGCGGTCAAATCGGACGCCGCGGGCGGCGAGCTTGTCGATGTTCGGCGTCTTCGCGAGCGGGTCGCCATAGGCGCCGAGCATCGTGTTGAGATCGTCGGCAATGAGAAAGAGGACGTTCGGCTTCGCCGGACTGGCGGCGAAGGCGTTTGCAGCGCAGGCGAGGAGTGCGACGGCTCCAAGGCAGCGGACAAGGGTTCGTATCATTGGCAAAGCTTCCTGGTTGCGGGATGACATTTCAACCCCCAAGCGCGAAACCCTGGCTTGGCTTGGCCACTTGGCGTGAGAGGAGTGTGGGTGTCACGGCGCCACTGCACTCAAACCCAGCAGGTACCGGGGAATCCGATCCGCTGGCTCGGCGAATTTCAGGCCGCGCAGCACGCCCTGCACCCGCTCCAGCGGGACCTGGCCCTGGCGCCAGAGGCCTTCCAGCGCCGACTGGGCGGCGAGCTGCTCGTAAAGGTTTCCCTCCTTCACGATCGTGGCAAGCGTGGCAAGCGCCGCCCCGGCCTCGCCGTGATAGCCGAGCGCCTCGGCGGCCACGGTCCGGACGTCGGCCCACTCGTCGCCCAGCCGCGCCTGCAGGTCCGCCTTTGCCGGTGCGGCGCGAGCGCCGAGGATAAGGCAGCCGGTGGCCGCCCAGTATCGGATGATCGGATGCGGGTCCTCGAGCGCCCGGCGCAGCTCCGGCAGGAATGCAGGGTCGCGGGCAGTGGCCCGGTCGGCAAAGTCCACTATCCGCTCGATCGGATAGGCCGCGCTCTGCGCATAATCGTGGATCGTCCGGCCGGCCGCGAGCCGGTCGAACATCCCCTCGGGAATGAAGCCAGTGTCGCGCGTCGCGATGATCTCGGCGCGGAGCGTCCGGCGCAGGGCGTCGCGCGCGGTCGCATGCGCCGGGTCCCCGGCCAGGTTGTGCAGCTCGTACGGATCCTCCGCGATCAGGTAAAATTCCTCGGATGGCTTGGGCCGCCAGTAGCGGGACTGATCCGGATTGGTGCGACCGGCCTCGAAGGCGGCGTACCAGGAGCCCATCCCCGGCATGACCTGGAAGGGATAGGAATAGTGCTGGCCCCAGGGACGGTGCGGCGAGTAGTTCCGCACATAGCGGAATCCGCGGTCACGCACGGCCCGGACGGTGTCGTAGCGTTCGTCCATCCGGCCCCGATAAAGGAAGACATGAGCCCGTGGCGGGGCCTGCCGGGTTCCAAGGAAGGCCCGTCCCTCGTAGTGTTCCGGCAGGGGCACGCCGAGCAGGCTGAAGAAGGTGGCCGGCAGATCCACGAAGCTCACCGGTTGATCAACCCAGGCCCCGGCGGGGGCCGGCGCGAGGTGCCGCCATTTGGCTGGAAACCGCACGATCAGCGGCACCCGTGTTCCGGAATCATGGATGTTGCGCTTGCCCCGCGGCAGCGCTCCCCCGTGGTCGCTGCAGTAGAACACGATCGTGTCTTCGGCGACACCCTCCCGTTCGAGCTCGGCGAGCCGCTCCCCGACCTGCGCGTCGAGGAGCGTCATCTGATCATAGTAGTTGGCCCAGTCGCGGCGCAGTTCGGGCGTGTCGGGATGATAGGGGGGAAGGAGGATCTTCTCGGGCGGGATTCGGAACGACGACTTCCCGTCCTTCGGCGCGACCTGGCCTTCGTGACTGGTCGTGTAGTTGAAGATGGCGAAGAATGGCTGGTCCCGGGCCCGATTGCGGTAATGGGCGCGGTTGCTGGTTTCGTCGAAAGGCTGCGGCTCGCCGGCCAGGTTGAGGTCCAGCTTGACGTTGTTCGTGGTGTAATAGCCGGCGGCGCGCAGGTGCTCGGGATAGAGTTTGAACCCGGCGGGGATGGCGACCCGGCTGCGGTGATGCTGCACGCCCAGCGAAGTCGCATACATCCCGGTGATCAGTGTGGTGCGGGCGCTCGAGCAGACCGGCGCATTGGCAAAGGCGTTCCGGTAGCGGATGCCATCAGCCGCCAGCTGGTCGAGGTGGGGAGTCCGCGCCTGTGCGTCTCCATAGCAGCCGAGGTACGGACTGTTGTCCTCGCTCGTAATCCAAAGGATGTTGGGACGATCGGCGGCAGTGGCGTACCGGGGGAGCAGGAAGAGGAGACAGATCGCGATGCCGTGGAAGAGCAGGCAACCCAGCGGCGGGAGGCCGCGGAAGTGTCCGGCCACCCTGCGCCCGAAGGTGAAGCCGCCGGGAAGGCTGCGGGATATTGGGACGACGGGCTCCTGCCGGATGATGTTCCTGGGATGCATGGACCCGAGCATCCCGGCCGAAGGGCATGCTTCAATCACGAATGCCGCGCCCGGCCGGCAGTCGTGGCATCATCACCGATCTTCAATGGCCAGATCGATGTCGTGATCACGACATCAAAGTGGCTCTGCGTCGGTTCGATGCAAATTCCCCTGCGCAGGATCCGGCTCGTCCCGAGGAGAAAGCCGAAATGTCGCCTTGGATTCCAATAACCAGATCGATGTCGTGATCACGACGTCGATCTGGCTCTGCACCTACTCGGTTCGAACTGCCGCCGCGCGGCGTCCTATTCGTCCCGGGGAAAATTCGTGTTCGGCCGCTCCAGGACCACGTCCTTGATCCAGATGTTGCGGTAACGGACATCGTAGCCCTCGGCCTGCAGCTTGAGTCCCGCCGGGGTTTCCGTGATGCCGCGTCCACCGTCGTTGCCACCATCGACCCCGGAGGGCGCGCCGCCCCAGACCTGGTTGATCTCCACGTACGCGTGCACCTTGATGCCGTTGAAATACATCGTGACCCGCGGCTTCTCGACCATCCTGCCGTCCCGGAAGCGCGGCGCACGAAACAGGATGTCATAGGCATTCCAGCGCCCCACGCCCTGGTAGGCGAAGTAGGGGGAGGGCGTCTCATTGATCACGGCGCCCATCCCGTGCGTCGTCGCGTCGCCATCCAGGACCTGGATTTCGTAACGGTTCTGCAGGTACACGCCGCTGTTGCCGCCCTCGGTCATCACGAGGAATTCGACATGCAGCCGGATGTCGCCGTGCGGCTCCTTGGTGACGATGTCGGCGATGCCAAACTTGCTGCGGACGGTCGCGGGCACGGCCGGATCGTTGGCCGATAGGACCAGGCCGCCATCGATCGGGTCGGCGAGCAGCGGCCAGCCGATCGGCGGCTTCGCGCCGAAACGGGGGCCCTCCCAGTACTGCCATTGCTCAGCGAGCATTGCGGCGGTCCCATCGAAAACCACGCGGGCGCCGGGCAGCGGCTTGGCGCCGACTCCGACGGAGCCGAGGGCGGATCCGGTCACGAAGGCGAGAGCCGGCAGGATGAGCCACGCAGGAACACGAGATCCGCGGCTGGAGTGCATGGCCTCCAAACGTGCGCAGCCGGTCGGACGAGAGAAGCAAAAACCGCTTCGGGCGGCGCCGGCCGGCGGAGATACCGCGGGTCGTGCCGGGCAGCCGATGGCGCTCTGAGTGTCCGGTCGCTTGACCTGTAGTCCTTCCGCACCTAGCTATGGCTCTGCAGCAGGGTTTGAGACAGGTTTCCCCAGGTGTTTCCGGTTGGTTGACGGGGAAGCAACGGAGAGGTGGCAGAGTGGTCTATTGCGGCGGTCTTGAAAACCGACCTGTTCTCATAGGTATAGCTTGAAGTAACACCAGGATAACACCAAGCTTATCGGTGTTATGGCGAGACCCCCGAAACCGATTAACGGCGCAGTGTCCGACGTGAACGGCATTGAGCCCCACCCCAGCGGCTACCGTGTTCGCTTTCGTCTAAACGGAACCAATACGGAGCGATACCGTAAGACCAAGAAAGAGGCGGCATCACTCCGGGCCGAACTGCTAGCCAAGGCAAACGGCACCAAGGCGGGCTTGCTGGTCGCGCCGACAAACCTGCCGGCGGCACGGCTCCGGGCGGCGGAAACAGCGTTTCACTTGCTCGACAATGCCGGGCTCAGCAACGCGGCGGATCAGGCGAGTGCCCAAGTCTTGATCGTGGCGGTTCAAAAATTAATCGATGCGGCGGCAAAGGTGGGCAAGCCGATCACGGTAGCGGAGGCGTTCGATCTGTTCCTCGCCAAGCAGGCAACGCGGAACCTCTCGCCAAAGACGATCAAGGATTACAAGCGGCTAGTCCGGCCATTCGTCGAGGCGCAGAACGGCAACCCACTTTCGTTGGTCACCCCCTCCGAATGCCAACGATTCATTTTCGGCCAACCCAGCGCCGTGGCAAAATTCAAGACCTACGGCTACCTTTACGCCTTTCTGAATTTCTGCACGGGGGAGAACAATCCGAACATCGATCCGAACAAGGACAAACCGTGGATTCAGGCGAACCCGATCAACTTCGAGAAACCCGGCTACACCCCGAAGGACGTGCACAGTTACGGGCTGGAGGAGATCAAAGCGATTTTCAAGGAGGCCAAGCGGCGGGGGTCGCTCGGCTACATCGTGTTTCGGCTATTTACGATGGCCCGCTTTGACGAGACCGAGCGGTTCAGCGCCATTGGTGGGACAGACTGGAAGGAAAACCCCTACGTGGATCTCAATCACAACCGGATTCACTTCAACGCCCATGTATATCTGAAGCGGAGCGGTGGCGAGGAACGCGGTCGGTACATCCCGATCCTGCCAATCTTTCGGAAGTGGATCGACTACCTGTCAGCCCATGACCTCGGATTCGAGTACGTGCGATGGGATGACGAAGTGGCCCGACGGACGGTGGGTGACAAATTCGGGGACGGTTACGCGAACATGCTACGGCATACAGCTATCACAATGCACATTCGGGCGTTCAAGGATCCGATGCTGACGGCGAAGATCGCGGGGACAAGCGTTGCGGTAATCGAGAAGAACTACGCCAACCTGAACATTCCCGAGGCGGACGCGGTAGGGCTCTATGAGCTGACCCCGAACAAAATGGGGTTCCGTTAGGCTGACACCCGGATCTTGTCCCAATCGACCGTCCGCACGAGCGGCCCTTTCTTGGGCTCGCCCGCCAGCAGCGTAGCCTCAACGTCCCGCAGGTTGTACAGGAATTTGGATTTGCGCCCCATGGGATCGCGGATGAAGGGGAGCCTGCCGTCAGTCCGCATGCGCTTTATCTGACGGACGGTGAACGGGACGTAATGGGGCAATTCGTGTTCGGTGACCAGCAGGGTTCGATCACTCAGGGCCAACCGGGCGATTTCCCTTTCCCGCCTGGCATACTTCTCCGCACGCAGGGCCTCCAACTCGATCTGGAGCTGCCTGTTCTCTTCGAGGAGCATCGCGGGGTCGGTCACAGCCGGAGTGTGAGTACCGAGGCTGGATTTTGGGGCCGCGCGCCCAAGCGGCGCCAAGCGGGGCGGAGTGTCCATGCTCATCCGGTAGGCGGCCGGCGCGCGAAGAGTTCGCGCATGGTAGTCAGTCTTTTTCGTTCTTCAGGGGTCATCTGGTTAATCAGCCCCGGATTTGCCGCCAACCGAAGCTCAAGTTCGCGGCTGCAACAGCAGCAACTTCGAGATCGCGCAGAGAAGGTAAGAGCACTGATAAAGTAGGGTTGTTCACGGGGAGTCGCCCACTACTGTTGCACCTCCCCCCGGCACAATTTCAGGTAATGAAAGTGTTCTGATCTCATACGAGCGAGACCTCTGTGAATAGGATCTGACCAGTATATAGACATCATCATGCGACGGTAGCGTTTAACCATTGGATCAGACCAACTCTTGGATACTCCCGCACGATGGCGCGCTCGAAACGCCGGATCAGACCAACGCTCAGAGGTCTTTTGTCTACTGTAGCATCCGCAACTTTTTGTGTGTCCAGATGTTAAATTGCCAGAAGATACGACAATAGTCTTGCCCGTGCATGAGCATTTACATTTCCAGTAGGTTTTACTGTTATCACGGCCATGATAGCCAATTACGGTCAGCCGTCCAAATGTACGGTTTATCATGCGCTCGCATGCTTTCTTGTGTTGGCTCTGGCGGGGCAGTGACGGTCGATTTGCGGTGGTCATGATGAGCGGTGAAATGGCGTCTTCGCTCCATTATATTGACGCTGAGCTCCGAGTCTTTAGAAAACTACGCGCGGCATGAAATTATCCTGCAAGAATCCACTTGATACCGCGTCCAGCAGCCTTTTCGGGCCTACTCGTGCCACCACCTGGAACCTGATCAGAGCACCGAGTAATTCGCCTTCATCGGTGACCTCGATCCGACCAATCGACGGCGGATGACTGACGCCCGGGGTGGCTGGCGTTGCCTGGTCCATTGCAGTTTTGGACCGGCATTACCCTCAGAAAGACGAGACGACCCTATGCGCGCCTGGGCGGATGCAAAACGCTAGCCATCACGCCAACCTCTGTTCAGGTCTCTCTCCCCTCCGTCCAGCGCTTCAGTTCTAGCACGGGAATCCGGTATGGCTTGCCGGGGAGTGTCCGAATCAGACCCGCCATGCACCGGTTAGAGACCCACATGCGGCTGCGGCGAATCAGGCGGGCAAATTCGACGACTTTGTAGGGCTCGATACGCGGGCGCTCCGATTCTCTTCGTCCAGCCAGATTCGCCCGTAGGCTGCCTAGTTCGCTTCGTAGCAAACGCATCTCTTCTAAGATCTTATTTGCCAGATCGTCGCTCATCACCACATGTTCGTCCATTGTTGCGCCGGCCAGTCAGCGCCGGAAAGAGGGTGAACAATCATCGCATGTCCGAGAACCGCTCCAAACCGCCCAGCAGCGTAAGATTCATCGGGCCGGCAACGAGCGGCAATGTAGCGCCACGAACGATGAATCCGGCAACGGTGAGGCCTTTGGCGGGGCACGCGGGCAGCCCAACGGCAAGGTCGGTGCGCAGGGTTTTCATGGCTGTTCCCACGAGGCCGGAAGCTCCTCCTACGTGGTGTTGTCGTCTGCAATTACCCCCCCATAACGAGACTGTGCACCTAGCCTACCTGCGTGTTGACGCTGAAACCGTTGCGGGTGCGGGCGTTGCAGTTTCTTTCGCCAAGCCAGGGACGAGCGAAATTCCGGGTGAGCCACGATCCACGCCTCGATCTCCCGTTTAGTGGAAAAGCGACCGCCGTGGAATGGATCGTCATTTGGGGTGTCGCGCGCAGCGCGCTTGATGGCCTCGATGAACGAGCGGGTGAACCCGGTTGCGACGGCAAGCTTAGTGGCGTTGAGCAGCATAAAAGCACGGGGTCATCTTTGGGCCGCCCACCGCTCAATTGATCGCCGCGTAATGAGCAGTTTCCTGATCCCGGGCACGCGTTCCAGTCGGCCGTCGTAGACCATATCGTAGAGCGTGGACAGGCCTATATTGCCGAGTAGTCGGCGGGAGTCTTGGGCATTGAAGGCTTCAGGGAGGGCGGTGCGGACGGGGGCAGACTCCTCGGCTTCACCCGCCACCCCTACGCCCGGCCATTGGGATGCCTGCTTTTGGGCGTCTTCGGCGTCCGCAGCCTCAAAGGTCATCCGGCGGACGTGGCCGGAGGCGATATAGATTCCCAAGAATCGCTTCATAGGTTGGTGTCGGCAAGTCGCTCGATTGCGTCAAAGGTAGCCCGTCTGAAGTCAACGACGACTATAAACCGCCGCGAACTCGGAATCAGCACATCCTATTAAGTGAACGGGGCTGGTCGCTTACTTCCAGTGATAGCTCAGTCCCTATATCAATCGTCACCTGCACAGTCCATCTCGGCGCAGATAGTGATGTCATCGTCATCTATGTCGTGCATCGTCTCCGGTGGCGGCGGGGGAGAGCGCAGTTCGATGACGTATAGTTCGCCGGGCGCGCGGCCAACGATGGCGACATCTCCGTCGTGGTCGCGTAATGTGACGCGATATGGGGAGACTTCGGACAGACATGGGACCGGCTTCCTCGACTTGAACCCGCATTTTTCACAATATTTGCGGTGTGTCGCTATGGCCCCGACGAGGGCGAAGAGGTCGATTGTGGAGTAATCTGGGTACATTATTAGAGCGGCTAATTGGGGACGCGTGGTCAGGCGGCAATCTTCGCGTTGATGTCTATCCCGAGAGACCGCCGCGCGGCCGCCACCATGATGTCCCGTACACGCTCGGCGTCACAGGGGCGGACGTACAGGGCGTCGTGGAGCGAAATCGCCGGGATTTGTTCTGCCATGCACACTGCCATGACCTCCTTGAAGATGAGGTCACTTTCGAGCCGCTGGAACTTCGCGGCGGCATCCCGGTGGTCCCGGCGCTTGAGGGCGCGGACAATTTCAGCGCCGTGGGGGAATTCGGCGGCAAAACGGTCGCGGAAGACGCGATAACGCCACTCATTCGTCAATTCGTCGTTCAGGGCGGCGTTGAATTCGCGCTTCACCCGTTTCCGGTGCTTTGGGTTCGTGGCACAGGCGGGGTCGAGGCGCGTGTAGAAGTCGCCGGCCAGCCACTCGGCCAGTTTTGCGCGTTCCGGGTGATCGAGCGGGTACAGTGACAACAGCAAATGCGGGTGCAGCGCGCTGAAATCGACCCCCACGAGGGGCTCGCCATCCAGCCGCAGCATCCGGCGGGCCTCGGACGGGCAATTGGCGAGATTATGGTGCAGCCGGCCGGCCTTGTCGGCTTTGCCGAACCATTGCTTCCGGTCCATCCTCTGGAGGCACCGGCGGGCGTCATTATCTAGGTCCGCCATGTCCCAGCCGGGCACCACAGTTACCCGCTGGAGGCACAAGAGGACGTAGCATTGGGCCTCCGAGAGACCGGCCAGGTCCACCTCCCGTTTGCGCCGCCGGGCAATTTTGCGCGGCCGCCAGTCGATCTGGTGCTCAACCAGGCCACCAGCCATAACCCATGCCGGAAAGCCGTAGGTTTTGCACTGGCCGGGCCGCTTGTCGCCGATCTTGAGTTTGTATTCGTCATTCACCCAGAGCAGACCGGCTGATTCGAGGCGTTCACGGATTTCCCGCCAGCCACGAGTACCATACGTCTTGTCTAACAAACGCCTGGAAAGACGGGCATACCCACCCTTGCGGGTAAGGAGTCTCGTGAAGTGGAGTAGCTTACAAGACTGTATCCGAGAATAAGGATGATCAGCTAAGTATAAAACAACCAATAAAGGAACATCAAGGGACTCACACACCACAGAACCCCCCATACATATGTTCTGCACTTTCGGTAAAAAGGTTCATTGCTTCTCCAGTAACACGGTTCGAATGCAGAGTTCGGGATTTATTTTCCGCCGCGCCTACGAATCCGATTCACAATGGCGACGCCGGCCGGTGCCGTTTGTTAGGCTTTACGAGGGGGGCGCAGAAATGCACGGTGGCACTCTCGGTACCACGAAACTTGGGGGGCATTCGGGAAAATCTTCTCCATATTCAGATCCCGCGAAACCGATGCCCACGCGAAACGTCTTGCTGCGTACCCCTAATACAGCCCTGCGCTCGGGATGCCGGCACGCCACCCGCCTGGACGACGGACGAGTTGCCCGTAGGCAGTATGGTCGTCCAAAGCGCTGTATCGAGTGTACCGCCCGGAATGTGGTCCCGAGCGGCTCAACATAAAAGTCAGTATCCAAGCATCAGCCTGGAGGCGGATGCGGGTCTGGCCCATGTGAATCTCGCTCCCTGAAACGCCCGTCCCGTCGGCGAGTGTTCGGGCGAACACGTCGAGCGATCAAGGAAATCGCGGCAAATTATGACTGGCACGCTTCCTGCTAACATAGCTTACTATTTGGAGAATAGAGAGTACGGCACTACCACGGTGCGGCAGCCCCTGCGCGTAAACAATTATAGTATAGATCTTTCAAATTGTTCGCCCCCGCGGCGGGGCATATCTCTGCGGCGTTCCAACCGGCCGGGGGGGATAGGGGGGCAATTGATGCCCCCGGAGTATTCCCCCCATTCCCCCTGCATTTCCCCCCGAGGATAGTTGTGCCCGGCGGGATAGTCTGGCGGGGACTCGCATGGTGATGCGGGCAATCAATTGAGACATGGCCCACGAACCGGCGCTGAATGACGACTGCATTCATCAGCCTGCGAGCCATGCGCTCATCGGCGCAGGCACATTGACTGAATACGGCGTCTCGTTGCAGCGTTGCAGCCCAATTCGGCATGACCACACGGGGACAAGATTCGCCTGCTGACTCCGGAAAGGAGTTCTGGTTTGTGCATCCACCAAATTATGGACGAGCGACCACCACCAGCCTACATCGCAGACAGCATTCAGAACGCGAAAAACACGTTCTTGGGAATGAGCCTGTTTCTGTACTTGCTCAATCGCGAGGACACCTTCCAAGCAAGGCGAGCTACGCTCTTTCCGCCGGGCGAGCAACATCACATCCGATTCGCGCGAGAAGGCGCGCAGACACCGTATGAGGTTCTTAACTATGGACCGATTATCGAGAGCATGCGCGGCAATGCCCAGTTTAACCTCGATTACATCCGGGTGATCCTGCAATCGATGGTTATCCAGATCGGCGACATGCTTGCGCGAAACAGGTACTTTGACCAGACTCCCGAATTGGAATTCTATCAACACCTGCGAAATGCGCTCGGACACGGAAACCGCTACAACTTGGCCTCCGGGGAACCTCGGCGCTTGGCGAGATTTCAAGGTCGTGAAGTAACCCGGGAACTCGACGGGCACCACGCATTCTTTTCCTTTATGGGACCGGGAGACGTGCTCGAATTGTGGGACTGGTTGGAGGCGTATCTTCGACAGCTGCCGCCCTAAGCAACCACCCATCCGCTGCACATGCGAACTTTTTCGGCGAGCGTGTTCTTGATAAAGGACGGCGGCGGTCCACGGCGGAGGCGGGAGGAACTGCACGTATGGCTCGGTGGGCTTCGAAGCGTAGATATATTAGCTATTGTCGGCGACGAGTGCATGTCTCCCGATAGAGGGTAAGATAGAGTCAAGACTTCGGCTTCAGATAGCGGATCAATTCGGAAGCTGGAATCAAGTAGGGCTTACCAGGAAGGGTCTTGATTAATCCACATTGGCACCGTTCGGACACCCACTCACGGTGACGCCGGATCAACGCACCGAACTCCTTGACGGTATACGGCTGAATCCGCACCTCTGGACTCGCTCTCATGTAGGCTTTGATTTCCAACACGTCGGCGTGAATCGCCTCCAGTTTTTCCATTATCGCCTCATTGGGGTTCATAAGCGGAGTGCTTGCAAGCACAGCAATCACCCCAATCGCCACAACGTTGAAGCTATCGTCTAGATACGATAGTTGGCGCCGTTTTACCGGTCATCGCCAGATCCGATACCTGCCAGGCTCCATCAGCGCTCTCCAGTTCACCCAAGTGGGCAAAAGCCAGAGTGTGTTCCCGTATGTAAGCACGGAGCATCTCTGGTCCAAGTGGGCAAATTACTATGCTATAGAACTTTGTATAGACTTTTGTGGCGACAGTGTATATCGTTGCGGGAATGAAAATCATTTCCTCTGGACAATCGGTTACCGTGAAGGAGATCCAGTCCATCGACCGGCATAGTGTTTCTGGTCTTTGGCTTCGAGTGAACGTCACGTCGCCATGGTTAGCGTTCCCATGGAGGGACGAGCCGTGTCACATCGAGGATGGATGGGCGCAGTGCCCCATTCTAAAAACCCAGATCGTCCCGGGGGCAGGTGGGCTAGAAATCGACGTGTTAGTGGGCGCCCACTGACGCCCGGATTGTTGTGTGCCAACGCAACGGGCATCATAACTTCGCCTTCGCCAGCAGTTCCCCGCCCTTAATGCCAAATGCCTGCGCCAACCTCACGACGGTCACGACAGACGCCAACTTTTCACCACGCTCGATCTCCCCGACGAAATTGTGATTCAAGTCCGCTCTCTCGGCCAAGCCGATCTGACTAATTCCCTCGGCGCTCCGAAGCCGGCGTACGGTCTCGCCAAGCTGTTTTGCGATTCGGAGTTCGTCGGCCGGCATCCCGTGGAGACTACCGGCTAAAGGCGGGATGTCCTACCCGCTATAGCCGGCAGGTTTTTATTGCGTTTCCACCTGCCTTGCGCTCTTCTGGCAGCGCCAAGCCTCGCGGCACACTCGCCGCCACGCCCGGCGTTTCCCTTGGAGCCGCCAATCACCAAGGATGCCCCAGATTGGGCCGTCCACTTCCAGAACCAACCTGCTGTCCGGCCCGGTTTCCGCGTGGCCCTGGCAATCGCCATTATCGCTCCCCTTCTCGCCGTCGCTGGGTACTTCCTCGTGGGGTTCTGGGCTGATTACCAGGAGCCAAGTCCGCCTGTCGTGGCCCAGTCATCTGCGATGAGGTACGGTAGCGGGCAGTACGCCTACATCGGGATCGAGGGGAAGATTTACAATCCCAACTCAATTCCTGTCACAAATGTTCGAGTGCGGTGGCAGGTATACGAAACGCCACCTCCCAAAGCCGGTGCGCTCTGGGCTCGATTCGGATATCTGGACTCCTGCGAAGTGGAATCTTCGCTCATTCCTGCGGGCACGACCTACGAGTTTCGGACAGGGCGGATTAAATACCGGGACAAAGATACCGTCGCGAGTTTGGGGCTCACTGAAGCGCCGATGACTGATTTGACGCCCGAGGTCACCTTCACAACTGCAATGCCCTCACTATGAAAAACGTTTACATATTCTCGGCAGCGCTGGCCATCGCTGTTGCCCCATTCACGCGAGCCCAGCCATTCACCGACATGTTCACTGGCTCCACTTCGAACTGGCAAGCAATTGCTGCGTTTTCTGACAGTTCTGCTATTCAATCGGATGGTGCGCTCACCCTCTCCAACGGGGGTAAGGTCGTAACGGCAAAGGCCCTGGCCACACCCGTTGACGTGACGCTGAAGTTCCGCTTTGCAGGCAGCCAATACGACAATCTACGAGTTGTTACACGCACAGACGGGGCCACGACTGGAGGCGAATTTGCCCGGGGGATTGTGTTCCACATCCAGATGAGGACTGACACAGGATCACAGGCGAACAACGTCTACATTCACAATGCCGGCGGTGTCATCGCCCAAGCAACGTACCCGATTGCTCACAACCAGGACTACACTGTCAGGATTGTTGATGATGGAAGCAATCTGCTGTTCTATATCAACAACCTGACATCGCCGCTTTTGCAGGCCACAGACTCGACGGCGTACGGGACCAAAGTCGGGTTGCGGAACCGCGAAGGTGCAGGCGCCGGTAGCTTCATTAGTTCTGGCTCGCAGGTGAAAATTTCGGCATTCACGGCCACGGCAACATCCGTGGTCAAACTCACAGAGACAGTCACAATGCCGGACCCGCGGAGCCACATGGTCAATTTCTCGTGTCTGGGTTCAGGGGGGTTCACCCTCGGTTTCGTGATCGGTTCGGGTGACCCAAAAAAGATGCTGATTCGGGCAGTTGGTCCGACACTTGCGCAGTTCGGTGTCCCGAATGTGGCGCCGGAAGCGACAATAACTATCTATTCTGGCCAGACGCCGATTCGCTACAACAGTGGATGGAGCACTGCGCCTAACGCTGTTGAAATTGCTGAAGCCCCCGGCCCGTTTCCTTTAGCGAATGGCAGTCGAGATTCTGCCGTTTTACTGAGTCTTTCGGCCGGGGCCTATACTGCTCAAACTAACGGCCAAGGAGCAATTCTGATCGAAGCGTACGAGGTGCCATAACAAATTGCCTCTGTGCGGTTATGGCTTTGCCCGCCCGTTGCAGGCGGCCGGGGCTAATGCAGCCAGGCGCGCCGGGGTCAAAAGCAGCCACCTTCATCAACCAGAACGTCAAAAAGCGGCGGTAGGGCGGAACCGAAGATTGCACGCGGCGCACCGGCTGCCGTCGTGGGTGACCTTCGACGCTGGGCAAAAATGAAGACGCTCATCATCATCGTTCTGCTCCATGTGATCGTCGGCATCATCGCGTGGATCAAAGTCTCGCCGTCAAAAGAAAAGTGGGTGCCGATGGTCTTCACGCCACCTCCGACGGAAGCTAAAGTCGATGATGTTGCCCCGCCCGTTGCCACCACTCTTCCCTTTCCCGAGGCATCCGCTCCAGCTCCGGGTAGAGACCCAATGGCGAAATGGCATTCACTATCTGATGGGTATACTTGGACGTCTGCCACCGAGGAAGAGAAGCGAGCCCTGGCGAAGCGATTGGCGTCTGCCAGTCGTCACGGGAATTCCGAGAATTACTTTTTTGATGCTTTGGAGGAATTTTATTCCGAACCCACCGTACGGAAGCAGAAGCTAGACGCGATCTGTGCGATGGTTGAAGCTGCTAGCACGACACTGCCTGCGCGCATGCGAAGATACTAAGGTGTCCAACCAGAGTTTACCTGCCAAGCTGCCGACAGCTTTCACGCTCCGTGCTAGAGAATGAACATAAAATCCAAAATGCCGAATCTCTTTCCTCATGAGCGTGATCTCGATAAATGATGGCCGCACTTATCGGTTGGTCGGAACGGGTCCGGGCGGCAGCGGATTCAAAAGCGGCCATTCCAGCGACTTCACCGGGTCGATGAATCGACAGCCGTTAAATAGCATTTACCTCCTGCGAGCTACCGTTATGTCTTGGATACCCTGCGCGACCTAGCAATTCCGCTCCGTCGTGACCCACGTCCCCTCGATACCATGAACTCCAACCATCTGTTCGTTGCCGCTACGCTTGCTTTGGCCGCAACCATCCTCCGGGGAAGTCCAATTCTTCTCGATGACGATTTCTCTGGGGCGACCCTTGATACCTCCAAGTGGACCGTCATCCTGCCGCAGAGTAGTTCGAGCGTAGTTCAGTCAGGCGGTGCTGTCACCACGACCGCCCGTGGCATTCTTGCCACCAATGACGGGTTCTCAGGCGGCTACTCTGTGTCCGGAATGTTCACGCTCTTGGATCCGTTCGAGCACTTTAATATCGCCCTCCGAACAGATTTATCCTCCACGAACTCGCATCATGAAAGGGCCGGGCTGATCGTCACCTTCGTCAATGACGGTGATGGAATTTCGATTCAGGAACTGACCAATCCGATTGATGACTGGCGCCAAGTGGGAACCACGGGCGGCGGCGGGTTCAGTCTGCACACCGGGCAGTCCTATGCGTTCAACATCCTCGACACGGGTACGTCCGTGAGTGTCTCGGTAGATGGCTCGTTGGTGCTGAGCGCAGACTCGACGTACGGGACAGGAGATAGGATCGCCTTCTACAGTAGGGAATTTGGGACCACGGAAACGCGCATCGACGCCCTTACCATTGCTGCCGTCCCGGAGTACGGGGCCACCTGGATCATGCTGGCTATTGGCGTGGCCGCACTCGTCGGACTGCGCAACGCATCGGACCTTCGGCGTAGTAGCGCGAGATAGGGGTGAGCCGCGCGGCGGCGATGCGGGGTATTTCGTAATTGAAATCCTCGTGTTTGTGATCGTGGGGATCGGTTACGTATTCTTTCTTTGGGGCTAGTGGCCTGGTCCCACGGTCGCCAGGAATGACGGTGAAAGTGTCGATTGCGGCGCGGCGCGCGGCTACTCGCCGGGTGGATCGCCAAGCCATCGAACGCGGTATAGCCGCTTCCACCACTCGGCGAATTTCTGGACCTCGACCTTTCGCGGGTGCTCCGTGCATGTCGGGTGAGGGTCCATGAAATAAACATGACGCGCATCCACGGAAAGGAGTCGCACCCAATGGGGCTGATCTGCGCGCCCTTCCCAGTGACATAAAACAAAGATAGACTCTTTCGGTGTAACAATGATTGCCCCCTGTTCTAACACCGATGCTTTCAACCCGAATTCCTCCTCAATCCGGCCAAAATTCTCAGCTGCAAAGCCTCCGAGGTCATTCGGGTTTGCTCCAAATATGTCAGGTGCTCGGCTCAGGATTTCGCGCTGGCTCAGAAATACGCCCTGCTCAGCCAAGAACGTTTGAAGGCATGCCAGAAAGCAAAAATGGGGTTCCTCTTGAATGGCACGCAGGGACATTTGATCCCGCAATGATGGCAATGCTAATCGCTACTAGCGATCATTCTCTGAGCATCGTTTCGGGAGTTTGGTGAACTTTAAGAAACCAGCACGCTCCAGCAGCGATGACGGCTTCAGTAGCACAGTCTGCGCTGGCGTTCTCGCGAGTGTAGCGGGATGATGCTTGTGAATCGACAGCCGTTCGATAGCATTTGGATTGACGCCTAGTCCCCGTTACGATGAGTAGCGGTGCCGCGCTGCCATGAAGATTCTGGGGCTTCTTTTCCTCTGCATCGCTGGGTATCTCGGGATCCAGGGGCAGTTCACTACCGGCGAAGCCTCATACTTGGCCCTCCAAGAGGAGCAGGCTGCCGCCGAAGTCGAACGAGTCCGAGATGGGGTGCGCGCTTATACCGCTCTAGCGACAGCAAACAGCGGGGACATCCTAAGAATTCGCGGTAAAGAATTGCGGGATCACGTCATGGCCCAACTCAAGAAAAACGGCGCCTCGGATCCAGTGCAAACGCTTCCCTACCTTGTTTCGGCGGAACACGACGTGAGCGAGGCTCAGGCGAGGCATCGCCGGGCCGTTGCTGATCGAGAAGGTAAAATGAAATGGCACTATGGTCCGGCGGCATGCCTCGCGGTGGTCGGCCTCATACTTGTCGTCGTGCCCGCCCGGCAAACTCGCAGATAACCTGAGCACCTGCCAGCGGCTAGCTTCTGGCGTTGGGCTCCCTGGGGAACATCAGTCCCGCGCTTCCAATATCCGCTCTAGACTCTCGTAAAACCTCGATGCCTCGCTAATCGCTCCCGAGCGAACGTCGCCTGCCGGCAGTTCAGCCACAAGGGCTTTGTGCACTTTGCGGCGCTTCTGGATGAACTCCTCCGTGTCTCCGGATCGCACTGCCTGGTCGGCAAGCACGTTGAGCAGAATAATATGGAGGGCCATTATACGGCCCTCCAGCGCGGTGTATTGACTCATAATCAAAGTACAATAGATTCCACTTTATTCCACAATTGCCGAACTGCACTAACGTCCACGACGCATGATTCGCAAGGCCTGTTCGTGTATTGAAAGATTTTGGGTGCCAGCGGCTTCTAGTTCCTTTACCCGAGCCACTTCATCTTTTTGGGTTCTTCGTGCATCACCGTGGGGTTGACCGGGAGCGTGGGGTATTCGTGCGGCGCTCATCGCCGCTTTGGCTAGGCCCTCTGTCGCCGGGCCGGGCGACCCTCCCAACCAAAAACTGTTTGTGGA
>WYBX01000152.1 GCA_011525695.1 Verrucomicrobiia bacterium
TCAACTCGGCTATCCAATCATTGAAGAACACCGCGCGTGGTTACCGTAGTTTCGCCAACTTCAGAGTCGCGATCCTGTTTCACCACGGGAAGCTCGATCTCACCCCACGCTGATCACCGAAGAGGCTTTCTTCGTGGGGAAGGAAACCGGCGTGGAAGGTCACGAGTTTCAATCCGAGCCGGGCGGCCAGTTTGGCGACCACCTGGATGTTGCGCCAGTTGGCATCCCAGGTTGGGTCGGGGAGCACGCCACCGGTGCGTTTGATGGACTCGAGGGTGGAGTAATCCTCGCCGACGGTGCCGAACATGCCTGAAGCGATGGCGATCCCGCGATTGCCCGCCAGTTCCGGGAATGTGCGCCAGTTCGCGGCATCGAGGTGGAGCGGGTCGAGGGCGAGTTGGACGCGCCGGATGCCGGTGGCGTCGACGGCGTCGAGGAGTTCGGTGGGCGAGGAAGGACGGAGCGACCAGCTGCAGACGGCCAGTCGTTGGCGGAGTTGGGATGAGTTCATGCAGGCGTGATTGACTGGAACGCACTGGGGCGGTCCGGGAAAGGATCGGCCGCCGCCGTCCTGGCAGGATGCCCCTTGCGGATGGCAGGACGCGAGGCGATTTCCAATCCCCGCCATTCCATTCGGCCACAAGGGACAGGTCAAAAAGCGTACAAGGGACAGGTCAATTGCTGCTGTTGTTGCTCTTAAGGGACAGGTCAAGATTGGCGCAGGCCCAGCACCCGCCGGCCACGGCGCGACAGGACTCATCCCGAAGGGACAGGTCAAGAGTGCCGGTCAAGAGTGCCAGTAAATGCTGCACTCTGTCGTCGAGGGACGGGTCAATTGGCGACAGTGTCAATGAAAGGCCGCTAAGCTGCACTGCTGGACGACGGGGAGTTCATGCCTCCGCTACGGGCTTCTGCGCACAAACGGCTCATGCTCTCCGCTGGATGCGGCAATGTGCTGCGATCGGAAATCGTCGGGCTGTCTAGGAATCCCACCGAGGCAAGGGGCCGCCTCAAAGTCACAAAGACTCCGTCGCACGACGCGGGAAACTCAAATGTCACGCCCGCACCGCGAATACGTAACAACTTCAGGCGCGCGAAAGACCTCACCTGCGCGCCCCAAGGGATCCCCCCGTAGCTCAGCCAATCGCGTCCTGCCGCAAGCCGCGGAATGTCATTAGATCACCCCAGTCGGTACAGTCCGGCAGCGGATGTGGCACCATGTGCGTGCGCCGGCCGGTCTTTCTTCGATAGCAAGCAAGTTGTTCCTCCACAAACGCTCGACTGCCGAGAACGGCGCCGTCCGTGAAGTATCGAACTCGGCATCGGAGGACCGTTGCGAGCGGGAGTTGACCACCAGCTTCGAGTACGCGGTGGACGTCTTGAAGCGAAATGCTGGCCGCTGCGGTGCGTGGGCTTCCGCCGATGCCGAAAAGCATTTGGCGATAGAGTGTCTGCGTTTCTGGCCAGTCACGGCCGCCGATGGCCTGTCGCAGCCCTTCTTGGGCGACCGTGTTGCCCGCCACGGCATCGGCATAGCCGCAAAAGCGGTAATCCTTTGGATCTGGGACCAAGCCGGCCCGGACAGGGTTCAGATCGGTATAGGTTACTAGTGGCGCGACTGCACCAGGGCCGAGGAGGGTGCTTTTGAAGCGCTCAGACCATAAAGTGCCGACTCGCCCGTGAGTCTTGTTAAACCAAATGGAAAATCGCTGTTTCACCAGTTTGATGAATTGCGAGAGATCGCCCATTAACCGCAGCTGTCGCTGTCGCCACAGTGCGGCCTCGGGATCATTCGTCAGAAGTTGCTGCTGAAGGACTGCAAGTCGCGCAGCCTGGTACGGCGTGGGATTCGGATAAAGCACACCGTAGCGTCGTAACAGTTCGGCATCTGTGACGGGTTGTTCACGGGGCACGCGGACATTCACGTGAAAATGATTCGACATGACTACGTAGGTCAGGATCTGGACGCCGCAATAGTCGGCCACCTGCCAGAGCTGGCGGCGAAGGATCTCCTTTGCCGTCCGATCGAACAAACGCTCCTTGTTCACCGTGCGGCTCACGCAGTGATAAACTGCCTCGGCCTCCGCCGGTGGAATTTTGATTCGCGCCTGTCTCACCAGCGCTGACAGTGAAGCCCCAAGCCATGTTTTGCGATTATCGCGTATACTCTGATCGCAGTATATCTACCCGTCCCTCACTGGTGCCTGTCCCTTTTTGCTCCTGTCCATGATGACCATTCGATCCAATTGACCTGTCCCTAAGCATAACCGACCTGTCCCTAAGGGCAGACGGACGGTGAATTGACCTGTCCCTTCCGGAGGGGGCAGGGTCCAGGAGTGGAAATGACTCCCGCTCAGCCCAAGCCGTAAAAGCGGCAGGCGTTCCGCGCCAACACTTGGTCTGCCAACCCGCGCCGGGAGATCTCCGCGGCAACAATCCCGTGCTGCGCGGCATAGCTGGCCGCCAGCAAACACACCGGCCAGTCGCTGCCATACATCAGCCGGTCCGGCCCAAACGCCTCCATCACCACGTCCAGGTACGGTCCGAAATCGGATGGCCGCCACCGGGCATGGTCCGCCTCCGTCACCAGTCCCGAAAGCTTGCACATGACATTGGGCGCCTGCGCCAGCTCCCGAATCCACTCGCGCCAGGGCGACAGCACGCCCTGCTTGATCGGCGGCTTGGCAATATGATCCAGGACAAAAGACTGCTCCGGGAAACGCCGCACCAGCTCAATGGCCGCCGGAAGCTGCCGAGGGAAAACCAGCAAGTCATAGGTCAGCCCAAACTCCCGCAGGAGCGAGATGCCGCGCATGAAGTCCGGCCGGATCAGGAAGCGATCATCCGGCTCGTCCTGCACGACATGGCGCACTCCCCGGAAACGCGGATGCCCCGACAATTCCGCCAGATCGCCGGCGACCGCCTCGCGGCACAGGTCGACCCAGCCCACGACGCCCGCAATGAAGGGATGCTTGTCCGCCAGCGCCAGCAGCCAGCGCGATTCCTCCAACGTCTGCCGCGCCTGCACCGCCACACATCCATCCAGGCCGGCGGCGGCCAGGCAGGGGGCGAGGTCCGCCGGCAGCCAGTCGCGCTGCAATGCCGAACCGTCTGGAATCCACGGATACGCGACGGGATCGTAACGCCAGAAATGCTGATGGGTGTCGATTTTCATGATCCGAGTGCGACCATCGCCTTGATCACGCCAGACGCAGGCTCCAGCCAGCGCGGAAACTCCGCAATCAGGTCGTCAAAGGACGCCCGGTGCGTGATCCAGGGCGCGGTGTCGATGACACCCTCCTCAATCAACCGGATGATCCGCGTAAAATCCGACGAGCGCGCGTTGCGCGAGCCAATCAGGGTGAGCTCCCGCCGATGCATCACGGGAGCATGCGGAAACACGAGTTCCTGCTGCGTGATGCCGACGTAAACCAGCCGTCCGCCAAACGCGCAGAACTCCAGCGCCCGGCTCATCGACTGCCGGCTGCCGGTGGCATCGATCACGACATCCGCCAGCTGACGGTTCGTGAGGTCCGCCAGGGTCGTCAACTCCGCGCCATCGCCCCGGGCCACAATCGTGTGGGGCACGCCCATCCGGCGGCGGCAGAACTCCAGCCGGGCTTCGTTGACGTCGAGCACAATGCACGTCGCACCGGCGAGCTTCACGAATTCGATCACCGAAAGCCCGATCGGCCCAGCGCCGATGACGAGGACGTTGTCGCCGGCGCGGACCTGGCCGCGATCCACCGCATGGCAACCGATGGCCAGCGTCTCGACCAGCGCGAGTTGATCCATCCCGAGCTGCCGCGAAAAATGCAGTTTGCGCGCCGGCAGCAGCATCCGCTCGCACAACCCGCCGTCACACATCACGCCTAGCGTCTGGTGCGATTCGCAGCAGTTCGTCAGTCCGCGCCGGCAGGAGTAGCAGCGCTGGCAATTGATATAGGGTTCGACCGCGCAGCGATCGCCCGGCTGCACGTTGGCGACGCCCTCCCCAACGGCCAGGACGGTGACGCCGAGTTCATGGCCGGGAATTCGCGGGTAGGAGTAAAACGGCATCGTGCCGCGGTACCCGCTGAAGTCGGTGCCGCAGATCCCGACGGCATGGACCTGCACCAGGGCCTCGCCCACCGCGGGCGGCCCGGGTTCCGGGACGTCGAGCGGTCGGAATGTGCCGGGTTTTTCGAGCTGAATGGCCTTCATGCAATTCCCGCTCAGTTGTTCTCCGGCAGTCCCTCGACGTGGCCGATGTTTTTCACCGGCGCGAAAATGGCGAGGACCTCCTCCAGCAGCTGCCGGTCAACCGGCTCGGCGGCCCATTCCGCCCAGCGCCGGACGTTGTCCGGATTGGCACTGCCGGCGATCGTGGTCGCGATGTCGGGATGGAGGAGCGCGTACTGGAGGGCGAGCTTCGCGATGTCGACCCCGCGGGCGGCACAGTGCGCCGCGGCGGCGCGGGCCGCGGCCTTGACGCTCTCCGGTTCCTTGCACCAAACCGGCAGCGGCGCATTGGTCAGCAGCCGCGCGCTGAAGGGCCCGGCATTCATCGCCCCGACGCCCTTTGCCTTCAGGTAGGGCACCACCTCGTCCGCGAACCGCGTGTTCTGCAGGTTGTATTGGTTGTAGCTCAACACGCAGTCGACCGGCGTCTGCTCGAGCACAAAGCGGAACGCCTTCATCGGGTATCCGCTGAAGCCGATATAGCGCACCTTGCCCGCCGCCTGGATCCGGCGCAGCGCCGGGATGGTCTCGTCGACGATCTGCTGCATGGGCACGAACTCGATGTCGTGGCAGAGCACGATATCGAGGTGATCCGTGCCGAGCCGGTGGAGCGACACATCGACACTCTCGGCCACCCGCCGGGCCGAAAAATCAAAATGCCCGACATCATACCGGCCGAGTTTCGTGCACAACGTGTAGCTGTCGCGCGGCACGCCCCGCAGCGCCAATCCGAGCAGCACCTCGCTCATTCCCCGGCCATAGTAGGGCGAGGTATCAATGAAATTGAGTCCGCAGTCCAGAGCCACTCGGACGCTGCGCATCGCCTCATCGGGCATCACGGGCCGGAACTCGGCGCCGAGCGAGCTGGCGCCGAAAGCCAGGATGGGGACATGCAGATCAGTGCGTCCAAGGCGGCGGGTTTGCATAAAAGGGGCGACGGAAATTCAGGGGGATGAATCAGGGCCGGTGAGTTCGGGTAAAGGCATCGCGGGCGCCAACGGATGCTCCCGCAGCAGTTCGTCAGCCAGATAATGATTTGTCCGCCCTCGGATGGCCTGGCGAATGCGGCGCACGGTTTCAGCCGTCACGACCTTGCCATCGTTGCCAAAGGACTGCCGCACGTAGGTCAGGACGGCCGCCAGCTCGATATCGTTGAGCATGCCCTCGAAACCCATCATCGGCGGTACGCCGCGGCTCGGGTCGAATTGCCGGCCGTTCACCTCGAGCGGGCCCCAGAGTCCCTTGAGCACGAGCTTGATCAGCCGTTCGTCGTCCTGGATCCAGTCGCTGCCGGCCAGTGGAGGATAGATGCCCGCCAGGCCCGCCCCATTGGGCTGGTGACAGGTGGCGCAATGCGCATCGCGGAGATAAACCTCCCTGCCGATCCGGTACATGCGCAATGCCTCTCCCGCCAGTTCGCGCGTGGGTCCGTAATCCCGCTGCGCCTCGGCGGCGGGGGGTTCGGGAAACCGGAACTCCCCCGCCAAATAGGCGCGGGCATTCGCATTGTGCTCGAGCGAAACCGCCGAGCTGAAGCGCAGCGCCTCCACCTCATCCTGCAGCGGGTGAGCCAGGATCTGCCTGGTCACCGGACCCATCCATGGATCGAGCGGCTGTCGCATGGCCTCGAATACGAGCATCGCGCCGGCGGGGTCATCGAGCCAGGAGGCAGCGACGATGGCCTCGAGCCGGACGCGGGGATGCGGATCCAGGGCTGCGACTTGCAGCAGTTCCGCCGCATTGGGAATCCGTTCCCGCGCAAACCGGACCACGCTGACCGCGGCGGCCCTGGCCTCGGGATGCCTGGCCTCGAGGAGCCGGGCGATCAGGTCGGCATCCGGCTGCTGCTGCGCCCAGGTTGCCCAGAGCGCCTCCGCCAGATGGTGCTCATACGCGGCTTCATTGGGATCGAGTCGCGCCACCCACGCCTTCACCGCAGGCAGGACCTCCGTGGCCGGGCGCGCCCTGAGTTCGCGGCGGGTGCGGTAACGGGTGCGATACTCCGGCAGCTTCAGGTTTTCCAGCAGTTCGGGAATCGAGGCGCCGGCAATCTTTGCTGGCGGCACGAGCGGGCGCGACGGATAGGTGATCCGGTATATCCGCCCGTGATCATGATCGCGGTTCGGATCCCGCGCATTGTGCTGCATGTGGCCGACGAGTGCATTGTGCCAGTCGACCAGATACAACGATCCGTCCGGCGCGAATTCCAAGTCCACCGGCCGATAATTCGGGTCGTAGGAAGAGAGCAGATCGCCCGCATGGCGGCCGGCGAACCCGGCGCCGTCGTCAACCACCGAGGAAAGGCTGATGCCCAGGAACCCGATGGAATTGCACACCATGAAATGCCCCTGCAACTCGTCGGGAAAATGGCGCGACGAGACGAATTCCGCCCCGGCGGTGGGGCGCGAGCGTTTCGGCACGAAGGGGAGCGATTTCTCGATCTCCACGCCATAGGGCATCTTCGCTGAAACCGGCAGGGCCCACCAGTTCATGCCATTCGAAGCGTCGGCTATGAAGGTCTGCTCCCACCGGTCGAAGGCGACTCCCCAGGGATTGTTATAATCGGTCTGGCTATAGCGCTCGAGCCGGAAGCTTCGCGGATCGAAGCGCCAGACGCCGCCGTCATTGCACCGGCGCGGACCATAGGGCGTTTCCACCTGCGAATGCAGGAAGCGCCCCTCGCACATATAGATCGCGCCCGAGGCGTCCGCGGAAAAGGCCGAGATCGAATGATGCGTATCGTGCGTATCGAAGCCATGGAGCAGGATCTCCATTCGGTCCGCGCGATCGTCGCCATCATCATCGACCAGCAGGCACAAATTGGGCTGCTGCGAAACATAGACCCCTTCCGGAGCGAGCTCAAAACCCGTGGGCAGGTGGAGCCCGTCCGCAAACACGGTCTGCCGGTCGGCGCGGCCGTCGGCATTGGTATCCTCGAAAATCAGGATCTTGTCGTCCGGGGGCGGATCTCCCGGCCGCCAGTGCGGGTAGGTGGGCATGACGGAGACCCAGAGCCGGCCGCGATTGTCGAAGGACATCTGGACCGGGTTCCGCAGATCGGGAAACTCCCGCTCGGAGGCGAAAAGCTCGATCCTGAAGCCCTCCATCAGCTTCAGGTTCTTGATCACCTCATCGCCCGGCTCATACGCGCTGGTGCCCATGGCGCCACCCGGTTCGAAATTGGTCGGAACGGGAGGCAGCGCGTGCGTCTGCGAATCGTCGACGGCGAGATCCATGCGCCGGCCGGCGGCGAGATCATGGATCAGCGAGTCGCGCAGCGCGATCATCTCGCGGGTCTTCCGGATCTCGTCGGGATAATTCTGGTGGCCGTAGGGCGCGTAGCGCTGGCCGTGACTGTGGACGCCGTTGACGAGGCTGTAATCGCTCCGCCAGAGCCAGTCCTTCTCCTTGATCGCGGCGTGAACGGTGGAGGGTTCCGCCGTCGACCGAGCCGCGGGGCGGTCGTAAAGCCCGTCGGCGAGGAGTGCGGCCAGTTCGCCATAAGCCGCGTCGGTCGGCGCAAAACCATTAATCGTGAACGGCGGACGCGCGCTCCGATATCGCGCCAGCGTGGGGTGGAAGAGATCGATGAAAGTGAGACCGTGTTTCCGGGCCACGCGCTCCATGGCGACGGTGTAGAGCTCGAGGTTTGCGTTTTCCCTCTTGCCGTCGGGGAGATCGCGGCTGGCCGAAAGATCTTCGAACGCGATTGGCGACACCAGCACCAGTCGCGGAGCCTGCTCGCCGTTGTAAGCCTGAGCGAGCGTGTGAAGCACGAAGGCATGCAATTCGCCCTCGAAGATTCCGACGCGGTCCGGGCCGTCGAAGGACTCGTTGAACCCAAAGAAGGCGACGATGGTATCGGCCTTCAGGAAGGTCAGCCACTGGTCCGGGGTGGGGAAGAATCCCTTGCCGTTGTGCGGCGCGAGTTCGGGCCGGAACTGCGCCGCCCGGGGGAACGCCCATTGCGACTTGCGGGCGGGATGCGGACGGAACCCCGGTGTGTCGCCCGAACGCCCCAGGTTGCGCACGACCAGTTGCTGGCCGGGGAACCGCAGGTGGAGCTCCAGTTCGAACCGGCCATAGGAGAGGTCGCGTTCAGCCAGGCCATTGCCGAGAAAAACGATTCGCTCGCCGATGGCGGGAGCACCGGGCTGCTGCTCGCGCACCGACGTCGCGGCCGCAGGGAATTCCATGTCAGCGTGCGGCGCGGGGGCGCGGGGCGAATCCGTTGATTCGGAAGGCTTCGATCCTGGCTCGGAGGAAGCTTCCGGATTTGGCGCATCCGGGGGGGTGGGGGCAGCTGCCAGACAGCGGCTGCCCTCCCCGGGCATGAGTTGGGTGAAGGTCCAGGCAGCCAGCCCGAGGAGGAAATACTTCATCACGGCCCACTTCCTCGGCTGACAGGTGGAGACGTGCAATGAAAAGATGTGGGTTTGCGTGCCGGGCATGGGGTATTCCCCTTCTGGCGGATGCCCGTGGGCGCGACAAGCGCCGCGCGGAGGGCTGCCCGTTGGCTTCCACATCTGAACGGATCTGCAATCCACTCGCACCCGTGCGTGACGCGGAAGGCTTGACGAAGGGAAATGGCGCCGCTGGACCTGCGATAGAAGTTTCACGAAAAACCGGCGGATTTCTTCTAATTGGCACCTCGCAGCGCTTGCGCACGTTTTGGGCCTGGAACTCCTGGATCTGAATTCCCCGGGTGACGCCCCGTCGGCACGCTGGCGCTGGCAGCCCCAAGCAAGCCGATCCCGATGAGCCCCGGCGGTGCCCGGGCGGGCGGGTAAGCTGCCCGAAGAGTCGGCCGGCCGCCGTCAAGTTCACCGCACACTCGCCATGGGCCTCCGTTTTATGCCATTGCTTCGGTTCTCCATGCCATTCTTTCCACTCCGCTTTCTCCGACTGCTGTCAGTCCCCGGCTTGGTGGTGCTTGCAGCCCTGGCGACAGGGTGCAGGCGGCAGGCAGCGCCGACGGGGATGCCGGCACTCCCGCCGCCGGAGGTGGCGGTTGCCACGCTTCGGCCGCAGCGCGTCGAGCTCACGCGGGAACTGCCCGGCCGGGCGGCGGCATTCGTGATTGCGGAGGTCCGGCCCCAGGTCGGCGGGATCGTGGAGCGGCGCCTGTTTACCGAGGGAGGCAATGTGACCGCCGGCCAGGTGCTCTATGAGATCGATGACGCCGCGTACGCGGCCGAGCACGCGAGCGCCAAGGCAGCGCTGGCCCGGGCCGAGGCGGCGCTGGAGCTGGCGCGGGTGAACGCGAGGCGCGCGGCCGGTCTGACCGAGCTCAATGCGGTGAGCCGCCAGGAGAACGACAACGCCGTCGCGGCGCTGCGGCAGGCCGAGGCCGAGGTAAGCGTGGCCCAGGCCGCCGTGGAGCGCACAGGCGTCACGCTCAGCCGTTGTCGGGTGATTTCGCCGATTGCCGGCCGGATCGGGCGATCGGCCGTGACCCAGGGCGCCCTCGTCACCGCCAACCAGGCCGATGCGCTTGCCGTGGTGCAGCAGCTCGACCCGATCTATGTCGACGTCACGCAGTCGAGCCGGGAGTGGCTGGAACTGCGACGGGAGCTGGCCGCCGGCACGGTCGAGCAGGCGGAGCTTCCGGTCACGATCCTGCTCGAGAATGGCACGCGCTACGCCCACCAGGGAAAGCTCGCGTTTTCCGAGGTGGCGGTCGACCGCTCGACGGGCTCCATCGCCGTGCGGGTGGTCGTGCCCAACCCGGAGGAACTCCTGCTGCCGGGCATGTATGTCCGCGCCGTGATTGGGACGGCCGTGCGCGACGCGGCGATTCTCGTGCCCCAGCCCGGCGTCGCGCGCGACCCGAGCGGCGGAACATCGGCCCTGGTGGTCGGCGCCGAGGGCAAGGTGGAGGCCAAGGCCGTGCGGGTGTCACGAACGATTGGAGATCAGTGGCTCGTTGAGGAAGGGCTGGCCGCAGGTGACCGGGTCATCGTCCAGGGCGTGCAGAAGGTCCGGCCCGGGATGGCCGTCACGGTGGTCGAGGCCACCCGCCCCGCGGGTTCCAACCCGAGCCGCAAGTAGCCACCCACACCCATGGCCCGCTTCTTCATCGATCGGCCCATCTTTGCGTGGGTCATAGCCATCGTCATCATGATCGCCGGTGCGCTGTCGATCTCGCGGCTGCCGATTTCGCGCTATCCGACGATCGCGCCGCCGACCGTCACAATCAACGCGTTCTATGCCGGCGCATCCGCCAAGGTCGTGGAGGATTCCGTCACCCAGGTCATCGAGCAGAACATGAAGGGGCTCGACGGGCTGCTTTACATGTCGGCCACGAGCGAGTCGAACGGCCGTTCGACGATCACGCTGACCTTTGCCAGCGGCACGAACGCGGACATCGCCCAGGTGCAGGTGCAGAACAAGCTGCAGCTGGCGGTGCCGGTGCTGCCGCAGGTGGTCCAGCAGCAGGGGATCAGCGTCACGAAGACCGGTGAGGGCTTTCTCCAGGTGCTTGGGTTCGTATCGGAGAACGGCAGCATGTCGCGCGAGGACATTTCCGATTTCCTGGCGACGAACATCGTCGATCCGCTCTCGCGGGTGCCCGGGGTGGGTGGCACGCAGGTGTTCGGGGCGCGCTATGCGATGCGGATCTGGCTGGATCCGGACAAGCTCGCCGCGTACCAGCTGTCGACCTCCGAGGTGATTGCCGCGATTCAGGCGCAGAACCAGCAGGTCGCGGTCGGCCAGCTCGGCGGGACGCCGGCGATCGCGGGCCAGCAACTCAACGCCCCGATCACGGCGCGCGGCCGGTTGCAGACGCCGGAGCAGTTTCGCGAAATCGTTTTGCGCAGTGGCCGGGGCGGCGATGTCCTGAAGCTGGGCCAAGTCGCGCGGGTCGAGCTGGGGGGCGAGGATTACAGCATCATCAGCCGCTACAACGGCCAGCCGGCGAGCGGCATCGCGGTATCGCTGGCCACGGGCGCCAATGCCCTGCAGACGGCGGCCGCGGTGGGCGCGTTGCTGCGGGAGCTCGAGCCCTCGTTCCCCCCGGGGTTGAAGGCCGTGATCCCCTTCGACACCACCCCCTTCGTGGCGGTGGCGATCAAGGAGGTGGTGAAGACCCTGCTCGAGGCGATCGTGCTGGTGTTTCTGGTCATGTTCCTGTTCCTGCAGAATTTCCGGGCGACGCTGATCCCGACGATCGCCATCCCGGTGGTCCTGCTTGGCACCTTTGCGATTCTCGCGGTGCTGGGGTTCTCGATCAACATACTGACGATGTTCGCGATGGTGCTGGCGATCGGGCTGCTGGTGGACGACGCGATCGTGGTGGTCGAGAACGTGGAACGGGTGATGACCGAGGAGGGGCTGTCGCCCCTGGAGGCGACGCGGAAGTCGATGGACCAGATCACGGGGGCCCTGGTGGGCATCGGACTCGTGCTGTCGGCGGTTTTCGTGCCGATGGCATTCATGGGCGGATCGACCGGCGTGATCTACCGGCAGTTTTCCGGAACGATTGTATCCGCGATCTCGTTATCGGTGGCGGTGGCGATCGTGCTGACGCCGGCGCTCTGCGCGACGATGCTGAAGCCGATCGCGCGGGGCCATCATTACCACGATACCGGATTCTTCGCCTGGTTCAACCGGACGTTCGATCGGAGTACCAGGAACTACCAGAAGGTGGTCAACGGGATGCTGGGCCGGCGGAAGCGGTTCTTCGCCGTGTTCCTCGCGATGCTCGCCGTACTGCTCGTGCTCTTCCAGCGGCTGCCCACGGCCTTCCTGCCGGCGGAGGATCAGGGGGTGCTGTTCGCGCAGGTGCAGGCGCCGGTCGGCGCCACGCAGCAACGCACGATGGCGGTGATGGAGCAGGTGGAGCAGCACTTCCTGGAGAATGAAAAGGACGCGGTCGATTCCCTCTTCACCGTCCAGGGTTTCAGCTTTTCCGGCATGGGGCAGAACAACGGGATGGCCTTTGTCCGGCTGCGCGATTGGGACGAGCGGGCGGAGCCCCGGCTCCAGCCGGCGGCGATCGCCGGACGGGCGATGGCGCGTTTCAGCCGGATCAAGGATGCGCTGGTGTTCGCGTTTTCGCCTCCGCCGGTGCCGGAACTGGGCACTTCGGCGGGCTTTGTCTTCTACCTGCAGGACAGCCTGGGCCGCGGGCATGCCGAGTTGATTGCCGCGCGCAACCAACTGCTCGGCCTGGCGGCCCGGAGCAAGCTGCTGGCGAACGTCCGGCCCGGCGGGCAGGAGGATGCGCCCGAGCTGCGGATCGACATCGACAACGACAAGGCGGCGGCGCTCGGGATTGCAGCGGCGGAAATCAACACGACGCTCGGGGCGGCCTGGGGCGGACGCTACATCGACGACTTCATCGATCGCGGGCGGGTGAAACGGGTGTTCATCCAGGCCGATGCGCCCTTTCGGATGGTGCCGGAGGATCTCAAGCGATGGTACGTGCGCAACACCCGCGGCGAGATGGTGCCGTTTGCCGCCTTTGCCAGCGCCCGCTGGCTCTACGGTTCGCCGCGACTCGAGCGGTTCAACGGCACCCCCTCGGTCCTGATCAACGGCGAGGCGGCGGAGGGCGTGAGCTCGGGCGATGCGATGATCGAGATCCAGCGGATCGTCTCCGAGCTGCCGGCGGGCTTCAGCCTGGCCTGGACGGGGACGTCCTATCAGGAGCGGGCGGCCGGCGCGCAGACCCCGCTGCTCTACAGCCTCTCGCTGATCATGGTTTTCCTGTGCCTGGCGGCGCTGTATGAAAGCTGGACGATTCCGACGGCCGTCCTGCTGGCGGCGCCGGCGGGCATCCTGGGGGCGGTGCTGGCCAGCTTCGTGCGCGGGATGGAACGCGACATTTATTTCCAGGTGGCCATGCTCACGACGGTCGGACTGACGAGCAAGAATGCCATCCTGATCGTGGCGTTCGCGCGTGACAACCTCATGCGCGGCCTGCCGTTGATGGAGGCAATCAACACGGCGATCCGCGATCGGTTGAGGCCGATTTTGATGACGTCGCTGGCATTTGGCTTCGGAGTCCTGCCCCTGGCATCTGCGACCGGAGCGGGCGCCGGCGCGCAGCGCGCCATCGGCACCGGTGTGCTCGGCGGCATGATCATCGGCACGTTCCTAGGGCTGTTCTTCGTGCCCTTGTTCTTCGTGATCATCCAGCGACTCTTCGGAAAGCGGCAGGCCGCGAGCTGAGGCCGGGGTAGCTGATTGGCACAGCGCCGCGCGAGCCCAACCGGAAATCGGGCTGCACAGCTCATGGGTCTTCCGGCCGGAACGGGCGCAGACAAGGCTGCGCCCCTTCCACGATCGAAAACGCAGCCGTGGAAGCGGCATCCTGCCGCTTTTCCCATCCGATCCCAGCAAGCGGCGGGACGCCACTGCCACGTTGAGCCTGCGGACAGCATTGGAATATCATTCCCCGCAGTGCATCGATCTTCCCGGCCGCCATGAATCCAAATAGCCACTTCCCAGCCGCAGCGGTTTATGTAACCTCGGGACCGATCCATGAAGCCATTCGCTGCGCAGTCATCAGGAAGAAATTCGATGCCACGTCACCCGCGTCGCTCATGGCACGGGCTGCTGGCCATCCTGATGTTCGCGGTGGCCGCCGCCGGGCTCGGGGCGGCCAGCCCGGCCGTGCGCCCGAACATCGTGGTGATGATCGCAGACGATCTGGCGTGGGATGATGTGGGGGCCTTTGGCCATCCGACGCTGCGCACGCCACACATCGATCGGCTGGCGCGCGCGGGCATGCGGTTCGATGCGGCGTTCCTGACCGTGAGCTCGTGCAGTCCCAGCCGCTCCAGCCTCCTGACCGGACGGTATCCACATAGCACGGATGCCGAGCAGCTCCACTGGCCGCTGCCTCCGGACCAGGTGACCTTCGTCGATCTCCTTCGTGCCGCGGGCTACTGGGCCGGCGCCGCCGGAAAGTGGCACCTGGGCGAGGATGCCCGGCGCCGGTTCGACCGGATTCGCGAGGCCGATCCCGCCGGCTTCATGCTCGCCGCCGGCGCGAAGGCGGGCGATACGGCCATGTCGATGAAGCGGAAGGGAGACGTGCAGAGCGGATGTACCGACTGGGTGCCGCTGCTGCGCGATCGGCCCCGCGATCGGCCGTTCTTCGCCTGGCTGGCGGCCCTGGACCCGCACCGCGACTACGAGGAGAATATTTCCGCGGATCCGACCCGTCCGGAAAACGTCGTGGTGCCCCCGCACCTTCCCGACACCCCGGCGGTCCGGCGCGAGCTGGCGCTGTATTATGACGAGATCGAGCGGCTCGATCGTTTTGTCGGGGCCGTGATGCAGGAACTCGAGGCGCAGGGTGTGGCGCAGGACACGCTGGTCGTGTTCCTGAGCGACAACGGTCGGCCATTCCCCCGGGACAAGACGACGATCTACGATGGAGGCATCAGGACGCCGTTGATTGTCCGCTGGCCCGGCCGGGCGCCGGCGGGAAGCACCTGCAATCAGCTGGTGAGCTCAATCGATCTCGCGCCCGGATTCATGGCCGCGGCGGGAACGAGTCCCTCGCCGACCATGCAGGGCGTGAGTTTCCTGCCACTGCTGGCGGATTCGCGGACGCCGGTCCGGAGCGAGGTCTTCGCCGAGCACAACTGGCATGATTACGAGGCGCGAAGTCGCGCGATTCGAACGGAGCACTTCAAGTTAATCGTGAACGACTACCCGGACTTGCCGCTCACGCCGCCGGCGGATGCGGTGCGCGGCGCCGCGTTTCGCGAAATGCAACGATTGCGGGATGCGCAGCAACTGGACCCGGAACTGCGGCAGTGCTTCGTCGCCCCGCGTGCGGCGGTGGAATTTTATGATCTGCGGAGTGATCCAGGCGAACGGCACAATCTTGCCGCGGTGCCGGCCTATGCGGCCAAGGTCGTTGCGCTCAAGGAAAGGCTCGAGCAGTGGCGCCAGGCAACGGGGGACGTAAAGCCGGCACGGCGGACGCCGGATGAGTTCGATCGGGAGAGCGGCGCCCCGTTGCCGAACCGGAAGCGGCCCCGGCCTTCGAAGGCGGAGATGATGCGGCAGTAGCGAGGTGAGTGGAAGCGGCGTCCCGCCGCTTTGGCAACAGGGGTGGAACCGTTGCGACTTCTGCTTGGCCGGAATGATGTGCTTGGGTGCTGGGCCGCAGTTTTCTGATAGATAAGCGGCGAGATGCCGCTTCCACGCCTACGCCGATCCGTCCGCGAGCTCAGCCTGCCGGTGCTGGCACACCGCGCAGAAGGCCTGAATCTCGCGCGTGCCGGTGTCGCGCAGGACGCGGTTGAGCTCGGCGAGCGAAGCGTCGCGCTCCAGGGGATCGAGTTCGGCGACGCTCGCCTGGCTCAGCACCAGGGCTTCCTGCAAGGCCTGCTCACCGGCCGCAAAATAGGCGAGGAGCGGGTTGCGACCACAGGTGCAGTCCAGTTCCGTCAGCAGCAGTGAACGCTGGCGGCGGCCCCTACGATTCACTCCGGACACCTCGAACGCGCGAAAGATTTCATCGAGAGTCCAGTTGATCATGGACGCGAGGACGTCGGGGTTCGCGAGCGGTGAGCGCGACGCCTCGACATGGAGCAAGTCGCCCCAACGGTTCTGGATTTCAGCCCGCCGGAAACGCAGGGCGTGAATCAGCCCTTCTTGCATGAGTCCAGTCTATCGGGAACCCAGGCTGCGGACTGCGTGGGAATTGGCGGACACCCCGCGCGCGTTGTCCGCCGCTGGTGATGCGGTGCAGCCACCCAGCCGAGGGACTGCGTCATTCACGGGTATTTGAACCGTTCAGCGGGCGCAGCCGAGGCGGCCCGCCTGCGGCTGCGTGGTGCAATGAAGCATTCGACGATGGTAGAATCAGAAATGGGTTCATGGCTGCGCTCCATTGACTGTGCGGTTGCGGGCGGTATTACTCGGCTCATGTCGGTTTGGAAACCTTGACCCGGCGCGCGGCAGGCGAACCAGGTCGCCGTTCACTTTATGGCCTCCCCAAAATCGAAGTCCCCCCAGTCCATCCAGCAATTGGATCCGGAGCGCTCTGTCAGAGGAGCATCCTATCTCAACAAGACGGCGGAGACACCCGACCCCTGGGCGCTCTGTGCCACACTCGAGTACGGCGGCGATCGCAGCTTCGCCTTCGCCGTGGAAAAGCTGATCGTCCAGACGCCCCAGTCGGAGTGGGGCAAGATCGAGGAGCGGCTGCTGGCCACGCTCGCTCTCCCTGGCTGCACGGAGGCAGGCCGGGCGTTTCTCTGCAAGATGCTGGGGTGGGTGGGCTCGGCCAGGAGCGTGCCGGCGCTTGCCGGGCTGATGCGGGAGGCCACGACAGCCAATGTGGCGCGAACCGCTCTCGAACTGATCCCCGGGCCGGAGGCGAGTGCGGCGCTGCGCGAGGCGCTGGCATCGCTGCGCGGCAATGACCGGGCCGGCGTCATTGGCAGCATCGCTGCGCGCCGGGATGCCGAGGCCGGTCCGGCGCTGGCGGCGTTGAAGGGCAATGCCGCGGAGCCGGCAATCGTCCGCGGAACCGCGGCGCGGGCATTGGAACGCCTCGCCTCCTCCTGAACCCCGGAGCCCAACCCCATGAAAAGCCAATTTGCCGGAACGGAAACCACCATGTCCTCCCAACCTCTCTCCCTGACCCGTCGGAAATTCATCCAGCGCTCGTCGCTCGCCACGGCAGCCTTCGCGGTCCCGAACGTGCTCCCGTCGCGTCTCTTTGGGCAGGGTGCGCCCAGCAACCGGATCACCATGGGGCTGATCGGGGCGGGCAACATCGGCACCGCCCACCTCGACACGCTGCTCGGCTACACCGATGTCGTGCGGGTCCTGGCGGTCTGCGATGTCGATCGCGAGCGCCGGGAGACCGCGGTCGAGCGGATCAACCGCGAATACGGCAGCAGCGATTGCAGGGCCTACGCCGATTTCCGGGAGCTCAACCGCCGGTCCGACATCGATGCGGTGCTGATCGGCACGCCGGATCACTGGCATGCGCTGATTGCGATCGATGCCATTCGCAACGGGAAGGACGTTTACATCGAAAAGCCGCTGACGCTCACCATCGCCGAGGGGCGGGCGCTCGTGAACGCGGCGCGCAAATACAATCGCGTGGTGCAGCACGGCACGTGGCAGCGCTCGATGAAGCGCTTTCACGACCTGGTCGAGTTCGTGCGCAGCGGCGGGCTCGGGAAGCTCCAGTATGTCGAGTGCCTGATCGGGCCGAACAACCGCCATGTCGGCGCCACCTGGCAGCCGGAACCGGTGCCGGAGGGGCTCGACTGGGACATGTGGCTGGGACCGTCTCCGTGGCGCCCCTACACGTTCAATGGCTGTCATTACAATTTCCGGTTCATCGCCGACAACGCCTCGGGCCAGATGACGAACCTGGGCGCGCACTGCCTCGATATCGGCCAGTGGGTCCTCGACATGGACAACAGCGGGCCGGTCGAAATCGAGGGCAATGGTGATTTCGCGACCTCGGGGCTCTTCACGACGCCGTCGCGGATTGACGTGACGTTCCGGTATGCCAGCGGCGTGCCGATGTATTGCCGGACCAACCTGACCGTGAGCGGCAACAACACCTCGCGGTTCTTCGGCGAGCGCGGGTGGCTCGACATCGGATACTCGAAGATGAGCGCATCCGACCCTGCGCTGCTGCGGGAGATGCAGGCGCCGGACAAGCGGGTGAAGGTTCCCTCGAGCAAGAATCACTACGACAACTTCTTCACGGCGATGCGGACGCGCGAACGGCCGATTGCGGACGTGGAAACGGCGCATCGGACCACCACGGTCTGCAACCTGGGGCAGATCGCGATGGCGCTGGGACGGAAGCTGCGCTGGGATCCGGCCGCGGAGGAGTTCGTCGGGGACGAGATGGCCAACCGGATGCGGTCGCGCCCGATGCGCGCGCCGTGGTCGCTGGTGAGCGATCTCGCCGAGAGCCGGCCGACGACCTGAGCGTTTGTCGGGTCGCTGCCGCCGAAGGGTGGTTTCTCAAGGTTCTGCGATCCATGTCGCCGCGGCGCCGTGAACGCATCTGTCGCGGCACCAGTTCGTGCTCACCGGCACGCAGGCGATCCGGCGGTGAATTTCATGCGTGTGCCCCAAGCTGCCGGGGCGTCATGCCGGCAGGGCGCCGTCGGGTGGCCGCTGGGATTATCGGCAGGTTGGCGTACAGGATGGTCTCTGCGTCGGGCCCGTACGGTCCGCGTAGGATGGGTTTGCCGTCGGGCCCGACCAAGAGCGAGCACCCGATGCATGGACGGCCACGCCAGGGCCCGTCCGTGATCCAACCCACGTTGCTGCAGCCCGCGATCCAGAGTTGGTGGTCCCGGGCAACAGCGCCATAGTTGTCAAGCCAGAGCCCGCCATACGGTTTCTGCGCGTCATCGTGACCGATTGGAACGGCCCACGCACACGGTGATAGGATAAGATCAGCCTGCATCAGGGCGAGTGCCCGGCTGACCGATTGTCCGTGCGCAAAACCGTCCGCGCAGATCATGATGCCAATCGTGCCGAACCGGGTCGTGGCCACGGCCAGCCGGTCGCCAGTTGCATAGAGATGGTGCGCGAGTTCGAGTTCGTTGAGCTTGCGATGATGCAGGAGCAGTTCGCCCGCCGGGCCGATCAACACCGCGGCGTTGAACAGCCGGTCCGCGGCCCGCTCGACGATCCCGGCGGCGACGAGGATTTTTGCCCGGCGGGCGGCTTGGCACAGCCGCTCGCAGGATTCCCCGCCTGGAACGGGGCCGGCGCCGGCCCGGGCCGACTCATGCGTCCAGCCGAAATCGAGCGTTTCGGGCAGCAGCACGATATCCGCTCCTTCGCGAGCGGCGCTCGCGATAGCCCACTCCGCACGCGCGAGATTGGCCTCCCGCGCACCGCCCACGATCCGAATTTGCGCCAGTGCCAGCTTCATGGCTCATCGAGTTGCGCGACAGTCGGACGAGCGCAACGGGGAAATCACGAGGGTTTCCCTGGCGTCCTGAGACAAATGCGGCCGGGACGGGGCCCGGCCCTCCAGGAATCCCAAGCCAGCGTTTTGTGTCGATCGACACAAAACGCTGGCTCGAACCCGTCCGGCCGCACGGAGAGCATCGCGGCTCCCCAGTTCTCAGGCAGATGCCACTTTACGCCAGTCGCGCTGGACACGGTGGGGATCGGGACCCATTCCACTGCGATGGCTCATCTTAAGCTGGCGTGGCTGGGAATCGGATTGGTGCTGGGCAATGCCGGCCTCGCGGCGGCGGACTTCGACGTCGTCGTCTATGGTGGGACGAGTGCCGGCGTGATCGCGGCGGTGCAGGCGAAGCGGATGGGCAAGTCGGTGGTGGTGGTCGGCCCCGACCGGCATCTCGGCGGACTGACGAGTGGCGGCCTGGGATGGACGGACACCGGCAACAAGGCGGTGATTGGCGGGCTGGCGCGGGAATTTTATCATCGGGTGTGGAAGCACTACGACACTGCCGGGGCCTGGCGCTGGCAGGAGAAATCCAGCTACGGCAACCGGGGGCAGGGTACGCCGGCAATCGATGGCGGGCAGCGGACGATGTGGATTTTCGAACCGGGCGTGGCGGAAGGGATTTTCGAAGATTTGGTGCGCGAACACGGCATCCCCGTGCACCGCGACGAGTGGCTGGACCGCGCGAAGGGCGTCCGCAAAACCGGCGCGCGGATCACGTCGATCACGATGCTCAGCGGGAAATCGTATGGCGGACGCATGTTCATCGATGCGACCTATGAGGGCGATCTGATGGCGGCGGCCGGCGTGCAGTATCATGTCGGCCGGGAGGCGAACCGGACCTACGGAGAGGAGTGGAATGGCGTACAGACGGGCGTGCTCCATCACCGGCATCACTTCGGGGTCCTGCCGGAGAAAATCAGTCCGTATGTGGTGCCCGGCGATCCGCAGAGTGGCGTGCTGCCGCGGGTGAGCGCGGCGAATCCGGGGAACCGCGGTGAGGGCGACCACCGGGTGCAGGCTTACTGCTTCCGGATGTGCCTCACGGATCACCCGGAGAACCGGATTCCGTTCGCGAAGCCGGAGGGCTACGATCCGCAGCAATATGAACTGCTTGCCCGCATCTACGCCGCGGGGTGGAAGGAGACATTCCACAAGTTCGATCCGATCCCCAATCGCAAGACCGACACGAACAATCACGGACCCTTCAGCACGGACAATATTGGGATGAATTACGAATATCCCGAGGCGAGCTACGAACGCCGGCGCGAAATCATCCGGGAGCACGAAACCTATCAGAAGGGCTGGCTGTATTTCATCACGACCGATCCCCGCGTGCCAGCCGCGGTCCGCGAGCGGATGAGCCGCTGGGGGCTGCCGAAGGACGAGTTCAGGGACACTGGGGGCTGGCCGCACCAAATCTATGTGCGCGAAGCGAGGCGGATGATCGGCCTATTCGTGATGACGGAACAGGAGCTGCTGAAAAAGCGGCCGACGCCGGATGCGGTGGGGATGGGCAGCTATACGATCGATTCGCACAACGTGCAGCGCTATATCACGCCGGAAGGCCAGGTGCAGAACGAGGGCGACATCGGGGTGCCGCTGCAGGGCCCGTATGAGATTGCCTACGGCTCGCTGGTGCCCAAGCGCGGCCAGGCGGACAACCTGCTCGTGCCCGTATGCGTCTCGAGTTCGCACATCGCGTTCGGATCGATCCGGATGGAGCCGGTATTCATGATCCTGGGGCAGTCCGCCGCGACGGCGGCGGTGCTGGCGATTGACGGCCAGCTGGCGGTGCAGGACATGCCGTATGCACGGTTGCGGCAGCGTCTGCTGGAGGATGGACAAGTGCTTGGCTCCGAACCGCCGGCGTCCACCCCGAAGAAGCTGTAAGGCCGACAGGATTCCGGCTCCGGCTCGAGCGGGCTGCGACGCGGCTGGAACGCGAACCCCTGCGGGATTCGCATTCGAAAATTCGGTCCCGTAGAGGCGCAGCTTGCTGCGCCCCTACGGAGCGATTCTTCCATTCAAATCTGCAAGCGCTGCGGCGGGGGTCCCTCCGGGTGCCATTTTCCAAACTGAACTCATGCCGTTGGAGCCGCGACGCCCTCGTCGCGGATGGAAGGTCGAACGCTTCGAGACGCGGCGAGCCGCATTCCCAACAAGCGGGAAGGATATTCGAATGCTGGGATCGGAATTGGATTCCTGGTGGGCGGGGTCGGGCGGGGTCGCGTGCGCCGTCGAAAAACCGGACTTGTCTTTTCGCGCCGGGCTGTGCCATACGCCCACGCAGGCCAAGTACCGAGTGAGCCCCCCGCCAACAAACCCCGAGCCGTCCAGCGTTGAGCAATCCCGCTGGTTTGCGGAAGAGGTGCAGTTACACGGGGTGCAGCTCAGGTCCTACCTGCGGGCGACGTTTCCCACGGTGCACGATATCGAGGACGTGGTCCAGGAGTCGTACCTCCGGATCTGGAAATATCGGGCGCAGCATACGGTTCGTTCGGCGAAGGGGTTTCTGTTCACGCTCGCCCGCCACACCAGTACCAGGCCTCGACCAACTTCATGTACAGCCCCTCCGGCACGGGCCAGCAGACCGGCGCGCTTTCCCGCGACAGCGCCTCGCTGAACATCCGGGGTTTCAACACCCGTTCCTTCCTCCGCAGCGGGTTCCGCCAGGACACCGTGACCGATGTCATCAATGTCGACCGGCAGGAAATTGCCCGCGGCCCGCAGTCGCTGCTTTACGGCGTCGCGGCGCTGGGGGGAATCGTGAATATCACGCCGCGCTATCCCCGGGCCACGCCCCGGACCACCGTCCGGCTCGGCTTCGGCAATGACGACTTCCAACGGGCGGAGCTCTACAACACCGGCCCGATCCTGCGCGCGCGCCCGCTCAACTACGGGGTCGGGCTCGTCTACCAGAGCACCAGCAGCCCGGACGACTTCGACGACCGTACCCGCATGCTCATTACGCCGGCGCTGGAATATCGGCCGTTCCGCGATACGAACATCTTTCTCGACATCGAATACGGCCGGTTCCGCAACGAGGGCAACCAGTTCAAGGATCTGCCGGATGCGAACGCCGGCAATGTCCGCAACGCGCTGGGGCTGCGCGTCGCCGAAAACGTCAACGAATTCAACGAAACGGCCAATGTCGCCCGGGACCGCTTCGGTCGTGACCGGTTCTTCCGGCTCAGCGGCGGGGATACCTTCGTGGAGGACGACTATTTCAACGGCACCATCGAGCTGACACAGAAGCTGTTTCGCGGCCTGACGTTCGTTGGCTCGGCGAACTATTCCGACAAGCTGACCCGGCGGCGCACGCTGGATTCCCAGAGCGTCACCACGGCGAACACCACGGGGGCGGCGCCGACCGGGGTGGGACTGTGGACAAATGTCGGGCCCAATCCGGTCAATCCGGCGCAGACCTGGTGGAAGACCGTCAGCTACCAGTGGGCCATGGCGGACAGCCATACGTTCATTCGCCAGACCCGCTTGGACCTCAACTACGAGTTCACCCTCTTTGGCAACCGCCAGAGTCTCCTGGTGGGCCGGATGGACCAGAATGTCGACCAGCGCCAGCGCACCACCGCCCAGGTCACGAGCAACGTGACCGGCGGCACGAACCGCTCGTTCGTCGCTTTCGGGGATTTCGGTGGCATCCGCTATGCCGGCGAGCAGGTCCGGCCGTTCCGCGATCAGCTCTTCGTGGAATGGAACACCGGCCACTACGCCATTTACCAGGGACGCTGGTGGCAGGATCGTGAAGGCAGTGAACGCGTGACGGTGATCGGAGGATTCCGCTGGGATCGCTACATGGTGCGCGACCTCCAGTATACCTTCCAAAAAGCCGACCCGACCCAACCCGACAGCGACCTCGCGAACTGGGTGAAGCCAAGCACCTATGATGCGAGTGCGAACAGCACGCCCGGCCAGACGCCGAAGGTGGAGGGGTACCGGTTCGGCGGAAGGGTTCAGCGGGAGACGAGCCCGACGCTCGGGGTAAGCTTCGCGGTCACGCCCGACATTTCCGTCTACGCGGTGTCGGCGGCGGGCGTGTTCCCCAACACCGGCCAGCGCGATGGGGCCGGTGATCCGTTCAAGGCGGAAAAGACCCAGAGCGAGGAACTCGGGGTGAAGTTCGATTTGTGGAAGGATCGCAACGGCCGGCCCCGGGTCTCCGCGTCGGTGGCTGCCTTCCGGATCCAGCGTGAGAATGCCGTCTATAATCTGTTCTGGGCCCCGCAGCCCCGCAGCAACAACCAGGCAACCAAGCGGAGCGGATTCACCGCCAACACGCAGGTGAGCGGCACCGGTCCCAACGCCTATGCCGTGACCAATTCGGCCTTCACAACCTTCCAGACGAACCAGCCCGTCACCTACCTGCTGCCGGTGGGCTATGTGGCCGCAGCCGACCTGAGCCACCCGCGGGTTGCCGGTGCGCCGCAGCAGGGGGGATACATCCTGGTCGACTATGGTTCGCTGGGCGCGGCGGCGAGCGATCCGCTGCGACGTGCGATGGACGCCGCCGCTTCCGACGTCGGTAATCTCACGGCGCTGCAGCAGGCCACGGTCGGCAGCGGTGCCGGCGCATTCAATGCCAACAACGGCTACATGAACCGGAACTCCGACACCGCCTACGACGACCAGACCAAGGGCATCGATCTGCAGTTGTACTTCAACCTGACGGACAACCTGTCCTCCGTCCTCACCTACACCTATCTGGTCCAGGGAGTCACGGGCGGCTTCCAGGTCGTCGACCAGCCGAGCGGGACGGAGTACGATTCCTGGTGGAACTACATGGGCATTCCACTGGAGACCCGCCGGGCGAATCTCGACGAGGCGAGCTATGACTTTTCCGGCGAAATCAGCGGTGCACGCACGATCGACAATCCGCGCAATTCACTGTCGCTCTGGACCAAATACACCTTCACCGAGGGCACGATGCGTGGCTTCGATCTCGGGGTCGGCATACTGTACAACGGCGAGCGCCAGAGCCAGGTGGCCATCAACAACGGCGCCCGCAACCTGCAGAACCTGGAGAACCAGCGGCTGAAGCCGCGTTTTGCCGCCGACTACAAGATCAACCTCGGGCTGGGGTATCGTCGGACCATCGCGCGCCGGATGTGGAACTTCCGGCTCAACGTCAACAACCTCCTCGACGAGCAGAAGAAGGTCACGTACGGCGCGAGCACGCTGCATATCAACCCGGCGGATGGCGCGCTGGTGCCGTCGACCACGGCCGGGGCGCAGACCATCACCGTGCCGGAGCGGGCGGTCCGCTATTACGAGCCGGTTTCATTTCGGCTGACCGCCGGCACGAGCTTCTGACGGGACCGGGTCACCTGGGAACCGCGCAGGGCGCGAGGGAACGCGCCAGCCAACTTCATATCCGGGTTGCCGGATGGCCGGACGATCGCAACGGGAAAATCGACGAAGGATCCCATGGTGCCTTGAGGCAAAAGGACTTGCCGAGCCAGCGTTTTGTGTCGATCGACACATAACGCTGGCTCGGCAGCGCACGAATGAATCGGCTTCGATTTCCGGCAAAACTGTGAAGAATGTGGGCTGGGTTACGCCCTCCCCAATGATGCACTTGCTGTTTCGGCTGCTCGCGACCGTCCTGTTTGCCGCGCTCCTTGCCGCCCCGTCCCGGGCCGCCGGGGCGCCCCCGGGCGAGACGGGCAAGCCGGCCACCAACGTGCCAGCGAGGAAGGCAGGGCCTCAGCCGCCCGTACCCACGCTGGCCGACGTCCCCTACGGGGCACACGCGCGGCAGGTGCTGGATTTCTGGCCGGCAGCGTCCAGCCGCCCGACGCCAGCAGTGCTCTTCATCCATGGCGGCGGCTGGATGAACGGAGACAAGGCGCGCGTGGCTGCCTTGGTGGACATCGGCAGACTCCGCGCGGCGGGGATCTCGGTCATCTCGATCAACTACCGCTACGTTTCACAGGCGATCGAAGCGGGCGTCGAGCCGCCGGTGAGATGGCCGCTCGAGGACGCGAAGCGTGCGCTGCAGTTCGTCCGCAGCCAGGCGGCGGAATGGAACCTCGACCGACGGCGGATCGCGGCGAGCGGGGGCTCGGCCGGCGCTTGCTCGGCGCTGTGGCTCGCGCTGCACGACGAAATGGCCGACCCGGCGAGCGCGGATCCGGTGGCGCGCGAGAGCACGCGATTGTGGTGCGCGGCGGTGTCGAATCCGCAGACATCGCTGGATCCGCAGCGGAACCGCGAATGGATTCCCAACAGCCGGTATGGCGCCCACGCGTTCGGCTTCCGCAAGGACGGGAAGGAGCCGGACGAGGAATTTCAGCGGCTTTTCGAGAATCGCGAGAAGGTGCTTCCGTGGATCAAGGAGTATTCGCCGATCGAACACGCGACCGCGGACGATCCGCCGTTGTACCTTTTCGGGTCCCAGCAGGAACCCGCTGTCAAGGGCACCGTGCAAAAGGATCCGACGCATTCCGCGCTGTTCGGCGTGATGCTGGCGGAGAAGCTCCAGCCACTGGGCGTCGAGGTGATCGTGAATTATACCGGGAAGCCGGACCGGCGTTTTTCCACGATGACGGATTACCTGATCGCCACATTGAAGAAATGATCGGGGTTGCAGCCAGCCCGTTCGACATGCTCGTCCTGGGCACAGCCGAAGGGCTTACGGCCCCGAGCGCAGTCGAGGGACTGCGCCCGCAGGCTGCGTTGCTGAACGGCGTTGGACGCTCAAGGCAAACATGGCCGGGACAGAGCCCGGCCCTCCATGAATCCAATTCTGATCCCAGCATTCGGAGACCCATTCATTGGGGGACGACCTCCGTGTCGTCCAAATATGCGAAACGGCATTCGGCGCGGCGGAGGCGTCGCACCCCCAGCAATGAGTGGCGCAACGCAGACGCGGATCACCGGAGGGGATTCTCGAACCAGACCACGCTGAAGAACGAGCGGGCGCTCCGGGTCCGCGGATCAGAGACATAGTGCTCCTCGACGTTGCCGACGATGTCGAGGTCGCCGTCACCGTCGACGTCGGAGAACAGCAGATGATCCCATTTCTCGCCGACAAACTGACGGCGGGTGTTGGCGCCATCCGACCACTTGATCACGTTGATGCGCCAGTCCGTGCCTGGCTTGTCTCCAACGTATTCCATCCAGAATACCGCGGCTTTGTCCTTCGGCAGGTTGCCGTCATTGTGGATCAAGGCGCCAACGATATCGATGCGGTTGTCGCCATTCAGGTCCGCGAACTTGATGGGCCGGCCAAGCCACTGGATCAGATCGGGCTTCTGGATAGCGATGCGCTCCCAGGTCACCGGCTCGAGGCTGGTCTTGCGGAAGAGAAAGACGAAATTCTGCGTCTGCGTGACGAGGTCCGTGAGTCCGTCGCCATCGACGTCGGCGACGCCGACCTGCGGCTTGGCATAGAACTGAGTGGATTTCCAGATGGAGTGGCGGGGCCAGGGCTTCAACTGGGCGGGTGAGCCGGGGCCGGGGTTCGCGTACCAGTAGAGCTCCTCGTCCCATTCGGAGGTGTCCCAATCGGCGTTGGCGTCGACGAGATCGCTGTCTCCGTCCTGATCGATATCGGCGATCACCCAGCCATGGCCGGAAAGTGCGTCTTCGTCGATGAAGTGGATCTTCCATTGGGCGAGGTCGCGGCGGCGAGATTCGTCGCGGGGAGCCTCCAGCCAGCGAATGCCGGCATATTGCTTGTTAACGGCGTGGCGCCGCCCGCCCACGATGATGTCGAGCGCGCCATCGTTGTTGATGTCCAGGCATTCAGCGTAGAGATACTGCAGGCCGTCGGTGCCGGGGATGTGGCCGGCATCGCGCCATGCGGTGGGATTCGTGACTTGATCCCGGGGAGGTCCCCACCAGATCCGCACGCCGGTTTGAAGCCCACGCGACATGTCGTCGCCGTCGACCACGACGACGTCGACGTTGCCGTCGCCATCGAGGTCGCCGAGGCACGAATACTCGGGGTGTCCGGTCTTGGCCAGGACGACCTTGGGCCAGGTCTGGCGGACATCGCCGTTCGTGCCGGGATGGAAGATGACGGTCTGCAATCCCAGCGATTCGTCGATGACGGAGTAGTCCATCCAACCGTCGCCGTTGACGTCGCGGGCATTGAGCGAATTGGCGACGCGGAAATCGTTGTCGATTTTGTGCATTGGCCAGGGCTGCCGGATTTCACCGGCCTCCGTGGGCGTCGTTAAGCCGGACAGCAGCAGGAGCAGCAGGAGGGCAATTGAATACATGATGGCGGGGGATGCCCGAGTCGGGAGTTCCGTTGCCAGGCGTCGGGGACTGGTGGCACCTCCAAGGTGGCGACGGGGAGTTGACTCGGTGAGGAAGGGATTAGTGAGGACGATGCGCCGGTGGCAACGCGGGCCTGATGCAACGCGTTGCAGCTTCCGGCGCGAAAACCGAATTCCGAATCGCACCGTTCAATTCAACCAGGCCGGCACACCGGTCGTGATGAACCTTTCCAACCGGGCCGAGAGTTCGTCTCCCTCCCAGAATCGCTCGCCGGCCGGTGGTGCATCGGTCTTTGGCAGCCATTTGCGGTGATCCTCGATGATTGCCCGGAAACGGGGATCGGCCGCCAGGTTGGCATGTTCCTGCGGATCGGCCCGGTGATCGTAAAGTTCCTCCGTGCCGTCGCGGTAGCGAATGTATCGCCAATCGTCGCTGCGCACCGCGTGGTTTCCATACCGCCAGGTGCTTACTGCATAACGGCCGGAGCGGGCGTCGACGTCACGGATCAGCGGCAGCAGGCTGGTGCCTTCGAGGTGTGCGGCGGCAGGCAATCCGCTTGCCTCGACGAGCGTGGGATAGATGTCGAGCAGACTCACCGGGGAGTGATTCCGACCGACTGCCGGGATCCCCGGGATCCGGAAATAGAGCACCGACCGCGTGGCTTCCTCCCAGAGGGTCTGTTTGCGCCAGTTGCGCTTTTCTCCGAGATGCTGGCCGTGGTCCGACCATAACACGACGATGGTATTGTTTGCATGGCGGCTGTTCTCGAGCGCGGCCATGACCCGGCCGATCTGGGCATCGACAAATGAGATGCAGGCAAGGTACGCGTGCACGAGCAGCCGCGGATAATCGGCATCCATCCCGCTGACGGCCGCGTGATCGCCGATGTTTGCGTAGCCATATGCGATCGCCTTGCCGATCACGGGGATGTCGGCGAATTCATCCGCCGGCACGGATGGGACCTGGATCCTGCTCGCGTCGTAAAGGTCGAAATACTTCCGGGGCGCGGTATAGGGGGTGTGCGGGCGGACGAAGCCCACCGCGAGGAAGAACGGCTGATCATGCGGCTCGTTGAGTTTCGCAATGGCGTAATCCGCGACGATTTCATCGGCCATCCTTCCGCCGGGAATATCCTTCGGATCCAGCGGTCCACCGCAAAGGTCGGCGCCCCGCGTCAGGGCGGCGCCCCAGCGATTCCGGAGCTGGCTTCCTCCCTTCGGGGTCGGGCCATAGAAGACCGATCGCGGCGTGGTGCCGCCGGCGACAGCGATGCCGGGGTGCGCGTCGGTCCAGAAGTCGGCCATCTTTTCCGGGTAATCGGTGGCGCCGGCATGGAATATCTTGCCGGCAGTCATGGTCACATAGCCATTGCGCTTGAAATGCTCCGGCAGCCACGGCCGGTCCTTCATCACCTGCCGGTAGGTGTTTTGCATCGGCTGCATGTTATCGTACCAGCCGGTGGTCGACGGGCGAAGTCCGCTCAGCATCGAATTGCGCGACGCCGTGCACACGGCCTGCGTGCAGTGGGCGTTGGTGAAGAAGACGCCACTCCGCGCCAGCCGATCGAAATTGGGGGTGATTGCCTGCGGATTGCCACCCAGTGGACCGATCCAGTCGTTGAGATCGTCGACGGCGATGAACAGGACATTCGGGGAATGGGCCGAAGCTGACGCAGCACCGGTATCCGGCGCCGCCGTGCGTCCGGAAGAGTCGAGAAAGACGAATGCAATTGAGAGCGCCGAGGCGATGCAGCGAGCCGTATTCATCTGTGATGGGGTTGAGGGGAGGCAGGTCAGAGCCACTCGGAATTCCAGAACCAGGCCACGGTGACAGAGGTGTATTCCGCCGCAATCGATAGATCCTGCCCGGGTCAACCGCCAATGTGCGGGTGTGCACTACGTTGCATTGGGTGGATTCATGGAGGGCCGGGCTCCGCCCCGGCCATCTTCGCGTCGATCACTCATCGTTCGGGATGCGGCGCCCCCGCCCGCCGTGCGCAATGTTCGGCCTAGACCGCGAGTTCCTTCATGGCCGGAGCCGGCGTCTCGCACTGCAAGGAAGGTCCGTCCACCCAGGAGCCCTCCACGACTGTGGTCAGCGGCTGCTCCGGCGTACCCCGCTCCGCGCGGTGAATCTGCGCAATGATCAAATCGACCACGGCGCGCCCGATCAGGTGGTTGTTGTGGTTCACTCCCGCGAACTGGGTCAGCTCCGGCAGATGGTCGAGGTGCGCAAATGGCAGGCCGCCGGCTGGACCGCGCAGTCCGGCCTCCGCGGCCCACGCCAGCACCTGATCGGTATGGCAGGCCACGCCATCCGGGCGAAACTCGCGGACGAGGGACAGGAACGATTCCCGGGAATACTCGGGCACCACGCAGGGCGGGATGCGATCGCTGGCAGGAACCGATTCGGAAAAGAGCAGGAAGCCGGCGACGTAATTGCGATCCGTCATGAGGTCCTCCCGTTGCCGCAGATAGAGCATGATCCGCCGGCAACCCGCGTCGCGCAGCTTCCGGCAGGCCAGCTGGACGCCATGAAGACTGTCGTAGGTGATCCGATGCAGTTTCGGCTCGAGCAACGAGCGGCCGGTGGTGGCGGCACTGAATTGATCCCAGCCGAGGGACAGGTGCCGATCCCCGAATCGTGGCGCCACGTAGATGCCATGAATTCCCCGGGCCCGCAGGATTTTCGTCAGTCGCTGGCCATCTTGCGGCATGCCGTGGGTGGAGATGCATTCGATCTCGTAACCCCGTTCGTGGGCGCGCTCGACCGCACCGCGTTGCAGCTCGGACCATGAATGCCACAATTCGTGCCACCGCGCCGCGTCCGGATGATCGGTGATGATCGCAATCATGCCCTGGAATGAAATGGCGCGCTGCGCTCGAATCCGCTCCATCAGCGTCGAAAGCAGCGGATTGGGGCGATAACCGATTGACTCAGCCGCGGCCCGGACCCGATGGGTCGTCTCCGCGGTGATCCGCGGATCGCCGCGCAGCGCCCGCGACACGGTCGAGCGTGCCACGCCGGCCCGACGGGCGATTGCCGCCAACGAGGGATCGTCGGTCGGCGCGCCGGACGGGACTGGATCGGGGACTCCGGAGTGCTGCGGCATGGGGAGGGAAAGCGGCGCGAATTAGCTTCGCCCGGACGGTGAAGTCAACCGCTGTTGCCGCCGTCGTGTCGGGACTTGTGGAACGGGTTGCACGACGCGTTTCTCGCCACCTTCGGGCCTGCGCTGCCACACACTCCCCCGGCTCCGCGAGCCGTCCCCTAACCGCCCATGATCTTCGCCCGTCTGCAGCCTCCCGACGGAAGTGCGCCCATTGCCGGGGTCCTGGAGCATGATCAATTGCGGGAGACTGCGAGCGCGCCCTGGGAACAGCTGAAGTTCACCGGGAGAGCATTCGACATCGCCGGGTGGGACTACCTGTGTCCGTTGATTCCGGCCCAGGTGATTGGCGTGGGAAAGAACTTCGCCCTGAATCCCGCCTCGCTGGGTGCCGGGCCGCCGGACCTTCCCATCCTCTTTCACAAGCCTTCCCGCTGCGTGATCGCACCCAACGCCCAGGTCAGCCTCCCGCCGGGGATTGGGCGGATCAAATTCGAGGCTGAACTCGCCGCCGTCATCGGCCGGCGCGCCCGTGCCGTGAGCGAAGCCGCGGCCCTGGAATATGTCTGTGGCTATACGATCGCGAACGACTACGCCGCCCTGGAGCTGTTTCACCCGGACGGTCATTGGACGCTGGGCAAATCGTGCGACACGTTTTGCCCGATGGGCCCGGTCATCGCGACCGGCCTGGATCTCTCCTCGATCCGGGTGCGTTCATTTCTCAACGGACGCCTGCAGCAGGACAGTTCGCTGGATCTGATGATCAGCCCGCTGCCCCGGCTCATCGCGCTGATTTCGCGTTACTGCACGCTCGAGCCCGGTGATGTCATCCTGACCGGCACGCCGCGCGGCGCCGCATTTGCGGGGCACGGCGATGTGGTGGAATGCGTCATCGACGGGATTGGCTCGCTGCGAAATCCGGTGCGCGATCCGTCCCGCAATGGCGGGCAAACCAGTGAATAATCTGTCGCCAATTTCCCACCCTGTGCGCAACGCATTGCACTACGACGCGCTTGAGGCACCGACGCCGACCATCACCCTGCCACCGCTCGCGCCCGCCTCGAGCCGGACCGCTCCCGCGGAGCGGAGTCCAAGACCACCAACCCCATCTGTGCGCATGAAGACGCCGATTCATCACCCCGGTATCGTGTTCTCATCGTTCCTCCTCCTTGCCTGCATGCCCGGTCTCTCCACCGTGGTCCGTGCGGCGGAGTCGGGCATAATCGCCGGCGAAGTCTTCGATGCCGAGACCAAGCAGTCACTCGCTGGCGCGCGTGTTTCCATCGGCGACGGAGCGTTGGAAACGTCGACCGACACCGACGGCCGGTTCCGGCTGACCAACGTGCCCACGGGCCAGCAACTCATCCGCGTCAACTACCTTGGTGCGGACAAGCACCAGGAGCCGGTGATGGTCGGGCCCGGCGAGGCGCGGCCGATTTCCATCGCGCTGCAGGTGACGGTCGTGAAGCTCGCACCGTTCGTCGTGAGCTCGTTCGCCGGCCCGCAGATTCACGCGTTGAACGAGCAGCGGCGGAACGACCGGCTGACCAACATCGTTTCGGCGGACTCGCTCGGCAACATGCCCGACATCGACATGCGCAGTGCGCTGAACCGGATGCCGGGGGTTAATGTCACTGGTGAAAAGGGCGAAATCTCCATCCGGGGTGCCGAGGGGAAGCTGAACGCATTGGTGATGGATGGCGCCTCGATCGTCCAGGCGCCCTCCCAGCTGGCCGGGCTCGGCGATTCCGGCGCCACGCGCGCCTTCGACATGCAGCTCATCCCGGCCGAAACCGCGCAGAGCATCGAGCTGATCAAGACCCTGACTCCGGACCTCGACGCCACCGCGGTCGGCGGCATCGTGAACATCCGGACCGGCAGCGCATTCAACTCCCGGCAGCGCACGCTGAGTGTGACCCCCACGTACCTGTGGTGGGACTTCGGCGGCAGCGGCGAGCAGGTCCAGATCTTCTTCCGCGACGTGCTCAACCAGAGTCGCACCTGGGGCATCGTCGTCAATGCGACCTACCGGCGTTACGATCGCGTCTATGGGGAAACCCAGGGGCGTTACGAGAACGAGGCGGACGCGATCGATCCGGCAGCGGTCCCGATTCTCAGATTGAGCGGCCCCGAGCGCAAAGAGGAGGACGTGGTGGGGTTCACGTTCAATGGTTCACTCGACTGGAAGGCATCCGAAACGACGCGGATCAGCCTGAAGCCGTATTACAACTGGCGGGTGAAGGACGAGAGCACCAAGCGGGCGGCGATCCAACTCGACAACATAACCCTGACGTCACCCGACGGCTCGAGCGCAAGTGGACGCGGGGCACGCGTGCAGAAGGTAGACCGGTTCCGCCCGGATCGGGAATTCGATCAGTTGAAGATGACGCTCAGTTCCGAGACCGACTTGCCCGACGGGAAGCTGGAGGCGCTGGTGTCCATGGCCCGCTCGGATTTCTCTGCGACGCAGTACCAGTCCACCTTCCGATATCCCGTTGCGAACCCGTTCCGCCGAAACCTCGATTGGACGTTCCAGCGTTCCGATCCGTACTTCCCGGTCTTCGACATCCGCACGCAGGGAGTGGCCGGGGTCCCGAACGGCACGGACGTGTTCTCGGACCACGCCCGCTATGAGTGGCCCGTTTTCGACATGGCGGAGTACGACAATACTGCAGGCAGCATCGAGGCGAAGGTGGATTGGACCCGGCAGTGGGCATTTGACCGGCCCGTGAGCACGAAGGTCGGCGCGAAGTGGTTCCGCAACACCCGGGAGAACTGGAATCCCAGCATCAGATACGGGGGTGCAACCGGCGGGCTCATCTCGGTGCCGGCGGGTACCGTGGGCTTCACGCCTTTCAGCATCTTCGACGGACGGTTCCAATATATTGGTGACGTGCAGAACACGGAGGACTTCGTGAAATACTTTCACGAGAATCCGCAGCAGTTCTCGTTCGATCCGGAATCGGAGCTCGACCGTTCCGCCAATAATTTCGACGACACCGAGGAAAACACCTATGCGGCCTACGCCATGGCCACGGTGGACCTGACCTCGACGTTGCGCCTGCTCGGTGGCGTCCGGGTGGAGAAGTTCAAGGGGGAATACGGCTGGACGCCCAGCCGGGTCCCGGCCGAGATTCGCGGGAGCTTCGCCGTGCGCGACATCTACCGGGGCACGTCGTACACCGATTATTTCCCGAGTGCTTCGATCGTTTACCGGCCCGACGAGCGAAAAGTGATCCGGCTCGGCTACTCGACCTCGATTGCCCGGCCCGACTACATCGACGTGATACCGCGCGACAACCGCCTCCTCGAGAACTTCATTGATCCGGACTCCCTGGCTGCGGGCGACTGGGAGGTGGGTAACCCGGACCTGAAGGCGGCGCGGTCGGACAATCTCGATCTTTCCGCCGAGTGGTACTACGGCGACGGCAATTACATTTCGGCTTCGGTCTTTCGGAAGACGATCGACGACTTCATTTTCTCCGCGAGCCATCCGACGAACATCGAGGCCGTCGACCGTTTTGGCGATCCGGTGGTCAGCGGCGGCCAGCCACAGTACGTCACCATTTCGCGGCCGGAAAACGGCGGCAAGCGTGAGCTGAAGGGGTATGAGCTTTCCTGGCAGCACCGGTTCAGCCGGCTGCCATCCCCGCTGGACGGCCTCGGCACGGTCGTGAATTACAGCAACATCCGCGGGCAGCAGGATCGGCAGCTTTATACGGACCGTGAAAACCCGTTCACCATCACGGGATTCGCGCGCGATCCGCGGACGCAGGATCAGCCGCGGCAGATTTTGAGCAGCCAGTTGTACTGGGAGAAATACGGGTTCCAGATTCGCGGCAGTTACACCTGGACCGATCGGCAGGTCTCCAACTTCGATGATGCGGGACTGAGCGATCGGATAAGGGCGCCGCTGCGGTTCCTCGATGCCTCCTTGGCATACACGTTTCGGAATGGCTGGAAGGCATTCGTGACCGTCCGCAATTTGACCGAGGAGTACGAGGACTACCGGTATTACGAACGGCCGGAATTCATGCGGGTATATAATGAGGATGGTCGTTCATGGACCTCGGGTCTGCGGATGACCTTTTGAAGAGAACGTCGCAATCATGCAGCCGTAGGGGCGCAGCCTTGCCTGCGCCCTCAGAACGGATCGATTCCCCGGGGTGGGCGCAGGCAAGACTGCGCCCCTACGAATCCGGGGACGGGCGACTCCCTCGGCAGGCTCGGGACCCTGAGCCCGCCGCAGGGCCCGTCGAGCCGGCTCCGCGTCGTCTGCAACCGAATGAGGAGAACCGACTGCAGAGCCTGAGCCACAATTATCAGCCATCCGCACACGGCGGCGTTGACGCCACTACGGAACGCAGCGCTATCCTGAAATGACCCCATGAAGAGTCCCGCACCCCGATTCATCGCGCTCTTCCTCCTCGCGAGCGCGACCGCCACTGCGGCCCCCGAGCCGCGCCCCAATGTCATCCTGATCATGGCGGACGACCAGGGCTCTGTCGACCTTGGCTGCTACGGGTCCCGTGACCTCGAGACGCCCAACACCGATGCGCTGGCGCTTCGGGGGGTGCGGTTCACGCAGTTCTATTCCGCCGCGCCGGTCTGCTCGCCCTCCCGCGCGGGTACGCTGACCGGCCGTTATCCGGCGCGTGCCGGGGTCCCGGGGAACGTGAGCTCGCAACGGGGCGGCAAGGATGGCCTGCCGCCCGCGGAAGTCACGATGGCAGAGATGTTCCGGCAGGCCGGCTATGCCACCGCGCACATCGGCAAGTGGCATCTGGGCTACAGGCCGGAGACGATGCCCAATGCCCAGGGCTTCGATCATTCGTTCGGCCACATGGGCGGGTGCATCGACAACTACTCCCATTTTTTCTACTGGCAGGGCCCGAACATCCATGACCTGCACCGCAACGGCCGGGAAGTGCATCACGATGGCGAGTATTTCCCCGACCTGATGGTTCGTGAGGTGCGCGAGTTCATGCAGCGACAGCAGGAGCGGCCGTTCTTCGTCTATTTCGCGCTCAACGCACCGCACTATCCGTACCAACCCGACACGCGATGGCTCGAACGGTTTGGACACCTGCCGTATCCCCGCAACCTTTACGCCGCGTTTCTGGCTTCGCAGGACGAGCGGGTTGGCCAGCTGCTGGCGGAAGTCGACCGGCTCGGGCTGCGTGAGCGCACCATCATCGTGTTCCAGTCCGACAACGGCTATTCGACCGAGGAGCGCGCGCATTTCGGCGGCGGCAGTTCGGGACCGTACCGGGGTGCGAAGTTCAGCCTGTTCGAGGGCGGGATCCGGCTGCCGGCGATCATCGCCTGGCCGGGCCGGTTGCCGGAGAACGAGGTGCGCAATCAGATCATTCACGCGGTCGACCTGATGCCGACCCTCGCCGAGCTTGCCGGCGTCAAGATCCCCGCCGCGCACCTCGACGGCCGCAGCTTCGCAGCCGTCCTCCGGGATCCCGCGGCGCCGAGCCCCCACGCCGGCCGGCCGCTCCACTGGCAGACGGGCCGCGGTCCGAATGCCTCCTGGGCCGTCCGTGACGGCGACTGGAAACTGCTCGGCAACGTTGCCGATCCGAGTGACGACACGCCGGAGCCGCCGCGGATCCCGATCTTTCTCGCCAACCTGAAGGACGACATCGGCGAGCGCACCAACGTGGCGGACCGGCATCCGGACATTGTCGCCCGGCTGCGGGCCCTGCATGACGGGCATCTTGCGCAACCCTGATGGCTTATGAACCCCCGCCTGCTTCCATTTGCCCTGCTCTTCGCGGCCAGCCTGGCAAACCTCGCTGCGGCTGCCGGCAGCACGGTGCGCCCGCCCAACCTCGTTCTCATCATGGCCGACGATTTCGGCTATGAATGCGTCACCGCCAATGGCGGCGAGTCCTACCGGACGCCGCATCTGGACCGGCTCGCCGCCACCGGCATGCGCTTCGAGCAATGCCACGTGCAGCCGCTCTGCACGCCCACGCGCGTGCAGCTCATGACCGGCCTGTACAATGTGAGGAACTACATTGATTTCGGCACGCTCGATCCAAAGGCGACGACCTTCGCGCAGCTGCTGCGTCGGGCGGGCTATGCCACCGGCATCACCGGCAAGTGGCAGCTCGGCGCCGGCCGCGACCTGCCGCAGCACTTCGGCTTCGACGAGGCGCTGCTCTGGCAGCACACGCGCGAGGCGGCCAACCGGGCCCCGCGCTACGCGAATCCCGGGCTGGAGCACAACGGCGTCGAGCAGGATTTTCGGAAAGGCGAGTATGGACCGAAGCTGATCAACGATTTCGCGCTCGATTTCGTGACCCGCCACCGGGAGCAGCCCTTCTTCCTGTACTACCCGATGATTCTGACGCACGACCCGTTCCAGCCGACCCCCGACAGCCCGGACTGGGATCCAAAGGCCCGCGGCGAACAGTTGAATCGGGACGTGAAGCATTTCGCCGAGATGACGGCGTACATGGACAGAATGATCGGCCGGCTCGTGGCCAGGCTCGACGAACTCGGAATCCGGGAGCAAACGCTGGTGCTGTTCCTGGGCGACAACGGCACCGATCCGAGCGTGACCTCGCGGTTCAAGGGCGAAGCGTATCAGGGCGGCAAGGGCACTCGGACAGCCCGTGGCACGCGGGTGCCGCTCATCGCCAACTGGCCCGGCCGGGTGCCGGCGGGCCGTGTGAACACGGATCTCGTGGCGAGCGTCGATTTCCTGCCGACGCTGTGCGAGGCGGCAGGCGTCGGGATACCGGAGGGCGTGCTCGAGGACGGCCGCAGTTTCCTGCCGCAACTGCTCGGCCAGCCAGCCGAGCCGCGGCCGTGGTATTACAGCTGGTACGCTCGCAACGGCGGCGCGACCGCACAGTGGGAGTACGCCGCAAGCACGCGCTACAAACTTTACCGGGACGGGAGCTTCTTCGACCTCCAGCACGATCCCTTCGAGGAGCAGCCGCAACCGATCGGCTCGCTCGACGGAGAGGCGGCGCGGGCGGCACGAATGCTCCAGGCGGCGCTCGACCGGTATCGCGACGCGCGACCCAAGCAGACGATCGAAAAGAAGACGCGCGCCTCCGACGGCAGGAAGAAGGCGGGGAGAAAAACACGCTAGTCCCGAGCCGCCACGAGCCTCCCGATTCCCCGATGCCACGCATTTCACGCCGTCGCGACCGGGTGCCAGATGGAATTTCACAGATGAACACACGTCATTTGGAATCCTCGGCCGGGGCGGAGCCCGGCCGTCCAGGAATTCGGTTCCGAGTCCAGGATTCGAATGTGTATCCTGGAGGGACGACCTCCGCGTCGTCCGCATACCGAATGAGAACCATCGTCTGCAAAGCGGCAGGGCCTTTTCGGCCGGGACGGAGCCCGGCCCTCCATGAATCCAATTCGGATCCTGAGATTCGAAAGCGGAATCCTGGAGGGACGACCTCCGTGGCGGGCTCGGGACCGTGGGCTCGTCGAACCGGCTCCGTCCAGGCTGAAATAACGCCGCGCCGTTGGCGCTTCTGGGCTAAACGCGGCGAGGGCGCTTGGCGGGCGCTCTCGATCGGTTTGGGGCTGTTTTTCGGAACGGCATCCTTTCTCCACGGCCAGGCGGCTGGGAACGAGCGGACGATCGGGATCCAGCATGCCCCGCCCGAGGCGTATTTGCCGGGTGAGAAGCTGCCTTATTTCGGGAGCCAGGACCTCTGGGACCGGCGCTTCTTCAAGGGTCAGGGCGGGGAGGACAGAGGGGGCCAGAGGCTGATGCTGGACATCGCCGAAGGCCGCGCCCGGGAAACGGCCGATTTCTGCGAGCAGCACATCGCACGGAATCCGAACGCAATGGAGGCCCGGTTCAACCTGGTCGCAGCCTACTGCGCGCTGGGCCGTTCCGCGGATGCGGCCAGGGCTATGCAGGCGGCGCTCGATGCCGGGCTGCCGCTGGAACGCTTCATGGCCGGCCCGCGCCGGGTTCTCGCTCCGCTTTATGAGACTGATGTCTTCAAGCAAGCGCTCGCGGAAATGGGTTCGATCCTCGTTCACGGTCCGCTGCTGGGCGACGTTGCCGAAGGCCGGTCACGATTCTGGATCCGCACCTTTGGCGCCGCTACGTTCCAGGTGGTCCTGAGCCGGAAGGGAGACTTCACGGATCCGCTCGAGTCGTCGCCAGCCCACACGACCGTGGACGCGGATTGCACGGGGGTGGCGTCCGTCGCCGGCCTGGAGCCGGACACGACCTACAATTACACCCTGATCATCGAGGGGAAACGGGAGCCGCACCGGCCGGAGTGGCGGTTTCGGACCCCTCCCACCAAAGCCACCAGCCGGCCCGTCACGATCGCCTTTGGCGGCGGGGCCGGCTATGTCCCGCGAAACGAACGGATGTGGGATCTTCTGGCCGGGCAGCAGCTCGATGCATTCATATTCCTCGGCGATAATGTATATATCGACCTGCCGGAGGAGTCGGGCCCGGTTCACGATTATACCTATTACCGACGGCAGTCCCGGCCGGAGTTCAGGCGGCTGACGGCCGGCACGCCCATTTATGCGATGTGGGACGATCACGATTGCGCGATGGACGACGTCTTCTTCGGCCCTTACGTCGATCGACCCTCGTGGAAGCCTTCGATGTGGCGGCTGTTTCGGAACAACTGGAACAATCCCGGCTACGGTAATCCGCCCGATCGCCCCGGATGCTGGTTCCAGTTCGCCGTGGCCGACGTCGACATCTTCATGCTCGATTGCCGTTACTACCGCGAAAATTTCCTATTGGAAAAACCATCCATGCTCGGGCCCGTCCAGAAGCGGTGGTTGTTCGATGCGCTCCGGCGGTCCCGCGCCTCCTTCAAGGTCATCGCTTCGTCGGTCCCTTGGGCGCTCGATGCAAAGCCGTATTCGTCCGAGGGCGGCCCGGATGACACCTGGTACGGTTACCAAGAGGAGCGGCAGGAAATCTTCGACTTCCTCACCCGGAATCGGATCGAGGGCGTCCTGCTCCTCTCGGCCGATCGGCATCGTTCCGACGTTCGGATTAATCGACGGGCAGGCGCCTACGATCTCTACGAGTTCGAAAGCAGCAAGCTGACCAACAACGGCACCCATCCTCACGCCGGGGAAACGCTCTTCTCCTACAACGATGACTGCAGCTTCGGTCTGCTTGCGTTTGACACCAGCCCCGGCGATGCGAAGGCGCGCTTCTCGGTCTTCAACATCGACGGCCAGGAACTTTATGCGCTCACCGTGAAGGCCGGCGATTTGAAGGCAGCCCCCTGAGCGGGATTGCATGCAACGGGTTCCACGCGGAGGTGGTTGTGTTCCGACCCGAAGTCCAGTTCGTTGAGGCCATGGCGGGCTGCAGCTCCGTCATTTCCCCTATCAATCTTCCTGCGGCCGGGGCGGAGCCCGGCCCTCCATGAATCCACTTCTGATCCTGAGATTCGAAAACGGAATCCTGCAGGGACGACCTCCGCGTCGTCCGAAATGCGAAACGGCATTCGACGCGGCGAGGGCGCCGCATCCCCAATAAATGCATCCCCCATTGAATGACGAATTAACCTCATGAAGAACATTCCACTTCGGCTATGGATCGCGGTTTCGTTGGTCAGCCTCGCGCCGCTGAGCGGCGGGGAGCTCAAGCCCCAGCCGCCCGGAACCAAAACCGACTGGGCCGTCCACCCAATCGAGACCAAATACCAGCTGCCAAATTCCCTCGGTCCCGGGGATTTCAACAAGGACGGCTTCACGGACTACGTCGTGATCCACGAAGGACGAGCTGGAAACACCTCGATCGTGTTCCATCCCGGCAAATCCGGCGACGTGCGGAAACCCTGGCCGATCGTCGTCATGCCGAAACTGGGCAATGCCGAGAATGCCGACGCGGGTGACTTCGATGGTGATGGCAACCTCGACATTGTGATTGTCGAGGCAGGCGGCCCGCGGAACGACACCTACAGCCGGGCCCGCTTCCAGTGGGGGCCGACGCCGGACCGCGTGATGGACCCCGGCGCATGGACCGCGAGCGAGGCGATTCCCGACAGCGTCGACGTGGGGCACTGGCTCTGGGTCCAGGCGAGGGATCTCAATGGAGACGGTGTGATGGATTTCGTAGCCGGCGGACGGAGGCACGAATCGAACCATTCATTCTCCGGCATTCGCTGGTTCGAGGCGCCGCGAGCGGTGAAGGATCGCCGTGACCTGTCGAAATGGGTCATGCACGATCTGGCGCCGGGCTGGCTGGGCGGTCACGGGTTCATCTTTGCCGATATCGATGGCGATGGCGACGACGACATCGTCGACTGCAATTCGGATTGGGACACGGGGTTCAAGGACATGATGGTCGGTTGGATGGAGAATCCCGGAAAAGGACCTGAGCTGCGGAAGACTTGGAAGGTTCATTCGATTGCCGGCGGCAGGGACTTTTATCCCAAGGCGCAGGTGGCGGTCGCCGACATGAACGGTGACGGGCGGCTGGATGCACTCATCCAGGGACGGAATCACCTGTATATCTATTTCCAGCTGCCGGGCAACGAATGGGAAAAAATGGCCGTGCTCAAACCGGAGCCGACCCGCTTCCTCGCACGGCCCACCGCGGTTGCGGATCTGAATGGCAACGGGAAGCTGGTCGTCATCGGCGGGCTGCTCCACGAGGCCGGGTTCTTTCCCGAGGGCAAGGCGAGCGTATTCTGGATGGAGCATGAAGGCGACAAGCCGACGCCCGACAACTGGACCACGCACGCGATTCGCTGGGGCGATTATTCCAATGGCGTGAGGACGGGGAAGACCAACAAGAACAACATCTGGGTGGATTCGTTCGGCCAGGGCGAGAAGTGGGACAATTTCGAGCCGGTCGACGTGGATGGTGACGGTGATCTCGATCTCGTCGCCAACGTGGAGGAGCATGGACGCTGGAACCAGCAGGGCGCCGCCCGTGACGAACCGCTCCTGGGTGTCGTCTGGTTCGAGAACCCGTTGAAGAAAGCCGGTGGGCCGGGGGCGCCGCGTCGCCAATAAGTGTCAGTCCGCAACCGGGCTTCCCCAAGCCAGCTTTTTGTGTCGATCGACACAAAACGCTGGCTTGGGAGCGCACGATGAACCGGCTTCGGTTTCCGGCCAACCGGTGGAGAATGCAGGTGCGTTCATCGCGTCAGCCAGTAGACTGCGGTCATACCTTCCGGGGTTCTCAAAGTGACGCGGCGGCCGGCGTCGATGGTCTCCTGCGATTCGTTGACGCGACCGTTCTTTGGATCCACGCGACGCACCACGAACCGGCCGGAAACGCCATTCAGGTCGAGAACCACTTCGCCGCCGGCGGCTGCATATACGAAATATTGGTGGTCCGCGTCGGCCAGTGCCCACGCGCGTTCAGTCCGGACGATGGCTGCCGGCTGCATCGACGGCAGGGCGGCACGCAGCGCCGGATCGGTCATCGCGGGTAGCCGGGGCAGCGAGCCGCCGGCGGCGGTGAACGCCCAGCCGTCGCCTTGGGACAGGCTGCTCATGATTGCCTTGTTCGGTAAGCGTTCCACTTTGACGTCGGTGGAGGGACGGGAGTTTACGAAAAGTGATCCTGCGGAGGGTCGCTGATTAGCGCACGTACAAGAGAACAGGATACGCGTGGAAGTTCTTGTCAGAACGGCTTGCCTGCCCAGCGTGGCGGCCGATGAGCAGCGCA
>WYBX01000153.1 GCA_011525695.1 Verrucomicrobiia bacterium
CGTGTTGCCACGACGCAGTAGCCTTCGGTTGCAGGCGGGTGAACGTTCCGCCTGACGGGGACTTGCACCCCGCTGTGTGGACGCCCTCACAGGCGCACGAGGGACGACCTCCGTGTCGTCCACAAACCCAATGGAAAACCCATTCTGCGCAGCGGTTCGGTCTTCGTGGCCGTGACGGAGCACGGCCCTCCATGTACGAAGTTCGGAACGTAGCGGCCGGGGCGGCGCCCGGCCTCCGCGTCGTCCGCGGACGCGATGGAACCAACTCGACCGCTGTGGCCATCTGGCTGCCGCACCCCCGTGTCGTCCGCCAGCCCGATGAATCAGCCAGCCGGCTTCCTTTCCGGGTTTGCCTCGGCGACGGGCCCGGGCTTCGTTCAGCCCCAAAAACCTCCATGCCACGCACTCTCGTCAAAGCTGCCCTGCACGCCGCCTCCGCGATGGATGCCATCCATCTCCAAGGCTGGGTCCGCACCCGTCGCGATGCGAAGGGTTTCTCCTTCATCGAAATCAACGACGGCTCGTCGCTGAAGGGCATCCAGGTGATCGCCGATGCCTCGCTGCCGAATTACGCCACCGAGATCGCCCGGACGCACACCGGGGCGTCGATTGAGGTGCACGGGAAACTTGTTCCTTCCAAAGGACAGGGGCAGCAATGGGAGGTCGTGGCGGAATCCTTCACGATCATCGGCGAGGCCGATGCCACGTACCCGCTGCAGAAGAAGGGCCACACCCTGGAATTCCTGCGGGAAATCGCACACCTGCGGCCGCGCTCGAACCTGTTCGGCGCCGTCTTCCGGGTCCGCAGCCGGCTCGCGTTCGCCATCCATCAGTTCTTCCAGGAGCGCGGTTTCGTCTATGTGCACACGCCAATCATCACGGCGAGCGACTGCGAAGGTGCCGGCGAACTGTTCCGCGTCACCACGCTCGACCCCGTGCGCCCGCCGCTGACGCCGGAAGGTGCCGTCGACTTCGCGAAGGATTTCTTCGGCAAGAAGGCTTACCTGACCGTGAGCGGACAACTCGAAGCCGAGATCTTCGCGTCCGCGCTCTCGAACGTGTACACGTTCGGGCCCACCTTCCGGGCGGAGAATTCCAACACGTCGCGGCACGCGGCGGAGTTCTGGATGATCGAGCCGGAAATGGCCTTTTGCGATCTCGAGGGCAACATGACCCTGGCGGAGCAGTTCGTGAAGCATCTCATTCGCGATGCCCGGGAGCACTGTGCCGCCGACCTCGAGTTCTTTGCCAAGTTCGTCGACAAGGAACTGCTGACGCGCCTCGACTTCGTGCTCGAGCGGCCGTTCCAGCGCTGCAGCTATGCCGAGGCCATCGACGTGCTCGGGAAATGCGGCCGCAACTGGGAACACCCGGTGAAATGGGGCGACAACCTGCAGAGCGAGCACGAGCGCTTCCTGGCGGAGGAGCATTTCAAGTGCCCGGTCACGGTGTACAACTATCCGCGGACCCTGAAGCCGTTCTACATGCGCGTGAACGACGACGGGAAAACGGTGTGCGCGATGGATCTCCTGGTCCCGGGCATTGGCGAGATCATCGGGGGCAGCCAGCGTGAGGAGCGGCTGGAGGTGCTGCGCGAAGCGATGGCGCACCACCAGCTGAGCGAAAAGGACTACTGGTGGTACCTCGATTTGCGGCGGTTCGGCACCGTCCCGCACGCCGGGTTCGGTCTCGGATTCGAACGGATGCTGATGTTCATCACTGGTGTATCCAATATCCGGGACGTGATTCCTTTCGCCCGCACCCCCGGCAGCGCGGATTTCTGAAAGAGCAGTTCACTGGACCGCCGCCAAGCGACGATGATTGCGGCACGGGGGCCAACCGATCTCCCGGGGGCTGATGGAGCGGGCTTTCAGCCCTCGATAATGTCCGTCGAATAGTTCCTGGGCCGTTGGCCAGACCATTCCACACAACTTGCCGAGAATGTGAATCGGAACGCATTTCGCCGGTTGAAAACCGGCGCTACCCCCCGGCAGCCGCACGCACCCATGATCTCCAAACTCAGCTTGGGACCGGCCGACCGTAGCGCCGCGTCTCTGACCGGCGCAATTGAGGGCCAAAGGCCCGCTTCATACCAGCCTGGCCCAACGGGCCAGGGTATCGTCACGAGAACCTCAGGGCTGAAGGCCCGACTCATTCTGCGGCTGTTCGGTCGGGGTTTCCTCCGGCTTCTTCCGCGTACGCGGCCGGCGCGGCTTCTTCTCGCCGGACTTGGCCTCCGATTTCGGACGCTCAGCCGCCGATGCACTGTCGTCCGTCGATCCCGGCTTTGCCTGGTCGCCACTCTCCTGCGTCGCTGACGGCGCCGATTCGGCACCCGCCGGCACATCCGAAGACGGCGAGGCGGGAGCGGCCTCCGTCGGGGCCGGCGCTGCAGGGGCATCCGAAGACGACATTGCTGGAGCAATCTCGGTCAGGACGGGTGCTGCCGGCGCGGCGACCTCGGTGACCGGAGTGGCCGGATCCGGATGCAAAGGCTGCGGCTCGGCCCCGCTAACGGCGTCGGAGCTCACTGCGGGTTCGGCCGCTGCCGAGCCGTCCGCGGCGGCCGGCGTGTCCTTCTCCGGCGTGGCGTCCGCGGGGGTCATTTCTCCCGGCTTCTTGTCCCGCCCGTTGATCCAGAGTCCGCCCCGTGAATCCTGGTTAAGCCACCAGATTTCGCCGCCGATCTCGACGTTCACCGGCTGGTCGCCGGGGGAGCCGGGCACGACCAGCCCGAGCGACTGAAATGCTGCCACCAGATCGGGCTCCCGGCACTTGAGGGCCCGCGAAAGAAAACTCGCGCTGCCGGATCCGCCAGGTCCGCGCCGGTTCCGGCGCATGTGCGGCCGAATCCTGGCCAGCAATGCGGGCCCCTCCGGGAGCGGAGCCGCTCCACCGGCGAGTCGGGGTTCTCCCTGACCGGCTGGCTCGGCCGCAGCTCCAGCCTCAGCCCCTGGCTGCGCGCCGGGTTCGGCACTTGGAGCGGCTTCCGTGGCCGGGGCCTCGCCTGCGTCGGCGGCCGGTTCAGTGCTCCCGGCGGCAGCGGACTTCCGTCCTCCGGAGTCCGACTTCCGTCCGCGCCGATCCGGTTTTGCTTCCTCCTCGATGACGACCTTCTGCGCCTGGACGGGGCGAAACACGGGGCGCGGCTTCTCCTTGGTGTTGATCCAAAGCTCGCCGCGGCGGTTCACGTTCAACCAGTAGAGATCCCCATCGTATTCGAGGTACTCGACCGGCGCATCCTCGTCCTCCGGCACCGCGAAGCCGCATTCCACCAGCGCACCCTTGAGATCCTCCTCCGACTGATCCCATTTTTTCGCCAGGTAATCGACGCCGACCGACATGCCGGGGCCCCGCTGGTTGCGTCGCATGTGCGGCTTGATCGCTTCGAAGAACGTGGGGAGTTCGTCCTCCTCCGCCGCCGTCAACTTGTCCCACTCATCCTTCTCCTCCTCCACCGGCTCAGGCTCGTCATCATGCGATGTGTCGATCGGTTTCCGGAAGCCATCGTCAGGTGCGGCCTTCTCCTCCAGGAAACTCGGTGCACGTTCCTCGGCGAGAGATGGCGGGGCCGAGGAGGCCGCCTTGAACTTGGCTTCGAACTCGGCCCGCAGCTTCTCCGCCTCGGCCTTTGCCGCCGCCGCCGCCGCGTCCTCGAGCGTCCAGTCGCGCTGCGTCGAGCGCCGCGCCAGCCCCGTGAACGCGAGAAAGTTGTCCGGCTGCGTTTGAAACGTGACGATCTCCCATTCATCGCGACCGAGATCGTTCAGAAACTTTTCCAGCAAGGCGGGCGTGGCGAAGCCACCCTTCCCGCTCGTGATGACCTTGTATTCCCAAAGTGACATAATTGCCCGCGGCCTCGCGCGGAGTCCCACCCATTCCAAAACCAGCGGCCATTGCCGAGCATAATCATCCGGCGCCGCCGAATCCCCGAAAATCCGCCGCCGAAACGCTGCCGACGGTGGCGTGAAGCGGCAGGATGTGCTTATTGGGCCGAACTCTGAAGTCCGACGGTCAACCGGCTTTCGCCAGGCGACCGCCGACTGGATCAGCCACGGCTCATCGGGCCGGTCGTGCTCACATCCCCATCCATGCGTCGCCCCGCCATTTCCTGCATCCTCCTCCTGATTGCCGCTCCGCTCGCCCCGCTGTCCGCCCAGACGGTCCAGCTTCCGGCCCAGATCGTCACCGCTGCCCGGGCGCCGCAGCCGCCGGAGCAGGTGGCCGCCAGCGTGGTCGTGCTCGATGCCGAGGCGATTCGCCGCACGCCAACGGCGACCCTCGACGGCGCGCTGCGCAGCGTGCCCGGGTTCACGCTGTTCCGGCGCAGCGACAGCTTTACTGCGCATCCGACCGCGCAGGGCGTTTCGTTGCGGGGGCTGGGGCCGAGCGGAGCCAGCCGTTCGCTGATCCTGCTCGATGGCGTGCCGCTCAATGACCCCTTTGGCGGCTGGGTGGCGTGGGCGAAGGTTCCGCGCGAGGGGCTGTCCCGCGTCGAGCTGGTGCCCGGGGGCGGCGCCACCGCATGGGGTAATGCCGCGCTCGGCGGCGTCGTGCAGCTGCTGGCCGGGCCGGCGGGGGAAACGCCGCGCCGGGTTGCCGCGCTGATTGGTGACTTCGGCACGCGCAGCCTCGAGCTCTCGACCGTCCACACGACCGCCGCCGGGACCGTGCAGGTGCAGGCGAGGGATTTTGCAACCGACGGTTTCGGGCTGGTGGCGCCGGAGGATCGCGGCCCGATCGACGTGCCCGGATGGAGCCGGCACCGCTGGGCCGCGGCCCACTGGCGCCACACGTTCACTCCCAAGTTCCAGCTCGGAGCCTCGGTCCGGATTTTTGAGGAAAAGCGGGGCAATGGCACGCCCCACCAGCAGAATTCGTCCCGGGAAAAGTTCGCCTCGCTCCATGCGGCGGGCCAGCCGGCTGATCACTTTTCGTGGGAGGCGACCGGCTATTTCCAGAGCCAGTCGTTCACAAGCACCTTCAGCGCCGTGGACGCCGCCCGGGCATCCGAAAACCCCGCGAGCGACCAGTACGACGTGCCCGCCGATGCGGCCGGCGCGGCGTGGAGCGGCATCCTGCGGGACGCGGCCGGGCAGCGTTTCAGCTTCGGAGCGGACGTGCGACAAGTGACGGGTGAGACGCGCGAACGCTACAGCTTCTCCAATGGCGCCTTCACGCGGCAGCGGGTGGCCGGCGGCCGGCAGTTGGTCGGCGGGATCTATGTCCTCCGGGACCAACGGCTCTCCGATACGCTCCGCGCGACGTTTGGCGCGCGGCTGGATGCCTGGAACGAGACGAACGGTCACCGTCGTGAAGGCGACCTCATAACCGGCGCCGAACTCCGCCATGACGATTATGCCGATCGCGATGGCAACGCCTTCAGCCCGAGCCTCGGGGTTGGCTGGCAGCCAACGGAGAACGTGCGGCTGCGCGCCAATCTTCAGCGGGCGTTTCGCCGCCCCACCCTGAATGAACTCTACCGTCCGTTCCGCGTCGGCCCGAATGTCACCGAAGCCAACGCCGCGCTGCGCACGGAGCAGGTGAACAGCGGCGAACTGGGGATCGAGTGGACGCTGCTGCGCAGGGCCGCCGGCAGCTCGTCGCCGGGGGATCCGCGACTGGCAGTCGGCGCCGTCGCGTTCTGGAACGATCTGCGGGATGCGGTCGGCAACGTCACGCTCGTGCATGGGCCGGGCGCGTTTCCCATCGTGGGCTTCATCCCGGCCGGAGGGGTGGGCCGGCAGCGGCTCAATCTCGAGCGAACCCGCGTGCAGGGGGTCGAGCTCTCCGCCCGCTGGCGGCTCACGGGAGGGTCCACGCTGACGGCGGACTATCTCTACAACGACGCGACCGTGAGCCGCTCCACGCTGGCCCCGGCCATCGAGGGCAACCGGCTCGCGCAGGTCCCGCGACAGAGCGCCGCCCTCGGGGCCGTGCTGGAATGGGCCGGGTTCATCCTCACGCCACGACTGCGCTGGATCGGCCGGCAATTCGAGGACGACGAGAACAAACTCGTCCTGGGCGAAGTGGTGATCGGGGACATAGGCGTGAGCCGGCGCCTCGGGCCAAATCTCGAACTATTCGTGAACCTGGAGAATGTGGGCGATGCCCGAATCGAGACCGGCCGGACGGCGGGCGGACTCGTGAACACCGGAATGCCGCGGTTCGCGATGCTGGGCGTCCGGGCCGGCTGGTGAGCGGGGGCGGCGGTCACATCACGGAAGTGGCATCCCGCCGAGTTCTAGCCAAGCCGGATGCATCATAGTTTTTCAGTGGCCGTGACGGAGCACGGCCCTCCATGTACGAGATTCGGAACGTTGTGATTCGGAATGCCCTTCATGATAGGGGTAGGAGTGGCGGGGTTAGCGCCACCCCTCCCTCCGAACCGGACGGGCGGATTTCCCGCATCCGGCTCTCCAGTCAGTGGTTTCTCAGCGAGACTAACCATAGGCACAGGAGCC
>WYBX01000154.1 GCA_011525695.1 Verrucomicrobiia bacterium
CAACCCCCGCCAAAGATCCGATATCCGGCGGCCAAACCGCTCGTGTAGTCCCGACCTTTGGGAAGACCAGACGATGGATCAACGGCTTGTGTTCTCACCAGCCTCCAGTAGCGGAAGTAGGGCTAGAAAATCCGGACGAAGGAACGGGGCCCGAGATCGACGAACGCGGCACCCGACGTGGCAGTCCGCAGCAGTCGGCCGTTTTCGTCAAAGACAGCGACGGTGCCGCCGCTGTCCAGGAGCGGGGCGTGGAATTCGCGGCGTTCCGAATCGAACGCGAGGGAATTGGTGACGGCGCGGTCGAGTTGCACCGCCGACACCTGCGCTCCGTCCCCCTCGTGAAATGTGATCCGACGTCCGTCCGCGTGGAGGACGGCGAGCCGCCCCAAGCCGGTATCCACCGCCACGCCAGCGGGTGGGCCGCTCATGCCCTCGAGCGGAATGGTCCGGACCAGTTTTCCGAGCCGGGTGGTTTCGAGGAGTGCGGGGGCGGAGGGGTGGACCAGGAACAGATGGCCGTCCCGGGGACGGGCGGCGAGATCGCCACCGCCGGATTCCGGAGCACCGGCGATCGTGAACTCCCGCTTGATTGCGCGGGCCGGTCGATCGACGACCCGGATCCGGCTCCCCGGGGCGAGTCGCAGGAAGAAATGATCGGTGTAGGGATCGTAGGCAAAGCCGGTGAGCCCATCATTGCCGTCCCCAAAGGCAGGCCAGTCATGGGTGTCTCCGCCCGCCGCGGGATGGTCCCGCACGATTTCAGGAGCGCCCGCTCCGAGCGTGTAGACGTGCAGGGGGCCCGGCGTCGCGCAGCCGGTCAGGCCGAGCAGCATGACGGACAGCAGGGTGGGGCGCGGCATCATCATGGACGGCCTCAATCGAATCCACGCTGCCGGTTTTCGATTTCGCCACGAACCACACTTTCATCGATTCGCCATGCCATGCGGATTTTGGGTTGGTTGCGGGACGATGGCACCGCGCCGCTGCATCCAGAAGACCAAAATTGTACCCAGTTTATGGTATGCATCGCCTTTTCATTCCCATCGATCAGGGGCCCTACCTGAGCCGCCTGGCAGCGGTCAGTTCGCCAGTTCGACCGTCAGCGTGCACTCGATCGCGGGCGGAAGGGTGAGCGCAACCGTTCGGCTGCCGGCGGCAACCGTGACGCGTTCGTCCTGGAGCGCCGCCGGGCTGTCCGCACTCGTCAGCGTCACCCGGTAATTCCCCGGCTTCAGCATATACAGCTCGGCGGTCAGCGATCGGGGCGATTTCCCGAAGTGGAAGAGTCGCGCGGAAAGGCCCTCCGGCCGGGAATCGGTCACGAGGGCGGCAATGTCCCGGGGCGGTGTTCGCCAGCGGACGCCGTTGAGCGGGAAGTAGAGCGGATCGCCGGGATCACCGGTGGCGGTGTTGTAGAGAAGAGAAATCCGGTTGAGCCCGGTCGCCATCACGCCCGCCTCGACAATCGTGGTCGGCACCCCCGAGGCGAACATCCAGCCGGGCCAGTAGAGGACGGGAAACCGCATGACGCGATCGGTGTAACGGACCTCCTGGGTGTAGGCAGGGAAGTTCACGCGCAGGACGTCCGCGAGTCCCTCCAGTGCCGCGTTGAGGCCTCCTGCGCCCTGGCCGCCGGGGGTCAGCCGGTACTGCACATAGGGCACATCGCGTTCCTCTGTCAGCAGCGCGTCGAAGCTGCGATCCCCAGTCACAAAACGGTATTTCGCCACCGCGCCGCCAAGGGTGTGGAGTCTCGCCGCGCACCACAGGCGTGAGCCTTCGGGCGCATCGGGCCGGCCCGCGCGCATCCAATCCAACCGTGCCGCGGCCATCGTCCGCAGGGGTTCCAGAAAGGCGGGATCGCCGGTCATGTGGGCGGTGAGCACGAGCGTGTTGAGCATGAGCGACATCGCGCTCGGGAAATCATACAGCGGGGTCGTGTAATTTTCGGGCAGCCACCATTTTTCGCCGACGCCGCCAATCCCGCCATCCGGCCAGTGAATCGCCGTGGGCAGGATGCCGGCGGGCTTGCCGCGCTCGGCCCGGGCCGCGGCGTCGACCCAGGTCCGCATCCATTCGGTCACAAGCCGGCCAATCCGCTCGTTGCCGGTCCGTTGCCAGTAGAGCAGGACGGGCTGCAGCGTGCGCGGATGGAAGACCGTGTCGCAGGCCCGCGCCGGTGCGAGGTCGACCTTCTCCGAAGTGAAGTAGGTGCTCTTGAACTGGAGGAGGCCCCGATCGTTGCGTCCCATCCAGAGCGTCTCGGCGAGTTCGACGAGCCGCATCACGCGCTGGGTCCACTCGGGATTTTCCGGGGCGAGAAACATCATCGGGGTGAGGGCGTCGGACACGTCCTCGGCGGTGTGTTCCACATCCGTCAGCTGGCTGTGATATCCGCCGGCGAGGTGTGGTTGGGCGAGGAGCCGCGAGGAGAGGTAGCCCTGGGCCCAGTTTGCCCGGGGATGCTCGAAGCCGAAGAGCAGCGGGACCCAGTGGCGCCACATTTCGCAATCGTCGCCCCAGCCGCCGCCGTATTCGCCGTTGGGGCGCATCCGATGGTCGATCCACCACTCGACGATGTCGGCGAGCCGTTCCAGCCCCTCGCGCTGGGCCCGGGCCCAGGCGGGAGTGCCCGCCGGCGACTCCAGGGTTCGTTCCGGAGGAATTGTTTCGCCCAGGTACATCCGGATAATCCGGTTGTCGGGGAACGCCGCGGCTGCGGTCTCGAGTTGCGCGCGCGCGGGGCCGAGAAACTCCGCGCGTTTTTCCGGGAAGGGGTAGATGTCGCTGAATTCAAGGCAGACCCACACCAGCATCCGGGCCCGGTAGAATGCCGCGATTGGAGCGAGCGGTGAATCGTCCGGGACCCCAAAATCGAAGGACCGCGTGTTCCGGATCTCCCGGCTGAAAAACTCCAGCCGGCTTTGCGGGGAGTCCCAGCGCTCGACGAACGCCATGAGACGATCGAGCCCCGGCAGCGCAGTGCCGTCCACCGTGCATTGGTGCGCAAGCTTCCGCAGGTGGGCGAGCCGGACGGCGTCCGACTCGGCATTGCCGGCGGCGAGGATAAAATCCCGGTAGCGGAGGGCGGGATCCGGCGCCGCCGGGGAGAGCGACGCGGCAAGGAGCAGGGAGACCGTGACCAACAGGGTGCGAAGCGGGAGGGGTGGCATTGCGGGGTGTCTGGGTTGTCCTGGAATTTCGAGGAAGTCACCCAAGAGGTCTTCAAGCCATAAATCGAGGCAACATCGTCAGCAGCCTGTCGGTCTTACGGCTGTTCGACGGGAAGATGCCGCAGGTGAGGCTGACGCATCGACATGCTGCTCATTTGCCAGCTGGAGCAGTTCAAGGCGCTCGGCTCGGGTTAGGTGGCCCGGCGTCAGAAGGGGTTCGACACCGATGCGAAACCGGCCCTGGCTTTGCCACCATGAAATCCACCCCTCGGTTCTATGATCGCATCTTCCGACTGGCGGTGCTGGCCGCGGCCCTGGCGCTCCCCGCCGCCGGCCTGGCTGCCGACGGCTGGATCGCGCTTTTCAACGGCAGGGATCTGAACGGCTGGGAGCAGCACAGCGGCCAGGCGAAGTATCGCGTCGAGAACGACTGCATCGTGGGCCAGACCGTGGCCGGCACGCCGAATTCTTTCCTCTGCACCACGCGGACCTTTGGCGACTTCATCCTGGAATTTGAGTTCAAGGTGGCGCCGGACATGAACTCGGGGGTGCAGTTCCGGAGCGAGTATTACACGCGGGAGACGGAGACGACGATCGCGGGCAAGCAAAGGAAATTTCCGGCCGACCGGGTCTTTGGCTACCAATACGAGATCGATCCCTCGCCGCGCGCCTTCACCGGCGGAGTATACGACGAGGCCCGCCGCGGCTGGCTGGCCGATCTGAAGGACAATCCCGATGCGCAGAAGGCGTTCCGGCAGGGCGAGTGGAACCACGCGCGAATCCAGTGCCAGGGCGACCATATCCAGACCTGGATCAACGGAGTCAAGGCGGCCGATTTCCGCGACGCGATGACACTCCGGGGCCTGATCGCGCTGCAGGTGCACGGGATCGGCGACGGCAAGAAGCGCCCGCCGGGCGAGGAGATCCGCTGGCGCAACCTCCGGCTGAAGGAACTCTGAGCGCACGCCAGCGAGCGGGCCCAGCGCACGAGTGCAGGCTCCGGCGCGGAGAGCGGCGGGCTCGGGTCAGTCGACTAGAAGCTGCGCCTTGAGCGCGTTCTCCTTGGCGGCGGCAAGCTGCATCGCCGCCGGCACATCCGCGAGGGGTAGCACGCCGGTCACCAGACTGGAGGGAGCGATCCGGTCGGCCGCGACGAGCCGAATCGCCTCGCCGAATACGTTGCCGTATCGCATCGAACCGCTCATGACTTACTCCTTGAGCGCCAGGTAGACGATGACACGGGCAGAGGGCGACGCGCCCGTGTTGCGAAGGGAAATTCTGAGCCAGTGTCCGAATTCGCGTACGGGGAAGGAAACCAGGCCGGGGCGTTCGAGGCGGGCTGGAGGGCTGCCCTCTTTCATCCAGAAAAGGCCATCGGGAGAGATCTCCGCGCAGACCTCGAGGGTCCCGCTCAGGTCGAGCGCCCGGACAAAGACCCGGGCCTCGCGGGCCCAGGCCACTTCATAGGGTTCGGTCAGGAGTTCGTCCGTGAAGCTCGTATTCCGCTCAACGACTGCGGTGTAGGAGTGATTCATCATAAGGTTGCTCACTCTCGATTCTGCCTGATCCAAGCCACGGCATTGATGGCCGTCATACCGCCGCCGGGATTGATGGCCTTCACGACGGCGTCGCCGGCGACCTTCGCCTCCACCACACCCACCTTGATCCATTTGTGGCCTTCCTGGTGGTGGTCGATCTGCAGCGACTGGGGCGGAGCCCCGGGCGCCGCCAGTTCCAAACCCAGGCGTGGGCCCCGGTCAGCCGGATCACCGTACCATTGCACGTGGACTTCGTAAGTGCCCGGACGGAGATCGGCGCTGAAAGTAATCGTCTCGCCGGCGGTGCGGGCGGTTGCCTGCTTCAAGTCGGCAAACGCGAGACCCTCATGAATCATAGTCGGCTCTGCCCGCCAGCCTTTCGAACGCGCGACCCTTGCCGGGTCGTCGAAGGCCACGAATGTGGCCACACTGGCGAGACGGTCCAGCCAGGCCTTGGCCTTGTTCGTCGGGCGGGGCCGCTGCATGCGTTGGATGGTTTCCGAGCCCAGGCCGAAGCGCTCCGGGTTGGTTGACGTGTCGATGCGGCTGCCGGCGCCGGGATCGCGTTCGATGGAGTCAACTTCCGCGCCTCGCTGCTGAATCTCCGCGAGACTCATCTTTCGATCACCGGGCCGCAGGGCATCACGCTGCGATCTGGCGATGGCGATCCCACCCCCGGTGCCGCGTCCCCAATAGGTATTCCGGGCCGAGGTCCAGTACTCGGACGGTCGCTGCGCCACTTGTTCGATCGAAGGACCGGTGCCGCCCGTGTAGTAGCGGACCCATTCCCCCTGGCCGTTCATGATGGTGTTGCCGCGCAGCACCAAGCCACTGACGGAGTTTGTCATCCAGCTACCAAAAACCACCGAGGCCGCCGGATCGTCCCCGACCAGATTGTGCTCGATGATCGCGTCGCTGCCGCCGAGGAGCCGGATGCCGCCATCCCGCGTATCTGAGATAATGTTGCCCCGGATCGTCATGTGGCTGGTGAACCAGTCCGGGTAGATGCCGAAAGCCAGCCGGATCTTGGTGTCACCGCCCTGGTAGCCGACGCGGTAGATTCGGTTGTCGACGATATGCATCGGGGCGCTGAGCGGATTCATCGAGGCGAGGTGAATGGCGCCGCCATCGTTGGTGCGCTTCAACACGTCGTGAATATGGTTTGCCTCGATGATGTTTCCGCCCTGGTTGCGGAAGATGAAGACCCCGTTACGGGGCATGTCATGAATGTGGTTAAAACCCACGTAAGTGCCCCGCTCGCGGCTTAGCGCCAGTGGCCGGCTGTCAAGGTGGATGCCGGAACAGTACTCGCGGACGAGCCCGCCATGATGGATGTGGTTTTCCGCGATCACGTTGCCGATCGGCGCAACCTGCTGCACCTCGGGTGCGGGGTCGTACAAGTCTGCATCGGACAGGTAGGAGAACCGGGCCCCGGTCACCAGCACGCCACCGGCACCGCCATCCACCACCTCGTTGCGCCGGATGACATTGTCGCGGGAATCGAGATGGAGCCAGACTGCATAGCCGCCGGCGGCGACAATGCGGCAATCGGCGATCTCGACGTTGCGGGCGTTGACCAGATGGATTGCCGCATCCTGGTTGGTCCGGACCGCCACGTGATCGAAGGTGAAGTCCGATCCGAAGAACTCCAGTCCGCGAAACGCCAGATGGCGCACCGGTTGGGCGACGGTGCCGCGCACATCGACGAGGCGGTCCACCACGGCGGCTTCGAACCGCCGCTCGGCTGGAGCGCCGGCGGAGAGGTAATAGAGCTTCGCCGCCTGACGATCGAGATACCACTCGCCTTCCGCGTCGAGTTCCGACCTGACCCCCTCGATGAAGAAGCGATTGTCGGGAAGAATCCTGCCCACGAGTTCCCGACCCGAAAGTTCGATTGTATCCCCCGCGTCGCCGATCGCCTTGATGTTCACAATTTCGTTATACCAACCTTTCTCAGCGACAATGTTCACCTTGGCCGCAGGATCTTCGCTCCACGCCCGCTTGGCGGTGCCCGGAGGCAACACGATCACGGTCTTGCCCTTCCCATCCACGGCGTGGAGGAAGCCCTCGTTTGGATAGCGCGCCCACGTGGCTCGCTTGCCGTCAACGAACAGCGTCCGGAAGGATGCCCCGGATCCGACGAGCCCGGCCACGTCGGTTGCATGCAGATGCCGGCCGATGGTTTGCCACGGGCCTCCGACGGCCTGGGTTCCGGCGATGACCACCTTTTCGCCGGGGTAAGCCTCGTAGGATCGCGGCGCTCCTTCCATGCCGGAGTCCGCAGCCGTGAAACGGAGCGGTTCGCCGAGACGGTAGGTTCCGCCCCGGATCATGACGCGGGCTCCCCCCGCCGCGCCGGTCCGGCGCAATTGGTCCCGCGCCGCCGCGAGGGTGGCCAGGGGACCGTCCGTACGGCCGGCATTCGGCTCGGCCAGGCGACCGGACCAGGAGTCCCGACCTTGCTTGGACACGTAGAGCGTGGGACCGGAAGCCGGGGCGGCGGTGATCGGGGTCGAGTTGAGGAAACCAAGGATGCACACACCCAGCAGCAGGGTGACGATGGGGTTCTTGCAGGTGAAGGCCATGTTCATTGGGTTGCCTTGTTCGCAGTATGGATCCAGGGGAGCCGCTCGGGGGACAGCAGGCCGTAGTTGTAGAAGCTGATGCCAGCCGCTCCGATCCGCTTGGCGGCGGCAGCTCGCTGCACGAGGTCTGCTTCCGAGGGAATGTTGTCCTCGCTGCACATCGTGGTGTGCACCAATCGGTCCGCCGGCAGCACCGTCGCGGCCCACGTGAGGTCCTGAATCGACTCCCGCGCCGACGGCCAGTGGGCCTGCAGAAAAATCCGGTCACAGGACTCAGCGCGTGTGCGCAAACCGGCGCCCTCCGTCCAGGCGCGGGCGGTCGGTCGGGCGAGCAATCCGCTCTGGCAGTGGGTCCGCACGCCCTCGTCACGCGCGGATTGGCTCACCTGGCGCAGCAAACCGGACACGACCGCGGAACGAACCCGCACGACATCCATGAGATCGGGATATTCCATCAGCAGGCCGGTCACCTCGTCCCGTTCGGGCAGGGCCAGGCGCGGCTCGGGGCCGCGGGCCAGCGCCGCACGGACAAGGCCCTCCACCAAGGCGCGCATCCGGCCGGCATCGACCCCTGCAGCCTGCATTTCCGTCGCGCAGGCGGGGCAGAAGCACAGGGAAAGCAGGTATTTCCCGAATTCTCCGGGGCTGACGAACATCAGCTCATGATGTTCGCGATGCACGGCATCGAGGTACGAAAAGCTGTCGAGCAGGAGCGCATCCGGCCGGAAGCGGCGGGCGATGTCCCGCACGAGGCTGACCAGGAAGGCACGCACCCGGGGCTGCGCCGGGCAGAGGGCGAATGCATAGCGGTCTCCCATGGCGTTCTCCATGCACAATTCCGGGTGCTGGAGCCCGATCGTGGTGTTGTGGCAGCCGATCACCGCGACGATGGGTGCGAGGCCGTGAGCCCTGACGGCGGCCGTGGCGCCCTCGCTCGCGGCCACGCAGCGCGCGTCGGGATTGACCGGGGGGAGCAGGCCCGGCTCGGCATAAAGCGCCTCGTCGGGCCGGAAATCACACCAATCCACCGGCCGGTTGTAGAATCCCGGCGACCGGGGCCGGAACAGCCGCGCCCGATGGTAACTCGGGCTGAGGATCACCGTGTTGCAGGCGAGGCCGGCAATCGCCTCGGCGCAACGCTCCGCGCCCTCATCCGCTGCGTCCCAGGGAAACAGGTTGATGGCGCGCAGGAAGCTCATTGCTGCTCGAAGGACACCACGACGGAATCAACGAAGAGGAAATTGCGGACCGGCCGGTGCGTTCGCACGTCGAGGCAGAAGTTCATGAGTCGGTTCAGCGCCTTGTAGTGGTGCTCGAAGACCGGCACGGGAATGTCTTGGAGCGGCATCACCCGGTCATTCACCTGCAACTCGACGTTGCGCCGGAGACGGGTGTCGAAATCCCAGCGGAGGTAGTGCCAGTTGATCTTGGTCGGGATCTCGTTGTAGCAGAGCGGCTGGTGGCCGTTCGGGACCGGCTTCCAGTCATTCTCGTTAATGACATGGTAGTCCTGATTGGGCGGCACCATGCCCGACATGACCATCTTGGTGCTGGGCTGGACGGAGGTCTTGTACATCCAGTGCTGGACCAGTTTCCCCTCCTTGTCGGTATTCAGATAGCGCAGGGCACAATGATAGCGCACGCCGTTGTCACCCTCACAAACGTCGTTGCTGATCGTGAAGTCGCCGAAATTGGTCTCGGAGGGGTCGACGTTGCCGTCCCACTGCGTTGCCTGGTCGAAGAGCTGTTCGGCCTTGTAGGTGAAATAGCACTCGACCCGAACGCGCCCGTCGGAACGGGATGTGGTCCGCTTGATCGCCTGGCTCATATGCCCGGCCTTGGGTCGCGTCGCCAGCTTCAGGGAGTATGTGCCGGAGAGCGAACCGTGGCTGCCGATGTCGAAGAAATTGGCGTTGGAGAGCTGGGGCGGACGCAGATCGGCCATGACCTTGCGGACCTTGTTGAGGTCGCCGTCATGGTTGCCGATCAACTCGCACCAACCATTCAAGCCCTCGTCAAAGTCATCGGCGAAGAGGACGTTTTTGAGCGGGCTGTATTTCGAGAGGAAGATCTGGTCAGGCATCGGAGAGTGGAGGCGGGTGGGATGGGGTATCCCGTTGGATTCGCAGGTCGACCGGACGGCGCGAGTGCGCCGATTCGTAGATCGCCAGGACAACCTCGAGCGCGATCTCCGCATCGCGCAGGTCGGGCGTGGCGGTGCGGCCCGTCGAGAGCGCGGAGACGAACTCCTGGATTTCCGCCACGAACGGCTGGTCGTCGTTCACCGTGCGGGAGCCCAGATCGGCGGCGCCAATGTAACGCAATTCCTGGTCGGCGAAGGAGCCCACGGCACAGGAGGCGTTCAGGCGCTCGCCGTAAAGGTCATAATGGTGAGCCCGCTCGTGGTCGTGCACCGGCGATCGGTGGGCGACGAGCATGGCCTGTGCGCCGCTGGCAAATTCCAGCATCGCCAACGCGGTGTTCTCCACGTCACAACCGGGATCGGAGGTTCGCGTGAGGGCGGTCACGGTAGTGATCTCGGTTGCGAGCAGCCAACGCAGCCGGTCCACGGCATGGATCATCCCGATCATGGCGATGCCGCCACCAGCCAGTGCGCGCTGTCGGTACCAATGAGGGTGGGCTGAACGCAGCGCCCCGGCGATCAGCCGGTCCACCGCCAGATCAATCCGGCCGAACCGACCGGATGCGATGGTGGCCTTCAGGTGCTGCGAGGTGGCCAGAAATCGGTGCGTGAATCCGGCCATGGCGAGCACTCCGTTGCGGGCGCAGGCTTCGCGCAGGGCCTGCGATTCGTCGAGACTGACGCAGTGCGGCTTCTCGATCAGGATCGCGACCCGGTGGGCCACGGCCCGCATGGCCACTTCAAAATGCAGGCTGTGCGGCAGGCAGATGCTCAGCGCATCGGGTTGCTCAGCCCAGATCGCATCCAGTTGCGTAAACGCACGGCCGCCGTGCGCCTGCGCCAGGCGCGCCGCACGGTCGGGATGCTGGTCGAGGACGGCCACAATCTCCGCGCCGTTGGCGCGATACGCTTCGGCATGGGCCAGGCCCATCTGGCCGGCTCCCGCGATGGCAATTCGAAATACCTTGTTCATGTCGCAGGGAGCTTCCGCTCCAGGGAAATGGTGATGTCGCCCAGTTTCCCAACGAGGATCCGGACGGCAAAGTAGGCCAGCAATGGGCAGACGCTGAAAACCGCGAAGATGTAAGAATAGCCCTGATGGGAAGCCGCCCAGGCGATGCCGAACTGTGAAATGATTCCGGCCACTCCGCCGAGCGTGCCACCGAGGCCCGTGATGAACGCCACGCTGTGCGAGGGGAATACCTCGGCGGGAACTGCCAGGTTCCCCCACAACCCGTGGCCGAAGGCAAGGACCGCCACGCCGGCCAGCGCCACGGCTGCAACGGAGGTGATCGCGACCGTGGCCCCGGCGGCGACCACCAGGAGGGAGGCGCAGAGCATGAGCCCCTTGCGCACCGGATCGAGCCCAGCCCCCCTTCCCACCAGCCAGTCGGCCAACGCACCGCCGAAGATCTGCCCGGCGGAAAGGGCGGCGAACGGAATCCACGCGAACCGGCCGATGTCGCCGAGGGTGAATCCATGGCTGGCCGCAAGGTACTTGGGGACCCAGAAACTGATGAAATAAATGATCGGGTCGGTGAACACCCGCACAAGGATGCACCCCCAGGCCCGACGGGAGGACAGCAAGGCCGAAAGCGCGAAGGGATTCTCCGCCGCCGTTGCGGACTGCGCGCCGGCCGGGGTGTCTGCCGGCCGGCCGCGACCACCCGCCCTGGTCAAGAGGAGCCACGCGACCACCCAGAAGAAGCCGACGGCCCCTACCACCACGAAGGTGGAGCGCCAGCCGTAGCTCAGCGCGAGATAGCTGACGAGCGGGAAGGCGGTCATCGCGCCGATGGCCCCGCCCGCCGCCATCACGGCGACCCCCAGCGCGCGCTCCTTGAGGGGAAACCATTCAGCGACCGCCTTGGCTCCCGCGGGATAGTTGGCGGATTCAAAAACGCCCAGCAGGAACCGGCAAAAGGAGAGCTGGACGATCGACTGCGCAAAACCATGCAGCATTCCCGCCACCGACCATCCAGTCACCGCCCACGCCAGGCTCGAACGCGTGCCGGCGAAGTCCACCAACCGCCCGCTGATGGCATACATGATCGTGTAGCTTAGCAGAAAATACGTCGTGATTTTCGCATAGCCAATGTCATCGATGCCCAAATCGGCCTGAATAGTTGTCGCAAGAATCGAAAGCGTCTGCCGGTCGAGGTAATTGAGGGCGGTCGAGAGGAACAGGAGCCCGGCAATCGCCCAGCGCAGCAATGTTGGGTTTTTCGTCATGCGGGGCGAAATGCCTGATGAGGGATACGTCACTAAAGGCGCGCGGCCTGGCGTCCACGAGCGGCAGCCGACACCTGAAACGGCTCGTCTGTTCTAAGCCGACGTGAAGCAGCCATGCTACCGGTTCCCGACCGTGTTGATCCAGTTCCGATGCAATTCTCGCAACCCGCCGGCCAGCTCGGGATGGTCCTTGAGAAGATTGGTCCTCTCCTCGAGATCACGTTCGACGTTCACAAGCGCCAGCGGAGTTTTCCCTTTCCCGCTCAGTTTCCATGGCCCGCGGCGAACGCACCACGAGTCCGCAAAAAGCCAGTGGAGTACGCGTTCACTGCCGCTCACTTCGTTGCTCAGGATCGGCATGATATTCGCGCCGTCTATCTGCCGGTCCGGCGGGAGCTTGCTTCCGGCAAGCTCGGCAAAGGTGGGAAGGAAATCCATCGTCATGACAGTGGCATTGCTTTTCGAGCCGGGCCGGATGCGGCCCGGCCATGACGCGATGAACGGCACGCGGTGACCGCCTTCCTGCATACTGCCCTTCTTCCCCTGCAGCGGGGCGTTCGCAGAAATACCGGGCGGAGCGTCCGCACCGTTGTCCGAACAAAAAACCACCAGCGTGCTCTCGATAAGATCCAGATGACGCAATGCCTCGACCACCAATCCGACTGATTCGTCCAGGATTTCTATCATCTCCTTATAAGTAGCCACGGGCGGCTTCTTCTCCTTCGGTTCCCTTCCCTGCCAGGGCGCGTGCGGCGCCGCGTGCGCAAGGTAGAGAAAGAACGGTCGATCTCGGTTTCGCTCGATGAAATTTATGGCGTACTTGGTCAACAGGTCAGTGGCGTAGCCGTCTTCGTTCCTGATTTCCATGTCGTGCCACCAGTCCAGCGTTCTCAAACCGTGTTGTGCGACGTGGGTGTGGTAATCCACGCTGCCGCCGACAAAACCGCGGAATTCGTCAAATCCATAATTCATCGGGTGGAACCTGAAATCGTATCCCAGATGCCACTTGCCGATGAGTCCGGTCCGGTAGCCGGATTCCTGCAGCACTCGCGCGATCGTCAGCTCATCCCGCGCGATCCCCCAAGCCCACCGCTGCGGCAGGTTCTTTCTTCGCTGCTCCCGGAAGACCGGCGACAGCTCTTCGTCATCAACCCACGTGCATCGTTGCGGATAGCGACCGGTCATCAATGCCGCGCGCGTCGGAGTGCACATTGCTCCATTACTGTGAAAGTCGGTGAAGAGCATGCCGCTGGCGGCCAGCCGATCGATGTTCGGCGTGCTGACTTCCTTGCTGTTATAGCAACCTAGGGAGCCATAGCCCAGGTCATCGGCCATAATCAGGACGATGTTGGGCCTCTTGGCCGGCGCGACAGCGGCCGGCGCAGACGCGGCTCCACGGCAAGCTGCTGAGCACAAGAGCATGAGGGAGGCGCCAATCGTCCGAAGGGTTGAATTCATGGTGCGGAATCACGACTTGCTGCCGACGAACAAGCAACGCGATCGCCAGCAGGCGAAGGAGGAAGGCGGGAGCGAGCGGGGCATCGATTGAGCCGCTCCTACCAGGCGACCCCGTAGCTGAGTCGGTATATACTCGGCTCGCTCAGGACGGCGTTTTCGGCGACGTAATCTTCATCGAGGAGATTATCGACATTGAGAGTGATGGTGTGTTTGGCCTTACCCGAGCCAAACCGATATGCCATCATTGCCCTGGCGAGGAAGTATTCATCGCTCAGACGGTAGCGGTCCTCCAAGTTTGCGTAAGTGCGCGTTGGGCTACGGTAACTTCCGCCAATGCCCAGGCTGAAACGCTGCAGGGCGCCGGCAACGGGAGAATACCGGACCCAGATGTTACCCATTTTTTCGGGACTGCGAAAGAGCCTGAACCCCTCCTCCGCCGGCGCCTCCGGATTGCTCTTCACTTCGCCATTGGAGATGAGCGCCGAGGCATATAAAGTGAGGGAACGAGATGGATTCCAGTCGACGGATACTTCCAATCCTTCGGTCTGTTCCCTGCCCGAAGCAAGCTGATAGGTCGCGATTAGCTGTTCACTGGTGACTCCCGCGACATTGCTTTCCCGCACGAAGAACTGGCGGGCGATGTTGGCTCGCTCCTGCTGGAAGGCGACGACTTCAACCCGAAAGAGTCCGTCCGTTCGCGCATAGCGGATTCCAACCTCGCTCCCCTCTCCGGTCTGGGGATCGATCGGGTTCGGCTTCACCGTATCGATGAATGCGCGCAGTGCAGCCACGGTGGGGAACCCATTGAAGTCCTGTGGATTTTGCTGGTTGCCGGACTGGATCAGGAAGCTGGTGGAGTTGTTCGCGGAGACCGTCCACTTGGCAACCTTGGAGGAGTGGAGGAGGTAAGTGGCTCCGATAGTATAGGTCATTTTAGACCCCTCGGCCCTCGCCGTCCCCAGGTTGCGATTGTTTAGTGTGTTGTCCTCGCCCTCGCCGTAGGCCACTCCCCACATCAGGGTTCCTTTCTCCTCCGGTGCCGTGACGAACTGCGTCAGGCGAATGTTGGTCCAATTGAGGTTGCTGTTTGAGCTACTGGACCAGGTCGTGTACAGATTTGGTGCGGGAGGCGGCGGATAATCAGCAGCAACTGGGCTGCGCGTGAGCGGAATGGTAACGGTCATCGGCGTGACCGCGGGATTGGTGCGGACTTGGTCGAAGAAACTGGTGCTGTCATTCGACTCGTACCCCACAATGGAATCGAACTTGAAGCTCCGCCATTGGGCTTGATGGAGCAGGTCCACCTTGAAGGCTTTGGTCCTCTGTTCGTTTGTCGTCTTTTGATAGTAACCGGTGGCCGTCGGCGCAGTCGCCAGGGCCAGGGTGGCCTCCAGGGTATTGGAGTTCTCATCTTGTCGTGAGTACAAACCGCCGAGACGCAACGTAAGGCTGCTGCCCAGCTTTGCCGTCAGATAGCCCGAAGATATCCAAGTATCCTGCTCGCGTTGGTTCCAAGGGCCGCTGTAGCTGAAAGTGCGCGACTGCCGTTGACGATTCAGCGGATCCGTAACCCGGGCCGGGCCGGTGCCAAGGCTGACAAACGCCTCCGTGCGGGTCGGCGTTGCCTTCTTGTGCGACCCTTCACCGTTCAACTCCAGCGTGATCCGGTCCGTCAGATTGGTGCGATAGGCGCCAAACAGGCTGGTCTGGCTGTCCCAGTAGAACTGCTGCTCCCGAGTGAATTCCTGATAACTGGCCCCCAGACGGAATCCGGTCCCCGTCTTGCCGGAAACGACGCCACCGACCTCAGCAGAGCCGCGATAGCCATCATTGGTCGAGGCGCCAACTGATACTTTCTGAAAGGATTCTGAAAGCAAGGCTCCCTTGGGCACAAAGTTGATCGTGCCGCCCGCCGAAGACTGCCCGTAGAGAATGGAATTGGGACCCTTCGTGACCTCAACCCGATCAACGCCCTCCGTTGTCACGTTTATAAGACCAGTCTGGAAGCCGTTGTATAGCGGCTGGGAGGGAAAACCACGGACGGTGAAGCCCGTGCCGCTGCTTTGTTGGGCCGGACCGGCCGTGAACTGGTTCGACGTGCCTTCCGCGACGCCGGCAAACTGGGTGGCAAAATCAGCGGGATTGTCGAGTCGAAGGTCGGCAATGGCATTGCTGGTCAGCACAGAAGTAACAAAAGGTATCACATCGCGCGGCTTGGAGATGATCGTCCCGGTATTCGACTCGCTCACCGCGTAGACGCTATCCGTCTCACCCCGGACCTCGAAGGGCGTGAGTTGAACGATCTCCTGGTCAACCGCGGCGGATGCTCGGACCAAGCCAAGGCAGATTAATGGGACTGCCGATACTCTCGAGAGGTTGCGTCGAAATGGAATATGCATGGGTTTTTGAGGTGAGAGACAGTGGATCCGAGACCATAGCGATTTTTGGTTTTCGTCGGTAGACCATATTGCGTTCTTCTTTTACGATTTTGCGCCACGCTCCCAATGAGGGGTTGCACCGCCCGTCGGGGGCGCCAAAGTCATGCATCATGCGCAAAGAGCGAAGGCGCAAACGAGTGGCCCTCCTCGTCTCCGCCTGGAACCACTACGGTCGGGGCATCATTGAAGGTGCCTGGCATTTCGCGCAGACGAATTTCTGGAACCTGGACATGCAGCCTTCGCGACCCGATGGAGGCATGCAGATGCTTGAGGGGTGGAGCGGTGACGGTATCATCGCCACGGTGCACTCCGTCGCCCTCGGCGAGGAATTGCGCCGATGCAACCTGCCTGTGGTCAACGTCTCGGGCGCGCGGCTGCCCGGCGTGAACTTCCCGCGAGTGACGTCCGATGCCGACGCCGTCATCGGGCTGGCGTTCGAGCACCTGCGCAGCAAGGGCCTCCGCCACCTGGCGTTTTGCGGCGATCCCCACCGTCGGTTTTTGGATTATTGGACCCACGCCTACGAGCGAGCGACCCAGAAGTTCCACCAGCCCGCGCTGGTGTACCGACCGCGTGCGCTCGGACCTGGCGCCGGACTCGTCGCCCAGCGGCAGGATCGCGCTCGGTGGCTCAAGACGCTGCCCCTGCCCGTGGGCATCATCGGTTGGGATACCATCACCTGCCGGCATGTGGCCAACGCCTGTGAGCTCGCTGGCCTCGCCATCCCCGATCAGGTCGCGATTATCAGCCTCTCCACGGAGGACCTGCTGGGTCAGACCATCCATCCGCCCATCAGTGGCGTGGACATTCCCGTGAAGCGGATTGGCTACGAGGCCGCGGCGATGCTTGACTGCATGATTCGCCGCCGAAAATTGCGCGTTCGCGAACAACTGCTGAACCCGCTGGGCATCACGTCCCGGCAATCGACCGACGTGATCGAGTGTGCGGATCCGCGGATCCGCCGGGCCATTCGATTCATCAAGGAGCACGCCACGACCGGCATCAGCGTTCCCGATGTCCTGCGCGAAGTGCCAATCGGCCGGCGCACTCTGGAACGACGCTTCGAGGCGATTGTCGGGCGCACCCCGGCCGAGGAGATTCGTCGCACCAAGCTTGAACAGGTCCGGCAACTTCTCACCACCACGGACATGGCGATTCCCGAGATCGCGGAAGCAAGTGGATTCGCCTACGCAGAACACATGATTCCGCTCTTCTCGCGCCACTATGGTCTCACGCCGGCGGCGTTTCGCCGGCATCAACGGGGCAGTTCAACCACTCCGCTGCCGTCTCCGCGATGACCAGCCCGCGCGCTCACGGCCGTACGCAGTCCCGCCAGGTGACGCGAATCTCGGTGGGAATGGCGTCCGAAGTGTTGTTTTCCTGCATGCAAATCTCTTCACACGAAGACACGAGGGAATGAGTTTGCTTGTGCGAAGTGCAGGGAGATTCACCCACCGCTGCTTTTCGCGTTGTCACGACGGCGGCGCCGGGCGTGAGTCGCGGCGTGAAAGTCGCGTTCATCAGTGGCACGAGCATCGTCAATTCCACGCTGTTCTCGTCGTGGGACGCCCGGACGGTCGAGACCAGGTATGGCCGGGTACGGGTCAAGTCGCGGGGCGAGCACGCGTTGATCAACCGCCATGGCGACGGGTTTCCGCTGCCGCCGCACTCGATCAATTACCGCGCCAACATCTCGGCGCTCCAGTCGCTGGGGTTCGAGGATGTCGTTTCGCTGAATTCGGTGGGCTCGCTCAAGCGGGAACTGCCGCCGGGTACGTTCGTGTCGTGCTCGGATTATGTCTGCTTCCAGCAGGGACCGGTGACCTTCTTCGATGACGAGCTGAAGGGTGGGGCGCCGGGAATCGCGAACAATCTGATTCCAAGACTGGTGGCGGAGCTGGCACCTGAATTCACGATCGAGACCGGGAAGGTCTATGTGCAGATGCGCGGGCCGCGGTTCGAGACCAAGGCGGAGATCCGGGTGGTGAAGGACTGGGGAGACGTCATCGGCATGACGGCGGCCCACGAGGCGGATCTCTGCACGGAGGCGGGGTTGCGTTACAACAGCCTCGCGCTGATCGACAACTACGCGAACGGACTCGAGGGTACGGAGATCGACTTCGTGAAGTTCAAGGAACTGGTGAAGGACAACCAGGGCAGGGTAAACCGGCTCTTCGTGCGGATGCTCGAAATTTTGGGTTAGAGTCCTTGAAGGGTATTCCAATTGGGCGGTGCTCCGCCCCGACCGGCCGATGCCGCGATCGGCCGGTCAGGCGAGCGAAGCCAGGTCGATCACGAACCGGTATTTCACGTCGCTCCTGAGCATCCGTTCATACGCTTCGTTGATTTGATCCATCCGAATCGTCTCGACGTCGGCGGTGATGGCGTGCTGCCCACAGAAATCCAGCATCTCCTGGGTTTCCGGCAGGCCGCCAATCAGCGAACCAGAGAACGAACGGCGACGCATGATCATCGGCATCGCGGAGATTTGCATCGGGGTTCCCGGGGCACCGACGGCCACCAGATTGCCGTCACGCTTCAGCAGGCCGACATACGTGTTGAGGTCGAGCGGCACGGAAACGGTGTTCAGGATGAAATCAAAGCGTCCGGTCTGGGTGGCCATTTGCGCAGCGTCGCTGGAGACGACGACCTCGCTGGCGCCGAGGCGTTTCGCGTCCGCGGCCTTGCCGGGTGAGGTGGTGAATAGCACGACGTGCGCCCCGAAGGCATGGGCAAATTTCACGCCCATGTGCCCGAGGCCGCCGAGCCCGACCACGCCCACCGTCTGGCCCCGGCAAACCTTCCATCGCCGCAGGGGTGAATAGGTGGTGATGCCCGCGCAGAGGAGCGGGGCCGTGGCCGCAGGATTGAGGTTGGCGGGAACGCGCAGGACAAATTCCTCGCGCACCACGATGCCTTGCGCGTAGCCACCGAAGGTGAAACCGCCCAGATGCTTGTCGGGGCTGCCGTAGGTCATGGTCATGTCGCGACAGTACTGCTCGAGTCCGGCCTGGCAGTCGGGACACGTTTGACACGAGTCGACCAGGCAGCCGACCCCGACAAGGTCCCCTTTCCGGAACTTGCGGACGCTCGAGCCGACGGCCGTCACCCGGCCGATGATTTCATGTCCGGGCACGGCGGGATACTGGGTGAATCCCCATTCGTTGCGTGCGAAGTGCAGGTCGGAGTGACAAACGCCGCAATAAAGGATCTGAATCCTGACGTCGTTTGCCTGGGGCTCGCGACGATTGATGGAGGCCAGGGCGAGCGGCGACGCGGCACCGTTCGTGGCATAGGCTTTAACGGAATAGGCGATGGGTTTTGCCATGATGGATGTTCTCTCGGGTGGTGAGTGTTGTCGACCGATTAACCGACGATCGCCCTCTGCCGGGGCCAGGATCAGCTCCTGTTCAAAAGCCAGTTCCCGAGGATTGACTGATGCTTCACCGACAAGGTTCTGCCGGCGGGCGGAGCGTTGGGTTCCGAGCCATGGGAACTGGCGGAAAAAACGTTGCGCCCCTCACGGTCCGCTGGCGCGCTGGAGCCCAACATGTTTACCCCGCCCCTTGCGTTGGTTTTCGGGCCGCTGACGGTCCTCGCTGTCAGCATGGTGTTCATCGTCGTGGCCATCGCGTGGGCGAGGCTGCACGCGTTCTTCGCGTTGTTCTTCGCCGCGCTGCTCGTCGGGCTGATGACGGCGTTGAACCAGACCGAGAGCGGGCGGTTTGCGCGGGCGGTGGAAGCGGCGATGCGGGAGTTCGGCATCGCGGCGGGGAACATCGGGTTCACCATCGCGATCGCGGCGGTGATCGGCGTGGCGCTGATGGAGAGCGGCGCCGCGGACAAGATCATCCGCCGGTTCATTGGCGTGCTGGGCGTGCAGCGGGCATCACTCGCGCTGCTGCTCTGCGGCTTCGTCCTGGCGATCCCGGTTTTCTTCGACACCGTCTTCTTCCTGCTGATTCCGCTGGCCCGGGCGCTGAGCCTGCGCACCGGGAAAAACTATCTCTTCTATGTGCTGGCGATCTGCGCCGGCGGGGTGATCACGCACGGGACGGTTCCGCCGACGCCCGGGCCGCTGCTGGTCGCGGAGACGCTGAAGCTCGACCTGGGGGTTGCCATCATCGGCGGGATTGTTTTCGGCCTGATCCCGGCCTTTGTCGGGCTGGCCTGGTCGAAATGGATCAATGCGCAGATGCCGGTGCCGCTGCGCGAGACGGCCGGCTCGTCGCTGGAGTCGCTGGCTGAGGTTTCGGCGAAGGGCGAGGATCAGCTCCCGGGGTTCTGGGTTTCGATCGCGCCCGTCCTCCTGCCCGTGGTGCTGATTGGCGCGTGGTCGGTCGTGAGCCTGCTGCGGGACAGCTTTTCGCCGGCGGTGGTCGAGGGGGTGAGTTTGCTGGGGAACAAGAATGTGGCCATGCTGCTGGGGGCCATCATCGCGCTGGCGGTGTATGCGCGGCAGAAGCGCGTCGGCTTGAAGCAGACGGGGACCTTTCTCGGATCGCCGCTGGAGACGGCGGGCGTCATCATCCTCATCACCTCGGCCGGCGGGGCCTATGGTGCGATGATCAAGAATGCCGGGGTGGGTGAATCGGTGCGCGAGCTGGCGGCGGGCAATTCGGTGAATTTCGTGCTGCTGGCCTGGGTGCTTGCGGCGGTCGTGCGCGTGGCGCAGGGGTCAGCGACGGTGGCGATGATTACGGCCTCATCGATCATGCTTTCGATCGCTGGTCCGTCCGGCTTCGGCGTCCATCCGTTCTACATTTTCCTGGCGGTTGGCTATGGCGGCACGACCCTGTCCTGGATGAACGACAGCGGATTCTGGGTGTTCAGCCGGATGGGGGGATTGACCGAGGCTGAGACGCTTCGCAGCTGGACGGTCCTGCTGACGATCATCTCGGTCGTCGGGCTGGTCCAGGCGCTGATTGGCGCCGCGCTCTGGCCGAATCTCTGGTTCTAACGAGGCATTGCCTGCGACCGCTCGAGACCTGCGGGCAACTGGGAGTCTGGCGCGAAGGAACAGGGTGGTGGCGAGCGCCTCGTCAGGGGCCTGTCGGACTTGCGCGGGACTGGTCTGAAAGGGGCAGACCGGATGTTGGGCAACCGAAAGCCTCCTGAGCGAAAATGCCCGGGGCATCTTCGAGGGTCCATTTTCGTTGAAGATCCGGGGGCGGGCGGCGGTGAAATCGATTTGCGAGCCATCCGGGGGTGGGTAGCCTGCAGGCATGAGCGACTTCGTCCCCGCCGCCCAGATCACCGACGCCCGGCAGGCCGTGGATCGGCTGCGCACAAACATGCAGCGCACGATTCGCGGCAAGGACGACGTCCTGGAGCAGGTGCTGGTCTGCCTGGTGGCCGGCGGCCACCTGCTGATCGAGGATCTGCCCGGGGTGGGCAAGACGACCCTCGCGTACTCCCTCGCGCGTTCGATGGACTGCGTGTTCTCCCGGATTCAATTCACGAGTGATCTGCTGCCGAGCGACGTCACCGGGGTCGCGATCTACGACGAGACCGTGAAGGAGTTCGTATTCAAGAAGGGACCGGTCTTCGCGAACGTCGTCCTGGCCGACGAGATCAACCGGGCGACACCGAAGACGCAGTCGGCGCTGCTCGAGGTGATGGATCGGGCGCGGGTGACGATTGATGGGGAGCCGCATGCGGTGGGCTCGCCCTTCATGGTTTTCGCCACGCAGAATCCAGTCGATTACGAAGGCACCTTTCCGCTGCCGGAGAGCCAGATGGATCGTTTCCTGATGCGACTGCGGATGGGTTACCCGGAGCCGGGCGACGAGTTGGAGATCCTGCGCACCGCCCGCGGGGGCTACGATGCCATCGCGCTGAATCCGGTGGTGACGCGGACGGAGATCCTCGGGTTGCAGGCGCTCGCCCACCAGGTGTTCATCGAGGACTCGGTGCTCGATTTCATCCTCAAGATTGTGGCGGCAACGCGGACGGAGTCGGAATTCAGGGCGGGGGTGAGCGTGCGTGGCGGCGTGGCGCTGCGGAGTGCTGCGCAGGCTCGCGCGCTGGTCCACCAGCGCGATTTCATCCTGCCCGAGGACGTGGTGGAACTGGTGGCGCCGGTGCTGGCGCACCGACTCGCACTCGCCCGGCAGTCGAGCGATGCGCTGGAGGAGCGGCGGGCGGTGGCGGCGGCGCTGAAACGGATCGTGGGCAGCATTCCGCTGCCGCAATGAACCGGGTCTGGCCGATGATGGGGATGCAAAGGGCCCAATCCGTGCGTCGCAGCGTGACCCCCGGCGGTGGAGTGGCCAATGATCCGGGATCCCTTCTGGGGAAGTCATGGCCATGAGCGCTGATCCCACCGACTGGTCGGGCCCGGGGGCCCGGAGACGCGGTGAGCGGTTCACCTGGAGCGGGGTGCTCTGGTCGCTCGTGTATCCGCAGCGGGCACACCGGATTGTCCCGACGGTTCCCGGGCTGGTCCTGATTGCGCTGGCGATCGGCATCGGGACGGCGGCGTACAATTCCTCCAGCAACATCCTGTTCATCACCCTGTCGCTGCTGCTGGCGTGCCTGATTCTCAGCGGCGTGCTTTCCTGGATGAACCTGCGCGGCGTCGCCTGGCGGCTACGGCTGGCTCCCCCGATGCGCGTCGGGCACGACACGGTGGTGGCGCTGGACCTGCGCAACAGGAAAACCTTCCTGCCCACCTACGAACTGGGCTTCACGCTCGTGGCGCGGCCGATCGAGTCGGGGCCGGCCGCGAAGCCGGCGTCGACCCTGACGGGGCGGAATCTCGACGTGCGGGCGATGCTCTCGCAGGCGGAGAAGACGGAAAGGCGGCACCGGGTGGGGATGGGCGGCCGGTTGGAGCCGGGCGGCGAGTTGCGGGCCGAGTGGGTGTTTCGACCGGAAAAACGCGGCGTGGTCCGGGTGCACCTCGAAAGCGTCGGCTCATTGTTCCCCTTTGGCTTTCTCCGGAAGGAAATGGGGACGACGGTGGCGGCCGAGGCGATTGTCTGGCCGGCGCCGGTGGAGTATCGCCGGCACGGCTCGGCGGCCACGCGGCGCACGAGCGGCGGCGAACGAATCGCGCGGGCGGGATCCGGCGGGGACCTGCTGACGCTCCGGCGTTATGCGGCCGGTGACTCACACCGGCTGATCCACTGGAAGGCGAGCGCCCGGACCGGCCAGCTGCTGGTCCGGCAATTCACGGCGGAAAGCGCCTTTGGCTACTCGCTTTGGTTGCGGACCGATGCGGGCGTCTGGACGCGGCCGGAGCAGTTCGAGCTCATGATTCGATTCGTGGCAACGCTGGCGGAAGACTTGTTCAGGGCCGGCCGGCTCCGGAACGTCGCACTGGATGCGCAGCCGCCGGTGGCCATCCGTCGGGTGCACGATCTCGATCGGTTTCTCGACCGGCTGGCCGTGGCGCGCCCGTCCGAGGAGGTGATTGCGGCCGGGGAACCGCCGCCGCCGGCGGCGACCCGGCGGCAGGTGATGACGTTCGTACCGGAAGGGGCCCGCGGGGTCGGCGCGTATATCGACGGCCAGCTCGCCGCCTCCGTTTAACCATGGAAGATCGACGACGTGTGCTGCGCCAAGATCCATACGCGACGATGATGAAGTGCGCAGGAGCGCCGATGGGCGGTCTGAATCCGACCAGGATTCATGGAGGGCCGGGCTCCGCCCCGGCCGCAAAGCCCGATTTGCTGCGCAGAACAGCTGCTTTTGATTTGGCGAGCGGACGATGCGGAGGTCGTCTCTCATGAAGGTTAGACTCCCGGAATCGAAATGACCGCGAAGCTCCCGAAACGACCGCAGCTGACGCGCGAGGAGCTCCAGCAGATCCGCTGGCTGCTGGGCAACGCGCTGACGCTGCTCGCGGCCTGGACGGTGTTCTACATGGACATCGAGGCATGGACCTTGATGGTGCTCACCAGCGTGGCGGCCGGGGTGATGCTGGTCCGGCCGGATCTGCCCGGGCGGGTGCCGAAGGTCGTGCACACGCTCGCCTTTCCGGCGATCGTCACTTTTTTTGCGGCGGACCTGTGGATCAAGGCCGAGCTCCTGCCGGCAATGGTGCGGCTCGACATGCTGCTGCTGCTGTATCGGACGATCAGCTACCGGCAGCGCCGCGACGACCTGCAGCTGATCGTGCTCGGGCTGTTCCTGATCGTGATTGCGGGCGTGCTGACGGTGTCGCTGACCTTTGCCGCGCAAATTCTCCTGTATACCGCGTGTGCGCTGGCCTTCCTGCTGGTGATCACGCTGACCGACGGGAGCGCGGCAGGCACGCCGGCTGGGGCGGCGCAGCCGCAAGCTTTGCCGGCGTGGGCGCAGCATGTGAGCTGGATTCACCTCGCCCGGCGGCTGCGGGTCGCGGTGGACTGGCGGGTGATTGGCATGGCGGGGATCCTGTTTGCGGGCGTGGTGGGGCTGAGCGCGCTGCTGTTCCTGGCGATTCCCCGCTTCCAGCTCGAGAGCGGGATGCTACTGGACCGGTTCATCACGAAGAAGGCCCGGAGCGGCTTCAGCGACACGATCCGGTTCGGTGACGTGACGGAGATCCAGCAGGACGACGCGGTTGCGCTCAGCGTGGATGTGTCGGATCGGGCGCAGATTCCCGCGACTCCGTACTGGCGGATGCTGGTGCTGGATCACTACGACAACGCGACCTTCCGGCTTTCGCCGGCGTTGCGATCCGCGCCGAACTTCGAGCCGGAGCGATCGGCCGCCTTCATCACCGGCCGGGCCGTGCCGCGGCGCGGCCGGACGGTCTTCTGGACATTTTACCTGGAGCCGGGCGTCAGCCGGTACCTGCCGCTGCTCGGGCACTTCGAGCGGCTGCGTTTCCGGGAGCAGCAGACCTTTCGCACTGCGCCCCTGCTGGCGGTGGTCCAGCTGCGGACGGAGCCGGTGACGATGGCGGCGTACCAGGTGGAGGATTTCGATCTTTCCGGGACGGTGGCGGACCGCAGCTACGGGCAGCGCTGGCGGCAGCGCGACGAGCCGGCCCAAGCGCGCGGGGGGTTGCAGGTGCAGCTGGGCATATCGGAGCGGGACCGGGCGACCGTGCGGCGGCTGCTGGGGGAGGCGCAGGTGGATGGGGGGCTGGAACCGGCGGTGTTTGCGCAGCGGGTGAACCGGTGGCTGCGGCAACGCCACGCCTACACGCTTTCGCCCGTGATTCCCGAAGGCGAGGGAGACCCGCTCGTCCGCTGGATGGCGTCGGGTGAGGCGGGCCATTGCGAGCTCTTCGCCGGTGCGTTCGTGGTGATGGCGCGGGTGGCGGGATTCCCTTCGCGGGTGGTGACGGGCTTCAAGGGCGGCAGCTGGAATGCATACTCGAACAATTTCACGATCCGGAATTCCGATGCGCATGCGTGGGCGGAGATTTTCGACGAAGCCGCTGCGACCTACGGGGCGTGGCTGCGCAGTGATCCGCTGGGAATCATTGCCGACGGCGAGAGTGACGCGATGGGGGGGGAGGCGGCGATCGAGGCCCGGCTGGATCGGAGCTGGACGGCGCGGCTCGATAGCCTGCGGGTGTTCTGGTACCGGAGGATCGTCAACTTCGATCGCGGCTCGCAGCTGGAGACGCTGCGCGCGGCCAAGGAGGCGACGCAGAATGCCGGCAAACGTTTCCGGGAGGCGGTGGAGCAGGCGTTGCGCGGAGTGAAGGGCTGGTTGACGGCGCCGTGGGATGGCGGGCGCGTCATCCGGCTGGTCGGGCTGGCCGCCACGGGGGTGGGGCTGGTCTGGTTCTGGCGGGAGTTTGGCAGGTCATGGTGGCGGAAATGGCGGGGGCGAAAGCCGCGGGCGGGATTCGATCCCGTGCGCCGCGAGGCGAGCCGGTGGTTGGGGCGGATCGAGGAGGAGCGCGGCGCGGTGCCCGAACGTGAGGCCATCGTGCTCGAGCTTCGCCGGCTTCGGTTCGGTGCCCGCTCGACCTGGGCGGCCCCTGAAAAGATTTTCCGGCGCGCCCGGGAGGGGTTGCGCGCGGTAAGAAAGTCCCGGTAGTCCGGTATCTGCGAGGCTGCTGGGGCAACTGAGGCGACGTCAACTGAAGGGACAGGTCAGTAGAGTAGAGAGTAGGGACAGAAGAGAAGAGTTCCACTCACTCTCTCACACTCACTCTCTCACCCCTCACCCTCACCGAGGGGACAGGTCAGAGGTCAGCGTCAACCGAAGGGACAGGTCAGCAGTACCATGGATTGGGTATTCGGGGCGCTGGTGCGGGAAACAATGGGGTGTCACGGTGGGAGCCATGCGAGAAGCCAGAGTGAAGATCCCAGCGAGTGAGGGGGAGGCAGTGTATCACTGCATGAGTAAAACAGTGAACGGCGAGTGGTGGTTCGATGACGTGGCGAAGGAGGTGCTTCGCCGGCAGGTCTGGCAGGTGTCGGATTACTGCGGAATCGAGGTAGTGACGCACACCGAGATGGTGAATCATTTCCATGTCGTGGTGCGCGTGCCAAAACTTCAGCCGGTTTCGGACGCAGAGCTGCTGCGACGTTATGGTGTCCTCTATCCGAAACCCACTGCGCGGCTCCAAGTCATCGCTTCGCAACTGGCCGGAAACGGGCCTGAGGCGGTGCAATGGCGGCAGCGTCAGTTGCGTCTGATGGGAGATGTGTCTCAGTTCATGAAACTGCTGAAACAGCGGTTCTCGATTTGGTTCAACAAGACCCATAGTCGGTTCGGGCCTGTCTGGTCGGAGCGATTCAAGAGTGTGCTGGTCGGACCGGGTGCCCTGCAGCCGATAGTCGCCTATGTCGATCTAAATTGCGTGAGGGCTGGTTTGGTGACCGACCCGAAGGAGTACAGATTTTGCGGTTACGCCGAAGCCGTTGCCGGCAACCCGAGGGCTCGGGCGGGCCTGCAGTCAGTGCTTGGGGTAAATGACTGGAAAGACTGCCACGCGCAGTACCGCATGCTCCTGTTTGGGACTGCGGGAAAGCCCCGAGCCGGTGCCGCGAGCCTGTCGGTTCACGAGGTTCAGCAGGTGATTGCGCAGGGCGGAAGTTTGCCGCTCGCCGCCGTGTTGCGTTGCCGCATTCGCTACTTCACCGCCGGAGCGATCCTGGGAAGCCCGGAGTTCGTCGCCGCGCAAACCTCTTCCTGGCGAGGCCGCTTCGGCTCCCGCACGATTGTCAAACCACGTCCGCTGCCGGCCCATGCCGGTTTGTCCGACCTGGCTGTCTACCGCAACATCCGCGGAAGCGCCATCGGCTGACTTCCGTCTGCCGGGTATCACCACGCGACTTCCTCGGTGTTGGAGCGGCGAATAGTCCGCAGCGCGCTTGCGGTCCGGTTCACATGCAGGCCCTCCATCGCTGCCCATGCCCAATGCACTGCGGATTGCGTAATCGGATAAATTGAGGCAGTGCGCTCTTTCTTTTGATTATATTGCGCCCGATTCGTCCGAATCGCGAGTCGCAAGTAGAATTTGACCTGTCCCTTGGTAGAATTCCGCCTGCCGAGTCCCGGGTCCGAATCCCGAATCCGATTCGATTAACCCGAATCCGATTCGATTAACCCTTCACTTCACGCTTCACGGGAACAATTAACCTGTCCCTTTCTTTCTTCTGGGGGGAACAACTAACCTGTCCCTTTCTGGGAATGTTCGGCCCGAGTTTGGCTAGGGTGCAACGGCGGCCAGCACTCGAGCAGATCGTAGAAACCGGCAAACCAAAGGCAGACGCCCAGCCACCCAGATGAGCCAGTCTCGCCAGCGGGACGGACCGGCTTCGCCGCACTCTTGGAACGGCGAAATGCGCAGCAGGAGTTCCCGGCAATTGTCCGCCGGGACCGTCACACGTTCACGGCAAAGAGTTCGGGATGCATCGTGCCTTCGGCCACCTTGTTGACGGTGCCGGTCATCGTGATCGCGAACTGGTCGCCGATCTCGATCCCGATCTGGCCGCCGGGCATGTGCACCGTGACCTTTCGATCGACCAGCCCGAGCCGGTGGGCAACGGCGGCCGCGGCACTGGAACTGCTTCCGGAGGCGAGGGTATAACCGGCGCCGCGTTCCCAGATTTCGATCTGGATGTTGCCGCGATCTCGGACCTGGAGGAACTGCACATTGGTCTTCCGCGGGAAATTGGGGTGGGTCTCGAGGTGCGGCCCGTAACGATGGGCCAGCGTCGCCGAGACCTCGGCCAGGGGAATCACGCAGTGCGGATTGCCGATCGTGGCGGCGCAAAACGTGAACTCGCGATCGAGGATCGTGATCTTTTCGTTCAGTACCTCCCGGGAATCGCCGACGATCGGGATGTCGCGGCTATTGAAGCTGACCCGACCCATGGCGACCGTGATCAGCCGTCCCTGCTCCCGAATCACCGATGCTACGTGGCCGCCGGGTGTCTCGACGGAGAATTCGGAATCCCGGACCAGCCCCTGATCCCAGAGGAAGCGGGAGAAGATGCGCAGGCCATTGCCGGATTTCTCCGCCTCGGAGCCGTCGGGATTGAAGATGCGCAGCCCGAACTGGCTTTGCTGTGAGGGCAGCGGCCCCCAGAGGATTCCGTCGGAACCGACCCCGAAGTTGCGGTGGCAGACCACGCGAATCTGGCCGGCGGTGGGCGCCGGACTCCACTCGGGGAAGTCGGCGGGATTGAGCACGATGTAGTCGTTGCCGAGGGCATGGTATTTGTGGAAGCGCATCGCGGGGAGATGGCGAACCATGAAACGCCGGAAAAGACACGCTGAAATTCGGCACGGATTTCCAACGAAACGGTGTTTCACGGAATCATGGAGGGTCCCGGGTGTCGCGAAAGGCTGCGCCCATCCGGGTGATTGAATGGTCCTGAGGGCGCAGGCGAGGCTGCGGCCCTGCGGCTGCGTGATGTTCAGGCCGGTGCCGATTGTGATGTCGGGTGCCCGAACAGGTCGCGCGCCTTGATGGCGGCGGCCACGGCGGGCGGCACCATCGGCTCCCAGGCGGGATCGTGCGCCTCGATCAGCCGAATGATGTCGGCGGATACGATGCCGAGGACGTCGGGATCGAAGCCGACGATTGCTTCGAGGAAATGATTCTCCAGCAGATGCGCGTAGAGGTTGCGGAGGTTTTCCGCGATCCGGACATTCTTTGCCGTGATGAGCACGTTGGCCCCGAAACCGTTGGCGCCGGCGCCGGCACCGGTGACGCCACCGAGCGCCACATGCCGATGGTAGGTGTCCTGCCGCATGGGATAGACGTAGACCTTCACCGCATGCCGGAACATCCGGCCGAACGACTCGAGGATGCCGCCGTCGAGGTGCTCGTAATATTTCTCATTGAAGATCTCGAGGAGGTTGTTGATGCCAAGCGTCATCCCGATCATCTCCCGGGTGTGGCGGCGGAGGTACTGGGGCATCCGGTAATACTCGGAATAGTTCTGGTAGTTGGAGACGAGGGTCGTGAAACCAAGCGCACCCAGGAGGTCGGCCCGCGCGAGGACGTCGGCCAGTTCGGGCGGGGTCGGTTGGAGCTGGTTGTTGAGCGTGATCTCCATGAGGACGACGACGTCGCGGCCCTTGACGCCGGGTTCCTGGACGAACTGGGCGGTGGCGCACGTGACCATGTCGACATTGAGGTTGGTCACCGGCCGGAAATTGCCGCGATCGAGCAGGACCGCCTTCTTGTAGAGAACCTCCCAGGGCTGGACGACCTCGCCGCCGGGGCCGAACATCACGGCGTTGGTCATCCCATGTCGGACCAGGAGGAGGGCCATCAGCCGGTTGTCCAGATGGGCGAAGGCCGGGCCGGAAAAGGTCAGCATGTCCACCTCGAGTCGGGTGGAGCCGAGGTTGTCGACCAGCGACTCGATGAACCGGCGGGGGTCGTCCCGGTAATAGAAGGCCGCGTAGATGAGGTTGGTGCCCGCGATGCCCAGGGCCTCCTGCTGGAGGACGTTCTCCTTGTCCCACATGCGAACGTGAAGGACCGCGGCGCTGGGCGGCTGATCCGGCTCGGGCTGGAACAGAATGCCCATCCAGCCGTGGGCATCGTTGGTGCCCTTGTAGCCCTTGGTTGCGACGGTGTCCGCGAAGACGAAGAAGGCAGTGCGGGCGCCGCGCTGGGCGGCGAGCCGTTCGTGCAGGAGCTGGTACTCGTGATCGAGCATCAGGTCGAGCCGCTCGCGGGAAACGTAGCGCGGAGCCTTGCCGTAGATGGCGTCGCTGAACGTCATGTCATAGGCGGAAATGGTCTTCGCGACGGTGCCGGCGGCGCCGCCGGCCTGGAAGAAGATGCGGGCCACCTCCTGGCCGGCGCCGATTTCCGCGAACGTGCCGTACCGGCGCTCGTCGAGGTTAATGGTGAGCGCCTTGCGGTTGGTGGTCAGCAGTTCCTTCTTCTCGCTCATGCGCGGGCAATATGCCGGGCGGAGGCACCCGCGCAAACTGTTCGTGCGGCGGATCGGTTTCCACTGGAGGAAAGGACGAAAGGGGCTAGGGTGCCCGCTACGGCATGAAAAACTTTTTCACCTCGATGCTCGGGAGCCTGGCGGCCCTGGTGCTTTTCGCGATCGGTTGCCTGATCCTGCTGTTCGGGTTTGTGGCGGCATTTGCGGCCCTGGCCGGCCGCGATGCGAAGCCGCATCTCGAGCAAGGTTCCTACCTGGTCCTGGATCTCGCGCAGAAGATCACCGAGGCACCGCCGCCGGTCGATTTCCGCTCGCTCGGCGGGCGCTCCGACACGCTGCAGCTGCGCACCGTGACGCATGCCCTGCGATCGGCCGCCAAGGACGACCGGATTGCCGGCGTGTTCATTACCGGCGACCTGGCCCCGGGCACCTTCGGCACCGGCTTTGCGGCGCTGCGCGAAGTGCGCGGGGCGATTGAAGCGGTGAAGGCGAGCGGCAAGCCGGTCTCGGCCTACCTCACCTACGCCACGACCCGGAGCTATTACCTGGCTTCGGCGGCCAGCGATATCGCGATCGACCCGTACGGCGTGATCCTGATGCCGGGGCTGTCCAGCGAGCCCGTCTTCTTCGCCGGGGCCTTCGAGAAGTACGGGGTCAACGTGCAGGTGACCCGCGTCGGAAAATACAAGTCGGCGGTCGAACCCTTCATCCGCCGGGAGATGAGCCCGGAGAATCGCGAGGAAGTGGAGAAGCTGCTGGGGGATCTGTGGAGCGGGCTGCTGGCGGACATGGCGCCGAGCCGGGACGTAACGCCGCAGCAAATCCAGGATGTGGTCAATGCCGAGGGGCTGATCCGGCCGGAGGCGGCGCAGCAGGGCCGGCTGGTCGATCGCATCGCCTATCGCGACCAGATTTATGACGAACTGAAGGCGAAGACGGGCCGGGCGGGATCGAAGGAGCCGTTCAAGCAGGTCACGGTCGAGGAGTACGCCAAGATTGCGAAGGACATTGTGGATACGCCAGGACCGGCGGTCGACGGCGACGAGGTGGGGTTGCCGCGGGCGTCCGGCCGGGGGCGCGTGGCGATCGTCTATGCGGAGGGGAACATCGTGGACGGCGAGGGGGACCCGACCGAGGTGGGAGGCACGCGCTTTTCGCGGGCGCTGCGGCGGCTGCGGCAGGATGACGACATCAAGGCGGTGGTGCTGCGCGTCAACAGCCCGGGTGGAAGTGCGTCCGCCTCCGAGGTGATCCAGCGCGAAATCCGGCTGCTGAAGGCGGTGAAGCCGGTGGTCGTGTCGATGGGCAGCTATGCGGCTTCGGGCGGGTACTGGATCTCCGCCTACGGGGATCGCATCTTTGCCGAGCCGACGACGATTACGGGCTCAATCGGGGTCTTCGGGATCCAGTTCGACGTGCAGCGGCTGGCCAACGACCTGGGGATTACCTTCGATGCCGTGAAGACGGGACGGTTTGCCGACGCCCTGACGATCACCCGGCCGAAGACGCCGGAGGAGCTGGCGGTGTTTCAGGAGATGGTGGACTGGATTTACCGGGAATTCGTCGGGAAGGTGGCCGAGGGCCGGAATCTCGATCGGGCGGCGGTGGAGGAGATTGCCCAGGGCCGCGTGTGGTCCGGAACCGCCGCGCTGGAGATTGGGCTGGTGGATGAAATTGGCGGGCTCGATGCGGCCGTGGCGCACGCGGTGGAGAAGGCGGGACTCGGCCGGGATTACCGGCTGGTGGAATATCCGCGAAAGAAGGAACTGATCGAGGCGATCCAGGAGTTGATTGGGCAGAACACGCCAGGCTTCATCGAATCGCGCGGGTTGGTGGGGAAGATTGCGGAGCGGATCGAGGCCGAGGTTTCGCTGCTCCGCTCCTTCAATGATCCGCGTGGCGTTTACGCGCGATTGCCAGTGAACCTGTCCGTCCGCTGAATCCGCTCATGGCTGCTCCCGCGAACTCCCCCCTGCACATCCTGACGCAGCCGGTCCCGGCCACGGCCATTCCAGCCGGGGAGAACGTGAGCCTTCCGGAGGGCACGCAAGTCGCCATCGTCCAGACCCTCGGCGGCCACATCACGGTGCGAACCGATTTGGGTCTCGTGCGGATTGCGCGCGAGCATGCGGGGGCCATTGGCGGTTATGTGGCCGAACCAGAGTCGGCCGGTGAGCCCGGCGACAGCACCTTCAATGAGCAGAAGGTCTGGGATGTGCTGAAGACCTGCTTTGATCCGGAGATTCCGGTGAACATCGTCGATCTCGGACTCGTTTATGATCTGGCCATCGAGCCGACTGCGACGGGCGGGCATGTGGTCGAGGTCAAGATGACGCTCACCGCCCCGGGTTGCGGGATGGGGCCGGTGATCGCGGAGGACGCGCGGCAGAAGATCGCCGCGCTCCCTTCGGTCGAGGCGGCGAAAGTCCACGTGGTCTGGGATCCCCAATGGACCCCGCAGATGATTTCAGCCACGGGGCGCCAAGTCCTGGGGCTCGAATAGGGCTCGGGCTCGACCGTTGGGGGCTGGCGGCTGTGGCTGCGGCAGCCTGCGTGTCGCTCGGACACCGTGGCGAGGGCGCCACGGCTCCAACATTACAGTCTGATCGAAATGCACCCCGTGAGTGTTCAACTCTCTGTTCGGATCGTGCATGCTTGTGACGATTTGAACACCGGGTCACAGAGCGCACAGAGGCCGGACAGGAGGGCACAGAGTTGTTCCTTTGCAAAACCAGCCTGCTGTTCTCTGCGACCTCCGTGTTTCCTCGGTGCACTCTGTGTCCCAACAAATAACCTTTGGTGCCGGCTGCCGCGGTGGAATTCTTTCGGGTGAGCATGTCGGCTGCGTCAGCCTCACCTGCGGCGTCTTCAGGTCGAACCACCGAAGACCCGACATCCTGCTACGACGTGATCACCTCGAGCGAGCATTCGCCGGGGTCGCCGGATGGGGTTTCGCAATTCGGCCGGGCAATGACGCCGGGGTAAGGTTCGGGGGAAAATTCCCGGGTGGGTTCGGCCAGCAGATGGCGGTCACACACGGCGAAGAGCTCGGCCTCGCTGCCGGCGCGCCGCATGTCGTGCAGGAAGGCGCCCGCCGGATCGACGCTCTGGCCGACGAAATTCAGGTACTTCTTCATCTTGTTCACGTGGAGCCGATCGGGAAGCCCGGGGCGGTGCGTGGCGCGGAAAAGCCGTTCGATGTATTCGCGGACGTCCGCTAGGGTGGGACGGGTGAGCGGGCGGCCGCTGAAATGCTCGCGGCATTGGCGGAAGATCCATGGGTTGCGAATGGCATGCCGGCCGATCATGACGCCGGCGGCGCCCGTGGCGGCGAGGACGGCCGCGGCCCGGTTGGCGGATGACACGTTGCCATTGGCGAGCACCGGGCAGCGGACGCGGGCGACGGCGTGCGCGATCCAGTCGTAGTGAACCTCGCTGCGGTACATCTCCTTCACCGTGCGGCCGTGGACACTCAGCAGGTCGACCTGGTGCTCGTTGATGAGATCGAGCAGCCGGTCGAAGTTGCTGGTATCCTCAAATCCGATGCGCATCTTGACGGTGAGGAGCCCGGGCACCGCGGCACGCAGGGCGGCGAGGATGCCGGCGACCCGCGCCGGTTCGCGCAGCAAGCCGCCGCCCACGTTCTTCCGGTACACCTTGGGCGCGGGACAGCCGAGGTTCAGATCGATTCCGGCAATAGGATGGTCGCGCAGCGCCTCGACGGTGCGGACGAGATGGCCAACATCCTCGCCGATCAGCTGGGCGAACACCGGCCGGCCGGTCTGGTTGCGGTCGATCGCCTCGAGAATGTGCTGCTCGGGCCGGGACTGGGCATGCACCCGGAAGAACTCGGTGAAGTAGTAATCCGGCGCCCCGTAATGCGCCGCGACCGCCATGAACGGAAGATCGGTCACGTCCTGCATGGGCGCCAGCGCGGTCAGCGGGACGCCGGGTTGCAGTCCGGCGGGAAGTGACAAGGTCGGGGGCGGCATGCACGGGGCAGGGGACCGCGGCCTCCGGCCACGGCTCCCCGGCTTCAGGCCTGTTCCTCTTCGTCCGATTCCTCGGACTGCTGCTTGAGCACGCGCTCCAGGATTTCCGTCATGTCCTCCACGGTGTCGTACACGGCGCGGGCGACATAAATCGGCCGCTTGTGCTGCAGCGCCATGACGATCGAGTCGCTCGGCCGGGCATCGAGTTCCACGATCTTCTTGCCGAGTTCGTTCTCCATCCGCAGCAGGATCCGGGCGAAGAACGTTCCTTCGCGGGCGTCGTTGACGACGATGTGGTCGAGCTGGGCGCCGAGCCCGAGGAGCATGCTGCCGATCAGATCGTGGGTCAGGGGCCGGTCCTTCTTGACCCCGCTCAGGGTCATCTGGATGGCATTGCCGACGGAGTGATCGACATAGATCACGAAGGTCTTGTCCTCGTTGCCGAGGAAGACGGCGCAGCCGTTGGCGGTGGGCATGACCCCCTTGATGGTGGCGGCGACGACGTCATTCTGCATGGCGGCGATACAGTGGAGCGAGTTGCCGCGGCGCGCAAGCGGGTGAATCGCGAATCAGGCGAAGCCGTACAATTCGATGCCCCAGGCACGCGCCTGCGCCAGCACGCCGGGCTTTTCCAGGATGAGGACCTTGCCGGCCTCGAGCGCGGCCGCGTTGATCCGCGCCTCGCGCATGGTCGTGAGGGTGCGCAGCCCGAAGCAGGGGACATCGAAACGCCAATCCTGGCGCAGCTTCACGGTCTTCACGAAGACGGCGTCATCGGTCTTGAAGCCGCCGGCCCGGCGGAGCATCTCGTCGGTTCCCTCGAAGGCTTCGACAGCCAGGACGGTGCCCTGGCGAACGACGCATCCCTGGCCGATGTCGAGTCGCGCGCATTCCCTGGCGATGTGGACACCATGTTCGACATAATCCGCCGCGATCGAGAAACGGCCGCCGGTCATGCAGCCGGACGTGGCGAGCTGTTGATCGAGAAATGAGCGGGCATCGAGCAGGGTGATGCCCCGCTGCTCGATTTCCTGCGCGATGGCGCCGAAGATCGTCTCGGCGTTGCGCCGCTTCAGCGAAAGCAGGATCCGCGTGGCCTTCAGGTCCGGATGCAGGCCCTTGAAGAGCCGGCGGGGCGTGATTTGCCCGGCCATCAAGGCATAGCCGGCCCCGAAAGCCTCGAGCGCCTCCAGCATCCGGCCGAGCTGGCCCACCTTCAGGATTCGCTGTTCGGCCGGGGAAAAGGCGGCGACGAGATCCGGCCGGGTCTCCTCCTCGAAGGCAATCAGCCGCGTGGGAATGCCGGCGGCGCGCGCGGCGTCGGCGACGAGCAGCGGGTAGACGCCCTGGCCGGCGATCAGGGCCAGCGGCCGGCGGGGATCAAAGGCGGGCGGGAGAAACGCGGAGAGCGACATGGACAAGGCTGAATGACCCGGGGTGAGGCCGTCCGCAAGGGCTACCTGCCACGGGCGTCCCGCAGATGCACGGCGGCCTGGCGGCGCGGGCCTACGTCTGGGCCCCGTAATATTTCTTGTAGCTCCGGTAGTAGCGGTAGTTCGAATAATACTCGATGCGACGTGGCGAAAGCCCGTTCAGGACGATCCCGAGCACCTCGTTCTTGCCGCCGCGCAGCGCCCGCATGTAGAGCCGGATATGTTTGCGGTAGGCGCGATTGAACCGGCAGACGTAGATCACCTCGTCAATCCGCTCCGCGATGAGCAGCGAGTCGGTGACGGCGCCGAGCGGGGGGGAATCGACGATCACCAGATCGTATTCGCGCTTCAGCCGTTCCAGCAGTTGCCCGAAGAGGGGATTTTCCAGGAGTTCGGTCGGGCTCTTGGAGCGTCCGCCCGAGCAGAGGAGGGACAGGTTGTCGGTGACGTTGATGATGCCGAGGGCGGAGTTGCGAGCGAGATCGCCCTCCAGGCTGGCGCCGGCTTCAAACCAGGCGAGCAGCCCGTTCGTGTTCTGCTGGTTGAAACGGCGGTGCAGCATGGGCCGGCGGAGGTCGCAATCGACCAGCAGGGTTTTCTTGCCATGCCGCGCGAAAGCCCCGGCGATGTTGCACGAGATCAGCGTCTTTCCCTCGCCCGGGATGGTGCTGGTGACGAGGATGGATTTGGGAAAGTCCAGCTTCGACGTGATCTTGACCGAGCTGTAGACGCTGAGGAAGGCCTCGGCACCGGGCGTCTGCTGGTTGTCCAGGAGGAGCCGATACCGTTCCTCATCCTTGGTTGACGCCAGGTCGGGGATGATACCGAGCAGGTTCGCTCCGATGAACGATTCGACGTCCCAGGAGCTCTTGATCCGGTCGTCGATGAAACTGAGGCCGATGGCCACGCCGAAAAATACCAGCACGCCCATGAAGAGGGAGGTACGCAGGATTGCGGCGCGATTGGGGGAGATTGGATGCGGATTGGGTGTGGCACGGTCGAGAACCCGCACCGGGATCTTCTCGATATTCCTCACGGTCGTCGTCTCGTTCAACCGCGTGAGGACCGACATGTATTGTTGTTTCTTGTTGTCGGCCTGGCGCTTCAAGCTGCCGAATTGCACCGCGACATCGCTGAGGTGGAAGGATTCCTTTTCCGCGCGGGCATATTCCTCCTCGTAGGTCTGGAGCCGCGCCTGCGCCTCGCGGTACCGCGTGTTGATTTCCGCGATGGCGAGCGCAATCGCGCGCGCAAGATCGGCCTCGATGACCGCGATTTCGCTGGTCTTCTTGATCATGTCCGGGTGGCGTTCGAAGTAACGCTCGGAGAGAAGATTTTGCTCCTGCTGCAGTCGGGTGAGCTGGGCCTGGAGGGCGGGAACGGAGCCGTGTCCGGCAATATCGTTGATTTCGAGGAGGTTCCTGCCCTGGCCCTGAGACGATTCGATCTGCCGGACCTTGGCTTCCAGCGCCAGCACGGTCAGCCGCGCCTCGTCGCGCATCGCCCCGGCCTTTCGCAACCGGTCGGCGACCAGGTTCTGCGAGCTGTCGAGCGAGATGAGATTATGCTCGCGCATGTAGGCCTGAAGTTCGGCGTCCGCGGCCTCGGACTCCTGCTGCAGCCGCTTCTCCTGATCCTTCAGATAGGCGACGGCCTCCTCGTTCTTGCCGCCGAAGGTGTCGAGCAGGTAGCCCATGAACGCCTCGACATAGCGATTCGCAACCAGCGCGGCCGCCTCCGGATCCTCGTGCGTGACGTTGATGAAAAGGAGATAGCTGTTGCGGGGCGACTGGGGATACACACTGCCCATCGACGGGGCCACGCTGGCGGCGGCGGTGCCCGGCGGGGCGCGTTTGAGCCCGGCCCGCCGCAGGATGTCGAGTTCAGGCGGGGTCAGCGACTCGAAGACCCGGGTGCGCAGCTTGTTGCTGTCGAGTATTTGCAGATACGTGTTGAGGTCGACATCAGACCGGACCGCCTGATCCACCACTCCCTGGGTGGTCAGGATGGTCTCCGGTTTTTCGAACTGCATCGACGCCCGCGCGGAGTACAGCGGGATCGCCTGCATCTTCTTGTACCCGTATCCGATGGAGATCAGCAGTGCGAGCGGCAGGGCGATCCACAGGCGTTCCCGCAGAATGATGTAATAATCGCGCAGCGTCCGGCGCTCGACGGTTTCCTCGTCGCGCTCGGTGCCGGCCGCTGGCGGGTTCTTTTCATGCGGATCAGCCATTGCGGTATTCCCGGGTTAGATCATCCGCTCCGGGACCCAGATGACGTCATCGGGCTGGAGGACGAATGCGGCATCTCCCGTGGTCGCCTTGGTCCGGCCCTTGAGCGCGCTGTCGACATCCAGGTCATGCACCTTGAGCGTTCCATCGGGCATCGTGCGCGTGACCCGCACCGCCGTCGCCTTGGCGGTTTCGGAGAACCCGCCGGCCTTGAAAATGATGTCCATGATGGTGGTTTCCGTGTCGGGCGGGAGTTCGTGCCGTCCGGGATTATTCACCTTGCCGCTGACAATCACGACACGCGGCGCATAGCCCTCGACGGTGATGGTGACCTGGGGATTCCGCAGGAAACGGCCGTCGCGGTAGGCCTTCTCGATCTCGGCCTGGGCCTCGAGGATCGTCATCCCGACGACGCGGACCTCGGTAATCAGCGGCATCGTGATCGTGCCGCGGGCGGAATCGACGCGTTTGCCGCCGGCGGTGAGATTGGGTTCATCGAAGACGACGACGGCAATGGTGTCGCCCCGGGCGATGCGGTAGGGCACGTATTTCTTTTCACCCTTGGCCTGGCCGATGGCAGGAACCTGGGCCGAAGCCGCCGCCCCGGCCAGGATCATGAGGGCGGCTGGCAGCAGCAGACGTTGGAGTATCATCGGGAACATTTTCATGAAATTACCACCGGCTCGAAACGTTCACCGCCCAGGACGTGCGGGCGAAGTCGGCGTACGCGAGGGTCGACCAGTTCTGGAACCACGAGTAGGAGGCGGAGAGGCTCAAATGCTCGTTCAGTGAGTAGGCGAGCGTGGTGCTCCAGGTGAGGAAATCGTCCTTGCGCTGGGCGCCGAGTTCGACCGGCGGCCCGAGAGAGATCACCATGCGTCCGCCTTCGCCAAGAAATTTGCTCTGACCCCAGCCGAGCGACCCATTGAGCGTCCAGCGCGAACTGTAGGCATATTGCGCGTTCAGGGCGGCGCTCGTGCTGTCGACCGAGGTCTCCAGTGCCGTGGTCGAAAAGTCCTTCGAGACTTGACCGCTCAGGCTTAGCCGCTTGCTCAATGCGTAGACGGCGGTGCCGCCGGCGGTCCAGGAGTCGAAGCGTTCATCGCCGGGCAGCCCGGTGTCCGGCTTGCGGGTCTGGTAGCCGATCCGCAGCCCGCCGTTCAGCCCGCGGATCAGCTTGCCCTGGATTCCGACGTTGATCCCGTGATCGGCGGCCGAGGTGCTGCGGGAGGTTTCATTGAACCGGTAGCGGTACCCGATCGAGAGGTCCCGCTCGCTGCTCATGACATAGAACAGGTCGACCGAGGCCGAGTAGGTGCCGAGATCGGAAAAGAGCGTCTCGTCGACGTAATCCTGCACGGAATAACCCAGCGCGCCGGCGGCGGAAAGCACGCCATTAATGGGATACTTTGCGTTCAAGGCGGAGGAATAACCCCATGATTCGCTCCGCAGGTTCACGGCGGCATCCGCCCGGCTCTCCCGTTGCGCCTGCAGGGAGAGCGACCCGGTCGTGCGACCGCTTTGCTTGGTGAACTCGAGGCTGTAACCGGGATTGGCGAAATCCTCCTCCTTGAGCGTCGCGAACCGGGCGGCATCGACGGAGATGCTCGCGTTTACGCCAATCCATCCGGCCCGCCGGACGTAATCGGCGGTGATGCTGGAGGAGTAGACATAGTCGCCGCGGCCATCGCTGTTGGCGTGCACGTTGGAATCGTGGGAAACGCCGGCGGAAAGGGTCGTGTGGATCTGATCGCGACCGTCATTGAAACGCACCAGCGCCTGGGCGGGCGGACAGGTCAGCAGGGCCGCCAGGACGGTTGCCAGGGTGGCGCGGAATTCCTGCTGTGAAATCTTCTGCAAGGCACGCATCATCGGGACGCATCAACCTCCGCTTCGGTCCTGACCGGAGGTGAGAATGATCTGGGCGGGGCTGATCGTGAATTGCACCGGCAGTTCTTCCGGCACGACCTCCACCGCGACAATTTCCGTGAGCGTCGTCCCGCCATCGGCTGCACCGTCGAATGCGGTGACCGCACCGGCGCCAGCGGCATCCTCGGAACCGTCAGCGACGCTGTCGCCGGGGACCTGTACACGCTCCTCGAAATAGACCGTGCGTTTGGCGAGGCAGGCCATGGCGACCTTGTCATCCAGCGCTGGCAGGGCGTGCCGGGGAATCGGCGTGATTTGAATCGAATTCGGCTGGCCCGCGGAGCCGCGGCGGAGAATCGCCTGCTCTCCGGCACGGATGGTGTGGCCGCCCATGTCCTGCGGACCGGCGCGCACGACGCTTTCGCCCTCCAGCATGGAGATGCGGGTCAGTTCAGGCTCCGTCTCAATCACGACCTTCCGGCCGCGGATGTTCACGGAGCCGTGTGGTGTCTGGTAGGTCATGTTGCTGCCGGCGACGAGCTTGCTCGTGCAAAGACCGACGGTGCCCCGCGCCACGAAGGCCTGCGTCTGCGAAATGGAGGGTTCCACATCCATGTCGGTGCGCTGCGGGGTGAAGGGTTCCTGGACGAAACGCCGGACTTCGACCCGCGTGTCGCTGTCGAAAAACGCTCCCGTGCCGTTGGAGTAGACCATCGTGGAAAAACTTGGCGTCCGGCTGTCGGAGTGGGCGGCCCGCCTGGTTTCAATCACGCTGCCCTGCGCCGAAAAGACCGAGCGTCGGCTGACATCATGGATGGTCTCGCCCGTATCAATCAATGCCTCTCCGCTGACATCGGTAAAGAAGACCTTGGAAACGGGGTTCCGCTTCCGTTCCTGGGCCTCCATGGTGGAAACGATGCAGGCGAGGCAGGAGACACCGACGAGAACCCAGGGGAATTGCCGGCCATGGCGGCCAAAAGGATGGGATGTCATCGATCTGTGAGTTTGGGGCTTTGTGCGGGCCCTAAACTGGGGGAAAGACCCTAGACAACGCAAGTTCGTAATTACACGGAGTTACTCCACCACGACGTTGAGAATTTTGTTTGGCACAAAGACGATCCTGCGGACGGTTTTCCCCTGCAAGTACGGCTGCACCCGCGGGTTGCTGTGAGCAAACGCCAGAGCCTCCTCCTGGGTCGTGTTGACGGGCACGGTCTGATCGCCCCGATGCTTTCCATTCACCTGGAAGACGAGCCTGACATCGGTGGCTGCCAGGATGGAGGAATCGAATTCCGGCCAGGGTGCAGCCATGATGGAGCCGGTGCCGCCGAGCCGGGACCACAGCTCCTCCGCGATGTGCGGCGCGAAGGGTGCCAGCAACTGGAGGAACCGGAGTGCGGTGGAACGCGGGATCGCCGGCGCCTTCTGCAGGGCATTGGCCAGGATCATCAACTGGGAAATCGCGGTGTTGAACCGGAGCTGCTCGATGTCCTCCCCAACCTTTCGGATGGTCTCGTGAACCAGCTTCCTCAATTCGGGAGTTTCGGAGGCACTTTCGGAGATTTTTGAACTGACGGCGCCATCTGGCCCGATCAACTCGCGCCAGACCTTGTGGAGGAAACGATGGACGCCCTCGATGCCGCGGGGATTCCACGGCTTCATCGCCTCGAGCGGACCGAGGAACATCAGGTAAAGCCGCAGGGTGTCTGTCCCGTGCGAAGCGATGATTGTGTCCGGATTGACGACGTTGCCGCGGCTCTTGGACATCTTCTCCCCGTCCTCGCCGAGGATGATGCCCTGGTGGAAAAGCTTCTTGAACGGCTCGGGCTCGGGAACGATGCCGAGATCGAAGAGCACCTGGTGCCAGAAGCGGGCATAGAGGAGGTGCAGCACGGCATGTTCGGCGCCGCCGACATACAAATCGGGCGTGCCCCAATACCGGAGGGCGGACGGCGCGGCGATCGCGTGATCGTTGCGGGGATCGAGGAATCGCAGGTAATACCAGCAGGAGCCGGCCCACTGCGGCATCGTATTCGTTTCCCTGCGACCGCGCACCCAGGCGGGGCCCGGGGGTCGGGGCTGCGAGGCGGGTTGGGCCGATCCGTCCTCGACGTTGAACCAGATGTCGACCCAGTCGGTCTCGTTGGCGAGGGGACTTTCCCCGGTTCCGCTCGGGAGGTAGGACTGCACGGCGGGCAGTTCCAGGGGCAGTGCTGATTCCGGCAGTGGCAGCGCGAACGAGGTCCTCCCGCCCTGCGTGAAGGTCACGGGTTCGGTCGGAAGCGTGTCACCGCGCAAGGTGCGGGCCAGGGCAAAATCCTCTTCGCTGACCCAGACGATCGGAAACGGTTCGCCCCAGTAACGTTGGCGGGAGAACAGCCAGTCGCGCAGCTTGAAATTGACCGTGGGCTGACCAGCACCGCGCTCGGCCAGTTCCGTCGTGATCCGCCGCTTGGCCTCGCTCGACGGCAGCCCATTGTAGGGCCCTGAATTCATCAGCGGTCCGTCACCGGTGTAAGGCAGCTCCGCCGTGGGACCGCCGTCGATCACCTGGACGATCGGCAATTCAAACTGGCGTGCGAATTCAAAGTCGCGCTCGTCGTGGCCGGGGACCGCCATGATCGCACCGGTGCCGTAGCCCATCAGGACATAGTCGGCGACCCAGATGGGCACCCGGGCGCCGTTCACGGGATTGATTGCGAACGAGCCGGTGAAGACGCCGGATTTTTCCTTGGCCAGGTCGGTGCGCTCGAGATCGCTTTTCGCCGCGGCCTTCCTGCGATAGGCGGTTACGTCGGCCCGCTGCTCGTTCACCGTCAGCGCGTCGACCAGCGGATGTTCGGGTGCGAGGACCATGTAAGTGCAGCCGAACAGGGTGTCGGGCCTGGTCGTGAAGACCTTGAGCGGACCGAGCGCGCCATGCTCGAGTTGGAAGACAATTTCGGCGCCTTCACTCCGGCCAATCCACGCCTCCTGCATCCGTTTCGTCGAGTCCGGCCAGTCCACGTCCTTCAATCCGGCCAGCAGCCGCTCCGCATAGGCGGTGATCCGCAGCACCCACTGGCGGAGGTTTCGGCGCTCGACCGGGAAACCCCCGACTTCGCTCCGGCCCTCGACCACCTCCTCGTTCGCCAGGACGGTGCGGAGTTCCGGGCACCACCAGACGGGACGCTCGTCCACATAGGCGAGCCCGCGCCGGAACAGCTGCAGGAAAATCCACTGCGTCCAGCGGAAGTACCGGGGATCGGTCGTGTCGATCTCGCGCTCCCAGTCGTACGAAAATCCGAGGGCCTTGATCTGCCGCTTGAAGTTGACGATGTTGTTCCGGGTGTTCGAGGCGGGGTGGGTGCCGGTCTTGACCGCATGCTGTTCCGCCGGGAGTCCGAAGGCGTCCCAACCAATCGGATGCAGGACATTGAAGCCTTTGGCGCGCTTGTAACGGGCCAGAATGTCCGTCGCCGTGTAGCCCTCGGGATGGCCGATGTGCAGCCCCGACCCCGAAGGATAGGGGAACATGTCGAGGACGTAGTACTTGGGCCGGGACGAATCGTTCGGCGCACAAAAGGAGCGATTTTTCTCCCAGAACGTTTGCCAGTACGGCTCGATGTCGTGGAAGTTGTAGTCCGTGCTCGTGGTAGCCATCGTGTGAAATTTGCGACTCTGAAATCTTTCCCGGTGCGGTCAATCTCCGCGCTCCTCCTCGTTCTTGCCGCCGGCGGCGTGGGCGCCGCCGAGGCCGCCATGAATCCCGGCTTCAACCGGCTGCTCGAGGCGGTGGTGCGGATTGACGTTCGCGAGATCGCCTTCGAGGCCGGCACCCGCCGCTACGCCTCCAGCCTGGGATCGGGAGTGATCATTTCACCCGATGGCATCGTGCTCACCAACGCCCACGTTGTCAGCCGGCGGGCGGTGGAGATCAACGTGACGCTCGCCAACCTCGAACGGGTGGGGGCGAAGCTCATCGGCTGGGACCACTGGACCGACCTCGCGGTGCTCCGGATCGACCTCGAAGAGGTGAAGCGGCGCGACTGGGCGTGGGAGATGTCGCACGCCGAGTTCGGGGACAGTCACGCGCTCTATCCGGCACAGGTCGTGTACGCGGTCGGCACGCCGCACGGGCTCACGCGCACGGTGACCCGGGGGATCGTTTCGAACCAGAACCGCTATTTCGAGGACAGCCGGGGTGTGAACGGCTATGAGACCGGTACGTTCAACACCTGGTTGCAGACCGACGCGGCGATCAACCCCGGCAACTCGGGCGGACCGCTGGTGACCGAGGATGGGCGCGTGGTGGGAATCACTTCGCGCGGTTATCTCGGCGCCAACAACCTTGGCTTCGCCATCCCCTCGGCGACCGCGCGCGCCGTGCTGGAGGCGCTCCTGCGGGATGGTGAGATAGTGCGCAGCTACGTCGGTCTGGTGCCCGGTGCGTTGCAGGATCTCGAGAACTTCTATTCGCTCGAACTTGCGGCGGGCGGGGTGCTGATCAACAGCGTCGATCCGGGATCGCCGGCGGCCCGGGCCGGCCTGCGCGGGGGCGATCTCGTGATGGCGATCGATGGCGAGAAGGTCGATGGGCGCTTCCCCGAACAACTTCCGCCGATCCAGAACCGGATCGCCAGCCGGCCCGTTGGCGCGACCCTCACGTTTACGGTCCGGCGCAATGGCGAGGCGCGTGATTATCCGGTCGTGACTGAGAAGCTCGAGAGCCGGGTGGGCGAGGAATGGGCGCTGGAAAAATGGGGACTCAGCGTGCGGAAGGTGTCGCGCGCCTATGCCCGCGAGAACCAGCTCGAGGAGGAGACCGGCGTCGTCGTCATCGGCCTGCAGTCCGGATTTCCCGCCGCCGTCGCGGGGCTGTCCCGCGGAGATGTGATCACCAAAATCAATCAGCAGCCGATCGACACGCTCGAGGTGATCAAGACCGCCCATGCGAAGTACGAGGCACAGCCGGAGCCGACACTGTTCGAAGCCCGGCGCAACCGGCGCGTATCGCTCTACATCGTGAAACCATGAACCTGCCGGCATCCGGCACCGCCCGCCGTGAGAAGCTTCGCCCATCCCTTTTCAAGCTGCTGCCGTCGCCGGTCAGAATGCGCCGGAGCTGGGCATTCGGCCCGGTGATGGTGCTGATGGCGTCGGGGGCGCCTGCGGCGACGGACCTGCCCGCGCTCTGGGCGGAACGGGCCAAGTCGGTCGTTGCGGTCGAATATGTCACCGAGACCGAGACCGAGCGGCAGCTGACGGCATCGATGGGAACGGTGATTGACGGGGAGGGCACCATCATCCTGCCGGCGGATGCCGTGGATCCGCGGGCCGCGATATGGCAGCTGAAGGAATTCAAGGTTTATGTGCCTTCGGATCCGGAAAGCGTCCCGGCTGTTTACCTGGGCCAGGATGCCTTCACCGGCTGGCATTTTGTCCGGGCCGCGGAAGCCATTCGTTCGCGTGTGGTACCGATCACCGCCTTCGTGCGCGACGGCTCCCCGGACGCACCGGAACTGGCCGAACTCGTCTGGGGGATCGGGCTGCGCCACAAGGACGAGGATTTCGCACCGTACCTGCTCCAGGGACATGTCGCACTGATCCAGTCGCTGCCGCAGCGCGTCGCGATTGCGCAGCAGGAGGTCGCAGCGCCGGGGCTGCCGGTCTTCAACCGGTCAGGCGAGTTTGTCGGCTTGGCGGTTTCCTCGTTTGGCCAGAGCTACCTGCAGTTCTCCCGCGCGGTCTCCGGTGCCCCTGTGATTTTGATCAATGTGGAGGAGAGCAGTGCATTCACGGTGGCGGGGGAGGTTCTGCCCTATCTGGGGCGGGTGCCCCAGCACGCCTCCGGCCGGCCGCTGGCCTGGCTGGGGACCTATGGGCTCGAGCCGATGGATCGCGACGTGGCAAAGTTTCTCAAGCTCAGCGCGCAATCCGGCGTCGTCGTGAGTGAGGTGCTGGAAGGCAGCCCGGCCGAGCAGGCCGGGCTCGAGGATCGCGACATCATCCTGGCGCTCGACGGAGAACCGCTGCCCCGGTTGAAACCGGATCGCGTGATCGTCACGCACATCCAGCGGGAGATCGACCGCCGCGCTCCCGGCCAGACGCTGGGCCTGACGGTGTTGCGCGGCAGCGAACGGATCGAACTGGCCGTGGTCCTCGGCGAACAACCGAAGCTCATGCGCGAGGCGGAACGGAAATATTTCGACACGCTCGGGCTGACGGCGCGGGAATTCGTTTACAGCGACGGCATTGCACAGCGCATCAAGCCCGCCGAGGCGGGCGGCGTCATCGTGCACTATGTGAAGCCGAGCAGTCCGGTCGCCATCGCCGGGTTGCGGCGCGAGGATTGGCTGCGCGAGATCGACGGAGTGGAAGTGGAGACCTTCCCGGAGGCCGTGGAGCAACTGGGCCGAATCGAGCGCGACGAGACGCGGTCGGAGTTTGTGCTGCTCGTGCGTCGGGGGGCTGAAACCGCCGTGCTGCGGGTCAAGCTGCGCTGATCGGCAATCGTTTGAGCGGATGACGGGTTACCGCCGCCGCCGCGGCTGTTGCAGTTCTGCGATCTGGTTTTGTGTCGTGGCCAGCTGATCCAGCAACTCGCGGAGTCGCGCGCGTGATTCGTCTACGGCCCGCTGCAGTTCGGCGGAACTGGCCCGTGACTGCTCGAGCTCACGTTGGAGGCGACCAACCACTGCTTCCGCCTCGCTGGCGCGCTTCTGGAGCTGCTCCCGCACTTCGGCCGACTGGCTGCTTTCCTGCTGGTAGCGGGATTCCAGCTGCTTGGCGTTCGAGCGGAGGCGCTCGATCTGCTGGTTGAGTTCCTCTTGCAGCCGCGTCGCCGATTGCGTGGCCTCGGCCAGCTGGGCTTCGAACCGCGACGATCCTTTCCTGGCTGCTTCGAGTTGCTTTTGCAGATCGGCCGAGCCTCCCGTGGCGGCGTCCAGTTCCTTCTGCAGGTTGGCTGACTCGCTCCGGGCTTGGCCAAGCTCCGTTTGGGATGAACTGTAAGCGGCCCTGGACTCCCGCAACTGGCTCCAGAATACGAAGGCCGCGATGACTGCGGCGGCGGCGAGAATCGCAAGCACGACGGTCGCCGCCGCCCCTCTGTGGCGATGGACAGATGGGGTAGCGTTCATGACACCGACAATCTACCCGCAAAACACGCCTGATCAAATGCCTGCTCGAAAGGACTGTAACCGGCAGCGGGGCGAGCATCCGTCGGGCTCAAGCTGGACACCCTGCGTGGTTTATTCAGTCAACCCGCGCTGGAAGTCACGGGCGGGCTCAGATCCGGGATCCGGCGGTGTCGCTCGCCCAGACCACGAGCCATCCGCTCTCGTCGTCGACATACACAACCGTGGACGCGGTTCGGGAGGGCACTTCCACAAATTCTGCGCGCGCGAAGTGCCGGGGCTCCGGACTGGAGGTTGAAATTGGCGCATCGGGTGCCAGCACCATCATGCACGCGAAAGCTGCGGCAGCGGCCAGTGGCGTTGCCAGCCAGGCCGGCACTCTGGCCGAGCGGGCGGAGTCCACCCCGCCATGGCGCAGCACCCGCCGCAGATCGGTCCAGGCGCGGTCGGAGTCCGGCACCGCAGCGGATCGGATTCGCGCCCTCCAGGTTGAAAGCGCCGCGGCCAGTGCGTCGTGCCTGGACCGGCATGCCGCGCAATCGGCCAGGTGAGCCGCCAGTCCGGCCGAACGGTCCCGTCCGGCGGCAGGGTCATCGCCGGAAAAGATCAGATGTTCGGCTTCGTGGCAGTTCATGGAATGGCGCAATACCGTCCTGAGACGGGCCACTGCCGGTGCATATTCAAATTAACTCCCATGGCTCCAAGTCGCCCGGGGTGCATCAGTTGGCAATGATGATCACCGCCCAGACATCGCCCTTGTCACCATGGGCGGGGCCGCCGAGGACGGCAGGGCGGCCAGCCGGCAGAGCTAGTGCGGTATCCATCAGATCGCGGTTGCCCTGCCGCCAGCGCAGCCGCACCCGTGTTTCCCGCGCACCGGTACGATCACCGCTCAGTTCCAGTCGATGGCCCTGGGCGAGCGTGAGGGTGGCACGTCCGCCTTCCGACACGCGCGCGGAGGCTTCCCCCACCGCCCGGAAAGTCTCGAAGCGGAGGATCCGGCGCAGGGTGGCCTCGAACGGAGCGAGCTTCGGGTCGGATTTGCCCTTCTGCGGCGAGGCGCTGATCAGGATCGCCCGCACCGACACGCCTTCGGCCGCGCGAGCCGGGCTGCCCCCGAGGGTGAAAGCAGATGCAACCGCGAGGGCGAGTATAAGCATTCTCATGGCGAATCTCCGAGTTTTTGAGCCAGCAGCCGGCGGGCATGAAACAGCCGCGACATGACGGTGCCACGTCGAATGCCGACTGCAGTGGCAATTTCATCGTAGGAAAGTCCATTGATTTCCCGCAGCGCGAGCACGGCGCGATGCTTGGGCGGCAGCGAGGCGATGGCACGTTCAATCCGCCCAACACCCTCGCGTTCCTCGAGTTCCTGCCGCGGGTTTCCGGGTGCCGCCGGCTCGGCGATTCCCCGGCCATGGTCCTCGTCCGACGCCGCCAGGAAGGGCAGAAACCGGCCGAGCCAGCGCTGGCGGCTGCGCAGATGGTCGATGGACCGGCGCACGGCAATGGGATGAAGCCAGGTCGAGAATTTCGCATCGCCGCGGAAGGTCTTCAGGTTTTTCCACACGGTCAGCCAGACCTCCTGGCAGACGTCACGCGCCGAGTGCTCGTCGTGCACCACCGAGACCACCAGCCGGAAAACCGGCTCGTAATGCAGCCGCATCAATCGGCCGAACGCATCCTCGTTGCCCGATTGCGCCTGGAGCACCAAAGCGCGTTCCGCTTCAGGGGAAAGGATCTCGGCAACGTCGTCCACGGACGGGATGGGACATAATCGGCAGGTGGCGGTTGCGACAAAATGCGCGGCGGGCGCCGACCGCAAGTGTCGTGCTCAAATCGGGCGCGTTTGCGGCTTGGCGGCCGGGCCAAAGGCGGTTTGCTCGGTTCAGCCATGTTCACCGGAATTGTCGAGGAAGCGGGAAAGGTCATTTCCTTTGCGGCCAGAGCCAGCGCCTGGGAGCTCGTCATCGGGGCGCAGGCCGCTTTGGCAGATCTGGCCCTGGGTGACAGCATCGCGGTGAACGGTTGCTGCCTCACGGTGGCCCGGTTCGACAAGGAAAGTTTCAGTTTCGACGTCCTGGAGGAAACGCGCCGGCTAACGAATTTTCATGCGCTGGCGCCAGGGACGCTGGTCAATCTCGAGCGCAGCCTGCGTTTCGGGGGCAAGGTTGGCGGGCACTTTGTCACCGGTCACATCGACGCAGTCGGAACGGTGGAAGTGATGGAACAGCGCGGGAAGGACTATTACCTGCAGGTGAGGCTGCCCGGGGGCACGGGTCGTTATGTGGTGCACAAGGGCAGCATCGCGCTGGATGGAATCTCGCTGACCATCGCGGAGGTCACCGAAACCGGGTTGGCGGTCTGGCTGATTCCGACGACAATGGAAGTGACGAATCTGCGCGAGAAGCAGGCGGGCGACTTGGTGAACCTGGAGTTCGATTTGCTCGGCAAGCACGTCGAAAAACTGTTGCAGTCGCGGACGTCGTGAAACCTGCCATGCGGCACGCGCTTCTAGCCCTGACCGAGGAATTGCGCCGGATGAAGTCGTCCGGGCTGAAGGCGGTCGCCGTTTCGGATGAAAGCCTCGCCGCGATCCGCGGGGTGATCGTTGCGCGAAGTGGGACTGAGCGTCCGCCACCCGAGCAAGCTGCCACGGCAGAGCCACCCGCTGCATCTGCGGAACCAGGCGAGCGTTCGCGGCCCGCTTTGGTGCCGCCGCCGGCGGCTGCGCCGAGCGTGGCGGCTCCGGCCCCAGCGCTCCCGCCGCCGCCGGCCTTCACGATGCCGGCGGGAGACAAGCCGACACGCTGGGCGGCGCTTCAGGCCGCCGTCCAAGGCGATGCCGTTTGCGCTGCGAATGTCCGGCCGGGAAAGAAGATTGTGCTCGGGGTCGGCTCCCTGGATGCGACCATCATGTTCGTGGGTGAGGCGCCCGGGGCAGAGGAGGAGATTCAGGGCGAGCCGTTCGTGGGCCCGGCGGGTCAGCTATTGACGAGAATGATCCAGGCAATGGGGCTCAAGCGCGAGGAGGTCTACATCGGGAACATTATGAACTGGCGGCCGCAAATGCCGACCGCGGAGGGCAGGGAGCAAGTCGGCAACCGGCCGCCAAATCAGGAAGAGATGCAGTACTGCCTCCCCTACCTGCGGGCGCAAATCGAGGTTGTCCAACCGCAGGTGCTCGTCGCGCTCGGCACAACTGCGGCGCAGGGCCTCCTCGGATTCGGGACCTTCAAAATGCTCGGTGAGATTCGTGGGCAATGGCGCGAGTTTTCCGGCAGGCCGCTGATGGTCACCTACCATCCGAGCTACATCCTGCGCAATCAGTCGAACCGTTCGAAACGGATGATCTGGGAGGATCTGCTGAAGGTCATGGAACGGGTCGGGCTGCCGATCTCGGAAAAGCAGCGGAAATTCTTCCTCGGTTAGCAGCCCGTCGGACTTGCAGTCGATCGCAGCAAGCATTCATGCCATTATTCCGGCAACTTGGTGGGCCTTGCTGACGGGCTAGCAGCGTGTTCCTTCTCTTTTACATCCCGGCCAATACAGTCGGATGCTAAGTCCGACACGCTGGTAGCTAGCGCTTGACCAAAGCCAGCAGCGCGGCGTCGGCACGGGCAAACTCCGCTCTTACCTGCGCCAGCAGGGGCTCAACCTGGCCAAGGCCATTCGTCCTGGATTCGATCTCGAGCTTCTCGGCGGCCAGGCGCAGGGCGATTGCCCCGAGGTTTGCCGAGCTTCCCTTGATGCTGTGCGCCGCCCGCGTGAACTTGCCGACATCGCCCGAAGCCATGCTCTCATCCAGTTCGGCAAGGCGGGCCGGAGTGTCCTCGAGGAAGATTGCCGTGATCTCGCGGAGGAACTCGTCGCCGTCGTCCGGGTTGAGCGCCCGGAGGTTTTCTATTGCACGCGGATCGATGACGGCGGAATCGGACATGCGGAAGGCTCGCGGGAGAGCATCAGCGAAATTCCGCACTTCGCAATGTATTTCCTTCGATTGCGCAATGACTTCCGGGAAATTATCAAAGATGGGGGAAGGGAAAGGCGGACGATTATCCGGGGAGGCAGGTGAAGCGGAACCTTTGGACGCATCACAAAATCGGAATATGTTGATATTCGTCTTGCCCCGCAGGGCTGCGCAACAATCCTGCGGGGCCACAACGTCACTCCCCATGGCCAAATCATTTGTATTCTCCTCCGAGTCCGTCGGCGAAGGTCATCCCGACAAGGTCGCGGATTTCATTTCCGACAGCGTGCTGGATGCCTGCCTGGCGCAGGATCCGGCCAGCCGTGTGGCCTGCGAGACGCTGGTGAAGAGCAATCATGTCGTCCTCGCCGGCGAAATCACCACGAGCGCGACGCTCAACTACGAGTCGATCGTGCGCGAGGCCATTCGGGAGATCGGCTACACCCACGCCGACGACGTGTTTCACGCGGACACGGTCTTCGTCACCAACCTGCTGACGAAGCAGTCCGCCGACATTGCGCAGGGCGTGGATGCCCGGGCGGCGCTGGGCAAGGAGACGGCGGAGCAGGGCGCCGGTGACCAGGGACTGATGTTTGGTTATGCCTGCAACGAGACGCCCGAGATGATGCCGACAGCGATCATGTTTGCGCACCGGCTCGGGCGCGAGCTGACCAAGCTGCGGAAGTCCCGGGTCGTTTCCTGGCTCCGGCCCGATGCGAAATCGCAGGTTTCGATCCGTTACGAGAACGACCGGCCGGTGAAGGTGGAGAACGTGGTCATTTCGACCCAGCATGCGGCGGACGTCGAGCACGCGGCCATTCGCGATTTCCTGATTGAGAATGTCATCCGGAAGGTGATTCCGGCGAACCTGATCGACGGGCAGACCAAGTTCCTGATCAATCCCACCGGCCGGTTTGTGGTCGGGGGCCCGCAGGGCGACTCCGGGCTCACGGGCCGCAAGATCATTGTGGATACGTATGGCGGCTGGGGCCGCCACGGTGGCGGGGCGTTCTCGGGCAAGGATCCCTCGAAGGTCGATCGCTCGGCGGCCTACATGTGCCGCTGGGTCGCCAAGAACATCGTGGCGGCGGGGCTGGCGGACATTTGCGAACTGCAGGTGGCCTATGCGATCGGTTATCCGGATCCGGTGTCGATCTGGGTCGATGCGATGGGGACGGCACGGGTTTCCGAGGAACTCATCGCCAAGGCGGTGCGCCAGGTGTTCAACTTCAAGCCGGCCGCCATCGTGCAGCAGCTGGATCTGCTGCGCCCCATTTATCGCGGCACCACCAATTATGGGCATTTCGGCAAGGCCGAATTGCCCTGGGAGCAAACCAACCGGGTCGTCGAGCTGCGCGCGGCAGCCGGCCTGACCGGCTCCCGCCCCTCATCCTCGCGCGAAACCATCAACGCCTGAGCCCATGTCCAGCCTGAGCACTGCTGCCAATCCCCGCGACTATCACGTCAAGGACATCACCCTCGCCGACTGGGGTCGGAAGGAGATTGCCATCGCCGAGCACGAGATGCCGGGCTTGATGGCGGTCCGCCGTAAATTTGGCCCGTCGCGCCCGCTTGCCGGCGTGCGGATCACCGGATCGCTGCACATGACCATCCAGACGGCGGTTCTGATCGAGACGCTGAAGGAACTGGGAGCGGACGTCCGGTGGGCGTCGTGCAACATCTTCTCAACCCAGGATCACGCCGCGGCGGCTATCGCGCAGACTGGCACGCCGGTCTTTGCCTGGAAGGGCGAGACCCTCGAGGAATACTGGGATCTCACGCTCCGCGCCGTTTCCTTTCCCGGCGGCAAGGGCCCGCAGCTGGTCGTAGATGATGGCGGCGATGTCACCTTGTTGATTCACCGGGGCTGCGAGCTGGAGGAGGGTAGCGACTGGGTCAACACGGCCTCAGGCTCCCACGAGGAGCAGGTGATCAAGAACCTGCTCAAACGCGTCCACCGGGAGGACCCGCTGAAATGGACGACACTCGCGAAGGAGTGGCGCGGCGTCTCCGAGGAGACCACGACGGGCGTCCACCGGCTCTACCAGATGCTCGAGCAGGGCAAGCTTCGGGTGCCGGCCATCAACGTCAACGACTCGGTCACCAAGTCGAAATTCGACAACCTCTACGGGTGCCGCGAATCGCTGGCAGACGGGCTGAAGCGGGCCACCGACGTCATGATTGCGGGCAAGGTGGCCTGTGTCTGCGGGTACGGCGACGTTGGCAAGGGATCGGCCCACTCGCTGAAGGGATTCGGTGCGCGGGTGATCGTGACCGAGATCGATCCGATCAATGCGCTGCAGGCGGCGATGGAGGGTTTCGAGGTGAACACGATCGAGTCCACGCTCGGCCGGGCGGACATCTACGTGACGACCACGGGCAACCGCGACATCATCACGCTCGAGCACATGCGGGCGATGAAGGACCAGGCGATCGTCTGCAACATCGGTCATTTCGACAACGAGATCCAGGTGGACCGGTTGAACACCTCGGAGGCGAAGCGCATGAACGTGAAGCCGCAGTACGATCTCTACACGTTCCCGGACGGGCATAGCATTTACCTGCTGGCCGAGGGGCGGCTGGTGAACCTCGGCTGCGCGACGGGCCATCCCTCGTTCGTCATGTCGAACAGCTTCACCAACCAGACGCTGGCGCAGATGGATCTCTGGAAGAACCGGGATCACTACGCGGTCGGGGTCTACCGGCTGCCGAAGCACCTCGATGAGGAGGTTGCCCGGCTGCATCTGGAGAAGATTGGCGCCCGGTTGACGAAGCTCTCGCCGGAGCAGGCGGCCTACCTCGGGGTGCCCGTCGACGGCCCTTACAAGCCGGAGCATTATCGCTACTGAGTGGGGCCACCGTGATATTGGATTGAGCCGCTGCGGCTTCGCGCCGCATGCTCGGCTCATGTCCTGGCGAATTCTGGTTACGGCGCGCACCCTCGACGTGGTCGGCCAGCAGGCGATCGCGCTCCTGCGCGAAGCCGGCTGCGAGCTGACCCTGAAGCCCGGACCGCACCAGCCCGCGCAGCTGCTCCCCCTGCTGCCGGGGCAGGATGCGGTCTTCGCGACGACGGACAGCTTTACCGCCGCCGTCCTGCGTTCGCCCGAGGCGGCCGCGATCAAGGTGATCTCCCGGTGGGGCGTGGGCTACGACGCCATCGACACTGCGGCGGCGACCGAGCAGGGCATCGTCGTCTGCAACACGCCGGGTGTGCTGGATGAGGCCGTGGCGGATTTCACGTTCACGATGCTGCTGGGGATCGCGCGCCGGCTGCATGTCGGGCACGACAATCTCCGGCGCGGGGTCTGGAGCGGAGCCTGGGGGCACGACGTCCATGGCAAGACGCTCGGGATCGTGGGCTGCGGCCGGATCGGGCTGGCGGTGGCGCGCCGCGCCAGCGGTTTCAACCTGCGGGTGCTGGGCCACGACATTGCGCCGAGTTCCGCGGCAATCGCGCTGGGCATCAGCTTCGTTTCCCTCGATGAACTGCTGGCGCAGAGTGATTTCGTGTCGCTGCACACGGCCTTGACGCCGCAAAGCCGGCAGCTGATCGGCGAGGCGCAGCTGCGCCGGATGAAGCCGACCGCCTACCTGATCAACGCCGGTCGCGGAGCCCTGGTGGACGAGCCGGCGCTGGTGGAGGCGCTGCGCAACGGCACGATTGCCGGCGCGGCGCTGGACACGTTTGCGACGGAACCGCTTCCGGCGGGGCATCCCCTGCGCGAGTGCCCGAACGCGCTGCTCACGCCGCATCTCGCGTCCTTTTCCCGAGAAACCGGCGAGGCCGTGAGCCGGTTGTCGGCGCAGGCCATCCTCGATCTGATGCACGGCTCCAAGCCGCAGTTCGTGGTCAACCCGGCCGTGCTTTCGGCGCCGGGCCTGCGCGCCCGGATTGGGCGCCAGGATTCTGTCGGACTTGCCTAGCAGCGTGTCGGACTTAGCTTCCGACTGTACGGGTCGGGAGGAAGGAAGGTAGCAACACGCTGCTAGTTGGCCTTCGGCATTTTTTCTTGTGGCGGGGTAGATTGCCATGGCAAGTGGCGGGGAAGTTGCTGTGCGCTGCCGCATGGCCACCCGCTTCGTCGACATCGATCGCGATACCGCGATGCTACTGCCACCGGACCTGCGGGACTGGGTACCGGCAGACCACCTTGTCCACTTCGTGCTCGATGTGATCGAGCAGGTAGAAAATGCTGGGGGTGCCTCGCGGCCCACTCAAACCATCCGAACCATCTTCCCCAAATCCGCGCGCACGACTGCAAGTCCGACGGGCTGCTAGGGTTCAAAGGTTCGGATTGGGATCGAACCGCGGAGGAGGAGCCGCGAATGGCGCGAAGAACGCGAATCTCCGAGCCCCAAGCCCCGAGGAGTTGGAAAAGTAATCGTCGTTCTCTCTCCGGCAAGGCGATCGAGAACGAGTACGAGAACGATTCCGTTGCGGCGTCACCCGCGGTGCGATAGATCTGGACTCAGTCCGCCAGACTGCCAGCCGTGGGCGGCGGACCTTCCGCGGCGCTCAGGACGTGCCAATCCCCTGGGGATTCCGCATCGCGAAGGGCGGGATCGTGTCACCCTTTTCGTAGTCGCTCAGGACCGAGAACCGGAAGGTCGTGCCGTCGCCCGGCTTGCTGTCGACCGAGATCGAACCGCCCATCAATTCGCAGAGCCGCTTGGAGATGATCAGGCCCAGGCCCGTGCCGCTGCGCCGGCGTTCGGACGAGGAGTCGACCTGGCTGAACGGCTTGAACAGTTTTGAAATCTTCTCGGGCGGAATGCCGATGCCGGTGTCCGACACGGAGAAGAACAGTCGCAGTGCCCGGCGGGTATCCCGCAGGCTGACCGGTTCGCCGCGCATGCAGGACACGTGAATCGAGATGGTTCCGCGCTCGGTGAATTTCAGGGCGTTGCCGATCAGGTTGGTGAGGATCTGCCGCAACCGCGCCTCGTCGCTGTTGACGATCTGCGGCACGTCGGGATCGATCGACGCCGTCAGGCCCAGGGCCGCCGCGCGGGCCCGGGGCTGGAAGAAGGCGATCACGTCCTCGACGCATTTGTGCAGCCCGAACGGGGCGGATTCGATCTCGATCTTGCCGGCCTCGATCTTCGAAAGGTCGAGGATGTCGGCGATCAGCTTTTCCAGCGCCTGGCCGCTCGACTTGATGATCGCCACCTGCTCCCGCTGCTCGGGCGAGAGCGGCGATTCGGCGAGGATTTGGGCGAACCCGATCACCCCGTTGATGGGGGTGCGGATTTCATGGCTCACGATGGCGAGAAACTCGCTCTTGGCGCGGTCTGCGGCCTCCGCGGCCTCCTTGGCGTGGAGCAGGGCCGCCTCGGCCTCCTTGCGCAGCGTGATGTCGTGCCCGACCGCCTGATACTCCAGGGTGCTGCCACTGTCGTCCCGGATGGCCCGCTGCGTCCACATCAGCCAGCGGCGCCGGCCGTCGGGGTAGTCGAGTTCGCGTTCCATCGAATAGGGCTCGTCGCCAATGGCGGCGCCAGGTGCGAAGATGGGGAAGGGCTGGCCGACGAGTTCGTTCCGCTTGCGGCCAAAGGCCTGGGCGTACGCGCTGTTCACGAAGGTCAGCTTGCCGTCCTGCCGGTAGCGGCAGATCAAGTCGACCTGGTCCTCGACGATCCCCTTGTAGCTGGCCTCGGTCTTCTGCAGCACCTGGGCCATCCGCTCGATCTTGCGGGCGAGCCCGATGATTTCGTCATGCTCCGACTCGTCGCTCGCGGCCATGGCCGGATCGTCGACCGTGACGGTCGATCGCAGAGTCCGCAGACGCTGCATCATGGTGCGATCCCAGACGTAGCCGGAAAGAACCAGCAGGACGCAGCCGATGACGGTGAACCCCAGGACGTACCAGATGGTGTCGAGGCGCTCCCGCAGCACATCGTCGGTGATCACCAGCCATACGATTGAGGCGAATCCCACGACCAGGCTCAGGGCGAGGGCCAGGATGAAATAGGTCTTGCGCTGGGAATTTTCTGCCATGTCCGCGCTTAGCAATGTCGGCGTGAATTGCCGAAGTCTAACGAAAAAATACCGGCGGCCCCAGGGTCCTATCCGCACTTTGCGGGCCGATTTCGGGCCGGAATTGCTTTGAACCGGGCGCGGGGGTGGGGCACAAGCCGCTTTCGTCCTCCGGCCGTAGACGCGGGGACGCCGCCATGCCTGCGCCGCTTCGCCTTGTCTTCCTGGGTTCCGATCCCATTGCACTTCCCCTGCTAAATTGGCTGCGTGGGCCCGGCGCCGCCACCGCACGGCTGCTGGCGGTGTTCACGCAGCCGGACCGCGCGACCGGCCGCGGCCAGCAGGTTCGCCCCAACGCGATCAAGGCTTGGGCACTCGAGCGTGCCCTGCCCGTGCTGCAGCCCGAAAAGCTCACGCCGGAGGTGCAGTGCGCCCTCGCCGACCTGGAGGCCGATGTCGCGCTGGTGATGGCCTACGGGCACATCCTCCGCGACGAATTCATCCAGACGCCGCGGCTCGGCACGCTGAACCTGCACACGTCCATTCTTCCCAAGTATCGCGGGGCCTCGCCGATCCAAACCGCGATCGCCTGTGGCGAGACCGAAACCGGTGTCACGTTCATGCGGATCGTCCGGCAACTCGACGCGGGACCGGTCGCGGACGTGGAACGGGTGCCGGTTTTGCCGTTGGAGACAGCGGCCGAGGTGGAGGGAAAGCTGGCCGCGGCGTGCGTCCCGCTGCTTGCACGAACGCTGCCCCGGCTCGCGAATGGCACGCTCGAATTCTCAGCCCAGGACGAGGCGGCGGCGACGCATTGCCGAAAGCTTCGGAAGGAGGACGGCGTGCTGGATTTTGCGCTGCCAGCGGCCGAACTCGCGGCACGAATCAACGGGTTGTTTCCGTGGCCGGCGTGTACGGTCGAGATTACCGGGCAGCCGATAAAGCTTGGACTGGCGGATGCGGCGATCGCGGACTGCGGCGGGGTGGAGCCCGGCACCGTGCTTTCCTCTGATGGCCCGGCGCTTCGGGTTGCGACCGGCACGGGTGTTCTGCAGCTGCGCCTGTTGCAGCGGCCGGGTGGAAAGATGCTCCCCGCCGCGGAATTCCTGCGCGGTTTTCCCGTGGCTGCCGGCCTGTGTTTGCCCTCCCGTCCCATGCCAGCGCTGCTGCGCTGAACCGCGAGCACGGCTAAACACAGCGTCATTAATTCCTGGGTGTGTTGGAGGGCCGGGCTCCGCCCCGGCCGCGGACGACGCGGAGGTCGTCCCTCCAGAGGATGCGCAATTATTTGTGGCGGTCGGTTTAGCGCCGGGAGCCGCCACGCTGGGTCGCGGGCGTCCGGATCATCTCGAGCTTGGACTGCGCCTCGTCGGGAATGTCGATCCGGCTCACGGGGACGTAGGTGATGATGACGATCCGGTGTTCGCTAATCGGCACCGGCACCCGGGCCCGGGAAATACGACGGGTGCCTTCCAGCTTCAGCTCGTAGTCCCGAATCGTTCCATCCTGAACGTTCAGGGCGAAGGTGACGGTCAGGTCGGGCGCTGCGCTTCCCGGCTCAATTGGTGCCCCCTCGCCATCGAGAAGGACCGTTCCCGTGTACGTGTTGCCGGAAACATCGAAGTCGATGTCGGTCTTCAGCAGTGGCAGCAGTTCCTGATCCGGGCGAAATACCTCCGGCCGGTCGGCGCGCCGCAGCCAGATGGCCCGCGGGGTGAGCGTGCCACCGGAAATCCGTTCCTCGGCCTGCGCGGTGAGGATGTCACGTTCACTCATCCAGCCCTCCGGCGTCAGCGTCGCCACGGCACCCGCCGCCGTGATGATGGTGACCAGCCTGACGCCGTCGGCCCATTCGCGTTCGATCCGAATGTCACCCTGCGCATCGATGCTGCCATTCACATGCGGAGCAGTGTTCTGCTGGACGGTGGTGACCGTTCCACGGCGGGTTTCGAAGCGCTGCGCCACTGGCCCGGGATCGGCATTGATCACTTCCCAGGTGTAGCTCTTCTGGTCGCGCAATCGTTCGATGGCGACCAGCAGCGTCGCCGGCAGGGCGGCATGTGCGACGGCGGTGGAGGCGAGGAGAAACAGGACGATGCGGATGGACACGGCGGAAAATGAAGTGGGTTTTTTGCTGCGGCGCAATCTGTGTTGCCGGGCCTGGATTCACGTCAAATTCACGGTGGCAGGGCGGCGATTGCCCACATGCCGCTTGTTTTTGGCAACGCTTTCCGCAAGCTGCGTCGCCATGTGGAAATGGCTGTTTTCCGCGGGCGCCCTGCTCGCCTCTGCATCGGCGCAAACCGCGCCGATCACGGTTGAACTGGCCAACCTGCGCGAGGATGTCCGCGGGTTGATTCAGCGCGTGGGCGAGCTTTCATTGCGGGTGGAGCAGCTCGAGCGTGAAAATGCCGACCTGCGCCAGCGCGCCTCTGCCGCCGACCAGTCGTACGCGACGGTGGCGCAGCTCCGGGAGGCGGTCGCCGATCTCAATCGCACGATCCGGAGCGCGACCGCGACGGCCAAGTCGGAGACCCTGCAGCACGTGGCGGGACAGATGGAGAAGCTGGCGAAGCAGACCAACACGGCGCTCGATTCCCTGGCGCGGGCCCAGGCGACCCGCGCGACGGTGCAGACCTCGTTCAGCGACGACTACGCGAAGGAGGGAATCAGCTACACGGTGCAGAAAGGCGACACGGTCGCGGAAATTGCAAAAAAGACTGGCGCGAAACAGCAGGACATCATCAACGCAAACCGGCTGGCGGATCCATCGCGGATCATGGTGGGCCAGACACTCTTCATCCCCGGAGGTAAATAGCATGTCGGCAGCATCGAAATCCCGTCTCGGCCGCGGACTCGGCGGCCTGATCGCCGCCGCCAAGCCCGCAGCGAGTCCGCCCGCCTCGGGTGGACCCGCGCCGGCGGAGCCGCCCGTCAACGCCGCGGCGGCGGCCGTTCCCGGAGCGTCCGGTTACCGCGAAGTGCCGGTGCACCTGATCGAGCCCAGCCCCTACCAGGCCCGCCGGGAAATTCCGCCCGAACAGCTGGCGGAACTGGCGGAGAGCATTCGGTCCGAGGGACTGCTTCAGCCCGTCGTGGTGCGACGGCATGGCGACAAGTTCCAACTGATCGCCGGCGAGCGTCGCTGGCGCGCGTTCCAGCAGCTCAAGATCAAGAGCATCCCGGCGCGGGTGGTGGAGGCCAGCAACGCCTCGTCCGCCGCACTCGGGCTGATTGAGAACCTGCAGCGGGAAGGGCTGAATCCGATCGAGGAGGCGCATGGTTATGCGAGCTTGATCCGGGATTTCGATCTGACCCAGGAAAGTGCGGCGGAGCGGGTGGGCAAGAGCCGCGCCAGTGTCGCCAATTCGCTGCGGCTGTTGTCGCTCGATCAGGAGGTGCAGGGTTTTATTGCGAAGAACATGCTCTCGGTCGGACACGCCAAGGTGCTCCTGGGCGTCGAGAATCCCGCCCAGCGTTCGATGCTGGCCCGGAGGATCATCGAGGAGGGGCTGAGCGTGCGAATGACGGAGAAGCTCACGCTGACGGCAAAGAACGGGGGAAGCGGCAGCGGATCCCGGCCCCCAAAGCCGGGTTTGTCCGCGAAGGACGCCGCCACGGTCAGTGGAATCGAGCAGAAGCTCACGTCGCATCTGGGTGCTCGCGTCGCGATCCTGCACACGCCGAAGAAGGGCCGGATCGTGATCGAGTACCGCGGCAACGACGATTTGCAGAGGGTTTTGGAAAAGCTTGGGGTGGAGGCCTGAGCACCAGCCTGCAACCGCGGTCGGTCCCCCCTGCGGCGCGGTGCTGAACCCGCCATTGACAAGAGCCGCGCGCGGCTGCACTTGTGCCCTCTTCCCATGAGCGTTCTCCTCGGAATACTTACCTTCATCCTCATCCTCGTCTCGCTCTTTCTGGTCATGATCGTGCTGATGCAGAAATCGAAGGACGGCGGGATGGGCGCTGCCCTGGGCGGCGGCGCGGCCGAGGCGGCGTTTGGCGCGGAAACCAGCAACGTGCTCAGCCGCTCGACCATTTACGCGGCGATCCTCTTCTTTGTCCTGGCCTTCGGGCTTTACCTTGGCCGGATCTATGAGCGGAAACATGCCGCGTCCGCCGGGGGTGCCCTGCCCACGATTGCGGCCCCGGCCGTTCCCGCCGCCGGGTCGGCCGCCGCGGATCCCGCGGCGTCGCCTTCCGTCTCGGTGCCCTCGACTGCGGAGACCGCGCCGGCCACGCCTGCGCCGACTCCGGACGAGTCGAAGAAGTAGCCGCCCCATGCTGCCTGCCGGCATGCCCGTGCCCGCCGCGTTTTGGCGGGCGTTTTGCGTTCTGGCGCTGGTCCTGGTGGCGCCGGTCCAGGCCGGACAGCCGCCGACCTCGGGACGGCGTCCCGAACTTGCCCAGGTGGGATTGCCGGATGCCGCGGCCGCGGCGCAAATCCTGGAGCAGTTTCGCACTGCGGGCATCCCCGGCGAATATTACCTCGAGTTCCAGCTGCAGAGCATGCCACGCCGCGGCGACACCACGGTGTTCACCGGGCGTCTATGGGGTGGGCGCAACGAGGAAGGAGCAGTGACCCGGGTGGAGGTGCGGGATGAGGCGGGCCGCTGGCATCGCTTCCTGCTGCAGAACGGGCCGGAGGCTGCCATCTGGAGGTTGGAAAACGGGCAGCCGGTGAAACTGGATGCCGCGGCCACGTTCGAGCCGCTGATCCCCGGGGTCGATCTCACCCCCTTTGACCTGCAGATGCCCTATTTGTACTGGCCCGATGCCACGCTCCAGAGCATCAATCGCGTTCGCGGCCGTCCGGCCCATGCCTTTCTGTTCCGCGCCCCGGCCGGGTTCTCGGCTCCCGCCAGCACGCCCGTCACGATGGTCCGGGCGTTTCTCGACACCCAATACAATGCCCTGGTCCAGACCGAGCTGCTCGATGAACGGGGCCGGCCGCTCAAGACCCTTTCGCTGGTGAGCATCAAGACCATCGACGGGCAGGCCATGCCGCGCACGATCGACTTCCGGGACGATGTCAGCCGGGACAAGACCCGCTTCTTCGTCACGGCGGCGGCGCTGCGGCTCGACTTGGGCCCGGCCCCCTTTGCGCCGGCGACGCTGGCGGATGACATCCGCCCCCCGGTGGATCGGATCGTGAGACTCGAGTGACGGCTCCTGCTTTCCACCCCCGCGCGGTCGTCTTCGACCTCGATGGCACGCTGATTGACAGCCTCCCGCTGGTGCTGGAAGCGATCGCCCATGCCCTGGCACCCTATGGCGCCCGGCCCACGAGCGAAATCTTTGCCCGGCTCGGCGGGCCGCCCGAGCGATTCCTTCCAACGCTGCTCGAGGACATCACCCACGTGCCGGAGGCGCTGGCACGGATGGAGGCCTTTCATCGCTCGAACATGCATCTCATCCGGCTGTTCGCCGGCGCCATTCCCATGCTGGAGCAACTGCGCCGGGAGCGGGTGCGGCTGGCGGTCTGGACCGGCCGCGATCGCGCCTCGACCGATATCCTGCTGCGGCTCCATGGACTGGCGGAGCATTTCGACACGGTGGTCTGCGGCGACGATCTGCCCTCCCACAAACCCGATCCGGCCGGCTTGCGCGAGATTCTGCGCCGGTTGGAGGTCAGCCCGGCGGAAACTCTGTTCCTGGGCGATGCCGACGTGGATGTCCTGGGCGGCGCGGGCTGCGGTGTGGCGACGATCCTGATTCGTCACGCCCGCACGATTGACTCGGGTATCGCCGGCCAATGCTGGCGGGTGGTGGCGTCACCGGCGGAAGCTTACGCCGCGGTGCAGGGCTGCGGCGGGTCCCAACCGGACCGGGCGGAGGAAAACGGGGAGCCGGCGAATCGTTTGTAAGATCGGTGCTGGCGCGAAGATTATCATTGCGGGATCGCTGTGCCCAGTGTTGCACTACGTTACGTCAGTTCAGCCCTCCATCCGTATGGCAAAATCATCCCGCAAGCCGTCCGCTCCGTTAACGTTCGATCTGCCGGAGTCGCTCATCGCCCGCATTGAAACCTGCCGTCGCGGCCACGGTTTCAAGACGGCGAGTGAAGTCGTGCGCACCGCCATCGCCGGGTACGATTTCGAGACCTGCCAGCCGGACCGTGATCCGCACCGGCAGATTTCGGTTCGGATCACCCCGAGCCAGCGGGCCATGTTGAAACGGTATTCACGCCAGAAGGACGCCAGCGTCGGCGAGCTCCTGCGGTTCGCGCTCGAGGCGATGCCGGCCAAGCCGAAGAAGAAGAAATAGCCCGCGCCGGGCAGGCGGGAGGATCCCAGGGCGGCCCGCGGGCCGCCTTTTGTTTGCGGTCGTGGCGCGGAAGCGGGAATTTCTGTTTGCGCTGCGGTGATGCGGTGCGTTGTCCTGTCCGGCCTACGTTCTCATGAAGCGCACCCATCACTGTGCCCAGCTCTCCCTTTCCGACCTCGATGCGACCGTCTCGTTGATCGGCTGGGTCGACACGATCCGCGATCAGGGCGGAATCCTGTTCATCGATCTGCGGGATCGGAAGGGGGTCACGCAGATCAAGCTGGAGCCCCGGGACAACACCGAACTGGCGGGCCAGCTGCAGCAACTGCGGCCCGAATCGGTGGTCGAGATCGGCGGACGGGTGGTGCGCCGCCCGGCGGGTACGGAGAACCCGGCACTGCCCACGGGCCAGGTGGAGGTTGTCGCCACCACGCTCGTGATTCACAACCTTTCCGAGACCCCGCCGTTTCCGCTCGATGATGCCGGCGGCGACAAGGTCAACGAGGATCTGCGGCTGACCTACCGCTACCTCGATCTCCGCCGTCCGAAGATGCGGCAGAACCTGCTCCTCCGCCATCGTGCCACCAAGGCGATCCGGGACTATTTCGATGCCCAGGATTTCATCGAGGTGGAGACGCCGGCGCTCTTCAAGAGCACGCCGGAAGGCGCGCGCGAGTACCTCGTGCCGTCGCGGATTCATCCGGGCGAGTTTTATGCGCTTTCCCAGTCGCCCCAGCAGTTCAAGCAGATCCTCATGGTCGCCGGCGTGGAGCGATACTTCCAGATCGCGCGCTGCTTCCGCGACGAGGATCTCCGTGCCGACCGGCAGATGGAGTTCACGCAGGTGGACGTCGAGGCGTCCTTCGTCACGCGCGAGGACATCTACACGCTCTTCGAGGGCATGCTGAAGAAAATCTGGCATGACGTGCTCGGCACGGACATCGCCACCCCGTTTCCCCGGATGGCGTTCGTCGAGGCCATGAACCGGTACGGGGTCGACAAGCCCGACCTGCGGTTCGGGCTGGAACTGGTCGACTGCTCCGACATTTTCCGGAACTCCGCCTTCAAGGTCTTCCAGGCGACCGTGGCGGGGGGCGGCGTGATCAAGGCGCTGAACGCCAAGGGACTCGCCGACCTCACCCAGGGTGAAATCAAATCGATGGAGGAGGTGGCGAAGTCGCTCGGGGCGAAGGGGCTCGCGTTCATCAAGATCGAGGGTGGCGAGTGGAAGTCGCCGATCGTGAAATTCTTCTCCGAGGCGGAACGGGCGGAGATGACCCGGAAGCTTGGCATCGAGGAGGGCGACATGATCTTCTTCGCGGCGGCGCCTTGGGAAAAGGCGTGCGCGATTCTCGGACGGCTCCGACTCGAATCCGCACAGCTGCTGCAGAAGCGGGGCAAGCTGGACCTGCGGGCCGACGACTGGAAATTCCTCTGGGTGATCGATTTTCCGCTGATGACCCATGACGAGGCGGAGGATCGCTATGTGGCGACGCATCATCCCTTCACGGCGCCGGTGCCGGAGGACGTGGCCCTGCTCGAATCGAATCCGAAGGCCGTGCGCGGCCAGCATTACGATGTCGTGCTCAACGGCATGGAGCTGGGCGGAGGCTCGATCCGGATTCATCAGCCGGCGCTGCAGAAGAAGGTCTTCGAGGACGTGCTGAAGATTCCGCGGGACGTCGTGGAAAGCCGGTTCGGGTACATGCTGAAGGCATTCACCTACGGCGCACCGCCGCATGGTGGGATTGCCTTTGGACTCGACCGGATCGTCGCGCTGCTGTGCGGGACCACCAGCATTCGCGATGTGATCGCATTTCCGAAGACGCAGAAAGGGCAGGACCTGATGGCCCAGAGCCCGACACCCGTGACCGCGCGCCAGTTGAAGGATCTGCACATAGCGGTGGTGAAACCGGAATAGCCCGGCCCGCGCAGCATTCGTGACGGGCAGAGACTGACTCGCGGCGAGGCGAAAGCTTCGTCGCGGATGCGGAGACGCATTGAGACCGAAAAAATCGCGCAGGAGGCCGCTGCGGTTCACCTCGGCTCGCGATGTGACCGGCTTTACCGTTGAAGGCGCGGTTCAAAACCGCCAAGTGTTCGCCCGTGGCCATGCCCGTTCTGTCTTTCGCCCCGCCGATCATGGCGGTGACCAACGTCATCGATGTTTTCTTCCGTTCCGATCCCGTCGGCCAGGTCATCACGGTCGGGCTGGCGGTCTTCAGCCTGATCGCCTGGACGATCATGTTCGGCAAGCACTACGAGCTGAAGCGGCTGCGGATGCTGAATTATGCGTTCGAATCGCATCTGCGCGACCAGCGGACGCTGCTCGATCTGCCGGAATCCTACCGCCAGCGGCGGAGCATACCGTATGCCGAGGTTTTTGCCGACGCGCTGGAGGGGTACTGGCGGGCCGCGGCCATCGGCAAGGAAAAGGGCAACGATGATCCGCGCGCCCGGCTCGAACATGCGGAAAACGCGATCCAGCGCGCGATCGCGCGGCAGGTGCTGCGTTATGAATCGAGCATGATCTTCCTCGCGTCGATCGTGTCGGGCGCGCCGTTTCTCGGGCTGCTCGGGACCGTCTGGGGCGTGATGGAGGCGTTCAGTTCGGTGGCGGTGCAGCAGACGGCGACGATCCAGTCGATTGCCCCCGGCGTCTCCTCCGCGCTGCTCACGACGGTGGCCGGGCTGGTGGTGGCAATCCCATCCGTCTTCGGCTACAATGTGCTCCTCGCGAGCACCCGGCGGCTCATCACCGAGATGGAAAACTACGCCAGCCAGCTCGCCGACCGGATCGAACTCGAATCGAAGTAATCCCGAACATGGCCCGCACCTTCCGCCGCCACCGTCATACGCCGCCGATTGCGGACCTGAATGTCACGAACCTGATTGACGTGGCGTTCACGCTCCTGATCGTGTTCATGATCGTGACGCCGTTGATCCAGCAGGAGCAGACGATCCCGGTCGATCTGCCGGTGCAGTCCATCACGCCGCAGCAGAAGCAGGATCCGCGGCAGCGGTTCGAGACCATCACGGTCCAGCCGGATGGCAGCGTGCTTTTTGGCAGCCGCAAGGTGACCATCGCCCAGTTGAACCTGGAACTCGACCGGCTTGCGGCGGAACCGACGCCGCCGGTGTTCCGGCTGCGCTTCGATGCGCGCGCCTCGGCCCAGCACTTCATCGCGGTGATGGACGAATTGCAGAAGCGGAACCTGACGCGCATTTCCTTCGATACCCAGACCGGGCGATAGCGGTCATCCCACGCCATGAGTTCCGCAGTCATGACGCCCGACTCGCCGAAGGCATTCTTCCTGTCCGCCGCGCTGCACGCCGCCGTGGTCGCGCTGCTGCTGTGGGGAGGAACCCTGATCAACCGCCAGGAGGAACAGCCGAAGATTTTCGAACTGGTCGCAGGCGAGGGGGACAATTTCATGGCCGACGAGGCGCCGGCGCTGGGAGGACCCTCCGTCGAGCTCGAGCTGCCGCAGCCAGCGCCGCAGCCCGAACCCGAACCTGCCCCACCGACGCTCACACCCGTGCCACCGGCAGTTGTCCCGGCGCCGTCGCCTCCGCCGCCCAATTGGACGAAGCAGATCAAACGCGACATCACTCGGGCCGAGGCCAACGCCAAGCGGCAGATTGCGAAGGAGCGGGCGGCTGAGGAAAAGCGTCGGGCCGAGGAGGAAAAGCGTCGGGCCGAAGAGGCTAAGAAAATGACGAAGGCCGAGTTTGACGCGCTGAACAAATCCAAGGCGAGACCCACTCCGAAAGCGCCGCCACCAAAGATTGCGAAGATCAATGCCGCGGGAATCGCGAAGGGCGTGACGGGCGGCTCCGTGAAGAACCAGACCGGCGGTGCGGGTGGCAAGGCGCTCACCGCGGACGATGGCACGGCGCTGGAGCGGTATTTTGCCCTCTTCAAGCAGCGGTTGATTGCGCGATTCGAGCCACCGCCCGGCCTGAGCGACACGCTCGAGGTTCGGGTTCGGGTGCAGAGCAATGCCGACGGTTCGCTCTCGAACGCCAGCGTGGTGAAGTCCTCGGGCAGTGCGGAGTTCGACCGGGCGGTGCTTGACGCCGTCCGGCGGGTCGTGATGCCCCCGCGGCCGGATCGGCGCAGCGAGCCGATCGAATTCCCCTTCGCGATGCACGAGATTACGGGCCGGGGGAATTGAGCCGGCCCGTTTGGCCACGGACGCCAAAAATTCCTTGCTTTCCCGATGGGATGGCCGATTTTTCGACGTTCGCAGTTGCGACGGGCTCTTAGCTCAGTTGGTAGAGCGCCTCAATGGCATTGAGGAGGTCAGCGGTTCGAACCCGCTAGGGTCCACCAATTTCCCCGCGTTCGCGCGAGGTTTTTTGTTCCTGGTCGGGGGGCGCCGCGGGCTGGGATCGGGCAAAGTCTGGCCGATCAATCTCGCGGCCCCGGGCCGAAACCGGCTTGCGGGCGGTGCATTCCACGTGGACGCCGTTCCAGAGGGGCGAACGGCACGGTACGGAGGCGATCGCTATCTCATCGAATCCAGCCGAGCTGATGGCAGCGGCGATGGAGCCGCGCGTGTGGCGAATCACCGGGATGCCGCGTGCCTTGCGTGCCAGCCGCGACTTGATGAAGCCGGGAAGCCACGGGAGCACATGGTAGCGCGCGTGGTGCCGGCAGCGGCCCGCGAAGGTGAGACCGGTGGTGGACGGCCTCTCGATGGCATCGAAATAGAGCCGCCCGCCCGGTGCGAGCCAGTCATGGAGCCGCCCGCCAAGCTCCGCCGTCATCTCGGCACCGTATCCAAAAACGCCCAGCGAATAGATGAACTCGAACGACTCCCGCTCGAAGTCCATTTCGTAAACATTCCCCTGGAGCAGCCGAATCTCGGCGGCGGTCACCTTTTCCGCGCGGAGTGGATGCTGGGCGTGCCGCAGCATCTCGGCGGAGAGGTCAACCCCGACCAGCAACTGTGCATTCCGCAGCCAGTGGAAATACCGGCCCGTGCCGCAGCCGATCTCGAGAATGCGAATGGGTCGGGCAAACGAATCACAGATCCGTCGCAGCTTGCTGCCAATCCGGCGATGGGCAGGCGTGCGCGATTCGATCTCGTCATCGTGCCGGTAGCGCGCCGCGCAGCCATCATAGCCATCGGCAAGCTGGATTTCGTAATGTCGATGAGTCATGCAGCCGGGCAGAGGGGGCCTGCGAGAGCCGCCCCTCCGGGCTCCCGTCTGACCGCCTACCGACCCGACGGTGCCCCCGGGGGGCTCCCATGGCGGCATCCGGATATCGGCGGATGCCGCCTCGGTCGGCGCGGTCGAGACGAGTCAGTTCATGGGGTCATCGCCCGAGTCCCACGGATCAACACCGGCGGGATTCAGGCGGTGCAAGCAGCGGCGGCTCCTCGACGACGGGCACGGGCGGATTGAACCGGGCGAGCATGGCGCGAAAATGCGCGTCCTCGATTTCCCGCCGCTTGACCGCCCGATACTCCAACTCTCCCGCCAGGAAGATGAAGGCGAAGAGCGCGGCGATGAGGATTTCATGGAGGAGGAAGATCCCGGCAATGACTCCCGCTCCGGCCAGCACCTTGCCAACCGTGGCGGCAATGAAGGTGGCGCGCAGGTAGCGCAGCCGTGTCGCCAGCATCGCCCGAAAGATCCGGCCTCCATCCATCGGGAAGACCGGCACGAGATTGAACAGGCCCATCAGCAGATTCCAATGCATCACCACCTGCAGGAATCCTGCCGCGTTCGCCGGAAAATCGTAGCTCCCCAGCGGCCACCCCTCGGGCAGCCCGACAACCAGGGCGATTGCCGCGGCAATGGCGAAGTTCACCGCCGGCCCGGCAATCGTGATCAGCAGTTCCCGCCCCGGCTGGCGCGGGATGCTGTCGAACTCCGCCATTCCACCGATCGGCATCAGCAGAATCCGTCGCACCTGCACGCCGAACCGGCGCGCCGTCAGCGCATGCCCGAATTCGTGCATGACCACGCAGGCAAAGAAGACGAGCAGCATTCCCACGTTCCAGCCCACCCCCGCCCAGCCACCTTCGCTCCACCCGTACTGCGCCACATACGCCAGCAGCAGGAAGAAGGTGAAATGGACGGCGAGCGGGATGCCCGCCACGCGGAAAAGGTTCATTGACCAACCGAGCATGGGAAGCAACAAAGGCGCGCTTGCCGAATATGCCAGCGAACTCGCGTCAATGTTCAGGGAGCCTCTCCAGCGGACCCGTTTCCGGGGGTGGGTTGCATCTCCCCGCTGGTTTTGTCCTGGCATCCAACGGCGGCTGACCAACATGTCCGAAGCCACGGCCAAGCCCCCGACCATCCTGGTCATCGATGATGATGCGGAGATTCGTTACTCGCTGGCACGCGTTCTTTCCTCACGCCATTACGAAGTGATCGAGGCGGCCAGTGGCGAGGAGGGCGTGGCGGTCGTCAAACGGGGTCCTCCCCCCGACCTGATCTTCATGGATGTGCGAATGGGCGGCATGGGTGGCATCGAGGCCTTGCAGCACATCCGGGCCGCGAGTCCGAAGCAATTGGTGGTGCTGATGACGGCGTTTGGGACGGCGCAAACGGCTATCGAGGCGATGAAATTTGGCGCGTTCGATTACGTCATGAAGCCGTTCGATCCGGCCAAGGTGCTCACGCTGGCCGCGAACGCGCTCCAGGCGCATGCCGACCTCCGGGCCGTCGGCGATTACAAGCCGATGGTCAACATCGAGGATTATCGCGAGGGAATCGTCGGCAATTCGCCCGTGATGCAGGAGGTTTTCAAGGTGATCGGCCAGGTGACGGCCAGCGACGTCACGGTGATGATCACGGGAGAGAGCGGGACCGGCAAGGAGCTGGTGGCGCGCTCGATTTGGAAGCACAGCCATCGGTCGGCCAAGCCCTTCATCGCCGTCAACTGCGCCGCCATCCCCGACGCCTTGATTGAGAGCGAACTCTTCGGGCATGAGAAGGGTTCCTTCACCGGCGCGGCGACCCAGCGCATTGGAAAATTCGAGTTGTGCGATGGGGGTACCATTTTTCTGGACGAGATTGGCGACATGGCACTCGCCACCCAGACGAAGATTCTCCGCGTGCTGCAGCAAGGCGAGATGCAGCGGGTGGGCGGCACCGAGACGATCCGGGTCGATGTCCGAATCATCGCCGCGACCAACAAGGACCTCGAGGAGATGGTCAAGGCGAAGGCTTTCCGGGAGGATTTGTATTACCGGCTCAACGTTGTCCGGATCCGGATGCCGCCGTTGCGGGAGCGGTGCGACGACATCCCGCAGATCGTCGATTTCTGCCTGCAGAGCCTGGTAAAGCAACGGAAGGCACGGGTGGCCAAGGTCTCGCCGGAAGCGCTGGCCGTCCTCACCCGCCACCGCTGGCCGGGCAACGTGCGTGAACTCGAGAACGTCGTCTATCGCAGTGCGGTCATTGCCCAGGGTGACGCCATCCTGGTGAAGGATTTGCCCGCCGAGATCCGCCAGGGGGCGGGTGAACCGGGAATGCCCCCGGGCGGCGGCGTTGGTCCCGGCGGACCCGCGCCATCCGGTGAATCATCGGCAGCGATTGAGCCGCCGGGCGGGTCCGACCTGACTCTGACGGAGGCACTTGATTTCATCCTTGGGCAATTGAAGCCGGACGAGGGGCCCGTGCTCGAACGGGTTGAAGGCGCATTGATTGAGCGGGCGCTCGCAGCCGACGGCGGCGACGAGGCGAAGGCGTCCAAGCGGTTGGGGCTGTCCAAGGCTGCGCTGCAGCGGCGGCGCCGGCAATTTCGTTAAGGAGGCTGTCGCCTTCCCGACTCCCGGTGCGCCCTGTTCAGAACGGGCCGCGTAAGTGTGACCGACTCCTAGGCCGACAGACTCCTGGTGGAGGGCCGGGCCTTCACCGGTGCAACCGGCAGAACCTCGCCCGGCGGCGCCGCGTGGCTTCAATGGCCCGGCCCTCCGCACTTGGTCTGGGCTCATCATTCGAAAAATGCACGCCAGCCGTATACTGAAACCAGGGTATATCTCCCCGTGATTCACGCGTCGGGCCGCCGAGGGCCGGAGTCTAGCGTTGTCATATTTTGCGGGACTGGTCTGCTGGGCGGAGATGGAACCGACTGAGGCCGAAAAACTAAAAGGCCGGCGCACGCAGCTGCTGCTCTATGCGCTGATGGTGCTTATGATTGGCGTGCCAGTCTTGATTTTCCTCCTGCGATCGCGCTGAAACTCCACTCCCCCCATGGACAAGACGCTGCTGACGATCCGTTTCGTATTCATCACCCTGTGTGCGGCGGCCGGCTGGCTGGTCTCGGAAACGATCCTCGCCGGTGATCGCTACCGGGCCACCGCGATCATCGTCGGTTTCTTCATTGGAGCCCTGGTGGTCCTGGTCGATGTCCTCTTGAAGGGATTTTCCCTCCGCGGACTGTCCGCGATCACCTTTGGCATCGGGGTGGGGCTGCTCGTCGCCAATTTCGTCGGTGCCTCACCTTTGCTGGAGGGCGGTGACGAGCAGGTCGTCTACCTGGTGCGGATTGGCCTTTTCATCATCTGCCCCTATCTCGCCAGCGTAATCGCCCTGCGCGGCAAGGACGAGTTCAACTTGGTGATCCCGTATGTCCGGTTCGTGCCCCACGAGGTGGATGTGCCGCTGGTCGTCGTCGACACCAGCGTGCTGATCGACGGGCGAATCGCACGCGTCTGCGAATCCGGCTTCCTGACCGCGGCGCTGGTCATCCCGCGCTTCGTGCTGAATGAATTGCGCACGGTGGCGGATTCCAGTGATCCCACCAAGCAGGCGCGCGGCCGGCGAGGCCTGGAGGTGCTGAACGAGCTCAGGCGCATCAAGAACCTGGATATCCGCGTGACGGAGAGCCAGGTCAGCAAGCGGGAGGACGTCGATGCGAAGCTGGTGTTCCTGGCCCAGTCCATGCGGGCGAAAATCCTGACCACCGACTACAACCTGGCCAAGCTGGCGGAGTTCCACGGGGTGCAATGGCTGAATCTGAATCTGCTGGCCAAGTCGCTCCGGCCGGAACTGATGCTGGGCGAACGGCTCGAGGTGGATCTGGTGAAGCCGGGCCGCGAGGAGGGTCAGGCGGTCGGCTACATCGAGGATGGCTCGATGGTCGTGGTGAACCAGGGACGTCCCCACATCGGCCAGCGCGTGCAGGCCGAAATCATCAGTGTACTGCCGACGGCGGGCGGGAAAATGATCTTCGCCCGGCAGGTTGGCGGGGCGGAGGAACCGCAACGGATGGCGGTGCGGGCCGAATGAACGGGCGCTTTTCCGCGTGAAGGCCAGCGGTTTCAGGTGGAATTTTTCCCGCGCTGGCGCGGAAAGAAGATTGGTGTTTACTTGGGAGCGGCGATTTCCCAATACCTGCCGTTCCACTTTTGGGCCTGTAGCTCAGTTGATAGAGCGCTTCGTTCGCAACGAAGAGGTCGTCGGTTTGATCCCGATCAGGTCCACCATCCCTTTTGGGCCCAGCCGGTTGGCTGCGCCTCTGGTCTTGAGCCAAGCGCGGATTTTTCAGAGGCAATGCAGGTGGTCGGATTGCCTGCTTGTCCCTCATCACTTCCCTGCACATGTCCTCGAAGAAAATCCTCCTCGTCGCGAACGGTGATCTCCGCCAGTCGGCCAATGAAATGTGCTGGCCGGCCCAGCAGGCCATGGAGCAGGCGCTGGCGGCGGCGGTTGCCCGGCTCGGATACACCGTGATCCGGGCCCATCCGTACAAGCCGCGGTTGAAGCATGGGTTCATCAGTTCGCAGCAGGAGGGGATGGCGGTCTTTGCCGGGCTCGATTGCCGGCTGCCGCTGATCGTGGCGGAGGCGGTGTGGCAGTACTCGCATCACCTGCTGGCCGGGCTGATTTCCCATGAGGGCCCGATTCTCACTGTGGCCAACTGGAGCGGGACGTGGCCGGGCCTGGTCGGGATGCTCAACCTGAATGGGTCGCTGACGAAGGCCGGGGTGAAATACTCCACCCTCTGGAGCGAGGACTTCACCGACGCGCACTTCACCGATCGGCTGGCAGGCTGGCTGAAGACCGGCGTGGCACGCCATCGGATCAATCACGTGCGTCCGCTGGGCCGGGCCCGCGTGCCGGCGAAGGCGGCGACGGTGGCCGGACGGATCGCGACCGAGCTACGCACGCGCAAGGCGATCATGGGGGTCTTCGACGAGGGTTGCATGGGAATGTTCAACGCCATCATTCCCGACGAGCTGCTCTTCCGCACCGGGGTCTACAAGGAGCGGTTGTCGCAATCGGCGCTTTATCATGCCGCCACGCAGGTGCCGGAGCCCGAGGCGCGGGCGGTGTATGACTGGCTGAGGCATCGCGGGATGACCTTCCATCTCGGCACCGACGAGGCCACGGAACTGACCGAGGCGCAGGTGCTCGGCCAGTGCCGGATGTACGTGGCGGCGCTGCGACTGGCCGACGAATTCGGCTGCGAGGCGATCGGCATCCAGTACCAACAGGGGCTGAAGGATCTGATGCCGGCGAGCGATCTCGTCGAGGGCCTCCTGAACAACAGTGAGCGGCCGCCGGTGCGGAATGCCGCCGGGCGGCTGATTCGTCCCGGGCAGCCATTGACGCATTTCAACGAGGTGGACGAGTGTGCCGGGCTGGACGGCATCCTCACGCAACGGGTGCACGCCGCGCTCGGCCAGCCCGTCGAGAACACGCTGCACGACCTCCGTTGGGGCGACTGGGACCGGAGCGGCACCACCGACGAATATGTCTGGGTGTTCCTGATTTCCGGCGGGGCGCCGCCGGCGCATCACGAGGGCGGATACAAGGGGACCGACTCGATGCGGCAGCCGCCGATGTATTTCCGGCTCGGCGGCGGCACCTGCCGCGGGGTCGCGCGGCCCGGCGAGCTGATCTGGAGCCGGGTTTTCGTGGAACGCGGCCGCCTGAGGATGGATTTGGGCCGGGGCCGGGCGATCCGGCTGCCGCAGTCCGAGACCGAGCGGCGGTGGAAGGAAACCACGATGCAATGGCCGATCATGCACGCGGTGACCTATGGCGTCACGCGCGACCAGATGATGGCCCGGCACAAGGCGAATCATATCCAGGTTGCCTATGCCCGCTCGCCACGCGAAGCGGACCTTGCGATGTACGCCAAGGCGGCGCTGGCGGCGGAACTCGGGCTCGAGGTCAGCCTCTGCGGCACGAAGGCCGACGGAACGGCATTCTGATTCGTACGTTTCGGCTGGACCTGAGGAGTGTCGCTCGGGCGCTGCGTCATGCCCGATCGGCTGCCATCCCGAATGGCCAAGCCGGTGGCCTGGGGAATCGCCGTCGCGATTTAGAAAATTCCAACCATCTCCATGCCGGGGCTTTCCGGTGCAAGGCCGCCGCAGCTGAAATAGACGCAAACACCTCTGGTGCGTTGGCCTCCGATTTGCTAGGGTGGGTCGCAATTATCGGGAGTCAGCAACCATCGACCCCGCAATCATCATGGCATCCATCAAGAAACCCACAAAGTCCACCAAGTCGCCGGGCACGGCCTCAAAGTCCACGCGGACGTCGGCCAGGACGACCGCGGCGACCGCCGCCCCCACGCCCGCAGTGCAAATTGCCGCCATCGCGGCCGCAACCGCCACCGCACCCAAGCCAGCGGCACCGAAAGCCGTTCAGACCCGGATTTCAGCCCTCTACGACGTCGGGTTTGGCAACTCGCTCTATATCCGCGGTGAGGGGCCGGGCCTCAGCTGGGACAAGGGCCTGCTGATGACCTGTGTCGGGACGGCCAAGTGGCAGATCACGCTCGGAGAGGCGGCGCGGCCTTTCACCTTCAAGTTCCTGGTGAATGATGTCACCTGGAGCACGGGGCCGGACTTTGTCGCGGATTCGGGCAGCACGGTCACCGTCACTCCGGAATTCTGAACCGGCGGCGGCCTAGCGCGAATCCGGTACTGATTCCAGGATAGGAGCCACCTTCATGGAGGATCTTCACGGCCGGGGCGGAGCCCGGCCCTCCATGAATCGCATGCTCATTTCGCAGTCTGTCTGAATGACGTTCATGGAGGGGCGACCTTCCGCGTCGTCCGCGAGGGCTGGACCAACTCGGTCGTGACGGTTTCCATTGTCGTAGTCTGCCGGGATCTTGCACGCATGCCTACGAGGGCCCCGACCGGTCGCTTACGGTACTCCCTGGATCGGGATTGAGCGCCAGCAGGCGGGATCGGAGCAGTTCCACTGCCGCATCCCGATCGGCGAGTTGATCCGCGGGGATCAGCTCGCAGCGCATCCGTACGCGGGAGAAGGGTCGGGGGAGGTAAAACCGGTCCCAACTCCTGAGCCGCCATGCAGACATGAACTCTCCGCCAACGATGAGCAGCGGGGCCCCGGTCCGCCGGGGTACGATCACGGAGCCGGGCTTCACGTCGTAGCAGGGTCCGCGCGGTCCGTCGGGCGTGATCCCGATGTCGTTGCCGGAGCGAAGGACCTCGACGAGGGCCGACGCGGCTTCGCGTCCCAACCGGCTGCTGGATCCGCGCACCGTCCGGAGGCCGGCGAGCGCAAAGAACGCCGTCAACCAGGCTCCGTCCTGGCTGGCGCTCACGAGCGCGTAAGCGGGCCGGCCCTGGCGAAACCGACGCACGATCTCCGCCGCCAGGAACAGCCGGTTGTGCCACAGGATGATCGCCACGGGCTCGTCCTTCTTGGTGTAGCACCGCAAATCCTCGGGCGCGGTTTCGAAGCGCAACGACATGCCCCAGAGCCGAACCACCAGCCCAAACGGCCAGAGCAACACCCGGCGCCAGCCGGTGACAGCCCTGACCGCGCGGTCGGGAGGGGAGGGTTGGGAGCTGACAGGCGCAGGATTCAGAGTGGCGGTTGTCGCTGAAACCGCCCCGCCCGCCAAGCGAAGAGTCAAGCGGCTTGCGCCGGCTGGATTCCTGCGCCTTCCTCGCGCACGCCGGCATGCCTGACGATTTTCCGACCTGTCCCCATCTGCCTGCGCCCCGCATCGGGCTCGACTGGCGGGCCCTGCATGCATTTCGCGATGCTCCGCGCGGGGCGGATTTTTACCTGGCCTGCCTCGAGTACGGGCATGCGCTGTGGCGCCGGGGGTTCGCGGCGCGCTCGCTGCTGTGCCTCGACCGGGCGATGGGGGCGGAGTTGCGGGGAGACGAGCCGATCCTCAGAATCCATCCTCTGCCATACGCCGCCATGGGCTGGGTGATCGCCAACACGCCCCCGGGGGTGTTCCTGGGCAACCCACGCGTGCACTTCCAGCATTATGCGGATCGGATGAACGAGCCGCGACGGGAACAGCGCCGCTGGCGCGCCTGGGCATGCTGGGCAATCGCCCGCGCGGTTCGCCCGGGGTTGCCGGCGGACCCGAAGCACCGGGTGCTCGAGCCGGCCGTGGACGAAATCGCCGCCGCACTCGATCAGCACGGGCATTTCGGGGAATCAGCGCTGTGGCAGGAGGCACTGGCGGAAGCGCGGGCGGCCGCCGGGCCTTGACCAGTTGGGTCAGGGGCAATGCATTGTTCGCAACCTCAACCCCGCCCTGCCATGGCCAAATTCGACCGACTGACCAGGACCGCGGCTCCCGCCGCCACGATTTTCATCCGGCTTATGGTTGGAGCGGTGTTTCTTTCCGAAGGTATCCAGAAATTCCTCAACCCGGGCGGAGTCGGTGCCGGGCGTTTCGCCAAGATCGGGCTGCCGGTCCCGGAATTCTTTGGCCCCTTTGTCGGCGGATTCGAAATCCTGTGCGGGGCGCTGGTGCTGCTGGGAGCCTGGACCCGGCTCGCCGTGCTGCCGTTGCTCACCATCATGGCGGTGGCGGTCGTCACCACCAAGGTTCCGATTCTGCTCGCCGACGGATTCTGGGCCATGGCCCACGCGGCCCGGACGGACTATGCCATGATCATGGGTTGCCTGTTCCTGTTGATGTCCGGCGCGGGGCCCTGGTCGGTCGATCGAAGGACGTCACCACCGTCGGAATCGGTTGGCCGGGGCGTCTCCCGAGCGTCGTGAATGGCCCGGGTTGAGCGTCTCCCATGCCTTCCGCGCTGCGCGAGGTTGGAGCATCGTTCCTGAAGCTCGGCTGCATTTCGTTTGGCGGTCCGGTGGCGCATCTCGGATATCTGCGGGATGAATACGTCAGCCGGCGGCGCTGGCTCGACGAGCGGACGTATGCGGAGCTGGTGGCCCTGTCGCAGTTCCTGCCGGGACCGGCGAGCAGCCAGCTGGTGTTTGCGCTCGGGATGCGGCGCGCAGGCCTGGCCGGCGCGATGCTCGCCTCGCTGTGCTTCACGCTGCCTTCCGCGATCCTGATGATTCTCTTCGCGTACGGAGTGGCCCGTTTTGGCGATTTGCGCGATGCCGGTTGGGTTCACGGGCTGAAACTGGCGGCCGTCGCGGTGGTGGCACACGCCGTGTGGGGGATGGGACGCAACCTCTGCCCGGATCGGCCCCGGCTCACGCTGGCCATCGCGGCGGCGGTCGGCGTCCTACTCGTACCCGGTCCGGAGGGGCAGATCGGGGTGATCCTCGTGGGCGCGCTGGGCGGCTGGTGGCTTTACCGCGGCGACGCACCCGCGCCCGCCGCAGCGCCGGCACCGATGGGGCTGGCCCGCCAGCACGGCTGGGCGGCGGGAACCCTGATTGCGTTCGGACTCCTGCTCTGCCTGCTGCCCGTCGCGGCGGTCACCACGGGGAACAAGGCGGTGGCCGTTTTCGACAGCTTTTACCGGGCGGGTTCGCTGGTGTTTGGCGGCGGCCACGTCGTGCTGCCGTTGCTGCGGGCGGAAGTCGTGCCGCCGGGCTGGATCGATGACGATGCATTCCTCGCCGGCTATGGTGCCGCCCAGGCGCTCCCCGGCCCGTTGTTCACGTTCGCCGGCTATCTCGGTGTGATGATCGATGGAGGCGCTGACGCGTGGCTCGGAGGAATCCGTGCCCTCCTGGCGATCCTGCTGCCGGCCTGGATGCTGATTGGTGGCGCGCTGCCCTACTGGGAATTGCTGCGCAGCCGATCCTGGACCGAGGCCGCGCTCCGAGGGGCGAATGCGGCGGTGGTCGGCGTGCTGCTGGCCGCGCTGTACCGGCCGGTTTGGACGGGCGGCGTTACGTCGGCGCGCGACGTCGCCGCGGTGCTGGGGGCGTTCGTCCTGCTGGCAATGTGGCGGGTCCCACCCTGGGTGGTCGTGGTCCTGGCCGCCGCCGCGGGACAGTGGGTGCTGTAGGCCGCGGCGCGGAACGCGGTCGCCTACATGGCGTCTCCGTAAAGATTGGACAGCCGGGCGCCAAGTTTTCGGCGGGCCACGGCGTAGGAAAAGTGTTTCAGCCCCAGTGCATAGTTCACCCCCGCCCATTCCTCGCGCAGGGCCGGGCTCGCCAGCACCCGCTTGGTCATCTCCACCACCTGGTTGGTCACGAGCTGGGTCATTTCGATCGTCTTGAAGCCGAGCGGATCGATGTCCCGCGCGTAGACGGTGTAAGTATTCACGAGCACCGGCTTCCGGAAATAAATCGCCTCGAGGAACGCGTTCCCGAAACCCTCGTAGTAGCTCGGGTACGTCACGAGGTCGGCATGGGGATAGACATCGGCGAGCGTGTAGATCTTCCGCCCGGCGGTCGTGAGCCCGCGTTGTTCGCCGACCCGGTCAGCGATGAAGACCACCGGAATCCTGGCATCCTCGATTCGCTCCCGCAGCATGTGCATGTAGCCGCTGCCCTCGTCACCGGCGGGATGCGAGAGCACGAGCTTGGCGCGGGGATCGCCGAGCCGCCGGACGAGTTCGATGGCGTGCTCAATGCCCTTGCGGGCCACAATCCGCGTCGGCTGCAGCACAAAGATGTCATCATCGCTGAGGCCGATCTCGCGACGCAGGTCATGGTTGTAGTCGTCGATTCCGGGTGGGGGAGTCTCGAAATCCAGGATGTTCGGGATGATCTGCGAGGGAATGCCCAGCCGGCGGGCCAGTTCCTTCTGGGCCATCGAGTTGATCACCACGTGCTCCATGCCGTACAAAAGCGGCGGGAACGCGGCCTGGAGATAGTCGTTGACCGCATTCAGGGTGAAGCGCTCGCGTTCCCAGGCGAAGTCGTGGTGATGCGCGATCACCGGGATCTGGGTCTCCGCAATCACCTCGGTCATCGCCACGCCGAGCGGCACGTGCATCGGAATCGCCAGGATGTTTTCCGGCACGAGCACCTCGATTTGGAATTTCTCGATGAAATAATAGATCTCGTCCTTCAATCGCTCCGTCAGCGCGTTGATCTGGTTGGTGACCGCGCGGGAGCGGAAAGTGACGCCGAACAGCCGATCCTGCACTTCCATCACCTCGGGATGATTGAAGTACGCCAGGGGCGCCGCATGGCTCCGTTCCGGCGGTGCGTCGATCAAGCCGGCCATCCAGAAACACGAGTGTCCCATGCCCTCGAGGATGTGCGCCCATTTGCGCGCCTCGAGCGTCACGCCATCGGTGCCCTGGAAACGAGTCGAGATGAAGCCGATGCGTCGGGGCGCATCCGCGGGAAGTTGACGACGTTCCATTCGCTGGACGATGCAACGCAGTTGGGGATTGGCAATGCGGGACGAGATTTTTGGCCGGGCCAGGTTCGCGGCGCCAACCCGATGCTGGCGGAGGGCGCGTTCAGACCCTGTCGCCGTCGAGATGCAGGGCCAGTTCAGCCCAGCCGCCGGCGGCGGTCCGATCGCGGTGGGGGCGCAGTGTCAGCTGCCAGGCCTGCCAGCCCTGGGTGAGGGCCGGCTCAATGTCGTTATCGAGCCGATCCCCAATCATCAAGGTCGCGGCGGCCGGGATCCCGCGGGCGTGGAGCCGGGCCGCCAGCAACCGGAAGACATGCGGATCGGGTTTGCTGAAGCCGTGCTCGAAGGACCAGAAGCACAGATCGGGCGCAAAGAGTTCACGGGTGAGTCGGGCGCTGCCCAGCGCCTGATCCAGTTCACGCAGCGTGTAGGGCTGAGCATTGGACGCGATGCCGAGAACAATGCCGCGGTCCTGCAGCCGGCGCAGGACGTCGGCCGAACCCGGCATCAGCCTGACGGTGTGCCAGAGTTCGACTTGCCGGAGCATGAAATCGGCCTGCCTTTCCGCCGGAAGCACCGCCAGCTCGGGCAGGATCTCGCGCACCACGTCGGGCCAGTAGATTTCGGGGCGTTCGATCCCCGTGGTCCGGGCGGCGGCATGCTCCCGCGCCACGATCCGATCGCAGCCGGCGCCGAATCCCGCGAGATCGATTCGCGGTTCGCCGCCGAAATGCTCGCGCCATAGCGTGCGCCAGCGTATGGCGGCATCGCCGGGCGGCGGGCCGACGTCCAGGATTGTCTTGTACACGTCGAAGATGGCGGCTCGCAGCTTCATGGTTCGGAGGTCCACAGGAGGGGAAACTGGTTCTCGCGGGCGAGCTTGGCACGGATGAACTCCTGGAGGGCCGGCAATCCCGGGTTCCGGTTTCCTTGGCGCCGCAGCTCGCGTCCCGTCCCGGCATGCAGCGCCTCGATCCAGCGCGCCGCATAGGCCGGTCCGCTCAGCCAGCGGCTGGCGCGCTCCGGCCATGGGGCCACCTTCAGCGCGCCGGCAGCCGCGAGAATCCGCCAGCGCTGGAGAAAGGGATTCAGGGGGGCGCAGGCGGCCCAGGATCGGCTGGGATCCCCGGCGAGCACTTCCAGTTGGGCCACGAGGGTGAGCCGGCTGAACGGTACGCCGGCCGCGGTGTTGCCCTCGGCCAGCAGCGTCGGTGCGCCAACCGGCGGCCGGCAACCGGCCGGGAGCCGGGCTCGCCACGCGCGCCAGCGCCGCTGCTGCCGCTGGACCTCGGCCCGCCAGTCGAACAGCCCGGGATCCACCCGCACTTCGTCGTAGGCATGCGGAAAGCGGAATCCGAACCGCGCCAGATCCGGGGCGATGTTCGGCAGCCGCCGGGCAATAAGCGGCCGCCCGGCCGCAGTCGCCTCGAGATTGGGCAGCCCAAAACCCTCCTGCAGCGAGGTCAGGAGGATCGCCTCGCTGGACTCGATCAGCTCGGAGACCGCCGGGGCGGAGCCTTCACGTCCGTCCAGCATGGCCAGCCGCAGCGGCCAGTGGTTCCGGCGGGCGGCCGCGGCGAGTGCGCCCGCGTAGGCGTGTTCGTCGGCCGAACTGGCTCCGCCGGTGGTCACGAGCCAGGCTTCGGGACGCAACCAGCGCGTCAGGAGCAGCGCTTCCGCAAGATTTTTCCGGCGAAGAAGCCGGCAAGGAACCAGCCACACCGGAACGTCGCCGCCCAGTTCGCGGGCCAACCAGCGGCGGGCCGCGCTCACCCGCTGCCGGGGCGCGCGCGCCGCGCGTTCGGACAAATTCGGCAGCCACGCCGCCTGCCGGCCGAAATGCCGCTGGAGGATGACGGCATCCGGCTGGTTGATCGCAAGGTGCCGGATGTTTGGAGCAGCCGGCAGGAGGGTGTGTGCAACTTCGCCGAGGGTGCGAAACCCGGCCTGGCGCATTTCAGGCCAGCGGGCCCAGCGATTGTCGAACCACCAGTCGTGATGATGGAGCAGCAACGGGACACCGCGTGCCAGGCACAGCTGCTGGAGGGCCCGGGTCACGAGCAGGTTTCGCCCCAACCCCTGGTTGTGGGCCCATACGACGGCGTCACCGGCGGACGCCTCCCGGAGCACCCGTTCCAATTGCCTGTGAATCCTCCGCGCCAGCCGGGGAACTTGCGTGGGGGCGCGAAGGGCGGCCGGAAGTTCCGAGGTGTACCCGAGGATCCGGTCGGTCAACCAACTCACCCGGACTCCCTTGAGCTGTGCGGCAAAATGTGCGGTCCAGGCAGCCCCGGGCATTTCCCCGCCCACCATGATCACCTCGCTGGCGGCCGGCCGGAGGGCGGCCACCAGGTGCGGGGTCGCCAGCTCGATAATCCGCCGCACACCGCCGGGACGGTAGTGGCTGTGAACGATGATCAGTTTCAAGCGGCAGAGTATGGGCACGACATCGCCGCCGGGCGAAATTTTTTTCCGCGAAGTTGGGCTGGATTTTCATCCGCGTCGTTGCCAAGCGCCGCGGGCTGTCCACGGTGCAGCCAATGGACGCAGCCGATCTTGTTTCCGATCATCTGGTGGCAATTTACGGGCCGGAGGTCGCGGCGACCGTCCGGCCAAAGATCGACGAACTGCTCGCCCGCTGGCGCAACCGGCTGCCGGCGGCAGGAACGCCTCCGGGTGCGCTGCCGCTGACGGAGCGCGACTCGCTGCTGATCACCTACGCCGATCAGGTGAGCGAGCCGGGAGCCTCGCCGCTGCACACGCTCGGCGCGTTCGCGACGCGGCACCTGGAGGGGGTTGTCAGCGGCATCCACCTGCTGCCGTTCTATCCCTGGACCTCCGATGACGGTTTTTCCGTGAAGGATTATTACGGGGTCGATCCCGCATTTGGCACCTGGGATGACGTCCGGGCCCTCAGCCGCCGCTTTGCGCTGATGTTCGATGCGGTTTTCAATCACATGTCGGCACAGAGCGACTGGTTCCGGCGGTTCGCAGATGGGGATCCCGCGTTTCATGACTTCTTCGTCAGCGTCGATGGTGAGCCGGACCTGACGCGGGTCATCCGCCCGCGCGCATTGCCATTGCTGACGGAATTTGCATGCGCGGCCGGGCCGAGGAAAATCTGGACCACATTCAGCGCCGATCAGGTCGACCTGAACGTCAAGAACCCGGCCGTGCTCCTCGCGCTGCTCGACGCGCTGCTGTTTTACATCGAGCAGGGCGCGCGGTTCATCCGGCTCGATGCCATTGCGTTTCTCTGGAAGGATCCGGGAACCTGCTGTCTGCACCTGCCGCAGACCCACCGCACGGTCCAGTTGATGCGGGCGGTGGTTGATGCCGTTGCCCCGGGCGTGATGCTCGTGACCGAGACGAACGTGCCGCATGTGGACAACCTTTCCTACTTTGGCAACGGCACGAATGAAGCCCATCTGGTCTATAATTTCGCACTGCCTCCACTCGTGCTGCACAGCTTCGCCACGGGTGACGCCCGGAAACTCACCGAATGGGCGCGCACGCTCGAGCTTCCCGGGTCGGGCGTCGCGCTCTTCAATTTTCTCGCCTCCCACGACGGCATTGGCGTCAACCCGGCCCGGGGAATCCTGACTGACGCGGAAATCGACGCGCTGGTGGCCCGGACAATCGAGCACGGCGGTTTGATTTCCTACAAGCATCTTCCCGATGGCGGCCGGGCGCCGTACGAGATGAACATCAATTTCTTCGATGCTTTGTCCAACCCCGCGGCGGCAGAGCCGCAGGCAACCCAGGTCAGCCGAACCCTGTGCGCCCACGCCATCCAGCTGGTCCTGGCGGGGCTGCCGGGCATCTATTTCCATTCGCTGCTGGGTTCGCGCGGCGATCCCGCGGGCGCGGCCGCAAGCGGGATTCCACGCCGGATCAACCGCGAGAAAAACGGACGGGAGGAACTGGAACGTGAGCTGGCCGATTCGGGGTCTCGGCGGGCGCAGGTATTTGCGGGATTCAGGGAAATGCTCCAGGCCCGCGGCGGCAGCGCCGCCTTTCATCCGGCCGCGCCGCAGGAAATCATTTCCGGTGATCCGCGGCTCTTCGTGGTCCTGCGGAGTTCGACCGACGGGGCCGAGCACCGGCTTTGCCTCCAGAACGTCTCCGCTGAGACTGTTACAACCGTCGTGACGCCCGGCACAGCCCATGCGGGCCGTCGCTGGAGGGTGGTCCTCGGCCGGACGGGCGCGCTGGTTCTGACGGATGACGGAGTCCAGGTGGCGCTGCAGCCTTATGAGGTGCTGTGGGCCGGAAGCGGGGGGCAGGCCCCATCCTGATGCCGGCCAACCGGCTCGAGAATTATCCGCCAGGATCCGGAATGCGGCTTGTCAGGTGCGATGGGGACGTTCTGCATGATCGCGAATCACGCCGGCAGACGGCTGATCCAACCGGGTCCGGTGCAGCTGCACCGGAGGACTCACGAGTGGCCGGGCCGCCATCCGAAACTAGCCAACATGCGAACCAGCCAAGCCAACCCCTTCGCGACCATCCCGCGTTCCCGGCTGCAAGCTCGTCAACCGCCCCGCGGCCACTGAACCGCCGGGCAACTCCACTCCCATGTCAGATTTCTTCCAGACCGGCGCCATCGCCACGCTCCACCGACTCGGCCACACCAATCTTTCGCGAATCGAGCGTGAGATCGGGGAATTCGCACGGGAAACGCCCATCGCCCTCGTGTTGCCGTGCCATATCCGTGAGGTGGGCACCAAGGCGCTGCGGTTGATCGTACGGGAATTGAAGTCGGTCAATTATCTCAGCCAGATCGTGGTCGGAATCGACGGCGCCAACCTGCGCGGCTGGCGCAAGGCCCGCCGCTTCTTCAGCCAGCTGCCGCAGTCGCCGACGCTGTTGTGGAACGACGGGCCGCGGATGCAGCAGTTGTTCAAGAAGCTCGAGGCCACGGAGCTTGGCGCCGGCACTCCCGGCAAGGGTCGCAACGTCTGGGCCTGCTTCGGCTATGTCCTGGCCAGTGACCGGGCCCGGATGATCGCGGTCCATGACTGCGACATCGTCACATACAACCGCGAACTGCTGGCCCGGCTGTGCTATCCGGTGGCGCATCCCTCGCTCGGCTTCGATTTCTGCAAGGGGTATTACGCGCGCGTCACCGAGCGGCTGAATGGCCGGGTCATGCGGCTCCTGATCACGCCGCTGCTGCGCGCCTTCAAGACCATCCTGGGCCAGCATTCGTATCTGGTGTACATGGACACGTTCCGGTACCCGCTGGCGGGCGAGTTCGCCCTGGATCTCGATCTGGTGCGGCGGCTGCGGATCCCGTCGGACTGGGCGCTCGAGGTCGGGTTGCTTTCGGAGGTGTTCCGCAACTGCGCACCGCGCGCGATCTGCCAGTCCGAGCTGTGTGAGAATTACGACCACAAGCACCAGGATCTGTCCGTCCGCGATCCCTCGAAGGGCCTGAACAAGATGGCGGCGGACATCGCCCAGTCGTTCTTTCACCGGATGGCTGCCGAGGGGCTCAAGCTCGACACGGGCGTGTTCGACACGTTGATGAGCGCGTACATGCGGCAGGCCGAGGACACGCTGCGATTCTATGCCGCCGACGCCGCGCTGAACGGGTTGAAATATCCGCGGCACGAGGAGGAGACTGCGGTGGCGACTTTCGTGCGCAGCATCCGGATCGCCACCAAGGGTTTCCTGGAGGATCCACTCGGGGTGCCGTTGAACTCGAACTGGAACCGGGTCGAATCGGCGCTGCCGAACTTCCTGGATGAGTTCCGCGAGGCCGTCCGGCTCGACAACGAGGCTTGAAGATCCGCGGTGCGGATTCGTCGAAACCCGGCGTTTCGGAGTAGCGGAGTCAATGCACACTTGCCACAAGCCATGCACCCGCCGCGATCACGAGGACGCCGCAGCCGCGCCGGAGCCATTGCGCGCCGGCGGTTGCGTACTGCCAGCGGAGCCAGCGCTGAACCCAGGTGCTCGATACGCCGGCGAGACCGATGACTGCGCAGTGGCCGAATCCGAATAGCGCCATCACCCCGAGCGCGAACAGTGGAGCGCTCGGAGCCATCCCGAATGTCACCCCCAGGACCGGTGCCATGAATCCGAATGTGCAGGGCCCGAGCGCGACGCCAAAGACCAGGCCGAAGATCAGCGCACCCAGCGCGCCCCGCCGCGCGTGGCCTGGAGCCGGGCGCCACGCCTCGGGCATGGGAAGGACATCGAGCAGGTGCAGTCCGAAGCTGAAGAAGACTACGGCGACGGCGTAATTCCCCCAGGGCCCGAGATCGCCGAGCATCCGACCCGCGGCCGCCGTCAGCGCCCGGAGGTGCATTTTGTTCATGATGAGGCGAGCATGGTCTTCGCTTCCTCCACCGACGGCACCCGGCCGGCGACCTTGACGACACCATCGACCACGAGCGCAGGCGTGAACATCACGCCGAAGCCCATGATCCGATCAATCTCGGTGACCTTCTCGATCTCGTACTCGATCCCGAGCGCCCGGGCGGCCTCATCAGCCACTGCGGCGAGTCTCTGGCATTTGGCACATCCGGTGCCGAGGATTTGGATTTTTTTCATGTGCGGGATGGGTTGAGGGTGAAGTGTGCTTCACGCGAGTGCCCCGTAGGCCCAGCCGACCAGCGTAGAGAGCACGACGACGAGCAAAACGTACACCGCGGTCTTTTTCGGGCCGATGACCGAGTTGATGACAATCATGCTCGGGAGACTCAGGGCCGGTCCTGCAAGCAGCAGGGTGAGCGAAGGTCCGGCTCCCATGCCGCTGCCGACCAGGCCCTGGACAATCGGCACCTCGGTGAGCGTGGCGAAATACATCAGCGCTCCCGCCACCGCGGCGAATGCGTTTGCGCCGAGCGAGTTTCCACCCACCGCGTGCTCGATCCACCCGTTCGGAATCAGCCCCTCGTGCCCGGGCCTGCCGAGCAGCAGGCCGGCGACGAGCACGCCGGCGATAAGGAGCGGGAAAATCTGTTTTGCATTCGCCCACGACTGATCGAACCACTCCCCGGCCTCGCCTGGTCGACCTGCGGTCGCCCAGGCGAGGCCGAACACGGCGGCGAGGACCGCGGACTTGGGATCGGTGGGAGCCAACAGCGCAATCGACGCGACGACAAGCGCCGTGACGGCCAAACGCATTGGCAGCAATCCAAACCATCGCCAGAGAACGAGCCCGAGCGCGGTGGCGGAGGCGGAGGTCAGCCACCACTTCGCTGCGAACATCCTCGCAAAGAAACCGGTCTCAGCATCGGCGCGGCTCCAGTTGGCGAAGATCAATATGGCCATCATCAGCCCGAAGAACACCGCGGTTTTCCAGAGCGGGCGTGCAGCCGGCGGATCGGGCAGCTCGGCCATCCTGGCAGCCTTGGTCTTTTCCTCGCGGCGAAACAGCAGGTGCATGGTCACACCGATCACGATGCTGAATGCCACCGCGCCGACCGCCCGGGCGACGCCCAACTGAAGCCCGAGCACCTTGGCGGTGAGGATGATCGCCAGCGCATTAATCGCCGGACCGGAATAGAGGAAGGCAATTGCCGGACCGAGTCCGGCGCCCATCCGATTGATCCCGGCGAAGAGCGGAAGCACCGTGCAGGAGCAGACCGCGAGAATCGTGCCGGACACCGAGGCCACGCCATAGCTGGTGGCTTTCGGCGCATTCGAGCCGAAGTACCGCATCACGGATTGCTGGGAGACAAACGCGCCGATCGCACCCGCAATCCAGAAGGCCGGGAGCAGACAGAGAATGACGTGTTCACGCGCATACCACTTCGTCAGTGCGAGCGCTTCCTGCACGGCGCCGTCGAAACGCGGCGTCCCCAGCGGCAGGAAGTAGAACCCGGAGAAGATCGCCGCCATTGCGGCGAAAATCTGAAGTTCCTTCCGAATGTTCATCACCGTTGGGACAGCCAGTGCGTTGGTTGCACTCGATCAGGCACAGCAGCGACGGACTTCCACGGCTTCGCCCCGCCGAGAGGCATCAAGACAGGTCATGAACGAAACCACGCAGGGCAGCGCAATCCGGTAGAACACCTGGAGCCCGCGCTTCTCATCGGCCACGACACCGGCAGCCTTCAGGATCGAAAGATGCCTCGACACCGTCGACCAGCTCGATCCGACCGACTCCACCAGTTCGCACACGCACCGCTCGCCGGCGGCCAGATCCTCGAGGATTCGCAGTCGGTCCTCATGCCCAAGCGCCTTGAAAACCTCCGCCCGCTGCGCACGCACCTGCCTTGTCGTCCTTGAGGTCATGCACGATCTATTTCGCAAGAGTGCGAAATAGGCGAGCGCTCCTGGTGGCTTCAACGCACCGGACCGCCGGAAGTAGCATCGGCAATGGCGGCGATTGGGCCGGCTAAACCCCGCCGGCGCCGCCACGGGCCGGGCTCAGCGCAGCCAGCGGCCGAAGAATTCCCAGGCCTTCTCCCGCAGCGGCGGAGCCAGGGCATGGGGCCCCGGATACGTGAGCAGTTCCACCCGTTCGGGAACGCCCAGCAGCGTGTAGAGCCGGTGAATCCGCTCATGGGCGTCCCGCACGCTGGCAATCGGGAAATAGTCGTCCTGCTCACCGGCGAGACTGAGGAGGGGACGCGGCGCCATCGTGGCGAGAAGATCGTCGACATCGCCCACCCGCAGGATTCCCGGCACGAAGCTGTTGATATGGTGGCGCTCGAGAAACGGCAGCCCGGCCTCTCCACCCGGATGGCCTGGCGGCAGGACTGCGTCCCACATGCCCTTCAGCTGAAAAAACGCCACGAATCCCGCCCCGGCCTTGATGCGCTCATCGAAAGGCAGCAGATAGGTGATTGTGGTCGCGCCCAACGACCAGCCCATGGCGCCAATCCGGTGGCGATCGATGTCGGGGCGCGTTTCGAGGTAATCGACCAACCCCATGAGGTTCCAGGCCCACTCGCCAAGTAACGGCCGACCCTCGACCACGCCGAGGGCATCCTTGGGCGTGCCGCCCAGCCGGAAGCTCGTGGCACTCTTCAGGCAGGCAAACACCCCGATGAATCCATGGACGGCCATTTCAGGCGCCAGCCTGAGCGCATCGTCCTCATAGCTGATGCTGGAACCGGAAATGTGAATCAGCGCCGGAGCCGGCGTCCGGACGTTTTCCGATCGGGTGATCAATACCGGAGTCAGCGTATCGGGCGTGGTCCGGACGAAAACGCGTTCCCACGTAAAACCGTCCTCTCGTCCGCGCTCGATGATTTGGCCGGAGTGATCGGCACCGCGATCGGGGAACCCACCGAGCAATCGGCGAACGCCCTCCAGCACGCGCAATCGGGCTGTGGTCCATTCCTCAGGGGTGCGGATTTCAGAGATCGCCACCGGAGGAGCCGCCAGCGGCGGTGGCGGACTCGTGGCAAACGACGGGAGCGCCGCCTCCCAGGAACTGGGCGGGGCCGTAAGGTGCCGGCGCATGAAATCCCGCACAATGGCCGGCGCGCCGGTTTCCGCGGAATCAATGGCGAGAAAATTGCCAGTCGCGGCATGCGGCGGATAGCAGGCCTCTGCAATCCGCCGGGCAATCGCATTGCTGCTCCACGCGGGCTCCGTCGGCCCGGTTTCGATCATGAGGAGCGGCCGGGGGGCGATCAATGCAACCAGGTCTGGCGCGTCCGCATACTGGAGCATCCGCGGGACGAGCCAGGGAACTTCAAGCTCGGCTCCGTGACCGGCAATCCGCCGATAGGAGCGGAGGCCGTCCTCGACAATGGTCGCCCAGATCCGGGTATCCACCGCGGCACTCAGCGCCGCGGCAAAGCCTCCCAGACCGCGGCCCGACACCGCAATCCGGTCACCCTGCAAATCAGGCCGGGTGCGGAGATAGGAGATCAGCACGGAAAGCTGCGCGGCGATCCGTCCGAGTGGCGGCTCGCCGACCAGGAAGGCCTGTTTCATCCGCCGGCTGTCCAACTCGGCCATGGCCTGGAGATCCACGGCGGCCACCAGGAACCCCGCCTCGATCAGGCTTTGCGCCTGAGGGGCGCCGATCAACTCCTCCGGTCCACCCGCAAGTCCAGTCACCGGATCAACATCCGGCAGGCACACCACAGTCCGATAGGGCGGTTGGAGCTGGCGTCCGCGGACGAGGAGTGCCGTTACGCCGCCGACCGGCGACCGCAGCCGGATCTCCTCGAAGTATCCCCGCCGCTGGCTGATATTGCGGGGCACCGACTGGCCCTCAACCTCGACCTGCGCGGTCCGGATTGGACTCATCCAGCGCGAAAGCCTGGTCGAGACGAGTTCAAAGGAGGATGACGGCCCATGGACGCCGAGCGAGGCGACCAGGTTTTCCCGCAGCGCGGCAATTTGGCCGCCCCAACCTGGCAACCTGTCCGCGGCTGCGGCCGCCGGCACGTTGGTCGACGCGGCATAATGGGCAAGTCGCGCGTCTTCCCGATCCTGGAGTTCAGCCAGGTAGTGCGCGTGTCGCCGGGCATTCTCCTCCTCGATGATTTTTGGGAGCAGCCGGTCGTCGTAATAGGTGTGGCGCAGCCATCCGGGGCCGCGCTCAGGCGCGGCTGGCGTTTCTGCGGCCACCGCGAAGCCGGACCAAAACCCGATGGCTGGGACCAAGACGAGGAGATTTGGAAGTTTCATTCGGGCGACGAGTCCCCTTCGCGAGTGCGGATGATTCGCCCCTCGGCGATGGGTCGCAACCCATGATTGGAGAACGGAGTGGCAGTGAGCGTCTTTCGGCAGTGGCGAGCATCGAGTAGCGAGCATGACAATCTGAAAACCGTATCCTACTCACTGCCCGCTACCCGCTACTCGCTACTAAAGGTCACAACGCTTTCCCCTCACGCAGGCCGGCAGCGTAGGCATCGAAGATCCGCTTCATCTCGTCGCGCACGTGGCGAAATTCCCGCAGGATCTCCTCGTCGGTGCCTTCCAGGTGCGACGGGTCGCTGAACGGCCAGTGATGCCGCACGGCCTTCCCGGGAAACACCGGGCAGCCGTCGTCGGCGCTGCCACAGACCGTGATGACGGTCGCGATCTCCCGGTCGAAGAACTCGCTGACGTGTTTCGAACGGTGGCTGGAAATGTCGATTCCGATCTCCCGCATCACCTGGATGGCGCGCGGCTGGACCTGCCCGGCGGGCTTCGAACCGGCACTGTGCACGTCGACCAGGTCTCCTGCAGCGGCCCGCAGCAGCCCCTCTGCCATCTGGCTGCGGCAGGAATTTCCAATGCAAAGGATGAGGATGGTGGGGTTCATGAATCCGGAGGGCCTTTGTGAGATTCCATCAGAATGCCAGGGGCTTCCGGTGCCTACCGCGCCTCGACGAGCGGCCGCGCGGGCGCGGCCGGGAGGAATCGCTCATACCAGTGCTTCGAGCCAACGCAGGCCCGGCAGACCGAGAGCATCACTGGCACTTCGACGAGGACGCCGACGACGACGGCGAGTGCCGCGGGACTCGTGGGACCGAAGAGCGTGATGGCGACGGCGACGGCGAGTTCGAAGAAATTGCTGGCACCGATCAGCGAGCCGGGAGTCGCGACGTCGTGCCTTACCTTGAACCAGCGCATCAGCAGGTAGGTGAGACTGGAATTGAAATAGACCTGGATCAGGATCGGGACCGCGAGCAGGAGGACAACGATCCAGTTCGTGAGGATGTTCTCCGCTTGGAAGGCGAAAATCAGCACCAGCGTCAGCAGCAGCGCGACGACCGTGACCGGGCGGAATTTCGGCAGGAAGGCCGACTCGAACCAGGCCAGGCCGTGGGACTTGATGAGCGCGGTGCGGCTCAGCCAGCCGGCCGCGAGCGGGATGACGATGAAGACGATGACGGAGATGAAGAGTATTTTCCCCGGGATGTGGACTCCGGTGACTCCGACGAGGAACATGACGATCGGCGCGAAGGCGAAAATCATGATGAGATCGTTGATCGCGACCTGGGCGAGCGTGTAGGGGCCGTCACCGTCGGTGAGGTAACTCCAGACAAAGACCATCGCCGTGCAGGGGGCCGCGGCGAGGATGATGAGCCCGGCGGTGTAATTGTTGGCGGTGGCGGTGTCGAAGAGCCCCAGCCAGCCCGAATAAATCGTCTTCACGAAAACGAACCCGAGCAGCGCCATGCTGAACGGTTTCACGAGCCAGTTGACGAACAGGGTGACGAGGAGACCCCTCGGCCTGGCGAACACGCCCTTGATGCCGCCGAAGTCGATTTTCAGCATCATCGGATAGATCATCAGCCAGATCAGCACGGCGATGGGGATGTTGACGTGTGAATCTGTCCCAAACTCGAGACGGCCGAGCGCGCGGGCGGCATCGGGAAACAGTTTCCCGGCGGCTACGCCAACGACCATGCAGACGAAAACCCAGACGGTCAGGTAGCGCTCGAAGAAGTCGAGCTGCTTGGGCGCGGCGGCAGCGATGGGGGCAGCCATGGGAGTGGGGGCGGCGTGCATGCGCGAGAAGTGGCGTTTGGTTGCAGTTGCCGCGTCAGCCCGCCACGCGCTGAAGGGCGGTTGCCTGCCGGCGGGTGATGAGATCGACGCAGCGCAGAAAATCGGAAAAACACGGACAGCTGAGACGATAATAGACGTTCAAGCCGCGCTTCTCCGATTCGATCAACCCGACGGATTTCATCAGGGTCAGGTGCCGGGACACGGTCGACATGTCTGCGGCGACCAGCTCGGTGAGTTCCTGGACGCAGCGTTCGCCATCGGCCAGAGCTTCGGCGATCAGGAGCCGGGACGGGTGCGCCAGCGCCTTGACGACCATGGCTCGCTGCGCGGCCTTGTTCCAGAGTGCGCGATTCATACTTGGCCAAAAGGCCAAGTAGCCAGGGATGTCAAGCCGGGGTCGCATGCCGCTGCTGGGCGGGCTCGCGCGGACACGCCTCTCCCGTGCGTGCCCCGCAGCCACCAACAGGACGACCTGCCGGGGGCGCAAAGGTTCGCGTTGTCGTCTGACTGCCGACCTTCCACATTGCGCCGATGCCGCCGCTTTCCGCTTTTCCGAAGGCCTACATGCGCCAGCTTGCCAAGGACGGGACGATGACCCTGCGCGAATGGGTGGACCTCGCGGCACCTCTGGGGCTTGACGGTCTCGAGTATTACAGCGGATTCCTCGAACTGCAGGATCCCGCGACGTGGCCGACGGCGCGGCGGGAGGTGGAGGCGCGCGGGATGGTGATCCCGATGCTCTGTTGCTCGCCGGACTTCACCCATCCGGATCCGGATTTCCGGGCGCGGGAGATCGAGCAGGAAAAGACTTGGATCCGGATGGCGGCGACGCTTGGAGCGCGATTTTGCCGGGTGTTGTCCGGCCAGCGGCGTCCGGAACTGACGAGGGCGCAGGGGCTGGACTTGGTCGTCGCCAGCATCGAGGCCTGCCTGCCGGAGGCGGAGCGCTGTGGCGTGACGCTGATCCTGGAGAACCATTACAAGGACGACTTCTGGAGCCACCCGGAATTCGCCCAGAAGATGGAGGTGTTTTGCGAGCTGGTGGAGCGGATTCGGCATCCGTATTTCGGTGTGAACTACGATCCCAGCAACGCCTTCCTGGCCGGTGATGATCCGCTCGAGTTGCTCCGCCGAGTGAAGCACCGCGTCGTCACCATGCACGCGAGCGACCGATCGCTCACTCAAGGCACGCTGGCGGATTTGCGACGGGAGGAGAGTGGGGTGGAGGGCTATGTGCGGCGGCTCCGGCATGGAACAATTGGGAAGGGACTGAACGACTACGACGCGATTTTCCGGGAACTGAAAGGTGCGGGATTCAACGGATGGGTGAGCATCGAGGATGGCGTCGACGGCATGGACCAGCTCGTCGAAAGCGTCGCGTTCCTTCGCCGCAAGCTGCGCGAACACTGGCCGGAATGATTCGACGGAAGCCGGCCGGGATCGCCACAGGCGCGGCCGGATGGCGCCGCCGCTTCTACCCTAAATTGGGTATCCCGCGTGCTTGCGGTGCAGCGCCGGCGGATCGATGTGGTGGGCCATGCCCGTGGCGCGCCATTTCCGTCGCCGGCCAGGATTCACTTTGATCGAACTGCTCACCGTCCTCGCCGTCATCGCCATTCTGGGGGCAATGACGGTGGGGGCGATGCGCGGAGCCAGGCAGCGGACCGACATCAGTCGGGCAAAGGCTGAACTTGCCGCCCTGGCCACGGCCCTCGAGGGGTTCCGCCGCCATCATGGCGACTACCCGCAGCTGGGGGGCTACAGGCAGGCCGCGATCTCGCCCGATCCCGATCAGCCGGGGCCCAGGGTGGCGACGGTGCAGGCGAAACTCTTCAACTGCCTCACGGGTGTGCTTGGCGTACGAGGCCGCAGCGACTCGGTGGACTCGCAAAGCACGAGCCTCCTTGATCCGGGCCGCTTCTCGCTTGAGGGGAGATTCGACCGCCCGTCTCACCCGCCGCGCGAGCAGGACGTCGCGCTGCTCGATCCCTGGGGGCGCCGCTACCGTTATTATTACAAGGATGCCGCGCAGCCAGCGACGTGGCGGGCGGCCGGCTACATCCTTTATTCGGCCGGGCCCCGAATCGGACCCGAGGGCAGCGAGACTCCCCCGCTGGACCCGGCCACTGGTCTGATGCGTGGGACGGACGGCGGCGAAGACGCCGACAACCTCTACGCCAACCCCTGAGCCGGTCGCTCATGGACACGCAGACAATCATCCAGGAGGCCACGGAGGCGGACCCTTGCGGGCACTGCCAATCAGGCGATCCAGCCACGCAATCCATACCTCCGGGTACCGAGGCTTCGCCAGGTTTCACCCTGGTTGAACTGCTCGCGGTGATCGCGATTCTGGGAATCCTTGCCGCCATCCTTGTTCCGACGACGACGGCAGCGCGGGCGGCGGCGGGGAGGGCCAAGACTCGCACCCAGTACGCCCAGTGGGCCGCCGCCATTGAGTTGTTTCGCCAGGAATATGGAGTGTATCCGATTTTCGAGACCACGGGGCCCGGAGCCAACAAGGTCAACGGCAACACCGTGAGAGCCACGGATCCTTCCGCCCTCCACCTTTTCCATGATACGCTGGCCGGCAGCCGGCGCGACGGCTCCCCGCTGCCGGCGGGCGGGGAAGGCAACCCGCCGCCTCCGCAGGTGCAAAACCCGCGGCGGATCGCGTTCTACACGTTTTCAGCGGCCGAGATCATTCCCGGACAGGATGCCGGTGCCGGACCGGCCAGCCAGGCAGGCAACATCCGCGATGCCTTCGACAACCCCGACATCGCAGTGCTGGTTGACCGCAATCTCGATGGCGCAATTCGGATCGGCGCCGACGGCGGGGATGGCATCGCGGTGCTGCCGCTGGTTTCGCCGCTTGGGCTGAGCATCGGGCTGGCGCCAGATCCATCGGATTTTCCCGCAATCGAGGGCGTCCGCGCCGGGGTCATCTTCTACAGCGCTCCGCCATATGCGACCACTGCCGCGGACCTGCTCATGAGTTGGAAATGAACTCCACCGGCCCAACAGCCAGGCGGATGGACGGGCGACGGGACTGCCCGTTCGGGTCGGGTTTCACCCTCCTGGAACTGCTCGTCGTGATTGGCATGATCGGATTTCTCGGCGCAGCGGTCGGCCTCGCGCTGAGTGGCCGTGCCCACGAGGGACCGGCGCTTGCAGCGGCCCAACAGATTGTCGCCAGCCTTGTCGGTGCGACCCGGATGCAGGCGCTCCTACACCAGACCCATGCTCGATTGATCGTTGCGGCGCACCCGATCCCGGGAAGCGGCGGGCTCGCCGGGGGGCTGCGTCGTTTTCAGATTGTCCGCGAGGAGCCGTTCGCAAGCGGCGCCTATGTCGCCGTAGGCCATCCGGTAGTCCTGCCGGAACCGATCTGCATTGTGCCCTCAGTTCCGCGGCCGAGCGGTTCCGTCGCGGCCGACGCGGATTCTCCCGTTGCGGGTTCGGGATCCACCCTGTCGGTACTGGATTCATTTCAATATTCCGGCCAGCCTGGCGACCGGCCTCCCTCGGGCCGGAGCTTGAGCCTGGAGTTCGGGCCGGATGGACTCGTCACCGATCCAGCACCGAGTGCGAGCATCGTGCTGACCGCGACGATCAGCGGCGATGCCTTGTCCTCGGAACTCCAACTCGCCGGGGGAGTGCGTGCCGTGCTCGTTCGTCAAAGCGGCGCGATATCGCTGCTCGATGATCCGGCAGATTTCCGATGAAAGTCCCACTCCGCAGCAAGGTCGGAGTCGAAATCGCGGGTGCCATGCCGTGTTCCGCTGGGATGAACCGGCCATTCTGTGGCCCGTCTGATCGGCTCCTCCCATCGCGGGGGCGACGCCGGGCAGCGGTTGAATTTCCGCGGTGTCTGGTCGCAGCGTTTTCCCTGCTCGAGGTGCTGGTGGCGATCGCAATCCTGGCGGTCGGGCTGGTGACCGTCCTGGGACTTCACGCGGCAGTGGTCCGGCCAGTCACGGTTGTAACGGACGCCGAAATTGCGGCGCGGATGGGCGATGCAATTCGGGCGCGATTGCTCAGCCTGCCCCCGGCGGCGGTCCGCGCACTCATCCAGGATTCAGCCGGCATGCCGCGGCCGGGCGGGCCCTTGGAAGCCGCGATTCCGGCGGCAAACCCGCGACAGCTCATTGGCACACGGGATGGGGAGATTGGAGTTTACGATGCTGGGATCGACGGGAGCGGCTGGCGGGACGGGACTGGAAGGCTGCTGGCCGGCTCGGAAATGGCCTATGCAATCGATCTTGTCCGCAACGAGGAGCTTTCACCTCTCGCGACGGACCGGCTTTCTTCCTGCGTCGTATTCACCATCCGCATTCAATGGCCGGCGCTTCTCCGGGGATCCGGCCTGACGGAGGCGGCTGGGTCTGCCCTCCCGGATGCGAATCGCCAGGAGGTGCTGTACCTCGCGGGGAGCCTCGTGCGATGAACCCGGCTGGTCTCAACCCTGGTGGCGCCCGTTCCTTTCGCCTGGTGCGGGCATCGACGTCGTGCGCCGGGTTCACGCTGATCGAACTGCTCGTTGCGGCCTCAATCACCGTGCTCATGGCCGGGCTGGCCGCGGGGATCCTCCGCCAGATCGGCGAGAGCTGGCGTCGTGCCAGCGGCCGGCTCGCCGCGGAAGCGCAGGCGCGGCGCGTGCTCGACCAACTCGAGCGCGATCTCCAGGGCGCGCTCTACCGGGACGATGATCGGGTGTGGTTCGCAGCCGACGTGCTGGATGAGGCTGACGGAGGCGCGGGCGGACTCTGGCAGCGGGCGGTGAAGCCCAAGCCCACCGGGGGCCTTTCACTGCAATTGGCCGCGAGCCGGATCAGTGATGCACGTTTCGGAACCGCGGGCGTATGGCTGAGGTTCTTCACGACGGGCTGTGGCCCGCAGGAGGAAGGAAACCTCCGCTCCATCGCGGCGCCGGTGGCGGTTGGCTATCGAGTGATTCGCCGGGCCATGGATTCGAACTCGCCCGGCCGCACCACCGCGTATCTGCTGCATCGGACGGAGGTCCGTCCGGCGGCGATGATCCTTGCCGGCGGTTTGCGTCCCGGCGTGTTCGAAAGTGGGTATGACCTCGCCAGTCCCGCCTACGCGGGTGCTGCCCAGGCGGCAAACGATGGCAGCATGGCCGGCGACCCGCTTGGCATCCTCAGGCCGGGTTCGGATCAGACGGGATACCACCGGCTCGATCGCGTACTTGCCGACCATGTGATCGATTTCGGTGTTCGCTGCCATGTTCGCGATGAGAATGCCGCCGGCGGGCTGCGGCTGGTTTTCCCCGCTGATGACACGGGGCAGCTGACGAATGACGGCTCCGCCCGGATCCGCAGCCGGTTGCCGGGTTCAACCCGCGGAGATTCCGGGAACCTCGATGGCGTATTCCCGGAGGTCATCGACATCATGGTGCGTATCCTGACAGCCGAGGGTGCGGCGCGGCTGGCACGGCTGGAGGAGGGCTCGGTGGAAGCGACTGCCAAGTACCACCGTGATTTCCAGGAAGGATGGTGGGGAATCGCGCTGGAACACTCCCAGGTCCATGTGCGGCGCATCATGCTGCGGGCAGTGCCACTGTGAACACTGGCCCATCCATGCTGCCGGCTGAGCCCCGACTGCGCCACAGTCCACGCTGCGCCGGGTTTGCACTGCTGATTGCGATCGCGTTGCTCTCATTTGCATTCCTGGTGCTGGTGGCGCTGGCGGTCCACACGCGGATCGAGTTGTCGGCGGCCGGCTCCGCGCAAGGCCAGGCGCAGGCCCGCGCGATTGCCCTCGTCGCGCTGGACGTGGCGCTCGGCGAACTGCAAACTTCTGCTGGTCCCGATCAACGAGTGACGGCCACCGGGGAGGCGTTCGAGCATGCCGCCGGCACGGAGCACTACACCGGGGTCTGGGATGCCGCGGCTGCAACCAACGCGCCGCTGATCTGGCTCGTGAGTGGCAATGAAGGAGGTGCGGCCCGCGCCCCCGGGCAGCCGTTGGCGGTGAGCCCGGCGGTGCCCGGACTGCCCTTGGTGGAGCTTGTCGGTCGTCGGGTTATGGGGGCGGAACCCGACCACGATGGCCGGATCATGGCTCCACTCTGTGATTTGAACGCAACTGGAGTTTCGGGGAATCCGACGGATGAGAGATTGGGCCGCTATGCCTGGTGGGTGGGTGACGAGGGCGTGAAGGCCGATCTGGCGACCGATCCTTTTTGCGGGCGAATCGCCTACGCCCCTTACAATTCGAACGAAGGCCGAGCGCGGTTGCGGCAACAGGTCTCGTGCGGTGTAGCCCCGGAGGACCTCGAACCCTGGGATTCGCACAATGGCATGCGGATGGGGAGTGTCATCGCCCGGAACCAGATCGCATTCCTTCACGCGACCGACGGCTTCCCGATTGGAGCGAATCGGATTCGCCAGAACTTTCACAGCTGGACTGCCGGCAGCCTGGCGGTGCTTGCGGATACAAAGCTCGGCGGTTTGCGGCGCGATCTGTCCCTCGCCCCAGAACTGCTCGGGGATGCGGTCGCGGCCTGGACCGACTGGCAATCCCACGTCGAGCCGCCGGTTCCAGGTGGACCCGCGGCCCCGGCGCCCGGCTATGGCGACGACCCGTTGCGTCGCCGTCACCGAATCATGCCGCCCGCGACCGGCGGAGGTTTCGCATTCACGACGGCGCCGGTTCTCACGCTCTTTTTCCTGCAGTTCAACGTCCGGCGGGTCGGTGGCAGCAGTGCACCAGCGGCGACGCGCGAGCTCGAGGTCCGGGCACGCATGGTGTGCCAGCTTTGGAATCCATGGACGGCCGCACTGGTGCCCGAGGACCTGCGGCTCGAAGTCAGCGGCCTGCCTGTAGTCACGGTCAGCGACTCGCGGGGCGGCGTTCAGCCGTTGAATCTCCAGGCACTCTTTGGATTGCCGCACATGGCGATTCGGCTCACCGCCGCAGATGTGGCCTTCCCGGGCGATCCGGATGATCGCTCATGGCTGCCGGGCCGGGTTTATTATTGGCGAACGAAGGGAGGCGATCGCGACGAGTGGGGCACCGAATTCTACAACCGGACTCTCGCGATACCCAATCCCGGCACCTGGACAGTGCCCACGGGCATTGCGTATCTTCCCCCGGCAGCGAATTCCGTGACGCTGCGGATTTCGGGACCCGCCAGCCGGCTGATCCTTTACCTGCGCCGGGCGAGCGACGACGCGTTGCTGGCGACGTACCGGAGTCCGGAATTCGAACCCTTCGCCACGGAGCCCCGGCCGGTTGGCAGCAATGACGAGTATCGGATTGGCTTTCCGATTCGGATGGTGGAGAGCACGGACCTGGCCGCGGCCACCGCCGGGGAGGGGTGGTTGCAGGGCTTCGGAACGGATCCGCGGGCGCTGGTCGTAACCGAGCCGATGTTGCGCTCGCTGAGCGCGGGCACACGACCGGAGCAGTACGTTGGCGTCGGAGGCAGCGCGGTTTTCACGGATCCGGATCGGCTGTTTGACCGGGTGATGGGAAAGAGCGGGATGTCGTATAACGAGGATGTGCCCGTGTTCGAATTGCCGCGGGCTCCCGTGCTTTCGCTTGGCGAGCTGCAGCACCTCCAGGTCGAGGGGGGCCGGCCCTTCGCGCTGGGCAACGGTTGGGGCGGCTCGGTGGCTTGGAAGGGGACATCGCTGAATGCGATTTTCGACCGGTATTTCGTATCGGGGCTGGCGCGTGGTGTCGGTGAGCCGGAACCCGAGTTCGGAGCGCCGCTGCCCGTTCCCGGCTTGAAGGTGCTGCGAATCCCGGGTGCGGCCCGGGCGACGACGGCGCAGGATCTCCGGGCCGAGGTCGGATTTGGATTTTCGTCGAAACACCTGCTCCAAGCGGGAGCCTTCAACCTGAATAGCGTGAAACCGGCGTCCTGGCGGGCGTTACTGCGATCGGCGCGGGCCTTGCCGGGTGAGCAGTTTCGGATTCTCGATTCCAGCCCGATCAACGGCACCGCTGGCGACGCCGACGTGGCAGAGGTTCCCCTGGCGGGAGCAATGTTCTTCCGTTTTCCCCAATCGGCGCAGGAAACCTACAAGGCCGAACCCGGTTACGCCGCCAGCACGGCAGTGCCGCCCTCGCTGCCGGCCATCGGATCGGCCGCGAACACGCACGTGTTTCGCCGCGGAGTTCGGGTGCTCAGTCCGGGCGAGGTCGGCACTCTGGCGGAGGCGATCGTCGACCGATTGCGGCGCAAGCAGACGTCCTCCGGACCTTATCGCTGCATGGAGGAATTCCTGAATGTGTCCGCGTTGTTTGCGGACGGCGCCGGCAGGCCGCGCAGCTTGCTCGAGGCGGCGATTGCGGCGGCGGCACTGAACGATGCGGTGCCGGAATTCAGTTCGCAGTTTCTCACACCGGCCGATCTGATGGCCCGCCTCGCGCCCCAGCTTTTCGCGCGTTCTGACACGTTCGTCATCCGGGCCTATGGGGAGGCAGTGAACCCGGCGACCGGCGCCGCCGAGGGGAGAGCGTGGTGTGAGGCGACAGTCCAGCGCACACCGGCGTATTTCGACGCTTCACAGCCGCCGGAGACGGCGGTCGAGGACCTCAACGAACTCAACCGCGCTCTGGGGCGACGGTTCAAGACGATTTCCTTCCGATGGCTCACTCGTTCCGAGATTTGACTTGCCGGTTTCGGTCGATCGGCGGCCCCGGGCAGGTGCCGGGGAATCCGCGATGCTGGTGGTCGGCGGGGGGATGGTGCCTGGGGTTGTTGGCGGCTGCGATGGGACAGGGGCCGGCGGAGGGCGCACTACCCGCGGGAATGGTGGACCCGGTGCGATTCACGGTGTTTTCGGCCCGACCCGTGTCGGATCTCGCCTTTCATCCGCAGCCCGGGGCTCCGGCCGAGAACCTGGAATTCTATGCGACCGCCCGTTCACCACGGTACGAATATCGGGGAGCAATGCCGCTGCAGTTTCTGGATCCCGATGGCGCGCTCGTGGCCGAGGCAGATATCCCGACCACGATGCGCGACGTCCTTCTCCTCTTCATGCCGGCCACGGCACCGGCGCTGTCGGGAAAACGGTCGTACCGGATCGGCGTCATTGATGACAGTGCCGCGCGGCATGGGCCGGGCGGGCTGGTGCTGATCAACCTGAGCGGACTGCAACTCACCGGGATCGTGAATCGCCGTGCCGTGATCCTGGCCGCGGGATCAAATCCGCCCATTGCGGCGGGCCCGCAGATTGCGATGACGCTTCGCACGGTTTTCAACGGCCGCTCGTATCAGGCGTTTGCTCACGAATTCGACCTTGCTCCCGGTGAGCGGGCGCTGCTGATCCTGTTCCCGCCGTTTTATCCCGGCTCGCTCGAAGTCCAGTCGCGGCTGCTCCGGGACGAGGTGGAGGCCCCGGCGGGGAATTGAGCGGATCCGGGCCGAGCGTGGGCGGGTGCGGTTCACGCGATGGCCCGTGCGATTCCCTGTCGCAGCTGCGACAGGGAATCGTACGCGCCGGGGCACCGGCGGAAGGCGGTGCCCCGGCTAAAGCGCCGGCTGGCGCCTGGCGCGTCCCGTGATTCCCCGGGGATCAGGTGTCACCGAGGATCCGATCGATCTGGGCTCGATCAATCCCGACTTTCGTTGCGGTGAGCAGGATGTCTTCCCAGGCCGCTGCAGCCATGGGGACGCCATTCGCGAGCCGATCCTTGCGGGCTGCTCGTTCCGGGTCGCCGGGCACCAGCACCTGGCCGCCCGGCCGCTCGGGCTTCGAGGAGGTGAAGAAGGCGATATAATTCCTGATTTCCTCGGCAAATCCTTCGCTCGAATCGAACGCGGCCACGTCGAGAAAGATGGCCAGCATGTTGTTGGCGTACGTCCGGGGCAGCGGGCCTGCACAGCCGCCGCCGGTCAGCGCCCCGGCCAGCAATTCGGTGACAAAGGCAAGTCCCGATCCCTTGTGTTCGCCCAGTGCCCGGAGAGCGCCCGGCCCCGTCATGGGATTGGCGACCGCACCCGGCGCGACCTGACCATATAGCAACTCCGGATCGTTGGAGCGCCTGCCATCCGGTCCAATCAGCACGTCCGGCGGCAGCGGCTTGCCACCCTGCAGCGTGACCAGCGCCTTCCCTTCGGCGACTGCTGCGGTCGCAAAATCCAAAATGATCGGTTCCCGGCCGGCCACCGGCAGGCCAATCGCCACCGGGGCGGTCGACATCCGCCGCTCGATTCCCTCGAAAGGGGCCACCAGCAGGCTGGCGCGGACATTCACGAACGCGATGAAGACCACGTTCTCCGCCGCGGCCATCTCGGCCCAGGTGCCAATGCGACCCATGTGCCCGGAATTGCGCAACGCAACCACGGCGACGCCATGTTGCCTGGCCTTGGCGATGCCGATCCGCGTGGCCTGCTCCCCGATGATCTGGCCGAAGCCATTGTGGCCATCCACAATCGCGAGCGTATCCGTTTCGCTGACCACGGAAAGCCGGCGGCCGGGAAAGAGCCGGCTGCCGATCCAGGAAACGTAACGGCCGGTGCGGATGACCCCGTGGCTGTCGTGTCCCGTCAGGTTGCCGTCCATCATGTAATGGGCGACCTGCCGGGCCTCGGCGGGCTCACAACCGGCGGCCTGGAAGATCGCGGCGACGAGCCGCTCGAGAGCCACAGCTTGGATGACAATTCCACCATCGGCGGTTTTTCTTACGGACGGCATGGGAGTAACAGTTCCGGCGGCGACTTTGCGGCGGAATGGCATCACGCGGCCTCCAGCCGGCGCACAGTCATCCTGGTCAAGGGCGTGCGGGCTCCATTTTAAGGCAAGAACAAAGGCGGGTTTCCGCTTTTCTTTTTCCCTGAAGAGTGGACTGTTTGCGCGATGAAACGCCGGACCTTCGTCAAGACAGTCGGCACCGCGGCCAGCGCATTCGCCATGGGTGTCCGCCCGCTGTTCGCCAACCCCGCCGATCCCGCCCGTCGATTGATCCCCCACGCGAGCGGGCTGCCCCGCCGGATACTTGGCCGCACCGGACGGGCAGTCTCCATCATCGGTTATCCCGGTCTCGCTTTGTCGAAGATTTCACAGTCCGAGGCGAATGCGGCCGTGCGCGCCGCCTTTGACAAGGGCGTGAATTATTTCGATGTCGCCCCGGCGTATGGCGACGCCGAGGTGAAGTTGGGCCCGGCGATGGACGGGCTGCCGCGCGGCGAAATTTTCCTCGCCTCGAAAACGAAGCAAAGGGATGCAGCGGGGGCGCGAAGCGAGCTGGAAAGATCACTGACCCGGCTCAAGACGGATCACCTCGATCTGTACCAGATGCACGTGATGTCCACGGCCGCCGAGGTGAAGCAGGTCTTCGGTCCGGGCGGCGCGATGGAAACGCTGCTGAAGGCGCGCGAGGAGGGGAAGACCCGCTGGCTCGGTTTTTCCGCGCATACCAAGGGTGCCGCGCTGGAGCTGCTGCGTCAGTTCAAGTTCGATACGGTGATGTACCCGGTCAATTTCCTGGAGCACTTCACCCACCAGTTCGATCCCGAGGTGCTCGAACTCGCCCGCAGCGAGGGGGCCGCGGTCCTGGCGATCAAGCCCGTCTCGGCCGGGGGGTGGAAACCAGGGGAGACGCGCACCCGGAACGGCTACTGGTATCGTACCCTCGAGGAGCAGGACGAAATCGGCCAGGCACTCCGCTTTACGCTTTCGCTGGATCCGGTCGTTTCGGCAATTCCGACGTCGTTCACAGACATTGCCGAAAAGTCGATCCTGGCCGGAGTGAGCTACCGGCCGGCGACTGATGCCGACATATCCGCCCTCCGCGCGATGACCGAGAAATACCAGCCGCTCTTCCCGCGCGGTAAGTTCGTCGGCGTTGGGCCGCACGCGAATTATTACGCGCATGCCTGACCAAACCCGGGCCCGCCCCGTGGATTGAGGTCGAGGGCACCCGGTGATGTCCGCGCTGCGGACACCACCGTGCGAGCCGTCAGTTGCGTCCGGGCTTCACCGGACGCTTGCTCTTGCTCTCCACGAACTCGCGGATGACCGCCATCCGCTGACGCTGGCGCTCCTCCTGCTCGATTTCATCGAGCGAGCGGACGGACTCATGCTTCGCCATCGCCTTCCGCATCTTGGTCAAGGCGAGGTACTCGAGCTGGCGAATCCGTTCGCGCGTCACATGGAATTTCTTGCCGACTTCCTCGAGCGTCAGCTCTTCCCGGCCCTCCAGTCCGAACCGGAGCTTGATGATTTCGGCTTCGCGCTTGTCCAGTGAGTCGACCATCGCCCGCAGATCGGCGGTCAGGTTCTTTTCCCGCAGGCCTTCATAAGGGCTGACGGCATTGTCATCGCCGACGATCTCGCCGAAGGTCGCCGAATCGCCTTCTTCACCGATTGGTGCATCAAGCGAAGCCGGACGGACGCTTACCGATTTCAGATGCGCGACCTTGGAGGTCGGTATCTGCAACTCGGCCGCCAATTCCTCGTCGGTGGGCTCCCGCCCCAGTTGCTCGGTGAGCACCATCGCGGTCCGGCGCATCTTCGAAATCTTGTCGACCAAGTGGACCGGCAGTCGGATCGTTTTGCTCTGATTGGCGAGGGCCCGCTTGATCGATTGCTTGATCCACCAGGCCGCATACGTCGACAGCTTGCCTCCCTTTCGGGGATCGAAGCGTTCCACGGCCTTGATGAGCCCAATATTCCCCTCGGAGATCAGATCGAGCAGTGGGAGGCCGAAATCCTTGTAGTCCATCGCGATCTTCACCACGAGCCGAAGATTCGCCTGGATCATATGATCCCGCGCGGCCTTGTCGCCCCGGCGGATCCGCTTCGCCAGCGTCACTTCCTCGCTAATTGTCAGGAGCGGGGTCTTGCCAATCTCCTGGAGATACAGCTGCAGATTGCTGCGCTCGCCATGGGCAATCGGCTGCTCTGCAGGCGTTTCAGTCTTTTCCAAAAAGGACGGAGGTGCGTCCATCGGAGGAGCGTTCAAGGTGCCGACCGGCGCATCCGCAGCGGAGGCGCGATCGTCTGCCACGCGGGTGGCGCGAGTCGACTTTGCTTTGACGGGCATGATGGGAAGCGTTTGTGGGTTAATAGTGGGAACGGGGGGCGCGTTGTTCCCGGTTCCGAAGCGAAAACCGTTCCAACTTTGATTCTTACTCCTCACGAGGGGGTGTTGAGGGAGGCTGGAAGGTTAGACGCATGGACCGGGAAAATGTGGCGCAATAATGGCAAGCCCCACCGACAGCATGGCGCAGTTCAGGGTGGGTGTTTCCCTGAATCCTGCCTCCAGCTGCACCCCACGAAGGTGTCGTGGGAAGCGCCAGATACGTAATGCGGTGGGTTCGCACCCCCTGTCAGACTCGCAATCGTGAAAACAGTTCAACGAGAATCACTCATACGGCTGACAGGAGAATCCCCATTGCAGACTGTTCGCAATGGCTCAAGACAGGCTCGTAACGACGGATCCCGAGGGATTACGAGTGGCGGACAGCCAGGTTTCGCATGGCCAACACCCGTTCAGCGCACGTTCAGAATTGCTCAGCCATTGCCACTGCTTTGAAAAGCGCCGATGCCTTGCTGACCGTTTCCTGATATTCCGAAGCGGGCACCGAGTCGGCCACGACGCCGGCTCCCGCCTGGATGTGGATGAGCCCATCTTTCAACAGAGCGGTTCGTAACATGATGCAGGTGTCCATGTTACCATCGTATCCCACATAGCCGAGCGCCCCGGCGTAGATTCCGCGCTGCGATGGCTCATATTGCGCGATGATTTGCATTGCCCGCACCTTGGGAGCCCCGCTGACGGTGCCCGCAGGAAAGGTCGCCCGCATCAAGTCATAGGCCGTTCGTCCGGCAGCAATCCGCCCCTCCACCTGCGAGACAATGTGCATCACATGGGAGTAGCGCTCCACGACCATCATCTCGGGCACCTTGACGCTTCCGAACTCGCAGACCCGTCCGATGTCGTTTCGCGCCAGATCGACCAGCATCAGGTGCTCGGCCCGCTCCTTTTCATCCGCCAGCAAATCCTTCTCGAGGGTCCCATCCTCGGCAGCCGTGGCCCCCCGCTTTCGCGTGCCCGCAATCGGCCGGATCTCCACCAGCCCGTCCGTCAGCCGGACATGGACCTCCGGCGAGGCTCCGACGATCGAGAACTCGCCGGTCTCCAGGATAAACATGTACGGCGACGGATTCACCGTCCGAAGCGCCCGATAGAGATCCAGCGGGGATTTCGAAAATGGCCGGGTGAATCGCTGTGAAGGGACAAACTGGATGATGTCTCCCGAGCGGATGAACTCCTTGCCTTCCTCGACCACGCGCTCGAAACGCTCTGCGGTGAAATTGCCTGCCGGCAGTGCAATCCTGGGCGTATCGATCAAAGGCGCGGGCGCCAGCTCCCGCGGATGGCGCAGGATCGCATATAATTCCTTCAACTCAGCCACCGCTGCCGCGTAGGCCGCCTCGACTGGATCTTCCGAGGGGTTCCTGGCATGCACGTGCGCGTTCACACACAGCCGCAACGTCTGCTTCGCCCGATCGAAGATCAGGAGCGAATCCGAGAACATGAAGTAAAGCAGCGGGGTCCCGAGTTCGTCCCGCGCCACCGCCGGAACCGTGGCCTCCAGCCGGTTGACATATTCGTAGCCGATGAATCCGACCGCGCCTCCGGTGAACCGCGGCATGCCGGGCAGCACGACCGGCTGGTAGCCGCGCATCTCCGCCTCGATCAAGGTCAGCGGATCGTGCGGGGTCGGCAGCGTCTTGGTGGGCTCGCCCGGAACCCGGATTTCGGTGACCTGCGGCCCGCATGCAAAGACCTTGCGCGGCCGGCAGCCGATAAAGCTGTAGCGAGACAGGGTTTCGCCACCTTCAACGGATTCCAGGAGGTACGACGGGCCGGCCTGCTTGAGCTTGGCATAGGCCGAGACCGGCGTCTCGAAGTCAGCCATCAGATCCGTGTAGACCGGTATGACATTCCCCTGGGTTACCAGGTCGCCAAACACTTCCCTGCTCGGATGAATGTTCATCTAGGTTTTCGCTAGGCGAAAACCTAAATGGCTTCTTGGCGAAGCAAAAACTACTCCACGGTGACCGACTTCGCGAGGTTGCGCGGCTTGTCGACATCGCAGCCGCGTTCCACCGCGATGTAATAACTGAGCAGCTGGACGGGAATCGACATGATGATGGGGAGCACGGCCTCGTGCGCCTCGGGCACCACGATCGTCTCGTCCGCCAGCCCGGCCGGCAGCTCGACACTGGCGGTCACGATGGCGATGATCGGACCCTTCCGGGCCTTGATCTCCTGCATTGACGAAATGATCTTGTTCAACATCTCGCCGCTGGGCACGAGGAAGACGCTGGGGCACTTCTCGCTGATGAGGGCAATCGGCCCGTGCTTCATCTCCGCCGCCGGATAACCCTCGGCGTGGATGTAGGAAATTTCCTTCAGCTTCAGCGCGCCTTCCAGCGCGATCGGGAACAGGGAAAGCCGTCCAAGGAACAGCATGTCCGTGTAGTGGGCGAAGCGCTTCGCGATCTCGCGGATATGCGCGGCCTGCTCGAGGGCGATTCGGGCCAGGCCCGGCGCCGACTTGAGTGCCTCCACGAAGCGGACGCCCTCGCCAAAGCTCAGGTCGCGCATCCGGCCAATGTAGAGTGCGAGCATTGCGCCAATCAGCAGTTGGGAGGTGAACGCCTTCGTCGACGCGACCCCCACCTCCGGACCGACATGCTGGTAAATGCCGCCGTCCGCCTCCCGGGCGATTGTCGAACCGACCACGTTGTTCACTGCGAGCACCTTGTAGCCCTTGCGTTTGGCTTCCCGCAGCGCCGCGAGCGTGTCGATGGTCTCCCCCGACTGGCTCATCACGAAGAACAGGGTATTACGGAACAGCGGGCTGTTCCGGTAGCGGAACTCCGAGGCGTAGTCACACTCGACCGGCATCCGCGCAAACCGCTCGATCATGTGCTCCGTCACCATGGCGGCATGGAGCGCCGTCCCGCAGGCGCAGAACATGAACCGCTCGATCCCGCGGAACTCGCCCGCGGTGATGTTCAATCCGCCGAAGTTCGCGGTGCTTCCGTCCTCGGAAAACCGGCCGCGCATCGCATTTTCGAGCGCCGCCGGCTGCTCGAAAATCTCCTTCTCCATGAAGTGGGAGAACGTCCCCAGCTCCGCATCGGCGATCGACCACGTCACCTTGTCGATCACCGGCTCGACGGCGCCGGCGCCCAGCGTGGTGATCGCGAGGTTCTTCGCGGTCAAATGCGCAATTTCCCCATCCTTCAAATAGACGACATTCTGCGTCCGGCTCACGATCGCCGCGACATCACTGGCCACGAGGCTCTCGCCATCGCCGAGCCCGATGATCAACGGCGAACCCTTCCGGGCGGTGACCAGTTCGCCGGGCGCATCCAGCGCCATCACGACGATGCCGTAGGTGCCTTCGGCATGCCGCAGCGTCTTGCGCACGCTCTCGACAAACCGGCTGTCGCCATTGTGGCCCGCGGGCTCCTTCGCGTGGTGGTAGGCGATGAGATTGCACAAGACTTCGGTGTCCGTCTCCGATTTGAAGGTGTACCCCTTGTCGATCAGGAACGCCTTTATCTGCGCGTAATTCTCAATCACCCCGTTGTGAATCAGGGCAATGGTGCCATCGCTGCTGAGGTGCGGGTGCGCATTCGCGTCAGTCACGCCACCATGCGTCGCCCAGCGCGTGTGGCCCATCCCCGCCGTGCCCGCGAGCCGCTGCGTGGCCCCGTCCTTTTCCAGGTTGGCCACCCGACCGATTCGCTTGGCCACCGAGAACCGGCCGTTTTCCAGGACTGCGACGCCGGCAGAATCGTAGCCGCGATATTCGAGCCGCTTGAGTCCCTCGAGAATGAGGGGGGCTGCCTTTTGTCTGCCAATATAACCGACGATGCCGCACATGGGTGGTGGAAGTTGAGATGGAAGGGACCGGGAAAAACGCGATCAGGACCGGGGTATGGGCCCTAAAACTCAACGAGGTGCAATAAAAACACAAATCGGGAACGGAACCAGCGACGAATCGACCGTCCATCGCGCACGCCATTTCCGGCCGCGCGAGCCTGGCGGTGGGTCGCCCCCGGGCGGCCACTCAGCCGCCCCGGATCAAGTCTGCAATGCCTTCCGCGATGGAGATCTCCGCCTGGAAACCCAGCGCTGCGGTCGCCTGCTCCGGTGCACCCACCGAGCGGGCAATGTCCCCGGTTCGTGGAGCACCATGGATGGGCGGCGGCGCCGCCGGGAAATGCCGCCGAAACTCCTCACAAATCGAGAGCAAAGTGGTTTCGCGACCGGTGCAGATGTTGGCGACCCCCGATGCCAGCCCGGGGACGGTCGCCGCAATCATGTTGGCCCGGGCGACATCGCGGACCGAAATGAAGTCGCGGGTTTGACGGCCGTCGCCATGGATCGTCACGGGCTGGCCGGCACGGTACCGGCGCTCAAAGATCGAGATGACGCCGGAGTAGGGCGAGGCCGGATCCTGGCGGGGCCCAAAGACGTTGAAATAACGCTGGCACCGCACGGTGAGCCCAAAGGCGGCGGCGTGACCCAGCAGCAGCGCCTCCGATGCCAGCTTGGCGGCGCCATAAGGACTGATGGGCTGCTTGTCCGCCTGCTCCCGCAGCGGGAGTTCCGGATTGTCACCGTAGATGGCGGCGGACGACGCAAACACGACGCGCGGCACGCCGCCCTGCCGCGCCGCCTCGGCCACCAGGTGGCTCGCCCGGACGTTGAGCTCGTAATTGAGTTCCGGATTCGCGATGCTCTCCTGCACGCTGACCAGCGCGGCGAGATGGACGATCGCATCCGGCCGCGCCGCATCGACTGCCTCCCTCAAGGCACCCGGCGCAGTCACGTCCATTTCCCGGAAGACAAATCCCGGTTGCGCGAATGCATTCTCCAAATTGGCGCGGTGGCCGGTGCGGAAATTGTCCACCCCGGTGACCCGGTGCCCCGCGGCAAGCATAAGATCAGCCGTGTGACTGCCAATGAAGCCGGCAACGCCGGTGACAAGGATGTGGGCCATGGACGCGAACGAAAAAGTGCGGCGATACTTGCCCCCCGTCCAAAGCTCGGGCAAGTCTTTAGCTCAAACCTCTTTCCGGAGAATTTCCTATGACGACTCAGAAACGCGTTCTGGCCGTGATCATGGGCGGCGGTCGTGGCACCCGGCTGCATCCCCTCACGCTGGAACGCTGCAAGCCGGCGGTCCCCCTCGCGGGCAAGTACCGGCTGGTGGACATCCCGATCAGCAACTGCCTCAACAGCGACATCAACCGGATGTTCCTGCTGACGCAGTTCCAGACCGCTTCGCTGCACCGGCATGTCCAGAGCACCTACCACTTCGATCCCTTTGGCGGTGGCTTTGTCGACATCCTTGCGGCCGAGCAGACCGAGCGGGGATCGGACTGGTATCAGGGAACTGCTGACGCCGTCCGGCGCAACCTGCTGCATTTTCGCGCGTATCCGCACGATCTCGTGCTGATCCTCTCGGGGGATCAGCTCTACCGGATGGACTTCCGGAAGATTATCAACGAGCACATCGCCCGCGGGGCCGATGTCACGATCGCGACCGTGCCGTTCCCCGTGTCCAAGGTCGAGGGGCTTGGGCTGACGCAGGTCAATGACGACCTCTCCATCGCCCGGTTTGTCGAAAAGCCGAAGGATCCGGCGGTGATCGAGGGGCTCGCGCTGAGTCCGGCCCTGCAGGCGACGTTGCAGAGCAAGTCGACGGAGAAGCACTGCCTCGCCTCGATGGGCATCTATGTTTTCAACCGCCAGGTCCTGGCGGAGGCGCTGGAGAACACGATGACCGACTTCGGCAAGGAGGTCATCCCCGGGCTGCTTGGCCGCAAGAAGCTCTACGCGCACATATTCGAGGGCTACTGGGAGGACATCGGCACAGTAAAGGCATTCTTCGACGCCAACCTCGCGCTCGCGCAGCCGCTGCCACCATTTAATTTCTTCGTCGGTGGTGCGCCGATTTACACCCAGGATCGCTACCTGCCGGCGTCCAAGCTGAACAAGTGCGCCATCGATCACGTGGTGATCGGCGACGGCTCGATTCTGACCGATTCGTCGCTCCACCATTGCGTGCTCGGGATCCGCTCGTTCATCGGCGAAGGCAGTTCGCTGGAGGACACGATCGTGATGGGTTCGGATTACTACGAGACTCCGGAGCAGCTCGCTGCGAATGTCAGCAAGGGCCGGCCGCATCTGGGCGTCGGGCGCAATTGCCGGATCAAGGGCGCGATTATCGACAAGAACACGCGCATCGGGGACGGCTGCGTGCTGATTGCGGATGGCAAGCCCGATGGCACCTTTGCGGGCGGCCTGGTCATAATCCGCGACGGCGTGCTGGTCGTCCCGAAGAACGCCGTGCTGCCACCGGGCACGACGGTGTGACCGTGCGCCGCGTTTTTGGCTCTGGCATGGATCCGTTTCGCGGCCGGGGCGGAGCCCGGCCCTCCATGTACGAGGTTCGGAACGTTTCTGATTACGGTCGGGGACCCGGCCGCTCACCAGCTCCAGTTCAAACGCAGCGTATGAGTCCAGTCGGTGGCCGCGCGGTTGAGCCCGCGCATGAGCTCATAATCGAGCGCGAGCCGTGGGCTGAGCATCCATACGGCGCCGATCCCGAGTGAGCCCGATGTGTCGGATCCGCCGGTCGAGGCAGCTTCCAGCGCCGCCTCCGCATAGGCGCCGAGGGTGGAGGTGAGGCTGCGATGCAGGTACCCGCTCAGCAGCCAGCGCGAATCGTAGCCGTTGTCGTCCGGATTGCGCACCACGTCCCATTGGAGCATGGTGCCGGCCAGCACGCCCGCAGGAAGGCTCGTTTCCCAGGGAAGGATGAAGCCCCCCTCGACGGACTCGCTCCCCACGCCACCCGTTCCGGTCGGCACGCGCGCATAGGGGATGATCGCGGCCGCGCCACCCGACTCGCCCTGCCAGAACCGCCACTTGGTGCGAAACGAAAGGTCGCCCAGCCCGGAGTGCGACGTGTGCGACCCATTCGCTTCGATCCGCTCCCGGAGGAAAACGTCGGCTCCGATCTGGAGATCGATGTTTTCAGTGAGACCGAGCGACACGACGGTTGAGGCGATGGCAATGGCTTCGTACTTGTGTCCCTCGGGCGCATTGCGATCGAAGCCGAGCCGGAGTCCGTCGATTTCGAAGAGGACACTGCCCGGCCCGATGGGCTGCGGGGATTCAGTCAGCTGCGCCGGGAGTGAGACGGCGGCGCCAAGCCAGAGCAGCAGGGCAGGGAGGCACTTGGGGATTCGAATCATTTGGGGCGGGGAGAAAGGACGCTCGGCGCAGGGAGGCCGTAACAATTGGCGGCGGCGGTAGCTGGCTCGCATTGGGGAATCGTCGCTGGGCGCAGATGTTCGCCCATGGCCTCGCGATAATCTCACGAAGCCTTGGACGCCTCAACCAGGATCCGGCCCGCGGCGGCGAGGCTCAGCGCAATCGATCCGGCGGCGTCCGTCTTCAGCGTCACCAGCCCGGCCATCAGGTTGCGATCGGTCACCTGTAACGCGGCGCCCGGCAGCAATCCGTTCTGCTCGGCATAGCGAAGAAAGTCCTCCGATTGCTCGAGGATTCGCACGATTCGCAGCGGCCGCTCGGCCACGCAGGTCGCCAAGGTCGCATAGACCTGGGATTTCAACTTCCCCTGCCGGGTGGGAATGGGATCGCCATGCGGATCGGTGTCGGGATGTCCCAGCAGGGCGTCCAGCCGGTCCAGCACCTCGTCGGAAATGACGTGCTCGAGCTGCTCGGCCTCTTCATGGACCTTGGACCAGTCCATCTTCAGGACGTTGACGAGGAAGGTTTCGACGAGCCGGTGCTTCCGCAGGACGCTGAGCGCAACGCGGCGGCCATCGGGGGTGAGCCGGACGCCGTGGCGGGGTTGGTGTTCGACCAGCCCTTCGTCGGCGAGCGCCTTGACCATCGTGGTGACGGTGCCGGGCACGACATCGAGGGCGAGCGCCAGGGCGCCCATGGAAACCAGGGTTTCGCCGCTTTCGGAAAGCAGCAGCACGTGCTTGAGATAGTTTTCGACCGTGCTGGTGGCCATGCCCTCGGAATGCAAATTTATCGCTTTGAGGCAAACAAAGATTCTTTTTGACTCCTCAAAATACCCGGCATTGGCTCCCCCGCGTTCCCACCCATGAAGCCCCTTGACCATGTCCCTGCGAAGCGCCCATCGCCGGCCGGCCGGCTTGCCGCCCTCGGTGGATTGCTGGCACTTGCTCTTCTCGGTTTACAGCCCATCCAGGCTGCACCCAAGCGGATCGTGACCACGTTCACGATCATCCAGGACATGGCGCGGAACGTCGCTGGTGACGCCGCCATCGTCGAGTCGATCACGAAGCCGGGTGCGGAGATTCACGGTTACGAGCCGACGCCGCAGGACATCGTCAAGGCGCAGCGGGCGGATCTCGTGCTTTGGAACGGGCTGAATCTCGAGCGCTGGTTCGAACGCTTCTTCGGCAACCTCCGGCGGGTGCCCAGTGCGGTACTGAGCGAGGGCATCGATCCGATCGGGATTGAGGAGGGGCCCTATACCGGCAAGCCCAACCCCCACGCCTGGATGTCGCCGACCAACGCCTTGATCTATGTCGAGAACATCCGGCGGGCGCTGGTCCAGTTGGATCCCGCCAACGCCGCGACCTACAATGCCAACGCCAAGGCCTACAGCGCGAAGTTCGCCGCCCTGGAGGCGTCCGTCCGGGCCGAACTCGCCAGAATTCCCGCCGAACGCCGCTGGCTCGTCACGAGCGAGGGGGCCTTTCCCTACCTGGCGCGCAGTTTCGGCATGAGGGAGCTGTTTCTCTGGGCCGTGAACGCCGACCAGCAGGGCACGCCGCAGCAGGTGCAAAAGGTGATTGATGGAATGCGGCGAAACCGGATTCCGGTGATCTTCAGCGAGAGCACCGTCAGCGACAAGCCCGCGCGGCAGGTCGCCCGCGAGACCGGTGCGCGCTATGGCGGCGTCCTGTACGTTGATTCACTGACGGCCGCGGACGGTCCGGCGCCGACCTATCTCGAGCTGATGGAATGCAACGCCAGGACGATCGTGAAAGGATTTTTCCCATGATCGCGGCCCGCTCTCCCGAAGCGATGAACCGCCTTCACTCGCTCGAGATCGACCAGCTGACCGTGAGCTATGCGAACGGCCATGTGGCACTGCGCGATGCATCATTCCGGCTGTCCGGCGGCTCGATTTGTGCGCTCGTGGGCGTGAACGGCAGCGGCAAGTCGACCTTGTTCAAGTCAATCATGGGCCTGCTGCATCCGGCCGCCGGATTCGTCCGGGTCTCGGGCCGGCCGGTCCGGGAAGCGTTGCGGGAAAACCTCATCGCCTACGTGCCGCAGTCGGAGGAGGTGGACTGGAGCTTTCCGGTGAGCGTTTGGGATGTCGTCCTGATGGGCCGCTATGGCCACATGAACTTCCTGCGGATCCCGCGGGCGCAGGACCGGCGGATCGCGGAGGAAAGCCTGGCCCGGGTGAGCATGCTGGAGTTCCGGGATCGCCAGATTGGCGAGCTCTCGGGCGGCCAGCGCAAGCGGGTCTTCCTCGCCCGGGCGCTGGCGCAGGAGGGGAGGGTGATCCTCCTCGACGAACCGTTCACCGGGGTCGATGTGAAAACCGAGAGCGCGATTATCGCCCTGCTTCGGGAGTTGCGCGACGAGGGCCATGTGATGCTCGTTTCCACCCACAACCTCGGATCCGTGCCGGAATTCTGCGACCAGGCGGTGCTGATCAACCAGACCGTGCTGGCTGCCGGGCCGACCGTCGAGGTGTTCACCGAGGAGAATCTCAACCGAGCTTTCGGCGGCGTGCTGCGGCACTTCCGCTTCGACGAATCGACGGTGCAGAAGCATGACGGCCGGGCCGTCACGCTGCTGACCGACGACGAGCGCCCGCTGGTGTTCGGGAAGGGTGGCCATCTCGAGTACAGCCAGCGGAAGGGTCACGAGTCGGTCGTCCGGCAGCGCGAGGAGCGGGAGGACAGCGAGCCATGATCGACACGCTCCTGATCCCGCTGCGTTACGAGTACATGCTGAAGGCCATCCTGGTGAGCGGCGCGATTGGCGGCGTGTGCGCCTTTCTTTCGTGTTTCATCACGCTCAAGGGCTGGTCGCTGATGGGTGATGCCCTTTCGCACTCGGTGGTGCCTGGCGTGGCGATTGCCTATTACATCGGCTGGCCGTACGCGGCCGGCGCCTTCCTCACCGGGCTGCTGGCGGCGGCGGGAATGGGATTCGTGAAGGCAAAGACCCGGCTGCGCGAGGATGCCGTGATCGGCGTCGTATTCACCGCCTTCTTCGCCCTCGGGCTCTTTCTGATCTCGCGCTTTCCGGCCGAGGTGGATCTCAACGCGATCATTTTCGGCAACATCCTCGGCATCTCGAACGCCGACATCGTCCAGATGCTGCTCATCTCCGCCTTCACCCTCGTGGTGCTGGGGCTGAAGTGGCGCGATCTGCTCCTTTTCTGTTTCGATCGCACCCAGGCGCGCGCCCTCGGGCTGAACACGACGTTCCTGCACTTCCTGCTGTTGACGCTGCTTTCCGCCACGGCGGTGGCGGCGCTCCAGACGGTCGGTGCCGTCCTGGTGGTCGCGATGTTCGTGACGCCGGGCGCGACCGCCTACCTGCTCACCGATCGCTTTGGGCGGATGATCGCGCTTGCCGTCGCCATGGGGGTCGGAACTTCCGTCACCGGCGCCTATGCAAGCTACTTTTTCGACGGGTCGACCGGTGGCTGCATCGTCACGCTGCAAAGTGCCCTGTTTGTGCTGGCGTGGCTGTTCGCGCCGAAGCACGGAATGATTGCCGCCCGGGCGCGCCGGCGCGCGGCGGGCGTGATGGAGGCCGTGGCATGAGCGCGCTGCTCGAGCCGTTTCGCTATGGCTTCATGGTCGATGCCATGCTGGCGGGCATGGCCGTTGGCGCGGTCTGCGCCGTCCTTTCGTGCTTTCTCGTGCTCAAGGGCTGGTCGCTGATGGGCGATGCCGTATCCCATGCCGTCCTGCCGGGAATCGTGCTCGCCTATATTCTTGCCCTGCCGCTGGCGCTCGGCGCGTTCGTCTCCGGATTGTCCTGTGCCATCCTCACCGGGTATATCCGGGCCAACAGCCGGGTGAAGGAGGACACGGTCATGGGCGTCGTCTTCACGGGGCTCTTCGCGCTTGGGCTGGTGATGTTCACGAAGATCAGGAGTGACCTGCATCTCGACCACATTCTCTTCGGCAACATCCTCGGACTCGCCCCGGGGGATCTCCGGGACACCTTGCTGATCGCCGGGGCGACCCTCCTCATCATCCTGACGCTCCGTCGCGATCTGCTGCTCTTTTGTTTCGACCCCGCCCATGCGCGCACGATCGGGCTGCGTTCCGGCCGGCTGTATTACCTGCTGCTTTCGCTGCTGGCGGTCACGATCGTCGTTTCGCTGCAGGCGGTGGGAATCATCCTGGTGATCGCGATGCTGGTGACCCCGGGTTGTGTCGGCTACCTGCTTACGGATCGGTTCGGCCGGATGCTGTGGATAGCGGCGGCGACCGCGACGATCTGCAGCTTCCTGGGCGTTTACCTGAGTTTCTTCCTCAACGCGTCGACCGGCGCGTCGATCGTGCTGCTGCAGGCCGCCGTCTTTCTGCTCGCGCTCACCTTCGCCCCCAAACATGGGCTCCTGGCAGTGAAGCGTCGACGGCTCGCGACCGCCGATGGCCTGATGAAGGATTTTCCCACGGCGCCGGTCCGCGGCAGCGGCACGCCGGCCACCTTCCGGTAATTCTCCGGAAATCTCCGCGGGTCGCGCTTGAGAAAACAGTCATAGCGCGCATCACTCTGGCGTGCGGGATGTCGTCGCGCCGGCTGGCAATCCCGGCATCCCCCCACGACCCACGGCCAAGCATGATTCCACCCTCCGCAATTGAGGCTCGCTTCCGCGGCTGGATGCGCCCGCAACCGCGAACCGCCCGCCATGCCACGGGGATGCTTTTGGCTGCGGTGATGGCATTCGCTTCCGCGCTTTCCGCCGCCGAACCGGCGGACGTCCGCCGCGACCTGCTCGAGGGCGACTACGCCTCGGCGATCCGCGCCGCGACGATTGGCGTGCGCGATGCGCCCAATGAGGTCGAATGGCCGATCCTGCTGTCGGAGAGCCTGCTGGCGATCGGCCGGAATGCGGAGGCGGACGAGGCGATTCGCGCCGCGCTTGAACGGGATCAGCAGAATATCCGGCTGCGGTGGGCCGCACGCGAGGTCGCGCTCGCCAACGGCCGCCCGGAGGAGGCGGCCGAACGCGTCCAGGAAATCGCGCGACTCGTCCGCTCCCGCAGCTGGGGCTACCGGGCCCCGGTCGATCTCGTGGTGTTTGGCCGCGTTGCCCTCCTGCTGGGCGCGGATCCCCGCGACGTCCTGGAGAAAATCTATGCGCCCGCGACGAAGGGCGATCCCAAGCTGCGCGATGTCTACCTCGCCCGGGGCGAGCTCGCCCTGGAAAAGCACGATTTCGTCCTCGCTGCGCGGGCCTACGAGGAGGGGTTGGAGCACCTGCCGGCGGATCCGGATCTGCACGTCGGCCGCGCCCGGGCCTATGCGGACGGCGATCGCGAGGTCGCCCTCGGATCCCTGCAGTCCGCGCTCGAGATCAATTCGAGGCATGTTCCCGCCATGCTCCTCCTGGCGAATCATCACATCGATGCGGAGGCCTATGCGGAGGCGGAGAAACTGCTCGAGAACATCATCGCCATCAACCCGGTCCAGCCCGACGCCTGGGCCTACCGCGCCGTCATTGCCCACCTGCGCAACGATCGCATCTCCGAACAGACGGCGCGCAGCCGCGCCCTCAGTTCCTGGGCAAGGAATCCCCGGGTGGATCACCTCATCGGCAGGAAGCTTTCCCAGAAATACCGCTTCGCCGAGGGGGCCGCCTACCAGCGGCGCGCGCGCGAGTTCGATCCCGAATACCTGCCCGCGGCCGCGCAACTCGCCCAGGATCTGCTGCGGCTGGGCAATGATGCCGAGGGCTGGGCGCTGGCCCAGCGCGTCCACGAGCATGACGAATACGACGTGGAGGCCTTCAATCTCGTGACGTTGCAGGACACGATGAAGCAGTACTCCTCGCTCACCAGCGAGGATTTCGTCGTGCGGATGTCGAGCCGCGAGATCGCGATTTACGGGCCGCGCGTGATGGCGCTGCTGCGCCGCGCCCGGCAGCAGCTGGTGGAAAAATACGGCGTGGAACTCGCCCGCCCGACCTACGTGGAGATTTTCGCGGACCAGAAGGACTTTGCGGTCCGCACCTTCGGCCTGCCCGATGTGGCCGGTTTTCTCGGCGTCTGCTTCGGCCAGGTCGTCACTGCCAACAGCCCCGTGACCAGCGCGACGCCCGTCAACTGGGAGTCGGTCCTGTGGCATGAATTCTGCCACGTGATCACGCTCCAGATGACGCGCAACAAGATGCCACGCTGGCTGAGCGAGGGAATTTCCGTCCACGAGGAACGGCAGGCCAACCCGGCCTGGGGCATGCGGCTGAACCCGCGCTACCGCCAGATGATCATGGACGGGGAACTGGTTCCGGTGGGCGAGCTCAGCGCCGCCTTCCTGGCGCCCAAGAGCCCGGAACATCTCCAGTTCGCCTATCTGCAATCCTCGATGGTCGTGGACTTCATTGCCGGTCGTTTCGGCCACGAGGCCCTGCGCGGAATCCTGCACGATCTCCGCGAGGGCACGGCAATCAACGATGCGCTGGCACGACACACGCTCCCGCTCGCCGAGCTGGAAAAGGACTTCAAGGCCTACGCGATCGAGCAGGCGCGGCAGCTTGCGCCGAAGCTCGACTGGGAGAAGCCCGGGGAGGAACTCCTGACGGGTGGGCTCGGCGGCGCGTTGCTCTCATGGGGTCGGAGCCGAAAGGACAATTTCTGGGCGATGCGGCTGGAGGCGCAGCGTCATGCGGAGGAGAAGAACTGGCCGGAGGCCCGGCGCGTGCTCGAGCGGCTCGTCGAGCTTTACCCGCGCCAGAAGGGTGGCGAGGCTTCCTACCGGCCGCTGGTGGAAGCTGTCGCTGCGCTCGGCGACACCACCGCCGAGGAGCGGGTGTTACGCCAGTGGGTCGAGGTCGATGACGAGGCTCCCGATGCCTACCTGCGGCTGATGGAACTCGCAGCGGCCGCGGAGGACTGGCGGACGGTGGCGGAGAACGCGGAACGCTACCTCGCGGTGAATCCGCTCGTCGCGCCGCCCTATCGTTTCCAGGCCCAGGCGGCCGCCGCGACCGGCGATGTCTCCACCGCCGTGGTCGCCTGGCGGACCCTGCTCGCGCTGGATGTGCTCGACGCCACGGATGCGCATTTCGAACTTGCCCGGCTGCTCCACGGTCGGGGCGAGACCGCCGAGGCCCGCCGCCATTTGCTGCTCGCGCTGGAGGAGACCCCACGGTTCCGGGAGGCACTTCAACTGCTGGTCAAGGTCAACCAAGCCGGAACGGCCGCACCCCCCGCGCCGTTGCCACCGACGTCACCCCGCCAATGAAGCGATTCATCGCCGCCCTTTTCGTTTTCGTCCTGCTCGCCGGCCTGCTGCTGGCGCAGCGGCGCTATTACGGTGGCGGCGGATGGGGCGGAAGTGACAACCTCCGGACCGCCCGCGAGCTTCCGTCCGGCAGCACCGGCACGCCGGTGTGGACGAACACCAAGGGGTTCGAACGCGATGTGTTCACCTTTGCCCGCGTTCGCTACGGCTCGTCCTACGGTGGCTATCGCCGGAGCGGCGGCTGGGCCACGGATTTGCCCGACAGCGATCTCAACCTTTCCTACCGGCTCCAGCAGATGACCTCGATGAAGGTCGATCCCGATGGCCGGATTGTGCGGCTAACCGATCCCGACCTCGGGGACTTTCCCTGGCTGTACATCGTCGAGCCGGGCAACCTTTTCTTCGGGGAAGTCGAGGTGCTCGCGTTGCGAAAATATCTTCAGAACGGCGGCTTCGTGATGTTCGACGACTTCTGGGGCGATTCGGCCTGGCAGCGGGTCGAACGCGAAATGAAGCGGGTGCTGCCCGAACGCAGCTTCGTGGAACTGCCGCTGGATCACCCGCTCTACCGCAGCGTCTTCGAAATCAAATCCAAGGGCCAGGTGCCCAACATCCGCACGGGCCATGAAAGCCAGTACACCGGCGTCACCTGGGAGGATCATCACGATGGCGACACCCGCGAGGTCCACCACCGTGTGATCTTCGATGACAAGGGCCGAATCATGGCCTTCGCGACGCATAACACCGACAACGGCGACGGCTGGGAGCGGGAGGGCGAGAGCGCCTACTATTTCGAGAACTTTTCCGAGAAGATTTCGTACCCTCTCGGGATCAACATCATCTTTTACGTGATGACCCACTGAGATGCCGCGGTATCGCAAGCAACTCATCCTGGCCGCCATTTTTGCCCTGGGCGCTTCCGCCAGCTTTGCCCAGCTCTTCCGTGGATCCCCCAACATCAATGAGGACGACGAGGGCAGTTCGCTGGTCCGCACCGAGGGCAGCGGGATCATTGACGAAAATGCGGTCCAGACTGCACGCGAGGTGGTCTCGCACAGCACGGGCACCCCGATGTGGCGGAACCCACCCGCCTTCGAGAAGGATGTCTTCACCTTTGCGCGCGCCATCTTCCGGGTCGGCCCGACACTGTCGCCGCGGCCTTCCTTCCATCGCGGCCGCCGGCTCGGCTGGTGGGTCGATTTTCCGGATGCCGACCTGAACCTTTCCTACCGACTGCAGCAGATGACCTCGATGAAGGTCGATCCGAACGGTCGCGTGCTGAAGTTCACCAATCCCGAACTGCACCAATATCCGTTCCTCTTCATGGAGCATCCGGGTTACATGCAGCTGCGGGAGCCGGAAGTGGAGGGCATGCGCAAGTACCTCCTCGCGGGCGGCGTCGTCCTGGTGATCGATTTCTGGAACGATCTCGAGTGGGCGGGTTTTGCCGGGCAGATGAAGAAGGTTCTCCCGGAGCGGAACTGGGTCGAGTTCGACACCAATCATCCCCTGTTCAACTGCGTCTTCGACCTGCGGCAGCCGATGCAGTCGCTGCAGGTGCCAACGATGCAATTCTGGCTGCGCGATCGCGATCCCCGCGACCCCAACGCGCCGCTGCAACTCGACCGCGGGGAAGGCTCGGAAAAAATGAGCGTTCGCGCGCTGCTCGACGATCAGCAGCGGATCATGGTCCTTGCGATTCACAACAGCGACGTGAGCGATGGCTGGGAACGCGAAGGCGAGGACAACGATTACTTCCGCGTGTTTTCCGAAAAGGTCTCATACCCGCTCGGGATCAACCTGATCTTCTACCTGATGACGCACTGAGCAGCCCAATTCGAAATTTCCGAACTGTTTCATTAAATCTTCCAAACCCTTCGTTCCTCAATCCCACCCCGCTCCCGCCGTCCCTGATTCGTGGTCCTCCGTCACCAGTGGTCCATCGTGTGTCCTCAGTCCTCCGTCATCAGTCGTCCGTCGTCTGTCCTCCGTCCTCAGTCCTTGGTCCCTAGTCCCTTGTCCCTGGTCCTTAGTCCCTAGTCCCTTGTCCTTGGTCCCTCTCCCATGAGCATTCCCGTCCCTGCTTCCTCATCGACTCCGCCACCGGTCCTGCCGCTGCGTCCAGCCGACGCATTCGAGGCCGACCGCAAGATTGCTGAACGGCTCATCGAAGGTCGTGCGCAAATCGATGCCGAACTGTCCAAGGTGATCGTCGGCCAGCGCGAGGTGATCGAACAGATCATGACTGCGCTGATCGCTGGCGGCCATTGCCTCATCACCGGCGCACCCGGGCTGGCCAAAACCCTCCTGGTGAAATCGATCGCCCAGATTTTCCACCTCAAGTTCCAGCGGATCCAGTTCACGCCCGACCTGATGCCGGCCGACATCACTGGCACCGAGATTCTCCAGGACGACGGGCAAGGCTCGCGCAAGTTGAATTTCGTCCGGGGCCCCGTCTTCGCCAACATGATCCTGGCCGATGAGATCAACCGGACGCCGCCCAAGACCCAGGCCGCCCTGCTCGAAGCCATGCAGGAACACCAGGTGACCGCCGCCGGCGTCCGGCATCCGCTGGAGGAGCCGTTCTTCGTCCTCGCGACCCAGAATCCGATCGAAATGGAAGGCACCTATCCGCTGCCGGAGGCGCAGCTCGATCGCTTCATGTTCAACGTCGTGATGGACTATCTCCCCGAAAACGACGAGGTCCAGGTCGTAACCCAGACCACCGCCGGCCGGCCATCGCCCATTGCGGCCCTCTTCACCGGAGAGGATGTGACCCAGTTCCATGACTTGGTCCGCAAGGTTCCGGTCGCGGAGGAGATGGTCCGCTATGCGGTGCAACTCGCGTCCTCCTCGCGGCCCCATCAGCCGGCGACGCCCGATTTTGTGAACGAGTGGGTGAGTTGGGGCGCCGGGACGCGTGCGAGCCAGTTCCTGATTCTCGGTGCGAAGGCGCGGGCGCTTCTGCGGGGACGCGCCCACGTGACCGTCGAGGACATCCAGGCGCTTGCCGCGCCTGTCCTGCGCCATCGGATCCTGCTCAATTATCGCGCCGAGGCCGAGGGAATCCGCGTCGACGACGTCGTGAAGCGGCTGCTCAGCGCCGTGAAGTCCACCGTGCAGAACGCCGCCTGAAGGGATGGAAATTCCCGTGCCTCCCGTCGCATCCAGTTCCTCCCTTGCCAGCGCCGCGCTGATCGATCCCCAGGCGCTGATGACGATTCGCAGCCTGGAGCTTCGGGCCCGCGCGGTCGTCGAGGGTTTCTGGAACGGGCTTCACCGCAGCCCCTATCATGGGTTCTCGGTCGAGTTCACCGAGTACCGGCAATACACGACCGGTGATGATCCGCGGTACCTGGACTGGCGCGTGTTTGCGCGCAGCGATCGCTACTTCATCAAGAAGTACGAGGACGAGACCAACCTTCGCTGCCACCTGCTCGTCGATCACAGCCGGTCGATGGACTATGGCACGACCGGCTACACCAAGGGCCAGTATGCCTCCACCCTGGCCGCCACCTTCGCGTACTTCCTCCATCTGCAGGGCGATGCCGCGGGCCTGCTCACCTTCGACGAAACCGTGCGCGAATACCTGCCCGCCCGACATCGTCCCGGGCACCTGCGGCAGTTGATGCTGGCGCTGGAAACACCCACTGCGGGCCGGGCCACCGACCTCAACGCGCCCATCGAGCGGATCAGTGCGCTGATCCGGAAGCGCGGCGTGGTCGCGCTCATTTCGGATTTCCTGGCGCCACTGGATCGGCTGGAACGCAACCTCACCGCGCTCACCGCAGGCGGTCATGAAGTCATCATTTTCCAGGTGCTCGATCCCGCGGAACTGACCTTCGGGCTGGGGCAGCCGTCGCTGTTCGAGGACGCGGAATCGGCCCGCACGCTCTATATCGATCCCGGGCTGGCCCGGACGAGTTACCTCGAGAAGTTCGAGCACCACTGTGCCGCGCTGCGGGCGATCAGCCGGAAGCTCGGCATCAGCCATCACCAGCTCCCGACCACACAGCCGCTGGAATTGGCACTGTTTGAATTCCTCCAGCAGCGAATCAAACGCGGCCGCCAGGTCCGGCGGGCGAGGGGCGCAACGGGAGCCGGCGCATGAGCTTCCTGACCCCGCTTTTCCTCCTGGGCGGCCTCGCGATCGCCGCGCCGATCCTGTACCACCTCATCCGGCGATCCACGCGGGAACGGACGATCTTCAGCTCGCTGATGTTCCTGCAGCCGAGTCCGCCACGGATTTCCAAGCGCCACCGGCTCGAGCACATCCTGCTGCTGCTGCTGCGTTGTGCCGCCCTGGCCCTGCTGGCCCTCGGCTTCGCCCGGCCGTTCCTCAAGGACTTCTCGCTGGCCGATCCCGGCGCCACCCAGCCCCGCCGGATCGCGCTCCTGCTCGACGTGAGTGCCAGCATGCGACGCGAGGGGCTCTGGCCTGCCGCCCGCACTCGCGCCGAGGCCATCGTGCGTCGCGCGGCTCCCACCGATCAACTCGCTCTCTTCACCTACGATCGCAGCGCCACGCCGTTGCTGACGCTCGATGAATGGAACCGCACCGCCCCCGGGGATCGGGTTGCGCTCGCCCTCAGCCGGCTCGCCACCACCGCTCCCGGCTGGGGCGGCTCCCAGCTCGGCAACGCTCTGATCACCACCGCGGAGTCGCTCGCGGAGAACGAGACGAACCGTGAACCGGGCCAGCCCTCCACCGCGGACGGTCCGCGCGAGATTTTTGTGGTCAGCGATCTCCAGGCGGGCAGCCGGGTCGAAACGCTCCAGGCCTACGAATGGCCGAAGGATGTCGCCATCCATCTCGAGTCTGTCACCGCATCCCGCCCGACCAACGCTGGGCTTCAGCTCGTGGCGGAGTCGGCGGATGCCAATCGTGCCCTCGATGCCGCGGTCCGTGTCCGGGTCACCAATGCACCCGATTCCCAGCGGGAGCGTTTCCAGGTCGGCTGGTCGAAGTCCGCTGACGCCGCAGATTGGATCGGCACTCCCCTGGAGGCGTATGTGCCGCCGGGCCAGAGCCGCGTCTTTGCCATTCCGGTGCCCAAGGACACCGCCGGACTGCGGCATCTCGCGCTCGCCGGTGATGACGAGGGCTTCGACAACGTGGTTCATCTGATACCGCCCCAGCCGCGCCAGGCCGAGGTCTTGTGGCTGGGGGCCGATGCTGGCGGTGATCCGCAGCAGCCGCTGTTCTTCCTCCGCCGTGCCTTCACCGACACGCCCCGGCTGGCAATCAAGGTGACCGCCCGCGACGCCTCCGCGCCGCTCTCCGCCTCCGACCTCGAGTCCGCCGGACTCGTCTTCGTCGCCGATCCGGTCCCGCCGGCCATGGCCGAGGCATTGCGTGAACATGCGAGGGAGGGCGGGATCGTCGTCGCCCTGCCGCGTGGCAGCGCGGCCGCAAACTCGCTGGGACGGCTGCTCGGACGCGAGGGAGTGACCGTCCAGCCCGTGCAGCCGGACAGCTACGCCATGCTGGCAGAGATCGATTTTCGTCACCCGCTCTTCGCTCCATTTGCCGATCCCCGCTACAATGATTTCACCAAGATCCACATCTGGAACTACCGCCGGCTCGGGCCCGAGCCGCTGCCCGGCGCCCGCGTGATCGCGCGCTTTGATGGCGGCGATCCGGCGATGCTCGAACTGCCCGTCGGCAACGGCCGCATCTTTGTCCTGCTCACCGGCTGGCAACCGGCCGACAGCCAGCTGGCGGTATCCTCGAAATTCGTGCCGCTGGTCTGGTCACTGCTCGAACTCGGCGGCGGGATCGCCCCGCAGCTGACCCAGTTCTTCGTCGGCGATCCGGTGCCGCTGCCACCGGAACACGGATTCACAGCCGTGCGCATGCCGGCGGGGACGACGACGCCGCTCGCCGCCAGCGCGAGTGAGTTTGCTCAAACGGTGCAGCCCGGCATCTACGAGTTGGCCGGCTCGCAGCCGCAGTTGTTTGCCGTCAACCTTGATGTCACCGAAGGTCGCACGGGCCCGTTGGACCGGGATGAACTCGCGGGCCTTGGCGTTCCCCTGGCTCGGCCCGCTGCGGAAGCCGCACCGGCGCCGGCAGCGGCGACTTTGCGGCAGGGTGCCGAGGCGGAGAACCGCCAGAAGCTCTGGCGCTGGTTTATCGCGGCCACCCTGGCCGTGCTCTTGATCGAGACCGCGCTCGCCGGCCGGGCAGCACGGGCGACTCTGCGCATGAAGGAGGCGACACCATGAACGACGATTTCCTCAGACAGAAACTGCGCCGCGTGGTCCGCCGCTACCAGTGGGTCGGACTCTGGCGGAAGCTGGCCATCTGGTGGTCGGTCGCCGCTGCCGCCGTTCTCGTCGCCCTCCTGCTCCAGCGGCAGCTGGGCTGGACCAGCCCGCACGTCATCCCGGTCATTGCCACGATCGCGCTGGGCGGGGCCCTGGGTCTCGCCCTCCATCATTTCAGCCGCCCGCCGGATCTACGCTGGGTCGCGGGCCAAATCGAACGCGCCCATCCGGAACTCGATGGCATCCTGCTGACCGCGATCCAGCAGGCCGACGCCGGCGAGGGCAATTACCTCCAGTACCGCGTCATCCAGGAGGCGACCAGCCGCAGCCAGGATTCCGACTGGCGCGGGATCGTTCCCGCCTCGCAGATGGCCATCGCCCAGATCGCCCATCTGGTCGCGCTGGGTTGCCTCGTCTTCGCCCTCACCAGCCTGCGGATGCCCGCGATTCATGGGGCAGCCCCGGCCTGGGTCGGCGCCGACGGCGTTTCCGTCACCCCCGGCAACGCCAGCATCGAGCGTGGCGACAGCCTGGTCGTCCTCGCCCGCTTCGGTGGTGCGCTGCCTCCTTCCGTCAACCTCGTCGTGCGCGAGAGCGGCGCCACGCCCCGCCAGATCCCGCTGGTCAAGAGTCTCGCCGACCCCGTGTTCGGGGGCAGCGTCGCCGACGTCGCCCAGGATTTCTTCTATCATCTCGAATATCGCGGCCGGCAGACGCGGGAATTCAAGGTCACCGTCTTCGAGCATCCGCGGCTGGTGCGGTCGGATGTCGCCCTCACTTTTCCCGACTACACGAAGCTTCCACGCAAGGAGATCCCGGATACACGGCGCGTCAGCGCGGTCGAGGGCACCACGCTCGACTTCACGCTGCAGCTGAACAAGCCCGTCACGTCGGCCCGGCTGGTCGCCCGCGATGCCGCAAAAACGGAAGTCCCGCTCGCCGTGACCCCCGGCCAGCCGGTGGCGACGCTCGCCGGATTCCGGCCGGCGCAGAGCCAGGCGTATGACCTGCAACTGATCGATGCCGAGGGCCGCGCCAACAAGATCGCGACGTCCTTCGTGATCGATGTGCAGCCGAACCGGGCGCCCGAGGTCCGCGTCGCCTCGCCCCGGGGCGATGTGCGGCCCTCGCCGCTCGAGGAGGTCAGCTTCGAGGGCACGGTTTGGGACGATTTTGGCGCTGCCGTGTACGGTCTGTCCTATTCGGTGGGCGGCGGGGCCCCGCAATCAATCGAGTTGGGCCGTGGACTCGCCGCCCGGGAAAAGCGCGAGTTCAGCCACCTGCTCCGGCTCGAGGAACTCGACGTGAGCCCCGACGATTTGATCGCCTGGCACGCCTGGGCGGAGGACGTCGGCCCCGACGGCTCGGTTCGCCGGACCAATGGCGACCTGTATTTCGCCGAGGTGCGGCCGTTCGATGAAATTTTCCGCGAGAGCCAGGACATGCAATCCGGCGAGCCGCCGCCGGGAGGCGGAGGAGGGAGCGAAGCCCGCCGGCTCACGGATGTGCAGAAGCAGATCATCAGCGCCACCTGGCGGCTCCAGCGTGAAGGGGCGACTCCCGGCTACAGTGAGGATGTGAAGGTCGTGACTGATGCGCAGAAGCAGGCGCTGGCCCAGGCCGGCGAGGCGGCGGCGGAGGCACGCGCACCCCGGGCCCAGGCCATGTGGCGGACGGCCACCGCCGAAATGGAGCAGGCGCTGGATCGGCTCGAGGCCGCCGCGCGCGCGCCCGGTCCGCTCGCGGAGGCGCTCCCGGCGGAGCAGGCCGCCTACCAGGCTCTCCTGAAGCTCCAGGCGCATGAGACCGCGGTCACGCGCAACCAGCGCCAGCAGGGCGGCGGCGGCGGTGGCGGAGGCAACCAGCGCCAGATTGACCAACTCGATTTGAAGCAGGCCGAGAATCGCTACGAGACGCAGCGGCAGGCCCGCGCTCCCCAGAACCAGGAGCGGCGCGAACAGCTCGCCGTCATGAACCGGCTGCAGGAGCTGGCCCGCCGGCAGAATGATCTGAACGAGCGGATGCGCGAGCTCCAGACCGCCCTGCAGGAGGCCAGGACCGAGGAGGAGCGCGAAGAGGTCCGCCGCCGGCTCAAGCGGCTCCACGAGGAACAGCGCCAGATGCTCGCCGACGTCGATGAGGTCAGGCAGCGGATGGACCGCGCGGAAAACCAGTCGAGCATGTCGCAGGAGCGCCAGCAACTCGACCAGACCCGCGAGGACGTGCAGCAGGCCGCCGATGCGGCCGGCGAGGGCGCGGTCGCGCAAGCCCTGGCTTCCGGCACGCGCGCCCAGCGCCAGCTGCAGGATTTGCGCGACGAGATGCGCAAACAGAATTCCAGCCAGTTCGCGGAGGACATGCGCGACATGCGCAACCAGGCCCGCCAGCTCGCCTCCGAGCAGGAGGCGATCAACGAAAAACTCGAGGGGCTGGCCAGCGGCCCCACCCAGCGCAAATCGCTTAGCGACGGCAGCGCCAGCGAGGAGATGATCCAGCAGCTCGAGCAGCAGCGCCAGCGGATGAGCGAGCTCATGGACCGGGCAACGGAGGTCTCCGAACAGGCGGAAAACACCGAGCCGCTGCTTTCCCGCCAGCTTTACGACAGCATCCGCAAGGTCAGCCAGAGCGACGCCAACAGCATCCGCGAGGCGCGCGAGGATCTGCTCGCCGCCGGCCAGCTCACCTACGATCTGCGCGACCGGCTGCAGCGGGCCGAGGAGCGCGAAGGCAGCGGCAAGGCGCTGGAGGTGACCCGCGAGATGCTCCGCGATGGCGCAGTCTCCCAGGCCCAGCGCGGTGCCGGCCGCGCCCGGGAGGAAATCGAAGAGTTGAAGCGCGGGGTCGAGCGCGCCGCCGAGAGCGTGTTGGGCGATGAACTCGAGCAATTGCGGCTGGCACAATCCGAACTCGACGAACTGACCGAACAGCTGGAGCGCGAGGTTGCCCAGGCCGATGGATCGCGCCAGCGCAGCGGAAATGGCGCGACGTCGCCCGATGGGCAAGCCGCCGGCCAGGAGAGCGGTGACGGGCAACCCTCCGAGTCGCAACGCCGGGCGGAGGAGCTGCGGCGCGCCATCGACGGGCTGGCTGCGAATTCCAATGACCCCACCGACCCACGCACCGCCGGTCGCGACGGCAACGGTGAACCAGGCGAACCGGGTGGCCGGCAGGGGCTCGCGCGCGCTGGCCAAGCCGGCCAGGACGACCGCGGCCAGCCTGGCGCAGGCGAATCCACGGATTCATCGCAGCCCACCGACGGGCAGGAATCCTCCGATGAGCGGATGGCCGGCAATCCGACTTCACAATCAGCGGGCCAGTCCGGCGAGGGCGAGCAGCAGGGTCGGCAGCCCGGACAGGAGCAGCGCGGCCAGTCGGGGCAGGGCGGCGCAGGCGAGGCTGGCGGGCAGGAAGGTGACCGCCTCGCCGGTGAACCGCAGGACCAGGGTTCGCGCGGCGGCAGTCAGCGCGGAGGCGGACGCGGCGGATTTGATGTTAATGATTTCTTCACTGGCGGTGACGGCCGTGGCGGCTCGTTTGGCGGCTGGGACGGTTCCTGGGATGGCCGCAGCCGGGGTCCGCTCACCGGCGAGGAGTTCGATCGCTGGGCCGAGCGGCTGCGTGATGTCGAGGAACTGCTCGAAACTCCCGACCTGCGCAGCTCGGTCGCTTCGGCGCGGGAGCGCGCCCGACTGATGCGACGGGATTTCCGGCAGGACCTGAAGAAACCCGACTGGGCGGTCGTACGGATGGAGGTTCTCAAACCGCTGGTGGAGGTGCGCGGCCATGTCGCCGACGAGCTTGCGCGACGCAGCTCGAAGGATTCCCTGGCGCCCATCGATCGGGATCCGGTGCCGCATCGGTTTGCGGAGTCGGTGCGCCGCTATTACGAGGAACTCGGCAAGGATCCATGAGCCCTTCATCCTCGCTCACGTTTTCCGGCTGGCACTGGCTGTGGCCTGCCATTGCGTTCCTGATCGTTGCGCTCGCAATTCTGGGTTGGAGCTATCGCGCCGCTGCGGGCCAACCCTACCGCTGGCTCTGCCTGACCCTGAAGGCATTCGGCATCGCCGCTCTCGCTGTGTGCCTGCTGGAGCCACTCTGGCTCGGCCAGCGTGCCCAGCCCGGCGCCAACATGTTCGCAGTGCTCGCGGACAACAGCCAGGGGCTCCAGATTCGCGACGAGGGCCAGTCCGAAAGCCGCGGCGAATCGCTCCGTGCGCTGGTGGATCCGGGAAAACCCGGCTGGCAGTCGACCCTGGCGGAGAACTTCGATGTCCGGCGCTACGCCTTCGCCGCCCGGCTCCAGCCCACCGAGGATTTTCGCGAACTGGATTTCAAGGGCCGCTCCAGTGCGATCGGCGGTGCGCTCCAGACCGTGAAGGAGCGGTTCGCGAACCGCCCGCTCGCCGGCGTCCTGCTGCTCACCGACGGCAATGCCACCGATCTCCCCGGAGACGCGCTGCCCGATTTCACCGGGCTGCCCCCGGTCTACCCGATCGTCATAGGACGGACGGACGCCGTTCGCGATGTATCCGTACAGCAGGTTCACGTCACCCAAACCGCCTTCGAGGATGCGCCGGTGACCATCCAGGCCGACGTGATTGCCGCGGGTTTTCGCGGCCAGCCAGTCCGGGCGGAACTCCTGGATCAAAATGGGCGGACCGTCGGCCAGCAGAGCCTGGATGGGCGCGGTGACGGCGGGCCGTTGGCTTTCCGGTTCCAGTTGAAACCGGAACGGTCCGGGCTGTCGTATTACAAGGTGCGGGTATCGACCCCGGAACAGCCGCCGGTTGCCGCGGGCGCGACGACGACCCCGGGCGGGGAGGCGACCCTGGCGAACAATTCGCGCGTCGTGGTCGTCGATCGCGGGCAGGAGGCGTACCGCGTCCTCTACGTCTCGGGACGACCGAACTGGGAGTTCAAGTTCCTTAACCGCGCGCTCGACGAGGATCCACAGGTGCGGATGGTCGCGCTCATCCGGGTCGCGAAGCGCGAACCCAAGTTCGATTTCCGCGGCCGCGCCGGCGAAACCAGCAATCCGCTTTTCCGCGGCTTCGGTGACCAGTCATCCGACGAGGTGCAGCGCTATGATCAACCGGTCCTCGTCCGGCTCAACACGCGCGACGAGGTCGAGTTGCGCGCCGGGTTTCCGCGCACCGCCGAGGAGCTCTACGGTTACCACGCCGTCATCCTCGACGACCTCGAGGCGGAATTCTTTGGTGCGGACCAGGCACAGCTGCTCCAGAAATTCGTCTCAGAACGCGGCGGCGGCGTCCTGATGCTCGGCGGGATGGAGAGTTTCCAGGAAGGCGGGTATGCCCGCACTCCCATTGGCGACATGCTTCCGGTCTACCTGGAGCGCGGTGAGGAGGCAGCTGAGGCGCCTGGGCCGCTGCAACTCCAACTGGCCCGCGAGGGCTGGCTCCAGCCCTGGGCGCGGCTCCGCGACAATGAGGCTGACGAGCGCGGCCGGCTGGAAGCGATGGAGTCATTCCAGATCCTAAACCGCGTCCGTTCGCTCAAACCGGGCGCAAGCGTGATTGCAACCGTGCGCGACCAGCATGGAGCCGAACTGCCGGCGCTCGCCGTCCAGCGGTTCGGCCGCGGCCGGACCGCCGCACTGATGGTCGGTGACGTCTGGCGCTGGGGCATGCGGGACGTCGCGGCGCGGGCCGACATGGACAAGGCATGGCGGCAACTCGTGCGCTGGCTGGTTTCGGATGTCCCGGGCCGGGTGCAGGCGACGGTCGAGCCGGTCGCAGCCGACGCCAACGGAGCGGTCCAGATCCAGGTGCGCGTCCGCGACGAGAAATTCCTGCCGGTGGACGATGCCGCGGTCGCGATCGCAATCGAGCCGGTGGGCTTCGAGGGGGGCGGCGCACCGGAGGCTGGGGGGATCAAACTCGAGGCCGAGCCGGCATTGAGCGAGCCGGGGCTGTACCAGGCAACTTACGTGCCGCGGACCACGGGCGGGTTCCGCGCCACTGCAGCGGTGAGTGACCATGCCGGCGTCGAGCTGGGTAGTGCGAAAGTTGGCTGGAGCACCGATTTGGCGGCGGAGGAGTTTCGCTCGCTCGTGCCCAACACGGCCCTGCTCGAGGAAATCGCCCGGAAGACCGGTGGAGAGGTCGTTCCGGCCGCGAAACTGGCGGACTTTGCCGAGCGGCTGCCACAGCGGCGGGCCCCGGTCATGGAAACCTGGTCGTATCCAGCCTGGCACTCGCCCGTGATGTTCGCGTTTGCGCTCGGTTGCCTGCTCGCGGAATGGGGCATCCGGCGCTGGAAAGGCCTGCCATGAGCGGCGGGGGGCGAAGCGGCAAAGGACCCCAGGAACTGGCCCGGGGGTTTCATAATGCGGCGGCCACAACCGAAGGAATCGTGCTCGTGATTCGTAATCTTGCTCGTAATCGAGCGGTTCCCTCCGTCTTCGTGTTCTTCGTCCTCTGGCTGCTCGCTCCCGGAATCCTCCGGGCGGCGGAATCCGATACTGATCGGCCAACTGTCATCGTCGTCGCCGGCGCGCACGGTGATGACGCGTTCGCCGCCGACTTTGAACTTCAACTTGCGACCTGGGCGGATGTCAGCCGCCGGGCCAACGCCAACCATGTTGCCATCGGTGGCTTGCCAGCCGGCGTGAAGTCCGTCCGAGGGAGGTCAGCCGGCGCGAAGTCGATGATCGTCGTCCTCGATGGTGCTTTGCGCGCTGAGCGGGCGAAACCGGATTCTGCCGATTCGCCAGCGGAGATCGAGCGGTCGGCTGACCAGCCTGCAAACGCCGCCAGCGGCGATTCGGATCGCGATCGACTGAAGGCTGTACTGGTGGCCGAGCCGAAGGAAGGGAAGGGTGAGTTGTGGCTGATCCTGATCGGCCATGGAACGTTTGATGGTAAGCAGGCAAAGCTCAACCTGACCGGCCCGGATGTCTCGGCCGACGAGCTTGCGGAGTGGCTGGATCCGTTCCGCCGGCCGTTGGCCGTGATCGACACGACTTCGGCCAGCGCGCCGTTCATGGCCAGGCTTGCGGCCAAGGATCGCGTGATCGTGACGTCGACCCGCAGCGGCTTCGAGCAGAACTATGCCCGGTTTGGCCGCTTCCTGGCGGAGGCGCTGCCGGATCCACGGAGCGATCTCGACAAGGACGGCCAGGTTTCACTGCTCGAGGCGTTTCTCAGTGCGTCGCACCGGACCAGCGAGTTTTACGCGACGGAGGGCCGCCTTGCGACCGAGCACGCCTTGGTGGATGACAACGGCGACGGACTGGGCACGCCGGCCGACTGGTTCAAGGGCGTCCGCGCCGTGAAACGGGCGCGGGACGATGTGTCGGCCGATGGCGTACGGGCGCATCAGTTTCACCTGGTCCGGAGCCTGGCGGAACAGCAGCTGTCACCCGCGATCCGCGAGCGCCGGGATGAATTGGAGCGCGAGATTGGGCGGCTGCGGGAGGCAAAGGCTGAAATGTCGGAGGACGTCTATTACCAGAAGCTGGAAAAAATTCTCCTGCAGCTCGCCGAGCTTTATGATCAAACCTGAGCACCGCGAGTCCATTCGTGGAAGTGGCGTCCCGCCGCCTGCCGTACGGAACAATCATAGCCTCTTCCGATGAAACCGCGGATCACCGTTGTCACGCTTGGGGTCGACGATCTTGACCGGGCCGTGGCGTTCTATCGCGATGGCCTGGGGTTCCCCACCGAAGGGATCATCGGACGGGAGTTCGAGCATGGTGCGGTCGCATTTTTTCAGCTTCAGCCGGGGCTGCGTCTCGCGGTCTGGCCGAGATCAAGCATTGCCCATGATTCCGGGCTTGGCGCGACGGCTCGTTCGCCAACGGAGTTTACGCTCGGTCACAATGTCGGTTCGAAGGCCGAGGTCGATGCCGTGATCTTGCAGGCGGGGAGAGCTGGCGGCGTGATCGTCAAGGAGCCGCACGACACCTTTTACGGCGGCTATGCCGGATACTTCCAGGACCCCGACGGACACCTGTGGGAGGTCGTCTGGAATCCCGCCTTGGACAACGTCTGAACGGTTGCGGCCGGTGGCGGGTGACCACGTGGGGTCAAACCCGGCTTGTGCCGCTGTGGCGCGCGCCATAGGCTCACTGCGAGGGCACTATGATGAACACGTCACATCCGGTGAAATTGCGTTCGAAGACCCTGGTGCGGCTGCGCAGCATGGCCGACGATCTCGAGACTTCCGTCTCCGCCATGATCAAGCATGCGGTCGAGCGGAGCGTTGATGAAGCCTGGGCGGCCGGCTCGATCGCGCTGCCCGTCGATACGCGGGGCAAGCCGGAGGCAAAGGACCCCTTCGTGCGATGCGCGCATCCGCTGAAGCTCGAGCCGGCCAGTGAGGAGCGGCTCCAGCGAATGGTGGCGCAGATACCGTTTCTGAAGACCTCAACGGTGATCCGCGGCGCGGTCGAACGTTTCGTGGATCGCGCCCACCGTGACGGTCAGATGGTGATCCCTTTGCAATCTCGGTCTGAGCCGTCGTCGCTGGCGGCGATCGAGGAGCCGCAATTCCCGCAAGTGTAGCTACGGACCGGGCGGGGAGCGTGGGATTCGATGTCGCAGCTGGGACATCGAATCGCACGCGGCAGAGAGGGGCTTTCCGGGGTGTCCGCCAAGAGCGAGGCTGCCGGGGCTTTCAGTGCCCAACCGTGTCAGCAGGGAACTTGATCCTCGTCATCGCTGATCGGCAGTCGCATTCCACTGGGCATGTCCTCCCACGAAGGCACCCCGGCGCCATCCGGTGCTGAGTCCCCGCATCGTTTCGCCACGCGCTGTGCGCGCGCCGGCACGTCCGGAGCGCGCGGCGAATGGAATGCCCCACTCCAGCCACCGATTTTCCAGAGTGCGATCTTTGACCTCGGCAGCGCGGCCGATGCCGAGGCGATTTTCTCGGGCAAGCGCAAAGGCTATGCCTACTCCCGGTTTGGAAATCCGACCGTCGATGTGCTGGCCGAATCGCTGGCCGGGCTCGAGGGGGGTGCCGGTGCAATGGTCACCAGTTCCGGCAACGCCGCCGTCCTGTGTGCGGTGACGTCGGCCCTGCACGGTCGGAAGGGTCCGCTCGTCACGCATCACGATATCTACGGTGGCAGCTTCGAATTGCTGCAGATCCTGTCGGAAGTGTACCGGCTGCCGCTCGAGTGGGTGGATCCCGCGAATACCGAGCAATGGCTGGATGCAGTCGGTCGGGCCGGTGCGGTCTTGGTGGAGACACCGTCAAACCCGTTGATGCGGCTCGTCGACCTCCGGCAGACGGTCGACCGTGCACGGAGTTGCGGTGCACCCGTGATCGTCGACAACACCGTCGCGACCCCGTTGAACCAGCGGCCATTCGAGCTCGGCGCCGACTGGGTTGTCCACTCGACGACGAAGTACCTCAATGGCCATGGCGATCTGATTGGCGGCTGCGTGATCCGCCGGGAGCCGCTGACGAAGCTGCACCGTGCAATTCACAAGAACCTGGGAGGGACGGTCAACGCGTCGGAGGCGGCAATGGCCCTGCGAGGGCTGCGGACGCTGGCACTCCGGATGGAGGCGCACAACCGCAACGGGGAGGCGATTGCCCGGTGGCTGGAGGGCCGGCGCGAGGTAACCCGGGTGTATCATCCCGGACTGCCTTCGCATCCGCAGGCGGAACTGGCCCGGCGGCAGATGATCCATGGCGGAGGACTGCTTTCCTTTGAACTTGCGGGAGGCGAGGCAGCCGTGACGCGCTTCATCGATCGGTTGAAGCTGAGCGTCCATGCCGTCAGCCTAGGCGGGCCGGAGACGCTCGTGACCAGGCCCGCAAGAACGAGTCACCGGGGAATGAGCCCGGAGGTGCGGCGGCAGGCTGGGGTGAGCGACAGCCTCATCCGGCTGGCTGCGGGAATTGAGGATGCGGACGATCTGATTGCCGACCTGGCGCAGGCGATTGCGGCGGAGTAGTCCAGACAGGGTGCGTTTGGGAAGCCGGGGGAAGGGTCGGCTGCCGGATTCTTGGAACTACCTGTCCCTTACGATAAGAGGGAGGATTCATTAACCTGTCCCTAGCGGTTATTCACCTTTCGCGGCAGCAAGCGGCCGAGGGGCGGTGCTTTAGGGACAGGTTAATTTCCCAAATCCCTTCAAAGTTCATTGTCAGGTGGTTGTGAATCGGTTTCTGAAATTGACGGCTGTCCCCATCAGTGAAGCGGGATGTCGTCGCAGTTGCTGCCAACCGTGATTCGTTGGCCTGACCGAGCGCTGCGATACGGCAGGCAGTCCTTCTGCCTGAACCAGCGGATTTGGAGCCGCGCCGGAGAGGACGCAGCTGTCGGAGGTGGCGTCAGCGCCTCTTGGCGCGACCGAGCAGCCAGGCGAACGCGGCGAGGCTCATCGCCAGGAAGGTGATGCTGATGGCGCGGGCGAATGGCGGGGCGAAGGCCGGCCAGATCTGACCGAGCAGCACGGTCACATTGAGCACGATGAGAACGATCAGTAGCCAGCGTGGCATAGATTTAAGGAGAAGAGTCATTCCCGACCGGCTCCGCAACGACTACTCGGCTGAAACAGCGAGGCTGTTATTTTTTGCCGGCTCGGCGGACGACTCGCGGCCCCTCCCTCGTTTCGCTCTGCTGGTGCCAGGTCCACGCCGGCAATCGAACGCGCCATCATGAAACCATTCCTCCACCCGCCACTCTATCTGCTCCTGGCCGCATCCGTCCTCGCCCAGGGCTACGACCTTCAAGTGAAGGCCAGGATCGACCTGGGACAGAGGGTCGAGCAGTTCCGTGCTGTCCCGATGGCCATCGGCAGCGAGGTCCCGCACGCGGTGGTGGCGATGTATTCGGCAGATGCGGAAATCGATCCGAACCTCGGGATGTTTTTCTTCCCCGAGCATACGCTGAAGCTGGCGGTGTTCGACGTGGGTGGGAAAGTCCTGTGGAAAAAGGATCTCGGCAAAGGGGTGATCCCGGGAGTCTGGTTCAGCCCCGTGGCTGCCTTCGACCTCGATCAGGACGGCATGGATGAGATTTGGATTGTGAACACCACCGATCCGGCCCACCCGCTCGATCACCGCGATTTCGTCCTGGAAAAAAGGGACGCGAAGACCGGTGAGGTAAAGGGGCAGTGGAAATGGCCGGAACCGTACCCCGACCAGGAAATGTCCCGGCTCTTCCGGCATTTCATCATGGGTGGCTACGTAAGGGGCGAGCCGGTCCTGATCACTGCCAACGGCACCAAGAACTACGAGACGATCAAATGCTGGAACCGCGACATGTCGGAGCGATGGGTCTACAAACGGACCCCGGAAACACCCGGTTCCCAGGGCAGTCACATGTCGCCCATCGTCGATCTCAACCATGATGGCGTGGACGAGTTGTTGTGGGGCGAGCGCTGCATCGAACTCGACCGGGGAAAACTGCTGTTCTGCGCCGACGAGCAGACATGGAACGGACAGTCCGACATCATCGAGCCAATTCTCGACCGGACGACCGGGAAATGGTTTTTCTTCACCTGTCGGGAATCCAGCAATCGGCGTCCTCCGCGGGTGGTGCTGTTTGATGACAAGGGGCAAAGGGTCTGGAGCGCGCTGGAGGAGGGGCACATCGACACCGGCTGGGCGGCCCGGCTCGGCGAGCACGGCCGGCATGTGGCCCTGGGAATCAAGATTGGGGAGAAGAAACGTTCGGCCGAGGGCGAGCACCGGGTTGATGTCGAGGAATACACCTTCGATGCCTTGACGGGCGAAAAAATCGATCTCGGGTTCAGTGTGTATACCACGATTCCCGTGGACCTGAATGGCGATGGCATCCACGAACTGGTGAAGGGGTATTTCGAAGGTGACGGCACGCTGTTGGATCGGCGGGGAACGGTGATCGGAAACGTCGGCGGCGCCTCGGCGATTGCCTCGAAGTTCACGGGGGATCCGGGCGAGCAAGTCCTGAGCTACGCCAAGGACGGCATTGTCAGAATCTGGGTGGACAGGAACGCCGCTGACAATGATGCCGCAAGGGCGCGCTATGCCCATCCGTTCTACCAGCTGAATCAGAAGCAGACGGGGAACGGCTACAATCTCTTCAATCTGGGCGGACTGTAGGGATGCAGCGGCCCTGCGGGCTCGCAGCGGGAAATCCGGGCTGGAGTCGAATGGGCGCCCTGCGGGCGTACCGTCGTCCTCAACGACTCCAGCGTTTGAAAAAATTGGAGGCGCGGGTCGGAATTGAACCGACGCATAGAGGTTTTGCAGACCTCGGCCTTACCACTTGGCTACCGCGCCGAACCTTGCTCGCTTGGAGCAGAGTGGGGGGTATTACGCGTTGGTCAAACGGGCTGACAAGCAATTTCGCCGCTCGCTGAAGAGCAAGGACCGCAAGCTCGCCGAGCGCCGGCTGTCCGATTTCCGGGCGCAAGTCGCGAAGTTCGTCCAGAAGCCCATCCAGGTGCCGGCGCGTGAGCAGTTCCGCCGCCTGATTGAGACCATCCGGGAATCCGACGGCCGGCTCGACAGCCAGCGGAAGGCGAAGCCAGGTGCCGACCTCATCGAGTTGCTGGCCTACTCGGGTTGCCGGATTGCCGAAGCCGGCACACCGACTTGGGCCGACGTGGACCTCGAGGCCGGCACGCTCCGAATCACCACGATTTCCGGCACTTCTGCGCCACGACCTGCATCGAGTCTGGCGTGGACATCCCGACCGTCAGCCGATGGCTCGGCCACAAGGACGGCGGCGCGCTCGCCATGCGGGTTTACGGGCATCTACGGCAGGAACACAGTTTCTCCGCCGCAAAGAAAGTGGCGTTCTAGCCAGCTCAGCGGTTTTCCCATTTGGAACGTGGGTTAACCGTGGATACACGCGAGTCTGCTCTGCTCGTCTTTCACTCGTCAGCCCGCCGTTCCCAACCGGTTTCCGTACACCGCGATCCTGCTGAAATCGCCCGCGTTTCAGCACCGGGTTACGCTGTTGGATTACTTTTTCGTCCCGCGTTCTAACGCGAATCCTAAATTAGGAGTTGGCTCCATCCCGCCTTGTTGGGCCTTTTCTTCATCTGGTCTTTGGCACCTTCGCAAAATCTCGACTTGGGTCCACGTAGTAGTGGGCGAATGGTGCGCTCGAAATACGCGAATATGGCAGCTCCTCCGGCACCTTCAGATCTTCCTTCTTCACCTCGATGATCGCCCAATTGTCGACGGAGAGGACGCGAGCAATGAAGTGGTGATATCTCGAATCGCTTCCTTGGTAGGCGATGCCACGATCCCCACCTGGCTCGTTCTTCGAATACCAGGCATACCAAGTCTTCACTTCCTCAACGGTCCACTTCGTCTTGCGAATTTGGAATGGGCCGGCGCAGCCGACGAGCATGGCCAGCAAAACAACGAATGTTATAGCGCGCGTCATCTTTTGCCCAACAGTGTTATTCTGCCTTACCGCGTTTTACGCACCAAATACCCTAATTTGGGTAGGCTACTGTGTTGTGCCATTGGCGGTGCAAGTTTCTTGTGCCGGCCGTGAGTCGACAGCCCGCACGGTTCAGAATTTCCGGCTCAGGGACGCAGGATCACCTTCATGTACTTGCCGCCGTCCTTTGCGCTCAGTTTGAAGAACCAGTCGGCTCCCTCCGCCAGCGGCGCGACCGCCTCGATCATCGGTTGCACATTGATGATGCCGCGCGCAATCAGATCGAGGCACAGCGGATACTCGCCCGCACTGGCGCACGATCCCGTGATCGTGATCTCCTTCGTCACCACCGCCTGCAGGGGAAACTTGTCGGTCTGCGGGGAGAGATTGCCCACCAGCACGCAGGCGCCGCCGCGCCGCAGGACGGCGATGGCCTGATTCAGGGTCGGCGTGAAGCCGACCACTTCGAACGACGTCTCCGCGCCGAGCCCGCCGGTGATTTTCGCGACCTCCTTCACGACGTCATCGCGGCCGGGATTGAACGCGTGGGTTGCCCCGAGCTGCCTTGCCAGCTCGAGCCGGTTGTCGGCGAGATCGACCGCCACGATCTGGGCCGCCCCGGCCCAGCGGAGCGCCTGGATGACGAGCAGCCCGATCATGCCGCTGCCCACGACCACGGCCGTGCTGCCCGGCGCGACGGTGGTCCGCTTCACGGCATGCACGGCGATTGACACGGGCTCGACCATGGCGGCCTGCTCGAAGGGCAGCGTGTCCGGCAGCCGGTAGAGGATCCGTCCGGGCAGGGCGACGAACTCGGCGAACGCGCCATGCTGCTTGTACTCCGCCGGTGAGACGCCAACGACCCGGCGGTTCTCGCAAAGATTCACCTGGCCGGCTGCGCAAAAACGGCAGGTCCCGCAGGAGATCGTGGAGTCGAAGGTCACGCGATCGCCGGGATTCCATCCCGCCACCTGCGGCCCGGCGGAGATGATTTCACCGGCCGCCTCGTGTCCCATGATCAACGGCGGATGCCGCCGGCCGCTCGAGCCATCCCAGCCATGCACATCGCTGCCGCAAATCCCGCAGGCGCGGATCCGCAGCAGCACCTCGTCGGCGGCGGGCTGCGGATTGGGGAAATCGACGAGTTCGAGTTGGGAAGGGGCGGTGAGCAGGAGGGCTTTCATCGAAGGTTGGCGCAACAGCCTTTGCCGCCATGCGCGTGGCGGCAAGCGGGTTTAAGGACGACAGCGTTCCGGGAGGGATGGATCGGGCTTTCAGCCCTGAGATTCGCGTGACGGATTCCTGTGCCGTTGGCCCAGGAACTCGAACGGAAGGGCATTAGGGCTGAAAGCCCGATCCGTTTCGGATTCGCTCCTCGCCGTCAGCCGCCCCTGACGGGCTTCTGGCCGTAATAGGCATTGGCGCCGTGCTTCCGCCGGAAATGCTTTTCCTGCAGGGCGGGTTCGAGCGTCTTCAAACGAGGGGCGAGTTCGAGTGAAAGGATCGCCAGCCGCGCGATGCATTCGATCGCAACGGCCGCCTCGACTGCATCGGCTGCGGTCGCGGCCCATGCGAACGGCGCATGCCGGTTCACCAGCGCGCCCGGACATTCCAGCGGATTGAGATCCTCCACCAGCAGCCGCTCCACGAGCACGCTGCCCGTCTCCCATTCGTAGGCACTCCCGATTTCCGCCTCGGTCAGCTTGCGCGTCACCGGCACCTCGCCGTTGAAATAGTCGGCATGGGTGGTGCCGAGGACAGGGATCGACCGGCCCGCCTGGGCGAAGGCCGTGGCATGAATCGAATGGGTGTGAACGATCCCGCCGACCTTCTTGAAGCCCCGGTAGAGCCGGCGATGGGTCGGCATGTCGGAGGAGGGGTTGAGTTTTCCCTCCACGATCCGGCCTTCGAGATCGACCAGAACCATGAGGGTGGGCGTCAGATCCTCATAATCGATGCCGCTCGGTTTGATTGCAAAAATGCCGCGCGCACGGTCGATGGCGGAGGCATTCCCGAACGTGAGTGTAATCAGTCCGTGCCGGGGCAGTGCCACGTTGGCCTCGTAAGCCTCGCGTCTCAGTTCTCGCAGCATGGGGGGTTCCGCTTCGCGGAGTTCATGGTTGAAGGTTCAAAGTTAAAGGGTTCGGTCGAGCCGGGAAGTCGGGATGGCAGTGGGGCACTGGGCGGTGGACCTTCAACCTTAAACTGAAAACTTGGAACTCCGAAATGCGGCCACCGAGCGGTGCCGGCCCAGTGCGGATCAGCCGCGCAACCCCTGTGCCAGATGATAGTAAACCTCGTTGGTTCGCAGGTCCTGCTTGAACCGGTCGAGCGTTGTCCCGGAGTCGATGACCACGAGTTCGATCCCGGCGATGGTGGCGAAATCCTCCAGATGCTCCTTCGTCACCGCGTAGCTGAAGCCGGTATGGTGGGCGCCACCGGCGAGGATCCAAGCGGCGCAGGCGACCTTGAAGTCGGGCCGGCACTCCCAGAGCGCCCGCGCAACCGGCAGCCTGGGCAGCCGCGGCGGCTTCACGGCATCGACTTCATTGACGATCAGCCGGAAACGATTGCCGAGATCGATCAGTGAGGCGTTCAGCGCCGGCCCGGATCGGGCATCGAAGACGAGTCGCACCGGATCTTCCCGACCACCGATCCCGAGCGGATGAATCTCCGCGGTCGGCTTCGCGCTCGCGATGCTTTCGCAGACCTCGAGCATGTGCGCGCCAAGCACCTGCTCGCGCCGGGGGGCGAGATGGTAGGTGTAATCCTCCATGAACGAGGTTCCGCCCGGGAGATCCGCGCCAATGACCTTCATCGCGCGCAGCAGTGCGGCGGTTTTCCAGTCGCCCTCGGCGCCAAACCCGATGCCATCGGCCATCAGCCGCTGCACCGCCATCCCCGGAAGCTGCCGCAGCCCGTGCAAATCCTCGAAGGTCGTGGTGAAGCCCTTGAAACCGCCCTCCGCGAGGAAGGTGCGCAGCCCGAGTTCGATCCGCGCGCTGTACCGCAGCGCATTGTGCCGGGCGCCGCGCGGGCGCAATTCCGGCGCGAGCCGGTAGCGGTCGGCATACTCGGAGCAGAGATCGTCGATCTGACGGTCGTTGATCCCGAGGTCGGAAATCCGCGCCACCAGGTCGCCAATGCCAAAGCCGTTTACGGAAAATCCAAACCGCATCTCCGCGCCCACCTTGTCGCCCTCGGTGACGGCGACCTGCCGCATATTGTCGCCAAAACGCGCGAACCTCGCCCCCTGCCAGTCGTGCCATGCGCGGGTGGCCCGCATCCACGCCGCCAGCCGATCCTGCACCTCGGGATCCCGCCAGTGACCGACGACGACCTTTCGACCCAGCCGCATCCGGGTGTGGATGAATCCCGCCTCCCGGTCGCCATGGGCGGACTGGTTGAGGTTCATGAAATCCATGTCGATCGTGCCCCACGGCAGATCGCGGTTGAACTGGGTGTGCAGGTGCAGGAACGGCTTGCGCAGCGCGTTGAGCCCGCCGATCCACATTCGGGAAGGCGAGAACGTGTGCATCCACAGGATCAGCCCGGCACAATTCGGCGCCTGGTTGGCCTCGAGGCACAGCGCCCGGATCTCCTCCGGGGTTGTAAGCACCGGCTTGAAGACGACCTTCAGCGGGATCCGGCCGGCCGCATTCAGGCCGGCGACGATGGCCTCGGAGTCGGCCGCGACCTGCTTGAGTGTCGCGGGACCGTAGAGGTGCTGCGACCCCGTGAGAAACCAGAATTCAGGAGTGTCGAGGAGGTGCATGGAAGCGGGAGGAGACAATTACCGCCAGTGGCGGAATCTTTCTCTTAAACTCTTTCTCCTAATCTTTCTCTCCTTTTCTGAAGGAGTCTTCGTGAACGGCACGGGCCGGCCCGTTGGATTGTAGGGGCGTAGACTTGCTGCGCCCGGATTGAGTATTCGAAACCGACTTCGGGCGCAGCAAGACTGCGCCCCTACGCGTTTGCCGCCTTGATAGCCAGCAGTTCCTTCATGACCCCCGACAGGTCGGCGGATTTGTTCACTCCGCCAAAAGCGTCGTGCACCACGCGATACAGCCGGTAAATCCGATCGTAGATCCTGGCGTTGGCCGCGATGGGCCTGAAGCTCCGCGGCTTCACGCTCGTCATCGCCTTTTGCGCGGAAGGGAAATCGCGATGTGCGCCGGCGAGGACGGCCGCGGAGATTGCGGAGCCCAGTGCGCAGGCCTGTGAGGAACCGGAGACCTGCATCGTGCAGCCGGTGATGTCGGCATAGATCTGCATCAGCAGCGGGTTTTTCTCGGCGATTCCGCCGGCGCAGACGATCTGTTTCACCGGCACGCCGTACTCCTGGATCCGTTCCAGGATCGTGCGCGCACCGAATGCCGTCGCCTCGATCAATGCCCGGTAGATTTCCGCCGGCGTCGTGTAGAGTGTCTGACCGAGCAGCAGCCCGGTGAGTTGCTGGTCCACGAGGATCGTGCGGTTGCCATTGTTCCAGTCGAGCGCGAGCAGTCCGGCCTGGCCGGGTTTCTGTTTCCCGACCTGGCGCGTGAGTCGCGCGTGGAGGCCTGCATCGCCGCCGCACACCACCTCGACCCACCACTTGAAGATGTCGCCGACGGCGGATTGCCCGGCCTCGATCCCGTAAAACCCGGGCAGGATGGCGCCCCGAACGATGCCGCAGATGCCGGGGATGTCGGGAACAGACTTGGCTGCGGAAACGACCCCGCAATCACACGTCGACGTGCCAATCACCTTCACCAGCACGCCCTCGGCCACGCCGCAGCCGATGGCGCCGTAATGGACATCCATCTCGCCGATCGCGATGGGGATCCCGGCGGGCAGCCCGAGCTTTCGGGCCCAGGCCGGACTCAGCCGGCCGGCGGGGACGGTCGCGTCATGGGCCTTCTCATACAGGCGATCGCGGAGGGCGGCGAGCTTCGGGTCCAGCCGGGAGAGGAAGTCCTTGTCGGGCAGCCCGCCCCAGTCGTCGGCATAAAGCGCCTTGTGCCCGGCGCAGCAGACGCCGCGGATGATCTGGGCGGGCATCTCGGCGCCGGCCAGGACCGAGGGGATCCAGTCCGCCAGTTCCACCCACGAGTGGGCCGCGGAAAACACCTTCGGGTCGACATTGAGGCAGTGCCAGATTTTCGACCAGAACCATTCCGAGGAGTAGGTGTTGCCGCATTTGGCAATGAACTGCGGCCGGTGCTTGGCGGCCAGGGCGGTGATCCGGGCCGCTTCCTTGATGCTGGTGTGGTCCTTCCAGAGCCAGCACTGGGCGTTCAGGTTCTTCCGCCACTTCGGATCGAGCGCCAGCGGCCTGTTCGCTTCATCGACCGGCAGCGGGCTCGAGCCGGTCGTGTCGACCCCGATCCCGATGACCTGTTCGGCGGAAAACCCGCGCTTCCGCTTCGCGGCCGCGAGCGCGGCCCGAACGCTGCGCTGTAGTCCGACGAGGTAATCACCGGGATGTTGTCGGGCGAGATTGTGATCCCGCGGATCCAGGAGGACGCCCTGCTCGCCGCTGGGATAATTGCTGACCGCCGAGCCGAGTTCCGCGCCATCGGCGCAGCGGACGAGGAGGGCGCGGACTGAGTTGGTGCCGAAATCAATGCCGAGGGTGAACATGGGGAGAGCGATGGGACCGTGAAGCGGTGAAGCAGTGAGACGGTGAAACGGTGAGGCAGTGAGGCGGTGCGACGGGCGTAGTCAGGACATGGGTGACACCGATACTGTTTCAGGTGCGATGTGGCCGGACAAGCGATTTGGGCGCGATGGAAACGGCTCTGAGATGAAGTTCGCCGGTCAGCGCCCAGGATTCCGTCAACCTATGCGCAGCGCCCCTACGTTGGGCATGATTCCGGCCTTGTGTATGATAGCCACAAATGAAGAACGCCGGGCGACTGTGAAGCCGCCCGGCGTTCAGCGTTGAAGGACCTGGTGTGCCTTGATGGAAAAATGTCACCGCGAGGATGCCCGGAGGGCGGCAGCTAGGCGGAGGCGTTGAGCTGGATGGCCAACGTGCGCTTTCGTGCACCCCGCGGTGACAAATCTAAAATTAACAGATCATTTGGCAGGCGTGGTGCGGCCGGCGGAATCCCAGGTCACCTTGCCACCGCCGTAGGTGGAGAAGCACATCCCGGTGACGCTTTTGCCTTCGAGACCCACGGCGGAGGCGGGGACCTCGAGCTTCACCCAACCGCCGCCCGCAGGGAGTGCTCCCATCGAGCGCCGGCTGGCGGTGTTGGGCGTGCCATAGTTGATCTTGTCTGCGCCCCAGAAGGCCCGGTGATCCCACGAACCATCGTTCCAATGGAGCATGATCGTCTCGGGCATTGCGGCCGCATCGAGATAAACCCAGGCGAACAGGGTGTCGCCGGTGCCGACCACCAGCGGGGTGCCGGCATAATTGAAGGCGTGCTCGCGCAAGCCGGTGCCGGCCGCGGTCTGGTGTGCCTTCGCTCCCGACTTCGGCGCCGGGCTGCTGGTGACCCAGTTCCAGGCGTCGTTGACCGCCGAGGTCGTCGCGCCGGCTGGGATGGCATCGTCCACCCAGTTGACGAGCGAGGCGTTGGCCTCGAACGAACCGGTGCCGACGAGCCGGCGGCCATCCGGCCAGGTGACCTCGACCTCCACCCACTGCGTGCCCGCATTCTTCGGCGCGATGGTGTAGGTGGAGCCGAAATCAGGCTGCTGGTCGCGGGCTTCCCACGTGATGCGTGCGCCAGCGAGATTGAGCCCGGCGGCTTCGAACGTGAGCGTGATGGGTGTACCGACCTCGGCGACGCCGGATGGCACATTGACTTTCAGCGCCTGGCTGGGCTTCCACGCGCCGGACTTGGCGGCGGTCTGGCCTGCAAGCACGGCGGCTGACAGGAGCCCGCGCGCCTGGTTCACGGTGATGAACTCGGTCGTGACGTTCCACGTGTCGGTCCAGCGATCGTAGAAGGGGTACATCGCACCGCCCTTTTCGTCGGTCGGGAACGCGAGGTTTCGCAACTCGGCACCCGGGTAGAACCAGAGTGCCTGCGGGCTGTCCTGCACATTGCCAATCGGGATGCCGGCGGGTGGCAGCAGCTGCCGATCGTTCGCGGCGTGCTGGTTGACGACCTCGAGCTGACGGGTGAGCCCGAGCCCCGTGAGGTAGCTCCGGTTCACCGGGTTGGTGCCGGCTTCGTAGTTCATGTTGCCGACCAGTGCGGTGATGTATTCGGGCTTGGGATTCAGCTGGTAGGCGACGGCGATATCAGAGGCCTGGTCGAGCGAGAAATACCAGCCGGCGCCCATGACGTGCCGGGTGGCCTCGGGGAAGGCGGTGCCGTAGGCGCTCTGGTTGGACCACTTGAGCGCATCCTCGCCGGCGAGCTTGATCTGCTCCTCGGCCTTCGCGAGCCAGCCGGCATTGAGCTGCCCGGCCGCGATCCGGCCGGAGCGGGCACCGAAGGCGTAGCTGCGGAGCGCATTGCCCCACGACTCGCTCATCCGCCACCAGCCCCACCGCATGGTCGCGGTGTCCGCCGGATTGGGGAACCACTCCAGCAGTTTCTGGTGGTACTGCGCCTCGCCCGTGGCGAGGAACATCTGCGCGGCAGCCCAGGCCAGCTCGTCGTCATGCAGGTAATTGTGCCCGTAGAACGTCACCTTCTGGTAGGAGCCGTCCTTGCCGTGCTTGCTGATCGCACTGGTGAGGAACTGCCAGCCCAGCTTCGCCTTCGCGAGATAGGCGGCGGCCTCCGTGGGATACTTGGCCTTGAAGGCCGGCGAGGAAGCGATCTGCGCGAGCGCGGCAACGGAGGCTGCGGTGGCGGAGGTGTTCTTCGGCCAGACGACCTGCTGGTCGCCCTTGTCCGGCATCACGTTGCTCTCATATTCGCGGGTCTTCGGATAGACGATGAAGTAGAACCCGCCATCGGCGTCCTGGAGTTTCGCGAGATAGTCGGCCTCGTGCTTGGCCTCCTGGAGGATGTCGCTGACGCCATCGCCGCTTTCGGGGAGCCCGAGGTTGTCGAGGGTGCCCGCACCGGCGATCGAGTCGGCGGTGAACGTGAGGGTATGGAGCAGTTGCGCGACGTTGATCGTGTACTTGCTGTAGTCTCCTGCGTCGTGGTGGCCGAGCGTGACGTCGATCGGTCCCTTGTTGACGAAGGGATAGAGCTGGGACGCCTCGTCCTTCAGCTGGGGGGCGGTGTGCCGCGGATCGTTCTTCGCGTCGCCGTTCTTGGAAGCAATGGTGGACCAAGTGAACGCGTAGGACGACTGCGGCGAGGGGATTTCCGCCTTCAGCAGGTGACACGCCTCGTGGGTGTGCCGGGTGAAGGGGAGGGCATTCGCCACGCCGCAGCGCTGGTGATAGAGCCCGAGCGCGTAGGTGCGGGTGAACGCCATCGCCACGCCCTCGTTGATCAGGAACGGGAACGAGGCGCCGAGCCCGGGGACGACGAGCTGGTATTCGCCCGGTGCGGTGACGCTGCTGAAATCGGCCTCATAGACCTTCTGGTAGGGAAGGGGTGAATACTGGTAACCCGTCTCGCGGCGGGGCGTGAGCGTGCCGGTGTGGACGGCGACGCCGGTCGAGGCCGTCACGATCTTGAAACCGAGCGAGGCGTTGACATCGAGTTCGCCGAGGTTGCCGAGGTAGTAGCCCACCATGGCCTTCTTCGGGAACGACGGGACATAGCCCTCCTGGTTGACGTGGATGGCGGGGCTGTGCCGCAGCGGATCCGCCTTGGACTTGAACTCCATCGCGGCGGGCCAGAGGGCGCCGCCGGGATTCTTCACCTCGACGGTCGCGCCGTCGGCGATCGTGCCGTTGAGCTCGAGGTAGAGGGCATTGTCGACGCGGAGATCGCGGACCTGGAGCGGGGCGTAGAGTGCACGCCGGCGGAAACCGACCTGCTTCACGCCGACCGACTGGCCATTCACCGTGACGGCGAACTGTGACGCGGCGGGGGCGTTGAACGTGCCGTTGCTGACGAAGTTCCAGTCCTTGAGCGTGGCCGGATCAGGCTCCTTGGCCGTCACGCGGCGGAGTTCCAGCAAGGTGGGCGTGAGCACGGTGAGGGAAGTGTCCCCGACGTTCGGCATCGCGAGGGCGGCGTTTTCCGCCACGGCATTGCCGGGATCGGTGGTCGGGGGCGTGGTGGGATCCGTCGTGGGATCGGTGGGATCCGTTGGGTCGGAGGGATCGGTCGGATCGGTGGTCGGGGGCGGATTGGTGACGACCGGATCGGTCGGCGTTGTCGGATCGGTGGTGGGATCGGTCGGGTCAACGGGATCGGTCGGTGTGGTCGTGCTCCCGCCGGCGACGATTTCGCCGGCCTTGGCGGCCCCGTTGAGCCCGGTCTTGTCCCAGGTCGCGCGGCCGTCGAAGGTGCTGAAGCCCATCATGGTGACCTTGTGGCCCTCGAGGTTGACCTTGCTGGCCGGCACCTCGAGACGGACCCACTGGCCGGCGGGAGGCAGCGCGCCCATGTAGCGGCGGCTGGCGGTGCCGTCGGTGCCGTAGCTGATCTTATTGGCGCCCCAGTAGGCGCGGTGCTCCCAGTTGTCGGAGCCGAAGCTCAGCATGATCTCGGACGGCGGACTGGCCGGATCGAGGTAGACGTAGGTGAACAGGGTATCACCCGCGGCGACATTGAGCGCCGCGCCGGCCCAGGCGAACGAGTGCTCGTGAAGCCCGGCGGCATTGGCCGACTGGTGGGCATTGCTGCCGGAGTACGGAGCGGGACTGCCGGAAACCCAGTTCCAGCCTTCGCCGCCGGCATTGATGCCGGCGCCAGCGGGAATCGCGTCCTCGATCCAGACAACCTCAGGCTTGGTTTCAGCCGGTGGCGTGACAGGGTCGGTGGGGGTGGGCGACGTGGTGTCGCCGCTCGTGCTGGCGGTGGTCTTGCCGGTGACGTCCCAGGTGGCGCGACCGCCGAAGAGGCTGAAGCCCATCATGGTGACGGTATGGCCCTCGAGCCCAACTGCGCTCGCGGGCACTTCGAGCCGGACCCATTTGCCGGTGGCGGGCAGCGCGCCCGCGTTGTAGCGACTCGCGGTGCCGGTGGTGCCGTAGTTGATCTGGTTCGCACCCCAATACGCGCGGTGCTCCCAGTTGTCGGAACCCCAGCTGAGCATGATCGAGGTCGGCGGGCTGGCCGGATCCAGGTAGACGTAGGCGTACAGCCGGTCGCCAGTGGCGACCTTCATGCTCGCGCCCCAACCGAAGAAGTGCTCGTGCAGTCCGGCGGCCAGGTTGGACTGGTGTGCCTTCGTGCCGGAGTGCGGCGTGGGGTTGCTTGTGATCCAGTTCCAGGAATCGCCACCCGTGCTCGAGCCGCTGGCGCCGGCGGGCAGGGCGTCGTCGAACCAGGGCACGTCAGTGCCGACGGTCGGGGCCGGCTCGGTCGGAGTCGGTTCGGTGGGTGTGGTTCCCGGATCGGTCGGAGCCGGATCGGTCGGCGCCGGGGCGGTGCCCGAGGACTTGCCGGACTTGTCCCAGGTGACGCGGCCGCCGAAGAGGCTGAACGTCATGCCGGAAATGCTGTGGCCTTCGAGGCCGACGGCCTTGGCGGGAACTTCCAGCCGAACCCACTGGCCGGCGGCGGGAATGGGGCCCGCGTAGTAGCGGCCGGCGGTGCCTTTCTTGCCGTAGTTGATCCGATCCTCGCCCCAGTAGGCGCGGTGCTCCCAGTTGTCGGACATCCAGCTCAGCATGATCTCGGTGGGCTTGTTGGCCGGATCGATGTAGACGTAGGTGAACAGCCGCTCGCCGGTGGCGACGCTGAGCTTGTCGTTGGCCCAGTTGAAGAAGTGCTCGTGGAGGTTGTTGCTCAGGCTGGACTGGTGGGCGACCTTGCCGGAGAACGGCGCGGGGTTGGAGTTCACCCATTTCCAGGCATCGCCGCCGCTGGCGCCGCCGCCGGCGCCACGGGGAAGGCTGTCGTCGAACCACACGGTGTCGTTGGTCGGAGCCGGGGTGGGCGGCGGGGTCGGAGTGGGGGCGGGTTCAACCTCGAGATCGGGGGCTCCGGGCAGCGACTTGCCCGAGTAATCCCAAGTGGCCGCACCGTTGTAGAGGCTGAACCCCATGCCGACGATGCTGGCGCCCTCGAGTGCCACGGCGCTGGCGGGCACCTCGAGCCGGACCCATTTGCCGGCTGCGGGCAGCGGCCCCATGTAGTAACGGCTGGAGGTCTTGTCGACGCCGTAGCCGATGTTGTTGGAACCCCAATACGCGCGATGTTCCCAGTTGGCGCTCGCCCAGCTCAGCATGATCTGGCTCGGGGGATTCGCCGGGTCGAGGTAGACGTAGGTGAAGAGGACTTCTCCTGTGCCAACCGTGAGCGGCGTGGCCCAGTTGAAGGAATGTTCGTGCAGCCCGGACTTCAGATCGGACTTGTGTGCCTTCGATCCGGAGAACGGGGCGGGACTGGTCACCCAATTCCAGGTGTCGCCGTTGGTGCTGCCGCCGGCGCCGGCCGGGAGAGCATCCTCAACCCAGACCACCGTGGCGCTGTCGCTCGGGGGATTCGTGGAAGGTGTGGTGGGATCCGTCGGCGTCGAAGTATCGTCCGAGGGCGGATTCGTCACGACAGGATCGGTCGGCTCTTCCGGGGCCGGATCCGTTGGATCCGTCGGGTCAGTCGGATCGGGCGTGGTGGCGACCGGCGGTTCGGTCGAGGGCGCGCCACCGACGGTCCAGAAGATGCCCTGGCTGGCGTTATGGTAGCTGCCGCTCGGGGTGTTCTCGAGCTTGATGGCGCGAACCATGTAGGTGGCGCCGGAGGTCGACGAATTGTCCGCAAAGGTGTTGCCCGTGACCGGCGAGCTGGTCAGCCGGGTGAAGGCGCCGGTGGCCGTGGTGCGACGATAAACATGATAGCCGACGATCGCGGAATCGGTGGAGGCCGCCCAGGTGAGGTTGGCGGTGCTGCCGGTGCTGGTGCCGCCGAGATTGCTGACCGGCACCACGGGGTGCAGCCGGAGCGTGGGATCGCCCATCAGCGCGATGTGGATCCGGTTGGCCGAGCTGTTAATCTGGGTCTGGTAATGGTCGGTGTTGTTCTGCGCGAGCCGGGCGATTTGCCCGATGCTTTCGCCCTGGCCGAGCGAGTGCATGAACCAGTGGGGCCGGCCGGACCAGGCGGCCACGAGCCCGTGGTCGGTGGCAAGCGGGGAGCGGAGGAAATTGTCCTCCGAGTCCCAGTCGCCGAGCCAGGAGCCGAAGAGCAGATTGAAGACACCGCGCACGTTGTTGCTGACCATCTCGGTCGTGCTGCCGTCGTTGTAGATGCCGGTGGAACCCAGGCCGCCAATCGTGCTGTAACTGCCGGCACCGCAACCGTAGGCCAGGAGGTAGTCATTCGCGGCAACCTGCGGAATCCAGACGCCCTTCTGGTCGTTGAATTCCTTGTTCAGGTTGCGGATGTTGCTGGCGCCGACGAGCGGGGCGAAAGAGCGGAAGCCGGAGGCGGCGAACGCCTCGCCACCGCGAGCGCCGAAATAATCGCCGAGCACCGCGCGGCGCGGCGGGTTGGTCTTACGATGACGGAAATTGTGATCCTTGTTGAGATACTTCCGCATCAGGTCCGTCTCGCTCGGGAACGTGGCCGGCCCGCCCCACGTCACGCGGCCGGGCATCTTCGCCAGATCCACGCGGCCGACGGCGAGTTCGATCGCGGAAGGCAGGGTGGTCTGGTCAAACTTGCCGTCACCGGGGACATTGCTCATCCGGGCGGCATCGATCTTGTTGGTGTTGATCGTCTGCGTGTAATTGACCGAGCTGTCGGTCCAGTTGCCGTCCATGTCGCCGTAATAGGCGTCCGCCGGCCAGGCACCGATATGGTCGGGGTGGCCGTCGGGGTTGAGCTGGCCGGAGTAGGGCACGGCGATGTGGCCGAAGAGAAAGACCGACTTCACGTTGGCCCGGTCGGCGTCGTAGGCGGCCTTGATGAGGCCCTTGACGGTGGCGACGCTGGCGGTGCGCGGCACATCGTGGCGGATCACGGTCCAGCCGTCGCCGGCGAGATCCTGCTCCAGCCGCGTGAGTTCGGAAGCGAGGCTGGTCGTGAACGTGTTGTCGACGATCAGGACGACCTTGCCCCGCTGATCCACGAGCGGCGCGTTGATGCCGGTGTGAATGTACCCGTAACCCGTGTACGAACCGGTCGCCTTGACGACGCGGTATTCGTAGGCGGTGCCGCTCGCGACATTGGTGTCGGTGTAGCTGGTCGCGCTGCCGGGGAGCTGGGTGCCGTTGCCCCAGGAGGTGCTCCCGGGGGTTTTGCGGAAAATGGTGTAGCTGTTCGGAACGCCGTTCGTGTCCTGCGGCCACGTGAGGGTGATCTTCGCAGGGGAGGGTTGGACGGCGGAGCTGACTTGGACACTGTAGTCCCAGGTATTCTCGACCGCCTGCACCGGAGTGAGGGTGACCGAGAAAGTGAGAAACAGGCCGAAGAGGGCACTGATGATGTATCTCATGGCTCCCCGCAGCATGCCTGCTTCCGGGGATTCCCATCATCGGCGTGGGTCTGATTACCGCGTCAGTTTACGGGAATTCCCCGTGTCGGTGTTTGTCTGACACGGCGCGGATACGAGCGCCGCGCTGCCGGAAGTGTGCTTTTCCCGCGTCGCAGCCTGCTGGTGGCGCGGATGATAAGCAGCCTCCCAACGCAACCTGCGATTCGCTGTCGCAGCTGCGACAGCGAATCGCATCCCGGCTCTTGCAGTGGAATTGGGCCGGCTGCAGCCGGCTGGGCAACGCGGCTCGGCCCAGGGCGCCAGCGCAGGATGGCCGATCAGAGACGCAATCTGTAAGCCTCAGACGATCTCCTCGATATCCACGACGACAGGCTTGCCCGGCGCGCAGTCGGCCTTCAGGGCGACAAAGCGGTCCCGGTACCGGTCAAAGATCGGCCAGAGGGCGGTCCGATCTGTCTCCGGGATCGGAAGGGCGTTGATCGCCTCCCGCGAAAAGAATGCGAACCTGCCCTCAGCAATCTCCGGCGGCAGTCCCGTCAGCGGAACCTTGCAGCGGAAGAGGAACATCAGCCAGTGCGACTGGCCCTCGTAGGCCTTTTCGGCAATCATCGCGAAGAGGTGAAAGGCGGAGGCGTCGACGCGATGGCCGGTTTCCTCGAAGGTCTCCCGGACCGCGCACTCGAACGGGGATTCACCGATCGCCGTTTCCAGTTTGCCGCCGATGGGGCTCCAGACGCCGAGATTCGGAGCCTTCGCCCGGAGCATGAGAAGCTGCTCGCCCGCCTCGTTCTCGAGAAAGACCAGGACTGCGATTTTGTACGACAAGCCGGTGCTCACGGTGCGAAATTCCCGGCTTCATGGACGAAGCTCCAGAGAAAAAGGTTCTCCCGCCGCGGGAAAACCTCAGAATGCCGCGCATGCATGCGGCGCCTCCTTCCGTCCGGGTGGTCGCGGATGATCGGGAGAGTGCCGGGGGCGTGATTGAGGAGCTGCGCCGTTTTTCCGACGTGCTGCTGGAGGTGCGGCGACTGGCGGTCGGCGACTTCATCATTGAGGATCGTTTCGCGCTGGAGCGAAAGACGCTGCCCGATTTTGCCCAGTCGGTGGTGGACGCCCGGCTATTCACCCAGGCCACGGCGCTTGCGCAGGGCGCACGTCGCGGAGTGCTGGTCCTGGAGGGAACCATGGCGGATTTGCGCGATGTAGGCGTAAGTCGCGAGGCGCTGCAGGGCGCGCTGGTCACGGTGGCGGTGTTTTTCGGGCTGGCGGTGTTGAGGGCGCGGGATCCAGCCGAGACGGCGCGGCTAATCGTGTTTCTCGGACGGCAGTCCCAACGGTTTGCCCAGGGGTCGCTGTATCGGCGCGGTTACCGGCCGAAAGGAAAGCGGGCCCGGCAGCTTTTCATCCTGCAGGGGCTGCCCGGAATCGGCCCGGGCCGTGCGGAACGGCTCCTCGAAAGATTCGGCTCGGTGGCAGAAATCGCCGCGGCGTCGGCGGCGGAGCTGGAAGGCGTCTCGGGGATCGGTCGGGCAACGGCGGAAAGGATCCGATGGGTGCTCGAGGAACAGCCGGAGCGGCCCGAGGAGTAGCCTCGGCAAAATTCCAATTTCAAGCCGGCGGCGATCGAGCGGCGCCGAACTTTCCGAGCCAGCGTTATGTGTCGATCGACACATAACGCTGGCTCGGGGATTTTTGCCCGATTGGGGCGGGGGCAAGGCCGATTTCCACCTTGCGGGAGGAGGGGCTCCCGGGCGTTATTGCGCCTTCACCTGCTCACCATGATCCTCGACCCGCGCTTCACTGAACTGGCTGACGGCCTCACCGGTTTCTCCACGGCCTTGAAAAAGGGCGAACGCGTCCTGATCGATGCCTTCGATGTGCCCGACGCGATCGTGATCGCGTTGATTCGTTCGATTCGGGCCCGCGGGGCGCATGCGTATGTGAACGTGCATCGCGCCCGGATCACCCGGGAGCTTGCGCTGGGCGCAGAGGAGGCGCAGTACGCGCCACATGCCGAGATTGAGCTGGCCCGGATGCAGAAGATGGATGCGTACATCGCGCTCCGGGGTTCCGAGAACATCTTCGAGGCCTCGGATGTGCCCTCGGCCAGGGTGCAGCTGGTCTCCCGGCTGATGAAGCCCGTGCTGGACCACCGCGTGGGCAAGACGAAGTGGGTGGTGCTGCGCTGGCCGACCCCGGCGATGGCGCAGCAGGCGGGGCTGAGCACGGAGGCGTTCGAGGACTTTTATTTCAAGGTCTGTACGCTCGATTATGCGCGGATGGCGCCGGGGATGAAGGCGCTCGCCGACCTGATGCGGAAGACCGACCGGGTGCACATCAAGGGCCCCGGCACCGATCTGCGATTCTCGATCAAGGGCATCGGCGCGGAGCCCTGCGGCGGGCTGCGCAACATCCCCGATGGCGAGGTGTTCTCCTGCCCGGTCCGCGACAGCGTCGAGGGGCACATCCAGTACAACGCCCCGACAGTGTACCTCGGCGCCTCCTTCGACCACATCCGGCTCGAGTTCAGCAAGGGCCGGATCATCGATGCGACCTCGAGCAACACGAAGCGGCTGAATGACATCCTCGACAGCGATCCGGGGGCCCGGTACATCGGCGAGTTCGCGCTCGGCTTCAATCCGCACATCCTCGAGCCGATGCGGGACATCCTCTTCGACGAGAAGATTGCGGGCTCGTTCCACTTCACCCCCGGCCAGGCCTACGAGGGCGTGGGCAATGGCAACAAGTCGCAGGTGCACTGGGACATGGTGTGTATCCAGCGGCCTGAATACGGTGGGGGCGAGATCTGGTTCGACGGGAAACTGATCCGCAAGAACGGGTTGTTCGTGCCCAAGTCGCTTCACAAGCTGAACCCCGCCTACCTGCTCGGAAAGGGAAAGAGCCGTTGATTGGCACCGGCGCCCGGGATGGCGGTCCGTCCCCCGCGCCGGAGGGGCCCCGGCCCCCGGCATCCTCCCATGCGTGATTTCATCCAGTCGCTGCCGAAGACCGAGACGCACCTGCACCTCGAGGGGGCGCTGCCCTACGAGCTGCTGACCGGCTGGGATCCGGAGCAGTGGCCGCCGGACCCGAAATTCCGCTCCCGCAGCTACCGGTATCCCTCGTTTCCTGAATTCGAGCGGATCCTGCTGGATCATGCGCTGCCCTGGTTCACCAGCGCCGAGCGCTACCATGAGGCCGCGAAGGCGATTTTCACGAAGCAGGTCGCCCAGAATGTCCGCTATGTGGAGACCAGCTTTCACCTCGCGGTGCCGGCATTGATCAAGGTGCCGGGGCCCGAGATCATCTCGGCGATTCGTTCCGCGGCGCCCGACCAGCTGGAGGTGCGGGTGTTTGCCGGAATGCTGCGCAGCGATTTCGCCGGAGCGCTGCGGCCGACGATCGACCAGCTGCACACCTGGGAGGCGCTGTCCGGGGTCGATCTCCACGGATACGAGCAGCTGCCCACCCATCCGGACACTGCGGCGGTCTGGAAGCGGGCGCAGGCCGAGGGGAAGATTTTGAAGTGCCATGCCGGTGAGTTCGACGGACCGCAGCGGGTGCGCGAGGCCATGGTCGATCTCGGCGTCCGGCGGGTTCAGCACGGCGTCCGGGCGGTCGAGGATCCCGCGGTGGTCAAGCTGGCCGCCGATCTCGGGGTCACCTTCGACCTCTGCCCGATCAGCAACGTCGGGCTGCAGGTGGTGCCGGCCATGAAGGATCACCCGATCCGCCGGCTGCTGAAGGCCGGCGTGCGCTGCACGGTCAGCACCGACGATCCGCTGTGCTTCGCCAATACCCTGATTGAGGAATACGAAAGCCTCGCGGGCGAATTGACGTTTTCCCGGGCCGAGCTGGCGGGGATTGCACGCAACGGGTGGGAGGTGGCGGATTTGCCCGCGGCGGCCAGAACCCGGATGCTGGAGGAGATCGACCGGCTCGTGGCGACCACGCCGTAGGATCGTCCCACCGCCGCTTCGCCCTCCGCCGGCACGACGACCGCTCCGTTCCGTGATGCCCCTGCAAACCTACCTTGTTCCCGAGGGCATCCGCGCGCTGCGGGCCGATCGGGCGCTCGCGCTCGCATTCCCGGAGCACAGCCGGACCGCGCTGCAGCGCGCCTTCGACGCCGGCCACGTTACGCGAGGTGGGGTGGCGATCACGCGCGACCAGCCAGTCCGCGGGGGCGATCGGATTGAATTCGGATTTCCCGATGTGGTGCCGGCGGAACTGCGGGCGGTGGACATCCCACTGGATGTGCTTTTCGAAGACCGGCACATGCTCGCCGTGAACAAGGCCTCGGGGATGATCGTGCATCCAGGTGTGGCGACAGGTGAGGACACGCTGGTGCACGCCCTGCTGGCGCATTGCGCTGACAGCCTCAGCGGAATCGGCGGGGTCGAACGTCCGGGAATCGTGCACCGGCTGGACAAGGAAACCACCGGGGTGATCGTGGTGGCGAAGACCGACCGGGCGCACCGTGCGCTGGCGGATCAGTTCGCCACGCGATCATTGAGAAAGGAGTACGTTGCGCTGGTGGCGGGGGTGCCGCCGTTGTTGAGCGGGACCATCAACCGGGGGATTGCGCGGCACCCGACCCACCGGCACCGGATGACGGTGGGTGAGGGCGGCAAGCCGGCCCGGACCGACTGGGAGCGCGGCGAGGTTTTTGGGGAAATGGCAGCCCTGCTCCGGTGCCAGATTTTCACCGGACGGACGCACCAGATCCGCGTGCATTTGAAGTCGATCGGACATCCGATCCTGGGCGACCTGGTTTACGGCTGGAAGCCGGACCCGCGGCTGGCCCGGCAGCCCGAACGCGTGATGCTGCATGCGGCGCGGCTTGTGCTCTCGCATCCGATCAGCGGCAAGGAACTGGATTTGCGCGCGCCGCTGCCCGAGGACTTCGAGTTGCTGATGAAGGCGCTGCGCAAGGCGGGCCGGGCCAACTCGCCACTCAAGAAAAGAAATCAGCGAGCCAATCCGCGGCAGGGGGCTTGATTGGTTTGCAGATGGCTCGGAAGATTGCTGTTCCCCACGACTGGCCTTGGTTCATGTTGCCTTGATTCGCGGGAATTCGCGTTCATTCGTTCTCGGCCAGCATTTCGTCGGCCACGCCGAAGCGAAGGCTGAAGACCGAATTCTGAAACGCGCCATAGCCGCCGATTTCAGCGAGGGCGATGAACGTGGCCAGGGCAGTGGGAAAGACATCGGCGCGGGCCGGAGGAAGACCAGGCAACTGCTTGCGCTCGGCGAGCGTCATGCCACCGATCTCCTGCAGGAGAGCGCGCAATTGCCCGACGCTGATGGTCGGGTCCGTCGACTCAAACGGGATTCCCTCGCGCGTCCCCAGGATGGTCCGGACGTTCGTGATGGTGCCTCCCGTGCCGACGGCGACGGCTCCGGCTGGCAGCGACAATCGAAAGCCGCCTGCCGCCACCGTCGCGGCGACTTCGGCGGAAATCCGCACGGCGGCGGAGGCCGGAAACGGACCGGCCGGATTCGTTACAAACCGCTCCATCAGCCGGACACAGCCCAGTTGCAGGCTCACCGCCTGCTCAATCTGGCGCCGGCGGAACGCAAGGCACTCGAGGCTGCCGCCGCCCAGATCGAAGACATTGAAGTCCTGCTGTTGGCGCAGCGCAGGGTCACAGGTGAGCCCGCGCCCGATCAGGCTGGCTTCCTCGGCACCGTCGAGAAGCCGGACGTCGTGGCCGGTGGCGGCGCGAAGCCGGGCGCGGAAATCGGCGCCATTCGCGGCATCGCGGACCGCGCTGGTTGCGACCACGCTAATCCGGCGCGGGGAAAAGCGGGCGGCATCGGCCAGCAGCGAACTGACCGCTTCGATGCCCCGGGCCATCGCGGCATCGCCCAGCCGCGGATTCCGCGCACCGAGCCCGCCGCTGATCCGGGCATCGATCGTGCGGAGGTGAAGGGGCTCGACCCCGCCGCCCGAAGCGCGGGTGGCAACGAGAATTTTTATGGAATTGCTGCCGAGATCGATGACAGCGACAGAGGTCATTCGTGATGCCGGCGCTGGGCGGCATGCTTCAACCCATTTCCACGGCGGGACGCCGTGGTCGCTACGCGGTGTTTCCATCGACGGATATCACGGGTCAAAGTTCGAAATCGACCGGCGCAATCAGCAGGACGAACTCGCCCTTCAGGCTGGCCTGGGCCAGACGCGACTGCACGTCCGCGGCCGGTCCCGTGAAAAACGTTTCGTGGACCTTGGTGACTTCCTTCGCGACGCAGACGACGCGGCCGGGGCCCAGGGTTTCGACCAGTTCCCGCACCGCCTTTTCGATCCGATGGCAGCTTTCGTAGAGCGCGAGCGTGTAGTCGAAATCACGGTACTTCTCAAAGAAGGCAATCCGGGCGGCACTCTTTGGGGGCAGGAATCCGACAAAGAGGAAGCCATTAGTGGGCAGGCCGCTCGCGCTGAGCACGGCCGTGAGGGCGCTCGGGCCGGGGACCGGCACGACGGTCACTCCCTGTCGCCGGCAGGCGCGGACGATCCGGAATCCGGGATCGCTCAGTCCTGGCGTCCCGGCATCGCTGACCACCGCGACGGACTTTCCCGCCACCAGCTGCGCGGCCAGCCGATCGGCCGCACCGGTTTCATTATGCTCGTGATACGCGACGAGTTCCCTGTGGATGCCAAGCCGGGTGAGCAGGGCGCCGGTGGTGCGGGTGTCCTCGCAGGCGACGAGGTCGACACCCGCGAGAATCGCCTGCGCACGCGGGGTCAGATCGGCCAGGTTGCCGATGGGCGTCGCAACGACGTAGAGATGGCCAGGCCGGGGAGTGAGCGAGGCGTTTTCCACGGGTTTTCGCCCAGCGAAAACCTCAACGCCCGCTGGGTGCGCCCATGCCGGGAATCTGTCCTTCCCAGCCGGCGGGCTGGCTCCACGGAATCGAAGACTGCTTCGGACCGCGGGTGGAACAGCCGGCAAGGAGTGCCCCGAATCCGAGCAGGCAGGCGAAGAGGACGGTTTTCTGGAAGGCGGTCATGGTTTCGCGAAGTAATACGGTCGAACCGGGTTTGTGCAAGATCCGGTGGAACGAGCCGGGTAATCCCCGGTGGTCCCTCGGTCTCGGAAGATCGTGAGGAGGCAGGGTCATGGCCCGTCAAACGGGGCGCGACGGCCTCGATGCGATTCCATCAAAATATCCGGTAAGTTGATTCGACCGCGGGCTTTCGGGCGCGCTTCTTGACGCCGGTATTCCGGTTGGCTGCGAGTCGCTCGAGGATCTTGAAGACATGCTCGGCCTTGTCGGGTACTCCGAGCCGATCCGCCAGCCCCTCGGCCGAAAACGACTCGCCGGGCGCCGACCGCAGCGCCTCGACAATCCTTAGTTTCAACGCGATCACGCCGCCGGCCGCCTTCTTGCCCGCTTCAACCCCGGGCTGGTGGTAGGCGTTGATCCCGATCAACGAGGCATACAAGCCCACGACCCGTTCATAGAGCGCGATCAGCATGCCCAGCGTCCGCGGCGAAACATCGGGAACCGTGAGCGTGATCGACTGCCGGTCCTTCTCGGTCAGCGCATCGCGGGTGCCGAGCAGGAAGCCCTGCAGATAGTCTCCGGCCGTGATCCCGGGCTCGACATCGAGGGAGCTCTTTGCGGCGCGATCCTTCAACACCTCGATGAAGGTGACGAAGAAGTTGTTCACACCTTCCCGCAGCTGCTGGACATAGGCGTGCTGATCCGTCGAGCCTTTGTTGCCGTAGACGGCGATCCCCTGGTTGACGACACGGCCCTGCAGATCGGTCTCCTTGCCGAGCGACTCCATGACGAGTTGCTGGAGATAGCGGGAGAACAACAGGAGCCGATCCTTGTACGGGAGCACGACCATGTCGCGCGAGCCGCGGCCATCGGTCGCGAACATCCACATGAGCGCGAGAAGCGCGGCGGGATTCTGCGCCGTGGTGGGAGTGCGGGTCAGCTCGTCCATCGCGGCCGCGCCGTCGAGCATGGCCTGAATGTCGATGCCTTGGAGAGCGGCCGGCAGCAGCCCGACGGCGCTGAGCTCACTGGTCCGTCCGCCGACCCAATCCCACATGGCGAAGCGGGCCAGCCAGCCGTCCTGCTGGGCGGTCTGATCGAGCTTCGAGCCGGAGCCGGTGACGGCGACAAAGTGCCTCGACGGCTCCAGGCCGGCGGCCTTGAACGCCGCGATGGCTTCGAGCATGCCATTGCGGGTTTCCGCCGTGCCGCCCGATTTCGAAATGACGACCACCAGCGTCTTGGCGAGCTGGCGATGCAGCGTGGCCAGCACCAAATCGATGCCATCGGGATCGGTATTGTCGAAAAAGGAGACGGCCAGCCGGTCCTTGCGCGGATTCCCCAGGGCATGGTGCACGAGCTGCGGCCCGAGGGCGGAGCCGCCAATCCCGATCACGAGAAGATGGCGAAACCTTCCCCGCGGTCCCGCGATTTCGCCGGCGTGGACTTTCCGGGCAAACTCCTTGATGGCCGCGAGCGTCGAGACGATCTCGTCGGTTATTTGCGGGTTGGGCGCGAGGTGAGGGGCGCGGAGCCAGTAGTGGCCGACCATCCGGTTTTCGTCCGGATTGGCCACTGCTCCCGCCTCGAGCGCGGTCATCGCGGCAAACGCCGCCTGCATGCGCGGTTCCATGGCCGCGAGAAAATCGTCGGGAAACGGGATCCGGCTGATGTCGAGCGAAACGCCGAGATCGGCGTTGTGAAGGAAATACGTCTTAAAGCGCGACCAGTTCATGGGAATGGAAAGTAGCGGGTAGCGAGTAGCGGGTAGCGAGTAGGAAATTCCTACCGGGCACGAATCTCGGCTTCGAAATTCGTGCGCGGAAATCGGAAAGACGCCAAAGCGGAGGGATGCTCGCTACCCGCTACTCGCTACTTCCGTTTCACAGGTATTTGTCCGTGACGGCGCCCTCGGAGGCGCTGGTGACGAGCTTGGCGTACTTGGCCAGAACCCCGCGGGTTTCCTTTGGCTTGCGGGGCCGCCAGGCCTTCAGCCGGGCTTTGAGTTCCTTGGGCGAGATATCGAGCGTGAGCTCGTTCCGGACCGCATCGATGATGATGGGATCCCCTTGCTGGATGACGCCGATGGGGCCGCCGCATGCGGCCTCGGGTGTGATGTGGCCGACCACGAAGCCATGGCTGCCGCCCGAGAAACGGCCGTCGGTGATGAGCGCGACGTCCTTGCCGAGGCCCTTGCCCATGATCGCACTCGTGGGCGAAAGCATCTCACGCATGCCCGGCCCGCCGACCGGGCCCTCGTTGCGGATCACGACGACATGACCGGCCTTCACGCGCCCCTTGAGAATGGCATGGAGGGCGGCTTCCTCGCCTTCGAAGACGATGGCGCGGCCGGAGAAGGTCAGCCCCTCCTTGCCGGAGATTTTGGCGACGGCGCCCTGCGGGGCGAGGTTGCCATAAAGGATCCGGAGATGGCTGTCGGGCTTGATCGGATTATTGAACGGGTGAACGACGTCCTGATCCGTTGGGTACGGCTTCACGTGGCGGAGATTCTCGGCGACGGTCTTGCCGGTCACCGTGAGGCAGTCGCCATGGAGCAGCCCGTGGTCGAGCAGCACCTTCATCAGCGGTGGGAGCCCGCCGATCCGGGTGAGGTGCACCATGCCGTACTTTCCGGAAGGCCTGAGGTCGGCGAGGACCGGCACCCGTTTGCCAATCTTCGTGAAGTCGTCGATCGAGAGCCTTACTCCGCAGGCGTGGGCCATCGCGAGCAGATGCAGGACGGCGTTGGTCGAGCCGCCGAGGGCGATGGAGACCGTGATCGCATTCTCGAACGCCTTTCGCGTCATGATGTCGCGCGGCGTGATTCCGGCCTTGAGCAGCGCCACGGCCGCGGCACCGGCGCGACGGCAGTCCTCCTTCTTTTCATCGCTGATGGCAATCTGGGCGGAGCTGTTGGGCAGGCTCATGCCGAGTGCCTCGATGGCTGAGGCCATCGTATTGGCCGTGTACATGCCTCCGCAGGATCCGGCTCCCGGGACCGAGCAGGCCTCGATCTTGGCGAGTCCGGCGTCGTCGATCTTGCCGGCGGCATGCTGGCCGATCGCCTCGTAAACCGAAACGATGTCGCATTCCTTCCGGGAGTCCGGATGAATCCCAGGCAGGATCGTGCCGCCGTACACGAATACGCCCGGCCGGTTCAGCCGGGCCAGGGCCATCAGGCAACCCGGCATGTTCTTGTCACACCCGCCGATGGCAACGACGGCGTCGAAGCCCTCGCCGCCGGCCACGGTCTCGATCGAGTCGGCGATCACCTCGCGCGAGACGAGGGAATAGCGCATGCCCGGCGTGCCCATGCTGATCCCATCGGAAACGGTGATGGTGCCGAAGATGATCGCCTTGCCGCCGGCGGCATTTGCACCGGCCTCGGCGTTCACCGCCAGCTTGTCGATGTGCATGTTGCAGGGCGTGACCATGCTCCAGAGCGAGGCGATGCCGACGATCGGTTTCTTGAAATCGGCCTCCGTGAAACCGACCGGCCGGAGCATCGAGCGCGCGCCGGCGCGGCTGGGCCCGTCATGGATGACGGAGGAATGAGGACGCAAGGGATCGGGATTCGCAGCGTTCATGGGAAAATTCGGCGCAGGAGACCAGACGACCGGCGGACGGGCAAGTGCGTTTGCAAATACGCCGGCGCGCGGGCCGCGGATTGACATGCGAACCTCATGTATCCATTAGCTGCCGGCGTTCCCAGGCACCATAACCCCTGACTGCCATGCCCACCCACATGCGTGTCGTCGCGCTTTGCGCGGCGCTCTCCAGCCTCTTCGCGGCCGCCCACGCCGCTTCGATCACCGGACAAGTCCGTGACGCCAACACCAACGCCTACCTGCTGGGCGCGAATGTCTCCATCCGGGAGCTCCAACGGACCACCAGCACGTCCGCTGGTGGTGAATACACGCTCGCGAACATCCCGCCGGGAACGTATACCGTGGTGGCGTCGCACCTCGGCTATGACGATGTGACGGAGACCGTGACGGTGGCGGAGGCGGGGGCGCGGGCGGACTTCGCGATCCGCTCGGACGTGCTCAGTCTCGGCGCGGTCGTGGTGGAAGGCACGCGCGAGGGCCAGGCACGCGCCCTGCAGCAAAAGAAGGCCGCCCCGAACATCATGGATGCGGTGGCGGCCGATGCGGTCGGCAAGTTTCCCGATGGGAACGCTGCCGAGGCACTGCGCCGGATCCCGGGCATCTCGCTCGAAATCGACCAGAGCGAGGGCCGGTTCGTGGTAATCCGGGGGATCGACGCGCAGCTCAACAACGTGACGCTGAACGGGCAGACGATCGGGTCACCCGCCGAGCAGGGCCGCCGCGGGCTGGCGATGGACTCGGTGCCGGCCGAGCTGATTTCGCGGCTCGAGGTCGCGAAGGCCGTCACCCCCGACATGGATCACAATGCGATCGGTGGCGCCGTGAATATCGTGACGCAGAGCGTATTCGATCGGCCGGACGGCTACTTCTACGGCTCGCTCAGCCACGCCTACAGCGATTTCGCCGAGAAGTGGGGCTGGTGGGGCGGTTCAGCGAATTTCGGCCGGATCATCGATGCGGCGAAGAAGTGGGGACTCACGGCCGGCGTCAGCTACTCGTTCCGGAACTACAAGTCACAGACTTCCGATGCCGCGGGCTGGGCCGAGGAGGATGGCATCTACACGCTGACCGACCAGGAGTCGTTCGACTACGATATCGAGCGGTCGCGTCTCGGGCTGAACGTGGCCCTGGAGCACCGGCCGCAGCAGGGTCATGAGGTGTTCTTCCGGATCAACTACAACGAGTTTACGGACGAGGAGGAGCGGAACCTCACCGCGTTCGAGTTCGGGCGCGGTAACCTCACGAATCTCACCGCCACGGGAGGCACGTACTCGCAGGGGCGGGCCACAAAGGAATTTCGCGATTACAAGCAGAACCACTTGATCGATGCGTACACGGTCGGCGGCCGGCACCACCTGGCGGGCGATTTCAATTTCGACTGGCAGCTCGGGTACTCCACCGCTGAGCGCGAGACGCCACGGCGGGTGGACTGGGAATTCCGCTCCGGTGGAAGTGCCTTCCCGAACAGCTACCGGCTGGACCAGGGCCCCATCCCGATCGTCACGCCCAACGCGGCCTTCTATGATCCGGCAAGCTACCCCTTCCGTCGCGTGCGATTCCGCACCGATGACGAGAGCGAGGAAATCAGTTCGGCCAAGGCGGACCTCCGGCACGACGTGCAGTTCGGCTCCCGGCCGGGCTTCTGGAAGGTTGGCGCGAAGCACTATGTGAGCGACAAGCACCAGGACCGCCAGAACACGAATTACACCCTGGCGTCTGGCGCGGCCAACCTCTTCACGCTCGCCGCCGGCGATATTGCCGGGCCGGAGACCTCCGGCTTCATGGAGGGGCGGTATCGGCTCGGGCCGACGATCAACCTGCCCGCCATGCGCGCCTACTTTGCGGCGAATCCCGATCGGTTCGCGCCGGACGCCGGCGGCTCGATGTCGAACTCCCTCGATGCCGACTTTGATGCCGAGGAAGCGGTGACGTCGGTCTACGGGATGGCCAGCATCAACTTGACCGAGCGGACGACGCTGCTCGCGGGCATCCGCGCCGAACGGACAGAGTCGACGTATTCCGCGCTCGAGAACGTGAATGGCACCTACCGGCCGATCAGCGTTTCCCACGATTACGACCAGTTCCTGCCGGGCGTGCACCTGGCCTTCCGCCCGAACAACCGCTGGGCGTTGCGGGCCGCCTGGACGAACACCTACGGGCGCGCCAGCTACAACGATCTCGCCCCGCGGAACGTGCTCGAGTACGAGGACGTCGGCGGCGGCGAACTGCAGGGCAGCCTCGAGGCGGGCAATCCGGAACTGGAGCCGTTCGAGTCGATGAATCTGGACGCGAGCGTGGAGTACTACCTGCAGAACGCCGGCATCGTTTCCGTCGGCCTCTTCCACAAGAAGATCAAGAACCCGGTCTACACCAATTCCTATCTCACGCTGAACACGAGCTATGGCGGGCTCAGCTTCTCACGGCTCGGCCTGTCGCGGCCGGAGAACGCCACGGAGGGCGAGGTCTCGGGCATCGAGCTCAACTGGCAGCAGTTCTTCAACCGGCTGCCTTCGCCGTGGGACGGGCTGGGCGTGAACGTGAACTATACCATCGTCGATTCGTCGGCGACGATCTTCGACCGGACGGACGCGCTGCCGTTCTTCAAGCAGTCGGACGAGGTCGGCAACATCGCCCTGCTGTACGAGAAGTATGGTTTCGAGGCGCGGATTGCGTGGGCCTTCAATTCGGATTATCTCGAGTCGGTCGGCGACGTGCGTGCGACTGACGGCTACACGGATCGCCGGCGGGTGCTCGATGCGAAGCTCAGCTACCGGATCAACCGGCATATTCGGGCGTTCGTCGAACTGCTCAACCTGAATGAGGAGCCGCTGCGGACCTACGATGGCGAACCCGGCCGAACCACCGGTTACGAGATCTATTCCTGGAACGCGAACTTCGGAATCAACTGGAGCCTGTAGCAGCCCGTCAGCAAGGCCCGCCAGGTTGCCGGAAAAATGGCCTGAATGCTTGCCGGGCTCGACTGCAAGTCCGACGGGCTGCTAGATTTTCCCCATGAAGCTGTTTCAGACCGTTCTCATGATCGCGGGTGCCGGCGGGATCCTCGCGGGCCCGCTGGAATCGGCGGAAATCGTGGCGACGCCCGGCTGGCGCTTCGAGGAAGTCCGGCGAATCGAGGCGCCTGAGGCGCGGCAGGGGGTGGTCGCGAGCGCGACACACGTCTTCGCGATCGACAACCATGCGCTTGGCCAGTACCGGAAGGACACGGGCGAGCGCACCGCCACCTGGCAGTGCCCCGAAGGGGAACCGTTGATCCATCTCAACGCCGGGATCGTGTATCAGGATCGGCTCTACTGCGCGCATTCGAACTATCCCGGGGTGCCCAACCTCAGCTCGGTCGAAATCTGGGACGCGCGGACGCTCCGGCATGTGGAAAGCCACAGCTTCGGCCGGGCGGACGGTTCGCTGACGTGGATCGATCGGCGGAACGACCGGTGGATCGCCTGCTTCGTCCATTACGGCAACCGGGCGGCCGAGCCGAACCGCGGGCCCGAATGGACCCGCGTCGTGGAGTATGACGATCAGTGGCGCGAGACGGGTGGCTGGGCGTTTCCGGATCCGCTGATCAAGCAGCTGGGAACCCGCGGCTACAGCTGCTCGGGCGGTGCGGTCGGTCCGGGCGGGCTGCTGTACGTCACCGGGCACGACGACGCGGCATTGTACGTGCTGGAGTTTCCTGCGGCCGGGCCGACCTTCAATTGGATCGCCACGATTCCGGTGCCGATTGAGGGCCAGGCGTTCGGGTGGGATCCGGCGGAGCCGGAGGTCGTCTACCTGGTGAACCGGCGGAGCCGCAGCATCGTCATCGGCCGCGTGATCAAGCCGGCTCGGTGAGTCGTGGCCGGGGCCGGATGCCGGCGGCCGGAGAAATTTCCCATCTGCCAGACGGGGCATTCCCGGTTCATTCGCGGCTAGACGTGGCCGCGGGCTTGGCGCACCGTGAGTTACTGCAACGTCTGCCATTCGCGTGATTATCTCCACCAACGACCTTTCCGCCCTGCTCGAAGCCCGGCACGCCTCGCCCCATTCCGTGCTCGGAATGCATCCGGTGCAGTACCGGCGGACCAAGGGGGTGGTGGCCCGGGCCTGCGTGAGCGGTGCCGCGAGCTGCGAGATCATCGATCTCACGACCGAGCCCCACCCGAAGTTCGCGATGACGAAACTCGCGCCGGAGGGCGTCTACGAGGTGTTCATCCCCAAGCGGCCCGACGTGTTTCGTTATCAGATCCGGGCGACGTATCCGAACGGCGAGATGCGGCAGTTCTTCGACCCCTACTGCTTCCTGCCGACGCTGGGGCCGCAGGATCTGTATCTTTTCAACGAGGGGAACGAGCACCGAATCTACAACAAGCTCGGCTCGCATTTGCGCAACCTCGGGGGCGTGCCAGGCGTTTCCTTTGCCGTGTGGGCGCCGGCGGCGGCACGGGTTTCCGTGGTGGGCAATTTCAACCATTGGGATGGCCGCTACCACCCCATGCGCTCGCTCGGCCCCTCCGGCGTATGGGAACTGTTCATCCCCGGGCTGGGCGAGGGCGAGGTCTATAAATTCGAGATTCGCGATCAGCGCGGCCACGTGCGGTTGAAGACGGATCCGTACGGGACTTATTTCGAGGGGCCGCCCAACAACGCCGCAATCGTCTGCCAGCCGGAAAAGTTCACCTGGTCGGACGGGGACTATCTCGAGCGGCGCCGGCAGCAGGCCGGCAAGCACGACCGGCCCATGTCGATCTACGAGGTTCACCTGGGCTCGTGGAAACGGATGCCGGAGGATGCGGACCGGCCGCTCAGCTATCGCGAGCTCGCGATCCAGCTTGGCGATTATGCGTGCGAGATGGGTTTCACGCACATCGAGATCATGCCGATTGCCGAGCATCCCTTCGATGGCTCGTGGGGTTACCAGGTGACCGGCTTTTTTGCCCCGACCCACCGGTTCGGTCCGCCGGAGGAGTTTGCCTGGTTCGTGGATCACCTGCACAGCCGCGGGATCGGGGTCATCCTGGACTGGGTCCCGGCGCATTTTCCGCGGGACAGCTTCGCGCTGGCTGAATTCGACGGTACGCACCTTTACGAGCATGCTGATCCGCGGCAGGGCGCGCACATGGATTGGGGCACACTGATCTTCAATTACGGCCGGAACGAAGTCCGCTGCTTCCTGGCCGCCAATGCCCTCGCGTGGTTCGAGCGGTATCACCTGGACGGGTTGCGGGTGGATGCCGTCGCCTCGATGCTATATCTGGATTACTCGCGGCCCGAAGGGCAATGGATTCCCAACAAGCACGGTGGACGGGAGAATCTCGAGGCGATCGATTTTCTCCGGCACGTGAACGGGCTGGTGCACCATTATTATCCGGGGGTGGCAATGATCGCCGAGGAGAGCACGTCCTTCGCCGGAGTCAGCCGGCCGCCGGAGCAGGGCGGGCTCGGTTTCGACTACAAATGGAACATGGGCTGGATGAACGACACCCTGCGGTACTTCACCAAGGAAGCCGTCGTCCGGCGTCACCATCACAACGATCTGACGTTCGGCATGCTTTACCAGTATGCCGAGAACTTCATCACGGTCTTTTCCCATGACGAAGTCGTCCACGGGAAGGCCTCGATGCTCTTCAAGATGGGCGCCTGGCACATCGCGGAAAAGGCTGCGAACCTCCGCGCCCTCTACGCGCACACCTGGGTCTGGCCGGGCAAGAAGCTGCTCTTCATGGGCAGCGAGTTTGCCCAGTCGAGGGAATGGGCGCACGACCGGAGCCTCGACTGGCATCTCTGCCAGTACATGGATCACGAGGGCGTCCGGCTGCTGGTACGCGATCTCAACCGGCTCTATGTGAGTGAGCCGACGCTTGGCCAGAACGATTACAACTCCCAGGGATTCCGCTGGCTGACGTGCCATGATGCCGACGCCAACCTGATTGCCTACGTGCGCAGCGAGCCCAGCGAGCAGGTGCTGATTGCCGCGGTCTGCCACTTTGGCGGCGCCACCCGGGACTATCGGATTGGGGTGCCGCGGCGGGGCTTCTGGCGCGAGGTGATCAACACGAACAGTGAATTTTATGGCGGCAGCGGCCTCGGCAATGACGGCGGCCGCAGCACGGAAGACGTGGAGCGCGACGGGTTCAGCCAGTCAATCCGGGTCACGCTGCCCCCGCTGACCACGACGATCTTCAAGTGGAGTGCGGCGCAATAGGCTGCGGAGGCCGGGAAAGTTACCTTCGAATGAAGATCACGATTGAGACCACCATTGAAGCTCCCGTCGAGAAAGTCTGGCGGGCATGGACGACGCCGGATGATATCAAGCAGTGGAACGCCGCCTCCGATGATTGGCACACCACGGCGTCCACGGTCGATTTGAGAGTGGGAGGGGCATTCTCATCCCGGATGGAAGCCAAGGACGGCAGCTTCGGCTTCGACTTCGCCGGAACCTACACCAAGGTTGTTCCGCAACGACTGATTGAGATGGAGTTTGGAGGCCGCACGGCGGTCGTCGAATTCATCCCACAAGAGGGAAGGGTCCTGGTGCGGGAGACCTTTGATGCCGAGGAAACCCACTCCGTCGAGCAACAGCGGCAGGGTTGGCAGGCAATCTTGAACCGGTTCGCACGCCACGTGGAGTCGCTTCACTGAAGCGGCGCGGCTCTTACTTCGAGGCCCGGGCGAAATCCGAATAGGTCACGGTCATGTCCGCATCGAGCGATTTGAAGACGAAGGCGCGTCCGCGGACGCTCGTGGTGACGCTTTGCGGCAGTGCCGGCCGATCGGCCGCAGGAAGCTGGTAACGCAGGACGGTTCTCATTGATTCGATTCTGACTCCCAAGGCGGGCCGGAACGGCCCAGTGCTCGCGAGTTCAACCGACTCGATGCTTTGCGATGGCTGGTGCAGGACCAGGGTGACACGAAGATAGTGGGCCGTCCGATCGCCGCCATCACCCGGCCGCAACCGGGCGTGATACACCGCCCGATCATCCGACTCCTCCGCCAGTTCGAACGAGTCAGGGTTGAGCTGATCCGTGATACCCGGGGCGGTGCCACTCCGGGACCAGCGGGAACGCTGCTCGGCGTAGGCCTGCAGTTCTTCGGGGGTGGGTAGCCGCCCATCCTTTTGGAGCAGCGACCAACGGGCGAAGGCGGGCCTGGTCGCATCGTAGCGCTCGACCGTCGATCTGCCCTCAGCCACGGTGGTCTGGGTGTACGACCAGCCGGGCGGCGGGTCCGAGCGGAACTTCCGGAGTGCTTCGGCTAGTTCGGCAGGAATCGCAGCCGGCAGCTGGCACATGGTTGCAAGAAAAAGGAGCGCGATCCCCAGAACATTTGCCGGTTGTCTGCCATTCCCGGTCGGAGTACGGGGATCACGGCTGGGATGCCTGGTGAACAAATGGAAGAGCACGATTGCCCAATCTGCCGCGACCATGAATGCCGACAAGTCGCGAGACCTCCGCTCAGGAGACCGTGAGAATCCGGTGTGCAATGGTCGCCGAGTCGCGACCGGGTGTCTGGACCACCTCGCCTGCATGCCGGCCAAGGAGGGCGCGGCCGAGCGGAGACTGTGGCGTGAGCACGAGGATGTCGCGGCCGTCGATCGATAATTCGAGCCCCCCGGCGCGAGGGCCGAGCAGGTACCAGGAACGCCGCGGACCGGACTGCAGTTCAATGAGGGCGCCGGGCGCGATGGCGGCATCCGGCGGAAAGTCGGCGAACGACACCCCCGCATACACCTGGAGACTCGCCTGGGCTTCCGCGGCCAGCCGGGCCTGGCCCTCGGCGAGGTAGGCGGCTTCCTGGCTGTGGGTGTCGTATTTGGAGCGGGCGCGGCTCTCCTCATTGGTGGCTTCGTCCCTTGCCAGCGCGGCGGCGTCCGTCTGGAGGGCCAGTTCCTCGCGAAGCTTTTGCAGGATGGCCTCGCGCAAAGCGGTTTTGTTCACATTCGAAATGTTTGGTAAAACCTCCCAGACCCGTTTTTAACTTGGCACCAAGGAAGCCAGTCCCGCATGGTGGCCGGGTCCCGTCCGGCTCGTCAACGGGCATCCACGCATGGCGCGCAAAATCTGTTTCATCAATTACAAGGGTGGCGTCGGCAAGACGTCCCTCATTGTCAACACGGCGGCGGCCCTGGCCAAGCTCGGCAAACGGGTCCTGCTGTTCGATTTCGACACGCAATCCAATGCCAGCATCTGGCTGCTCAAGCTCGATCGCTGGAACAAGATCAACGCCGGCGGCGAAGGCGCGATCTATTCGATCTTCGACCCCGGTCGTGCCCAGGTGAAGGACCTCATCATCAAGGATGTGGTCGAGGGCAAATCCGGGGAGAAACTCCTGCCGGGGCTCGATCTGGTGCCGACCACGTTCAACCTCGTCGACCTGGAGAATGAATACAATGGCGACCCGAAGCGGCCGCCGTACCTGCTCTTCCATGAGCAACTCATGGCGGTCGAGCCGAACTACGACTTCATCCTGTTCGATTGCCCGCCAAATATCCTGCGGGCCTCGCAATGCGGCGTGTTTTCCTCCCAGGAGATCTATGTCCCTGCCAACCCCGATGCCCTGAGTCTCATCGGGTTCACCCTGCTGGTCGAAAAGCTGCAGAAGTTTCACCAGCTTTCCGCCAGTTTCCGGCGGGCAAGCATGGGGCCGCCCGCGCAGGTGCACGGGATCATCTTCAACTCGATCAAGTCCGGGGTGGACATCGAGGTGCCCAAGATGCGGATGCAGCTTCGGCTGAACCAGTTCAAGGCCGCCAAGCGATCTGCCCCAAGCGCGAAGATTTTCGATACGCAGATCCGGGACGCGATGGTCGTCCGGCGGGCGGTTGCCCTGGGGCTGCCGGTGGCCCTGGTCAGCGCCGAAGCGACCGATGCCGGCGCCAGCGGCGACAACGTGATCAACGACTACCGGCGGCTCGCTACGGAAATCATCCAGCAGTCCAGCTCCTGAACAGCCGGCCAGGCTGCGGCCAACCCTTTACGCCAATGAAAGCCACCGAGAAGGAATGGAATGACGTGCGGACTGCGTTTGCCAGTTCGATCATGGTCGACACCTCGCTGAACAGCCTGGCCCAGAATCTCGACGGCCCGGAATGGCCGATCAAGGGCAAGGATGAGACTCCGGCCAAGTACATCGATCTCAGTTTTGCCGAAGTCGTCGAACTCCTGCAGCTGAAGGGCCAGCCCCCGGAGCGGCTGGACCAACTCGTCAGCCTGCTGAAAGAGACCCTCGCCTTCGACAGCCCGTTCGGCGACATGGTCGAGCAGACCGCGGCGGCTTCCGAACGCGACAACCAGCTCCTGAAGAACATGGCGAAGCTGGGAATCCCGGAGAATTTTCCGATTACGCTGACCGCCCTCGAACCGGGGACACTCGAGTTCTGCAAGCTCGAGAAGCTTTCGACCCTGGGTGAGTTCGCCGTATTTGCGCAGGGAATGTCGCAAAATGTGATCGTCGGCGGTGATTTCCGGAAACTGCTGAATGCGCTCTCCCACGTGGACGAGGGGGCGCTCGCCGAGGTGCTGCCGTTTCGCCGTGGCCAGAAGGGGCTGCACTTGGTGGAGGCGATGGGCCAGGCAGCGGGATCGACGGATCCCGTCCCGCGTGCGGAACTCGCGACGACCTGGTTCCGCGATGAGCTGGCTGCAATGGAAAAGGACGTGCTCTCCGGCGGTTCACTCGAACGGCACTTCGTCGTGCTGGGCAATCCCGCGCTGGAAACGAAGGCTGCGGAATTGCTCAAGCCCCATTTGCGGCTGCCGGCCCCCGAGAAGAAGAAATCGGGATTGTTCGGCTGGTTCGGGCGGAAATAACGCCGGCGATCGTGCGGGGCAACAGCCGCAACGTCGCAACCTGGCCTCAGTCGGTGGAGGCGCTGCACCGGCGCACTGAATTCTTTGCGCCGCGCGCCGAGTTCTGATTTCGTTTTTCAGCATGTCTGATCCCGGCCCGATCAAGTTTCCCGTCAAACCCTCCGCCCCGGCAAAGCTCTCCCTGCGCCGGCGCTCCGCGGTCACGCGTTCGCCCTTCGAGGTGTCGGAGGTTTCCGCCGCGGCGCGGGAGTCGATCAAGGCGATTGTGTCGGCCACGCGGGCACCCTTTGCCATGGGCGGAGGCGATGTCGCCCCGGTGGCTGACCTGGAGAAAAACCTGCGGCAGCTCGAGTTGACACTGGCGGAGCGCGAGCGCGTGATCAACGAGACCGAGGCACGGCTCGCGGATCAGGAGCGTGATTTGGCCGAGATGGAGGCTCTGCTGCTGGCCCGTGAGAAACTGCTGGCGGCGGCGCGCCAGACCGCGCCCGCCCGGGCCGCCGTGTCCCCGGAGGAGAAAGCCGCCTTGGAACAGCTCCGCGCGGAGCTCGAACGCCAGGAGGAAAGTGTGAAGGAGGCCAAGCAAGCCATTCGCGACCGGGAGCAGTTTCTCGACGACTCCGAGGCCAAGCTTTTCGAGAAGGTCCAGGCCCAGCAGGAGAAGGAAATCGAACTGGAACAGCGCGAGGAGGATCTGCGGGCCCGCGAACGCCGGTTTCGCGAGCAGGTGGCGGCGACGGACCCGCAGGCGGCCGCCGCACTCAAGAGCGAGGACGAAGCCGCGAAGAAGCGCGACGAGTTCAACGAATAACCGATGCCGGTGCGCTCATGACCGGATCGGGCGCCGCATCGACGGGGCTCGACCGTCATCGCGGCCCGGCGGTCCCTCCCAGTTTTCATCATGCTTCAAATCACCCTCGAGGAGCCCGGCCGGTTTGCGGCGCGCGACGTGGCGGAGCCGGCCCGCCAGCCCGGCCAGGCATTGGTGCGCGTCCGGCGGATCGGAGTCTGTGGCACGGACCTCCATGCCTTCGCCGGGCGGCAGCCCTTCTTCAGCTACCCCCGGGTGCTGGGGCATGAACTTGGCGTCGAAGTGCTCGATCCCGGTTCCGAACCCCACGGGCTGCGGCCGGGGGATCGCTGCGCCGTGGAGCCGTATCTGAATTGCGGGCGGTGCGTGGCCTGCCGGCGGGGAAGGCCCAATTGTTGTGCCACGCTGGAGGTGCTTGGCGTGCACGTCGACGGCGGGATGCAGCCGCTGCTCACCTTGCCGGCGCGAAAGCTCCATGCCTCGGCCCGGCTCGATTTCGACCAACTGGCCCTGGTGGAGACGCTCGGGATCGGGGCCCATGCCGTCGAGCGCGCGGCCATCGCACCGGACGATTTCGTGCTGATCATCGGGGCCGGGCCAATTGGGCTCTCCGTCGTGCAGTTCGCGCTGCTGGCGGGCGCCACCGTGGCGGTGATGGACGTCAGCGCTCCCCGGCTCGAATTCTGCCGGCAGCAGCTGGGCGTCAGGCACACGCTGACGGGCGGCCCTGGGGCGGCCGATCGGCTGCGGGAAATCGGCGGCGACCTGCCGACGATCGTGCTCGACGCCACCGGCAATCCGCAGTCGATGGCCGGAACGTTCGAACTCGCGGCGCCGGGCGGCCGGATTGTCTTTGTCGGGCTCTTCCGGGGAGCCATCAGCTTCGACGATCCCAATTTTCACCGCCGCGAGCTGACCCTGTGCGCCACGCGCAATGCCACACCGGATACTTTTCGCGAGGTAATTCGGCAGGTGGAGTCGGGGCGGGTTGACACCCGGCCCTGGATCACGCACCGGTTCGCGCTGGCGGAGATCCCGACGGCCTTCCCGGAGCGGATTGCCGGCAATCCGGCGCTCCTGAAGGCGATGATATCAGTGGCGTAGGGGGCCGAACAACTCCCGGCCGGTCCGCCGCGCGAGGGTCAGCTGTTCGGGGGGGAGGGCGGCCGGAAAGGGCCACCGTGATTGCCCCCCCAACGTCCGAATCATGGGGAGCACAGCCGCGAGCAGCTGTTGGACGGGTTCCACGGATACATTCTGCAGTGTGTCATGCACGCTGTGGTGCTGCCACCGACCGCCGGGAAAGTTCGTGCGCATGAACCAGAGCGAGGGAATCCCGGCCCGGTTGAAGGGGAAGTGATCGGAATAGGGCGTGATCTCGGCCTCTGCGTCGACGTCGAGCCCCTGCGCGGCCAGCTGCCGGACGCCGAAGCGCTGCAGGGCCGCGGCGCCCGCGACGGACATCTGCCAGTGGCCGAGCGGGGAGGATACACTGTCAAAATTGATGACGAGGCCCACGCCGGTCGGATCGATCCGATGCTCGCGGACATACGCGGCGGAGCCGACGGACAACTGCTCCTCGGCTCCGAAGGAGATGAACCGCACCCTGCGCCGGAGCTGCGCCCTGCGCAGCGCCCGCGCGAGGGCGAGCAGGCAGATGACACCCGAGGCGTTGTCATCCGCACCCTCGTTCCCGCATTGGGTGTCGTGGTGGGCGGTGAGCACGAGCGCGGGAAGCTCGGGTGCCGAACCGGGCAGTTCGGCCACCACGTTGTGCGAAGTGCCCTCGGGCTGGACCACCGCCGACTTCAACCGGAGGTGGCGCACACCCTCGCGCCGCCACCGCCAGGCCTCGATGTAGGGGACCGTGAGGGTGGGCGGCATGCCATGCCGGCGTACCCAATAAGGGTACACGCCGTCATTCTTGGTCCAAGTGAAGGGCAGCCGGTCGTCGACATGGATGACCGCCAGCGGTTCGGCCGCGACGAGCCTGCGGTGCGTGTCGGCTGATGCCGGTAGCGGACCGAAGAGGGCGACGATCCGCCCACGGAATGCACCGCGCTGGATCCGGCTCGAGTTTTCCGGCATCTCGAGCCAGGAGAGTTCACCGGAAACCGTCCGGCCACCTGGCGTGCCCGGCGCACCGACCAGGGTGACGGCCGGCACCCGCCGCCAGCGGCGACCGTGACGGGCGTGCACGACCACCTGCGCTCGCTTCAGGCTGGCGCAGGGGAACGGCTCGATGGCGGTATTGGCGATGCCGGCCGACAAAAACTGGTGGACAATAAAGTCGATGGCGCGGCGTTCGGCGGTGGTGCCGGCCCGTCGCTCGCCGATGTCTGCGCACAACGTCCGCCAATCACGCCAGAGTTCGCTCGCTGGAAACGGTTTCCTCGGTTGCGTTGTCGTCATGCTGCCGGTTCCGGATCGTTGCCGCTGAGTCGGGGGGGACTGGGACGGTTCGCGCGGGAATCCGCCAGACGCCGCACTGGACACAGATGGAGGAGGATGGAAGTTCGATTAGGGGGCATGATCAGCGGAAAAAGCAAACGCGCGCCAGCGTGAAGAACAAACAAGTTGGGCTTGCCTCGAAAAAATGGACATCGATTCAGGCAGCTTTGATGTCGTTTTTCGTGGGTTGGTTTTCGAAGGCCACAGGTGAGAGGTAACCGAGCGAGCTGTGGCGCCTCGTCGGGTTGTAGAAC
>WYBX01000155.1 GCA_011525695.1 Verrucomicrobiia bacterium
GCACGGTTCTCCATGTACGAAGTTCAGAACGTTGTGGCCGCGACGGAGCACGGCCCTCCAAATACGATGCTCGTACATGGAGGGACGCCCTCCGTGGCGTCCACAAACCCGATGGGAAATTCATCCTGCGCAGCGGATCGAGCATCATGGCCGCGACGGAGCACGGCCCTCCAAATACGATGCTCGTACATGGAGGGACGCCCTCCGTGGCGTCCACATTTCGGTCGGAATGACTTTCATGGAGGGACGATCCGCTCGACGGGGCCGTGAGCCCTTCGGCGGGCTCAGGATTTTCAGCCTGTCGAACCGGCTCCGTGTCGTCCACAGGCCCATGTGGCATTCATCTTGGGCAGCTCATCGATCTCAATGGCCGGATCGTCGCTCACACGGCATTCACGGCTGCCCCGCCGCCCCGTGGACAGAAGGCCCGAAGTGTCCGGAAAAGCGCGACGTCAGAAGTACTTCACGTACGTTGCGCCGCTGGCATCCGCAAAGGTCAGCCGGTTGGATTCGACCTTGATCAGCCGGATCCCCATGGCGTGCTCCACGACATCGTCGACGCGATAGACCCGCTCGTTCATCAGCACGCGGCTGTCACCGCCGGACGAACGGATGCCGGTGACGCGGATCGAGTCGACGAACGCGTAGACGCGCGGGTCGGGCGCAGGCGGGGCGGCGGGCTCTGGTGCGGAAGGCACGGGCGAGCCTGCCGGGGCTGGCGTTCGATCGGCAGCCGGGTTGGGCGTAGAGGAGGGATCCTCGATCGCCGGCCGATCGGCGAGACTGGTGGCGGCGGTTGCATTTCCGGCTCCGGCCTCTGCTGGAGCCGGGGCGTTTGCGACGACCAGCGGTGCGGCGGCGATCTGGGGCGGAGCCGAGACCACGGCTGATGGAACCACGGGAGCCGCCACGGCGGGCGCAGCCGGCCGATCCGAATCGCTGACCAGCAACACTGTCACGACCACGGAGACGACCACGAGCACGACGGCTCCGGCCGCAATCAACAAGGTGGCATTGGCGCTGCGCGGTGGCCGGCGCCGCGGGACCGCGCCTCCTCCCGGCATCGGGGGTGCGACCGCGGTGTTTTCCTCGCTGCGCAGGCGCTGGGCTTTCTTGAGCGCTTCGTTGATTAAACTCATCGGGCGGGCAAGGTCGTGGATCGGGCAGGGCGCGGTTGGAATGGCAAGGAGACCCAACCGGAACAAAGGCGCAAATCGCAGGCTGCGCCACTCATTTCAACGGCTCCGGCCGAAATGCATCATTCCGGATCTGGCCGGTGCCCTCGATGACGAACTTGTACGTGCACAATTCGCGGAGTCCCATGGGTCCGCGCGCATGCAGCCGATCGGTGCTGATGCCAATCTCCGCTCCGTAACCGAACTCGAATCCATCGGTGAATCGCGTGCTGGCATTCCAATACACGGTCGCGCTGTCGACGGCCGCGAGGAACCGCCGCGCGGCCGATTCATCGCCGGTCACGATGGCATCGCTGTGGCCCGAACCGTCGCGGTTGATCGTCGCAATGGCATCCTCGAGCGAGTCGACGATCCGGATGGCGAGGATTCGATCAAGGAACTCCGTGGTGTAATCCGACGATTTTGCCGGCGTAAACGGCAGCTGGGCGTCCCGGAGGATTGTGCCGCTGGTGGAGTCGCACCGGAGTTCGACCTGTTGCGCCGCCAGGGCGCGGGCAATCTCGGGGAGCAGCTTCGGGGCGACCGACCGGTGCACGAGGAGCTGTTCGGCCGCATTGCAGACGCCGGGCCGCTGGGTCTTGGCGTTTACCGTGATCGACTCCGCCATCGCGGGATCGGCGGCGGCGTCGAGATAGACGAAGCACACGCCCTTGTAATGCTTGATTACCGGAATCGTGCTGTTTTCCGCGACGTAGCGGATCAGCCCCTCGCCGCCGCGGGGAATGAGGCAGTGAATCAGCGAGTCGAGCTTGAGCAGCGTGTTGAGCGCGGCGCGGTCCGTCGTGGGAACCAGCTGCACGGCGTCTCCGGGAAGGTTGGCGGCGACCAGCGCCTGGGAAACCAGCGACGCCAGGGCCATGTTCGTATGAAAGCACTCCTTGCCGCCGCGCAGCAGCGCCGCATTGCCGCTCTTCAGGCAGAGCACGGCGCAGTCGATCGTGACGTTCGGCCGTGATTCGAAGATGATCCCGATCACGCCAATCGGCACGCGAAGCTTCCGGATTCGCAGCCCATTTGGCCGGGTGATTTCCTCCAGCGACTCGCCAACCGGGTCGGGCAGGGCCACGACCTCGCGCACGGAGGCCGCGAGGTGGCGCAGCCGCATCTCATTCAATGTCAGCCGGTCGCGGACTGCCGGCGTGAGCGCCCCGGCCTCAGGCGAAAGCAAGTCGCGCTGGTTCGACTCCAGAAGCATGAAATGCGAGGCGTCGATCAGGTCCGCCAGCTTTTCCAACGCAGCGTTCTTTGCCGCTGCCGGTGCCGTCGCGAGCACAAAGGACGCGGCGCGGGCGCGCTGGGCAAGCGAGGTGACGAGCTGGTTGAGATCGAGTGACATGGAGAGGGGTACTGTGGCGGGGGAGGTTCGGGAAGACACGGAAAAACTTGGGTTAGCAGCCTGTCGGTCTTACGGCGCCTCGACTTGAAGGCACCGAAAGTGAGGGCGAATCATCCGCCATGCTGCTGAACGAAAATGCCCCGGGCATTTTCGGTCAGGCACTGCGGGCGAGCCTTCGGTATTCTTCGCGGCCCTCCTCAGTCACCGGCGGAACGAGCGGCAAATCCAGGGTCTGGAAAGGACCACTGAATGCCAAGAATGGCTCAGCGGTTTCCGTTGAAGGAGCGGAACCCCCACGGTGAACTTAAGCTGCCTTCGCTTACCCTCCCGCTGAGCCGATTTCAGCGGGAACGCGCAAGGCGTCATCTGAAAGCCAACCACTGATCATGAGCAAACTTGTACAAGTGCAGGCCCGGCTGCTGGGGGCAGCCGCGTTCGCGCTGGGCTTGCTCGTGCTGCTCACGTGGGCACTGGACAAATGGAGTGTCCTTGCGTTCGGCGAGTCGTACGTCCCGATGGCGCCGATCACCGCGCTGCTGGTTGCCCTCCTCGGCGGCTGCCAGATCATCGTGACGTCGCGAATTGCGCGCAGCACCGCCGGCTGGATCCAGATCATGACTGCGCTGCTGACGTCCGGTGTCGCGATCCTGCCGGCACTCCAGCCGTGGCATTCGTATCCCGCCCCTTGGGAGGAGTGGTTCGATGCGGCCGGGAGGTACGTGGGAACCATTCCGCTGGGCCGGATGGCGCCGCTGACGGGTTGGGCATTCCTGATCAGTGCGGCAGCAATGGCTGCGAACGCGTTTCACGGACCGCCGGCCCGCTGGGTATCGATGGGTGCTTCCACAGCCGGTCTGCTCATTGGAGCGATCGTGATGGCCGGTTACTGGACCGGAACCCCGTTCCATTACAGCAGCGGAGTGGTGCCAATGGCGTGGTCGACGGCGCTTGGCTTCATGCTGGTCAACGCCAGCGTGTTGCTCGGCGGGCCGCTGGCCCTCGTCATCCGCCGCTGGTCGCATGCGATTGCCGCGATGCCACCCGGCGGAGCGGACCGAGCCTTCACCCGCAGGCTGGCGGCCGTGGCATTATTGGCCGGTGCCGTGGTCATCGTTGGGGGATTGCTGCTGATCCGCCGGCAGCAGACCACCGCGCGGGCCCACGTGCGGCGGGAGCTCGACGCGGTGGCCAACCTCAAGGTGGCGCAGCTGGAGCAATGGCGGAGCGAACGATTTGACGAGGGACGATTCCTCCAGCGCGCGCCCGCCGTGGCCGCGGACATCTCGGGATTCCTGGAAGGTGGCGATCCCTTGGCGGAGCAGCGGGTGCGTGGCTGGCTCAGTGCAATCGAAGCCGGAAAACGGTACGAATCGGCGCTGTTGTATGATGCCCAAGGCCGGCTGCGGCTGGTGGTTTCAGACAGCAGGATTACGCCGTTCGCGCGGGCCCAGTTGCCGGCATTGCCGCCGGGGAATGCGATCCAGATGGGTGATTTCGAACTGCAGCCGGACGCCGTCACTGTTCACCTCGATCTCGTGGTGCCAATTGCGGCACCCGGGCGGTCAGATTCGCAGCCGGCGGCCGAGCCGGGCCGGCTTGCCACGGTCCTGCTCCGGCTGAACCCCGGCTATTATCTTTACCCGACCATCCGCGAGTGGCCGCTGCCGAGCACCTCCGCTGAAGCCGTTTTGGTGCGGCGGGACGGCGACCAGGTGCTTTACCTGAGCGAGCTGCGGCATCAATCGACGCCCGTGCTCGCATATCGCCGTCCGATCCGGGAGCCGGCACTGCCGGCGGCGCTCGCCTTCCGTGGTCTGAATAGTCTGCAGACGGGCGAGGACTACCGTGGCGTTCCCGTCATGGCCACGGCCAGGGCGGTGCCCGGAACCCCGTGGATCCTGATCGCGAAGATCGATCTGGCGGAGGTGTATGCGCCGCTGCGCCGCGCGGCATTCCAGTCGGGACTCTCGGTAGTGCTGGTCCTGGTCGTCCTGGGAATGATCGCGGCGTACGTGTGGCGGCACCGCCATGCCGCGCAGTTGAAGGACTCGCTCGTGGCGGAACAGCAGCGGCTGGCGCTGGCCGAGCGGTTGGCGCTCGTCATGCGGCACGCAAACGACTCCATTCTCGTGATGGATGACGGTGGACGGATTTGTGAAGCCAACGAGCGGGCGCTGCGGACGTATGGCTATACCTTGGACGAGCTGCGGCAGCTTCCGCCCGGCGCCCTGCGCACGCCGGAGGAAACGGAAATCCAGCAACGGCAGCTCGAACTCTTCAACGCCCCGGGCGGCGCGGTTTTCGAGACCGTGCACCGCCGGAAGGATGGCTCGAGCTTTCCCGTGGAGGTCAGTGGCGCGGCTTTCGAGCTGGGCGGTCGCCGGTTCATGCTGGGCGTCTATCGCGACATCTCCCAACGGAGGTCGCAGGCCCGACAGTTGGAACGGCTCAACCGGCTCTATGCCGTGCTCAGCCAAGTCAACCAGGCGATTGTGCATGCACGCGACCGGAACAGCCTGCTCCAGGAAATCTGCAGCGCGATCGTCAAGCATGGCCGGTTTCGGATGGCATGGATCGGCTGGCTCGACTCCGGGACGAAGGAAGTGCGGGTTCTGAACGAATGCGGCGATGACACGGGCTACCTGGATCGGATCCGCTGCTTTGCGGACGAGAGGCCGGGTGGAGAGGCGCACGGGCCCACGGGCACGGCGATTCGGGAGGGTCGGGTGGACGTTTGCCACGATGTTTTGGCGGAGCCGAGGATGGCACACGTGCGCGACCAGGCCCTCCAGGCGGGTTATCGGAGCTCATTGGCGGTTCCGATCCGGCTGGGCGGTGAGGTATCCGGTGCTTTGACGGTCTACGCCACTGAGCCGAATTTCTTCGCCAGCGAGGAGGCGGCGCTGCTGGAGGAGGCTGCGAATGACATCACCTTTGGACTCGAGAACCTGGAACGTGACCAGCGCCGCCGGGAGGCCGAGGCCGCGCTGGTCGTTGCCGAGGAAAGATACCGGAATATCTTCGCGAACGCCGTCGAGGGGATTTACCAGACCACGCCGGAGGGGACGTTCCTGGCGGCCAATCCCGCGTTGGCGAGGATCCTGGGCTACCCTTCGGTCGATGTCCTGATCCAGGAGCGGAAAGACATCGGCCGGCAGGGTTACGTCGAACCGGCCTTGCGGTTGGAATTCAAGCGACGAATTGAGAGCGAAGGCATTGTGAACGGATTCGAATCCGAGGTTTTTCGGCGTGATAGCAGCCGGATCTGGGTTTCGGAGAATGCGCGGGTCGTGCGCGATAATGACGGCCGGGTGCTCTATTACGAAGGCAGCCTGGAGGATATCACCGAGCGGAAGCAGGCGGGTATCCGGATCCTGGAGCAGTTGGAGGAATTGCGGCGCTGGCACGACGCGACGCTGGGCCGGGAGGAGCGGATTCTCGAATTGAAGCGCGAGGTGAACGACCTCCTGCTCCGGGCGGGCCTCGCTCCTCGCTATTCAGGGTCCTCGCCCGACAGTCTCAATCCCGGCCATGAATGACACGCCATTCATTGCCCTGGTCCACAACGCCGCGCTGCTGCTGGCGCTGGTCCTGATCTTCGACCTCACCATCAGGCGTTATCCGCTGGCGCGAAACTGGCGGCGGCAACTGGTCTTCGGCGTCGTTCTCGGGCTGGTTGGAATCGCGATCATGCTCGCGCCGTTCCGGCTCCTCCCCGGCATCGTCTTCGATACGCGCTCGGTGCTCCTCGCCGTGTCCGGGCTTTACTTCGGCTTCCTTCCGACCGCGGTGGCGATGCTGCTGACATCCCTCTGCCGGCTCTCCATTGGCGGACCCGCCGTCTGGGTTGGACTCAGCGTCATCTTGGCTTCCGGGGGCCTCGGTCTGATTTGGCGTCACCGGTATCGCCGCCAGCTGGCCGATCCCGGCTGGCGGAAGCTGCTCGGACTGGGGCTCCTGGTGCATGCCGCGATGCTGGCATGCATGCTGATGCTCGGCTGGGAAACGGCCAGCCAGGTCCTGGCGGGTATCGGCCTTCCGGTCCTCACCATCTATCCCGCAGCCACGGTTGCCCTGGGGCTGATGCTTTCCGATCGGATCCGTCGGGCGCAGGAGGAGATCGCCCTGAAGGATTCCTCCGCTTTGCTGCGGATGGCGGGACACATGGCGCGGATTGGCGGATGGAGTGTCGACCTCGAGGAGCAACGGGTGCACTGGTCCGACGAGGTGGCGGCGATTCACGAGATGCCTTCCGGACACTCCCCCACGGTGGCGGAGGGCAGCGCGTTCTATGCGCCGGAGTGGCGGGCAAGGATTGGCGAAGTATTTCAGGCCTGCGCCACCCAGGGCATCCCGTTCGACGAGGAAATGGAAATCATCACGGCGGGCGGCCGACGAGTCTGGGTTCGCACGATGGGCGAGGCGATTCGGGACTCGGCCGGGCGGATCACCCGCGTGCAGGGTGCCTTCCAGCGGATCGCCGAGCGGAAGGCTTCGGAACGGGCCATCGCGGCGGCACAGGAGCAGGTCCGGCGGTTCAGTGGAGCGCTGGACCGGATCGCGTCGGCCTGCATCTACATGAAGGATCGGCAGGGCCGGTATACCTATGCAAACCGGACTACGCTGGAGTTGTTCCAGTGCACGGCGGAGGAACTGCCCGGAAGCGAGGATGCCCGGTTCTTCCCTCCCGCCACCGTGGCGCAGCTGAAGGCGATCGACCGGCGGGTGCTCGAGCGGGGTGAGGATACGGGCGAGGAAGTCGAGGTCAGGGGCCCGGACGGGAATGTCCGCTATTATTGGGAAATCAAGACGCCGATCCGGACTGGAGCGGGCGAGATTTGCGGCTTGTGCGGAATTTCAACCGACATCACCGACCGGAAGCGAAGCGAGGCGGCCCTGCGCGAAAGCGAGCACCGGTATCGTGCGCTGTTCGAAAACCGGCACACCGTGATGATGTTGGTCGACCCGGTCGGCGGGCGGATCGTGGATGCAAACCCGGCGGCGGCTGAATTCTATGGCTGGAGCCTGGGCGAACTGCGGAGAAAGACGATCGGCGAGATCAACACCCTGCCGGCGGCCGAGCTCAAGGAGGAGATGAGCCGCGCCCGGCAGCGGGCGGTGAACGCATTCCTTTTCTCCCACCGGCTGGCGGACGGCTCGCTGCGCGAAGTCGAGGTGCTCACCGGCCCCGTGGAACTCGACGGACACTCGCTGCTGTATTCGATCGTGCACGACGTCACGGCGCGCCGTCGCGCCGAGCAGGCCGCAGCCGCCGCCCTGGCGGAGACGGCGCGGCTACTGGCCGTCGCCGAGCGATCGCGCCGCGCCCTTCTGAGTGTGGTCGAGGACCACCTCGCCACCGCGCGGGACCTGCGGGCGAGCGAGGCACGGTTCCGGATCCTGGTGGAGACGGCGCCCGAGGCCATCTTCATCCAGACCGGGGGCAACTTCACCTATCTCAACCAGGCTGCGCTCCGACTGTTTGGCGCGTCGAGTCCGGACGACTTGATCGGCCAGCCCGTGCTCGAGCGCTTCCAGCCCGAATTCCGCGGGCAGATTGCCGAACGGATCCGCCGGCTCAATGTGGGGCGTGAACCGGTTCCCCACGCGGAAGAGGCGGGACTCAAACTGGATGGGACGCCGATCGACCTCGATGTTTCGGCGGCGCCGTTCCACTACAATGGCCAGGACGGTGCGCTGGTCTTTGCCCGGGACATCACCGAGCGCAAGCGTGTCGAGGCGGAGGTGGTCCAGTTGAACCTCACGCTGGAACGTCGCGTGATCGAGCGGACGGCTGAGCTGGAGGCAGCCAACGGGGAGTTGGAGGCGTTCAGTTATTCGGTGTCCCACGACCTGATGGCGCCGTTGCGGGCGATCGACGGCTACGCGCAGGTCCTGCGGGAGGATTTCAGCGCTGCGCTCAATGCGGATGGGAAATGGGCGCTGGATGTCGTCGTCAAGGAGACGAAACGGATGCAGGGGCTGGTGAAGGACCTCCTGAACCTGTCCCGGTTTGGCCGGCTGCCGCTGGACCTGCAGCCGCTGGACATCACCTCGCTGGCGCGCCAAATCGCGGCGGAACTCCTTGTCCATGCCGCCCAGCGTGAGATTGACCTGCAGATCGATCCGCTGCCCGAGGCGCAGGCCGATGCCAACCTGATCCGGCCGGTGCTGACGAATCTCCTGAGCAATGCGATCAAGTATACGAACCGCCGGGAGCGGGCGACCATCCTGGTCACCGGCGCGGTCGAGAACGGCGAGGCGGTCTATCATGTCCGCGACAACGGGGCAGGGTTCAACATGACCTATGCCGATCGGCTGTTTGGCGTTTTCCAGCGTTTGCATACGGACACCGAATTCGAGGGCACAGGGGTCGGGCTGGCGCTGGTGAAACGGATTATCCAGCGCCACGGCGGCCGCGTCTGGGCGGAAGGCCGGGAAGGGGAGGGCGCCACGTTCAGCTTCACGCTGCCGCTGCCGGAGCCGCCGGCATCAAACCGCGCGCCTGGCTCGAAGTCTCCTTTTCGAACGACCTAACCCCTAGCCGACTTCAACGATGGAACCCCCCGCTACCCTGCCCATCCCCCCCACGCCAGCGCGGACGACCCTGCGCGCGCTCCTGGTGGAGGATTCCGAACTCGATGCCGGACTGCTCCTGCGGGAGCTGCGACGGTCGGGTTATGAGGTTACGAGCCGGCGCGTGCAGACGGCCGCCGATCTCACGACTGCGTTGGACGAGTCCGAGTGGGATATTGTGCTTTCCGACTACAAAATGCCGAAATTCAACGGCATGGATGCCCTGGCGATCATCCGGGCACGGGGGAGGGATTTGCCGTTCATCCTGGTCTCCGGCGCGGTGGGTGAGGAAACGGCGGTGGCGGCGATGCGGGCGGGGGCTTCGGATTACTTCGTCAAAGGCAGGCTGGGGACCCTCGGGCCGGCGGTCAGCCGCGAATTGCGTGAGGCGGCGGAGCGACGCGCGCGCCGGGAATCCGAGGAGCAGGTGCGGAAGCTGTACCAGGCAGTCCAGCAGGCGCCCGTTTCGCTGATGATCACCGATGCCGCCGGCCGGATAGAATATGTGAACCCGAAGTTCGCGGAGCATACCGGTTATTCCTTCGCGGAGCTGAAGGGCCAGCATTCGCGGGTCCTGAAATCCGGGCTGATGCCACCAGCCGTCTTTGAGGATTTGTGGCGGACGATTCTTGCCGGGGGCGAGTGGCGGGGCGAATTGCAGAACCGCTCCAAGGATGGCGCACTGTACTGGGAACTCATGTCGATTTCGCCGATCCGGGATGCGCAGGGCGCGGTCACCCATTTCCTGGCCACGACCCTCGATATCACGGCGCAGAAACTCGCGGACCAGAAAATTCGCGAGCAGGCGGCACTGCTCGACATCGCGAGCGATGCCATCTACGTGCGCAGCGCGGAGGGCGTAATCCGCTTCTGGAACCGGGGCGCCGAGCGGCTGTATGGCTGGACGGCAGCGGAAGCACAGGGGCGGACTCTGTCCGAACTGAACCTGCAGGAACTGTCCGCGGAAGCGGAGGCGGGTGCCGTCGTGGCCGAGCGCGGATTCTGGAGCGGCGAACGGCGGCAGATGACGCGGCAGGGCGCCGAGGTGATGGTCCTATCACGGCTGACGCTCGTCCGTGACGAGGGCGGCCGCCCCGCGTACGTCTTTGCGATCAACACGGACATCACCGAGAAGAAGAAACTCGAGGAGCAGTTTCTCCGGGCGCAGCGGCTGGAGAGCCTCGGGATGCTGGCCGCCGGGATCGCCCATGATCTCAACAATGTGCTGGCGCCGATTCTGATGGGAGCACCGATGCTGCGGCGGCTCGCCTCGGAGCCCGGTGATTTGCGGCTGATCTCCACCCTGGAGAAATGCGGCGAACGCGGGGCGGGCCTGGTGCGGCAGATTCTCGGCTTCGCGCACGGAGTGGGCGGCGAGCCTCGGCCGGTGCAAGTCAAGCACCTGCTCCGCGACGTCGTGGAGGTCGTCACCGAGACATTTCCCAAGTCGATCACGATCGATGCGGTCGTTCCTTCCGACTTGCAGCCGGTGCTCGCGAACGCCACGCAGATTCACCAGGTGATTCTCAACTTGTGTGTGAATGCGCGCGACGCGATGCCCGAGGGCGGCCAGCTGCGATTGCGCGGTGAGAACTGCGTGCTGGACGAGGCGGGCGCGCATGCGATCGAAGGGGCGCGGCCCGGCTCCTGGCTCGTGATCCATGTGGAGGATTCCGGCAGCGGGATCCCGCCTGAGATCCTGGAACGGATCTGGGATCCGTTCTCTGAAGTTTGGCTGCGACTAGTTACGTTAGCAGCGAATGAGCTTGCTCTAAGTCTAGTCATATGACTAGTACCGAGCATGGGCTATCCGACCAAGGTGCAGTGTATTGAGCGCAAAGACAGCGCTCA
>WYBX01000156.1 GCA_011525695.1 Verrucomicrobiia bacterium
CCTCGTTTTCGCGCCGCAAGCGTTCCGCCTCCATTAAAGCACCGCCGCTCTCGGGAATCTTCGGCTGGGATGCGCTGCTCATCGGCCGCCACGCTGGGCAGGCAAGCCGTTCTGACAAGAACTTCCATGCGTATCCTGTTCTCTTGTACGTGCGCTAATCAGCGACCCTCCGCAGGATCACTTTTCGTAAACTCCCGCCCCTCCACCGACGTCAAAGTGGAACGCTTACGCTTTGAGGCATTGGTCAGCCGCTGGTTGGACACGGTCCCTCCGGCGGCTCCTTTTTGGGTGGGGGCACCGCTGTCCGCGAAGTTCGCGGATTGTGAGCGGACAACTTAACGATATACGTAAGGAATCTCTGGGTAATCGGTGGGGGGGGGGTAGGTTCATCCCGTTCATTCTGCTACCACTCCGAACAAACCGTTTGGTGGCTCACCGGACGCTTCGCCACGATGGCTTCTCCAGGCCGGTTGGCCGCCCCTCGGCAAACGAACCCCTGTCATGAAAATCAATACCCTGTCAGGTTTATATCGATCACGGCGCTGCTGCAATTGTCTCGTGGAAATCTTTGCCATCACTCTTGCCACGGTCTGCCTCGGTATGCTGCCGAATGCCGCCGTTGCTCAGGGGCAAACCGGCTCCCGGGCGGAAAACGTGTCCTCAACAACGGTCGTTACCGGCCGGGTCAAGAGTGCGGTGACCGGCAAGTACCTCCCGAATGCGCGGATCTCGGTCAGGGGAACGAACCTGACAACGTTCACGGATGAATTCGGCAGCTATCAGCTCGCCAACGTCCCCAGCGGGCCGATTGTGCTGGAGGCGTTTTACACCGGCTTGGATCCGCAGCAGGCTCCGCTCACCCTCTCGCCCGGCCAGCGCTTGGAGCACGAATTCGCTCTCACAAACGTGGAGCATTATGGTCAGGTGGACGACACGATTAAGCTTGGGGCCTTTGAGGTGAGCGAATCCCGGGTGAGGGAAGGCGAGTTGCTGGCGGTCAACGAGCAGCGCCACGCCCCCAATATCATGAACGTGGTAACCACGGATGCGTTTGGTGACGTGACCGGGGGCAATGTGGCGGAATACATGAACTTTCTACCCGGTGTGAACGTAGAAACTCAATCGGGTTTCGCCGAGGCGGGTTCGGTGGGCGTCCGCGGTTTTGGCTCCGACATGACCGGCATCACGGTGGATGGAGGGCCGCTCTCCGCGGTCGGGGCGACCAGCACGGGCGACAACCGCGGAGTGGTGTTCCAGTCGGCGTCCATCAACAATTTTTCTAGGATTGAGGTGACCAAGTCGCCAACCCCGGCCACGCCGGCGGACTCGATGGGCGGATCAATTAACCTCGTAAGCAAGAGTGCTTTTGAGCGGGACGGCGCGCAGTTCAACTACCGCGTGGCCTTCACCGGGAAATCGGGCTATCTGAGTTTGAAGAAGACGCCCTTTGGCATCGGGGGCAACACGTACAAGATCCTTCCCGCCATCGATTTTGATTACACACTGCCGCTGAGCAAGAACTTCGGGGTGGTGATTACCGGGCAGTCAGCGTGGAGCTTTCCGACGATGGAGAATATCACAAGTGATTGGAAAACTTCGATCAGTGGCACTCCTGATACACCGGTTTCCGCGGAAACGCCTTATTTACGCGTCGTGAGTGTGATAGAAGGCCAGACTCATCAACTCCGCAGATCCCTGGGAGCCAGGGCTGACTGGCGGATCACCCCGAATTCGGTGCTTTCGATTCGAGGGGATATCAACGAATTTGAGTTTGAACGGGCCGACCTGTCGGTCACTGGTGATAGCGGAACCACTGCAACTCCGAACCCCGCCAGTGGCAGTCACTTCTCCCATGGCCCTGATTTTGTCATCAGTGCCGCCCGGCGAGGGGATCCGGAGATTCGGAATAATGTCACGGTCACGTACGGGGATTCACAGTCCGGCAACATCTCCTATCGCTTCGACGACGGGAAATGGAGGATCGATGCCGCCGCCAGCTTGTCAATATCCTCAGCGTGGAGGGACAGCAACAAGGATAAGACTTTCCAGTTCGTGAACACCAACGTATTTCAAGGCAACTATATCCCTCAGGTAACTCAAGTCTATGAGGGCATTGGTCACACTGAAGCCGGTCGTCCAGATAGAATCCGCGCCTATGACAGCGCGGGGATGGAAATAGATATGTCAGATCCTAACAATACTATGCTCGAGAGCATACAGGGGAATAGAATGGACATCCAGGACGTGAACTCCTCGCTTCGCCTCAATGCACGCCGGACGATCGATGGCCTAAGCTTTCCGCTGGCAGTTCAAGTTGGAATCGACCGCAGCACAAGTGAACGTGACCGATACTATACGATCTGGAATTACAATTACAACGGCATCAACGGAGACCGGACCATCACGCCCTATCTGAATCCCAATTTCCCCGACGGACTTCAAACGAGATTGGGCTTCTCCATGCCGGTGGTTGACAGCTCGCTGGTGTGGGCGGCGTGGAACGAGAATCCCGACCTGTTCACCGAAACGGCAGCTCAGGCAGGGCAGGTGATCCGACGGCACGCCCTCGGCTCCTGGATTCTGAAGGAAACGGTGGATGCACTCTACGCCCAGTTCGACATGCGGTTGATGAACAACCGGCTTCGCGCCCTGGGCGGGGTGCGCTATGAAAAAACCCGATACGACGGCGCGGGCGTCCTGTTCGAACCCGATAACGTATGGGTGAGGAATGCAGACGGCTCGTTCGCGCTTGACAGCAAGGGCAACCGCATTCGGAAGCCCGAGGCCGGAGCAAATAATTCGCCTGAACACCATAGCCTTATTACTACCTATAGGGGGCATAAAGTCGCCCGGAGCTTTGATGGTTATTACCCGAGTCTGCACCTTACCTATTCCTTTACGGCCAAGCTCCTGGGCAGGCTCTCCTACGCAGGCACCTACGGCCGTCCCGATTTTAGCCAAATTGTTCCAAATACGAACATCTCGGAAGACGAGATCGGTGGATTGGGTAGGATCACGACGCGCAACATTGCCCTGGATCCATGGTCGGCCGACAACTACGACCTTTCGCTCGAGTATTATACCGACAGCGGAGGAAGCCTCTCGGCCGGGGTCTTCGTCAAGGACGTCAGAGATTTCTTTGGTTCTGTCGACAGAGAGGCGACCGCCGAAGACCTGGACGCTTTGGGTCTGAGTCAGGAGTATGTGGGGTGGGATCTGCGGACCACGCAAAACATGGGCACGGCTCGAGTCCAGGGATTGGAACTCGACGCGCGGCACTCGCTCGAGCCGGTGGCACGCTGGCTGGCTGACTTCAGTGTATTCGCCAACGTGACGAAGATGAAGCTGAAAGGGGATGATGACCGGCAGGGCGACTTCACTGCCTTCCGCGAGCTGACCGTCAATGGAGGAATTCTCTTTCGCCGTTCGCCCTTCACCGTGCAGGCACGGTGGCATCATCGGGGCTTGGAACGCAGGGGATTTCGAACGGCTATTCATCCTGAGGCGCGTCTCAATGTTGAGCCGCGTACCACCATGGACCTGAATTTGTCCTACAGCCTGACTCGCAAGTTGTCATTATTTGCCAACATTACCAATGTGTTCGACGAGCGGATCGTCTGGACGGGCTATCCCCCGACCGCCCCAGAATATTCCCACATCTACCGAAATAATTCGATTGGGAGCACTTATACGCTGGGGGTCAAAGGCACCTTCTAAAATGACAGCCGTCCCGCCGTCGGGGCGGGGCGGCTGCCGTGGTCTCCCGACGCTTTCCTGTGCAAGCGGGCCACCCTGCCTAGAATTCGTGCATGGCAGCGGCGATTTGTGGGCACATCCAATCATGGGGTCAGCTTTCGATTTTCGGAGAAGTCGATTGAGCTGATTGAACAATGAGCGATGGAAGTAGATCGAAATGATCACCAATGAAAAGAACCCGAATCCTCATATGTGGCCTGGCCACGGCGTTAGCAGCAGCGGGTGTTGCCCGCGACAGCGCACCGGGCGAACCGGGCCTGGCGGACGGCGAGCGCCTCTACAATGGCATCATGCTGCCCGAGGTGTGGCCGCCGCAGCGGGAGCAGAGCGATCGTGCGGCCGTGGCGCGGGTTCCGTATTTGGAAGCCGCGAACATCCCGAAGGTCATTCCGATCGACGTCGGACGGCAGTTGTTTGTCGACGATTTCCTGATTGAGCAGACCGACCTGCAGCGCACCTACCACGCGGCGAAGAAGTACGAAGGGAATCCGGTGCTGACTTCATCCGGCGACGGCGACTGGCGGCACAGCACGGCCGGCAGCCAGCACGGCGGGGCCTTCTACGATCCTTTCGAAAAATGCTTCAAGATATTCTATACCGATGGGCAGGGGGACTTTCGCGGCCATTTCAAGGTGGCGTACAGCCAGGATGGCATCAACTGGACCTTCCCGGAATTGGGTTTGCACCAAGGACTCTTCAGCACGACCACAGGGGAGTTGCTCGAACCCCGGGATAAATCCGACAACACGATCCTGCTTCAGCCGTCGGGCGTCCACGGGGCGGGGCGGGAAAACTCGATCTGGCTTGATCATGAGGCCACGGATCCCGCTCGGCGGTACAAGTTTCTCATCCTCTACGGCGCGCCGTTCTCTGAGGAGCGCCCGATTCCCCACGGGCACTACATCGCCACCCTGGACGAGAATTACCGGTTCTCGAGCGAGCAGTTGAAAATCACCAAGTCTTTTGGGGACTATCTTTCCATTGCCTACAATCCCTTCAGGAAAAAATGGGTGCAAAGTCTGAAGATTCAGGATTCGGCGCGGGGGCGGGCGCGCCGGTATCTCGAGCATGATGACTTTCTGGCCAGCCATAGGACGGATGCGGCGGTGTTTTGGGCCGATGCGGACGAGCGTGACGTGGCGCAATTGCAACTGACGGGGGCGCATCCCGACCCGCGTCGCGACAGTCCCGGCGGCGGATTCGATCCTCAGCTCTACAGTCTCAACATGGTCGGTTACGAAAGCATCATGCTGGGGGCATTCCAGATCCTGCGTTCCGGCAATTTACAGGCGACCCGGGAGAAGATTCCGAAGACGACGGACATCCACCTCGGCTACAGCCGGGACGGGTTTCACTTCTTTCGGCCGGAGAAGCGGGAGGCTTTTCTCGCCAGCACCCACCGCGAGGGAACCTGGGACCGCCGCTATCATCACCTCCCCACGGGCCTCTGCACTGTGGTGGGAGACAGGCTGTATTTTTTCTTTACGGCTTTCTCCGGAGTGTGGGGAGAACGCCGCGGCATGTATGCCGGATATGCGATGGGCCTGGCGACCCTGCGCCGGGATGGATTTGCCTCGATGGATGCCACTGACGGCGGCGGGACGTTGACCACTCGTCCGCTGAGCTTCCAGGGGCGGAATCTGTTCGTGAACGTGGACTGTCCCAAGGGCGAACTGCAGGTTGAATTGCTGGATGCTTCGGGCCGGCCGATCGCTCCGTTCACCCGTGAGAATTGCGTGGCGGCCAAGGTCGACAGCACGCTGCACGAAATCACGTGGAAGGGAGAGGGAGACCTCGCGGAAATGGCCGGCCAGCCCGTAAGGATGAGGTTTACGTTGAAAAACGGAAAATTGTATTCGTTCTGGGTCAGCCCTGACGCCAGCGGGGCAAGCCACGGCTATGTAGCCGCGGGAGGACCCGGTTTTCCGCGCAACAGGGACACGGTGGGCCGCGCCGCCTATCGGGCAGTCCCGGGTGTCGTTCCTTCCAACACGTCAACGGAGAAATAGGCTATGAAAACGGTGTCATGGACGGGCATCGTCAGTATCGTCATCGTCTGCCATTTGTCGGCGGACCAAGGGCAGGTGGAGAGCAAGACACGGCTTCCCAACATCGTTCTGATGGTGGCCGATGACCTCGGCTATGCGGACCTCGGTTGTTACGGGAACAGCAAAGTGGTGACGCCCAACATTGACCGCTTGGCCGCCGAGGGAATGCGGTTCACTGATTTTCACTCGAACGGCGCCCAGTGCTCGCCCACACGTGCCGCGCTGCTGACCGGACGCTACCAGCAAAGGGCCGGCATGGACGAGGTGGGGGGCGTGCTTTCGGACGATACGGTGGTGATCGCCGAACGCCTGCGGGACGAGGCGGGATATGCGACGGGGATATTCGGGAAATGGCACGTCTCCGGCCATAACCGGACGCTCGAGGAATATCGTCACCGCATGCCCACGGATTACGGATTCGACGAGTTTCGGGGTTTCATGGGCGGGTTCATCGACCCCAACAACCACCACAACTCCGCGGGCGCGCTGGATTGGTGGCGGGACGGCTGGCCCGTCGTCGAGGAGGGATATTCCTCGCGGCTGCTGGTCGATCATGTGGTGCGTTTCATCCGCGAAAGCCGCGACCGGCCGTTCTTCGTCTACCTGGCGTTTTCCGAGCCGCACTTTCCCTACCTGACGCCGGAGGACCCGCCTTACTACAAACCCGGCGCAGCCTACCCGCGTGCGGGTGACCCGGCGCACAGCCGGCTCGGCCCGCATGATGGCAGCCCGGCGCTCCAGAAGGTTGTTCATCGGATGATCCACGAGTTGGACCGGGGTGTGGGCCGGGTGATGGACGTTCTGAGGGATACCGGCGTGAGGGACGACACCCTGGTGTTCTTCGTTTCGGACAACGGTGGTTACGTCTATTATCAACAATTCGACGTCGCCACGCAGAGCTTCGTCAACATGCCCAGGCTGAACGTTGGACAGATCTCCGACAACGGTCCGTTGCGGGGCCAGAAAGCGGAACTTTACGAAGGCGGCCACCGGGTGCCGGCGATCGCCTCCTGGCCCGGCCGTATTCCCGCGGGGACAGCCACGGCCGAGGTCGGGATGACCATGGATCTTTATCCGACTTTTCTTGCCCTGGCGGGTCTCAAGACGCCACCCGCCGATGATCCGCTTGCCCTGGATGGCGTGAGTCTCCTGCCACTGCTGACGCGCCGGGAGCCGCTGCCTCCGCGGCTGCTCTATTGGTTTTTCCAGCACCGCGAAGCCATCCGGGACGGCCATTGGAAGCTTGTGCGAAACAAACCCGCCTCTCCTGAACTATATAATCTCGAGGACGACATCGCGGAGTCCGTAGACCTGAGCGGACGGCAGCCCGAGCTGACCAGCCGGTTGCTGCGGCAAATGATTGCCTTCAGGCAAGGCTTGGACGGGCCTTCCGGCATGGACCGACCGAAGTCCTGAGAAAGACAGGCCATAAAAGACGATGTGAACAGCAGGTCTTTCCAGGCCCATACAACCGCAGATATCACAGATGGCGCAGATGATGAAACCGGATTTTCAGTTATCTGCGTTCATCTGCGATATCTGCGGTAAAAGCCAGGGCCCTGCTTCCCGATGAATTCACCTCGAACCCTGCTACTCGCATTCACCGTTTCGTGCCTCGGGATCGCTGCCCGGGCCGCCCCGGCCAGTGCACCCAATATAATCCTAATTTATGCGGATGATGTCGGTTACGGCGATCTTGGATGCTATGGCGGGACTGGCGTCGATACGCCCAACCTGGACCGCCTGGCCCAATCGGGACGCCGTTTTACCAGTGCCTACGCCACCTCCTCCACCTGCACGCCATCGCGCTACTCGCTCCTTACTGGACGATACGCGTTCCGCAACGAGGCGGCCCGGATTCTTCCCGGCAATGCTCCGCTCATCATTGATCCCATCAAGCCGACCCTGCCTGCCTTGCTTCAGACCCGTGGCTACATCACCGGGTTGGTGGGCAAGTGGCACTTGGGGCTGGGAGATCAGGATCATCCGCTCGACTGGAACACCGCCATCGCTCCCGGCCCTCGCGAGGTGGGCTTCGAGTATTCCTACCACATGGCCGCGACGGGCGATCGCGTACCTGCTGTCTACATCGAAAATGGCCGGGTGCTGAACCTCGAACCCGACGACCCCATCACCGTGAGCTATGAAGGACCCGTTGGCAGCAATCCGACCGGCACCTCCCATCCCCATTTGCTCAAAGTCCAGGCGGATAAACAACACTCAGGAACGATCGTCGACGGCACCAGCCGCATTGGCTTCATGAGCGGCGGCGCAGCGGCGCGCTGGACCGATGAAGAAATGCCGGACGTCTTCCTGGAGCGTGCCGTTGGCTTCATCGAATCCAACCAGAACCGACCGTTTTTCCTGTACTATGCCACCCATGAGAACCATGTGCCCCGCCTGCCGCATCCGCGGTTTCGCGGAGCCAGCGGTCTCGGCGTGCGCGGAGATGCCATTGCCCAGTTGGACTGGGGCGTGGGGGTGCTTCTGGAGACCCTGCGGAAACTCGATCTCACGAAGAACACCCTGGTCATTTTCTCCAGCGACAACGGCCCGGTGCTGTTCGATGGATATCATGACGGAGCCTATCAAATGAACGGTGACCACCGTCCAGCCGGTCCCTGGCGTGGCGGGAAATACAGCGCGTGGGAAGGCGGCACCCGCATGCCCTTTATCGCCTCATGGCCGGGCACGATTTCGCCGGGGCCAACCGAGGCGATGATCAGCCAGGTTGATCTCCTCGCCAGTCTAGCCGCCCTCACCGGTGCAGCCTGCGACGCGACCGACGGTCCCGTCGACAGTGAGAATCATATCGATGCGATTCTGGGTCGATCTGAAGAGGGGCGTTCATTGCTGGTGCAACAGAGCGGTGGAATGAAGACCCTCCGCCAAGGACCATGGAAATACATCCCCCCGGGACGTGTCGGTGTCCGGGACAAGATTGGTCGTTCCCAAGTGGAGACCATCGCCGAACCCGGCGGACTTTTCTTTCTGCCTGAGGACCCTGCCGAACAGAATAATCTCGCCGCGACCTATCCGGCCAAAGTGCGCCAAATGCGAATCCTCCTGGAGCAGGAACTTGATCGGGGATCACACTGAACCGCCGGCCAAGCCGCTGGAGATTGCCCTCGTCCTCCCATCAGGAGCCCATCAGCCAACTCCCGGGGAGCCTGCGCGCGGCCGATGTCACTTCGCTGGCCTGATGGACCAGCTCAGGGTGACGAGGTGGAAACGGCTTCCGCATACTTCAACTCCGCTGTGACGCCGTCATGGTAGGAAAAGATCACCTGGGGGTGTGGATAGGCGACCCAGCGCGGGTTGCCCCTGGCGTCGGGCGAGTTGAAAACGTTGTTCACCTGGACGACGCAGTAGCTGGGTTCCCGCGGCCTCGGCGCGTCGTCGAGAAAACCGGTGCCCCATCGAATTTCGACCGGACGTCCCTGGGACAAGTAAGAACCGCTTAGGGGAACCCGGCCCATCTCGGACATACGGTGATTGCTCGACAAATGCGGCCCGCTGAGAAACTCCCAAATTTGCGGGCCTATCCGGACGACAAATGAATTATGAATGTCGCCGGTCAGAAGAAACACCGGTCTGTCCAGAGCGGCGAAGCGATCGAACAGGAGTTCGCGCTCACGGGCATAAGCCGTCCAGGATTCCTCCTTGGTTCCGCCCCTGCTGGCGGCATTGTTGTCGTGTGGGATCGTGAATGAGACGCTCGATACGACAAAGAAGAAGTCGGCGTCGCTCTGCTCGATCTCATCGAGGAACCATCGGAGCTGGCGGCTGCCGAGCATGGTGACGGCGGGATCGTGAGGGTCGTCCGGATTGTGCCGGGTCCGGTGGGACCGCGTGTCCAGAAGATAGAAATCGCAGTTACCCACCCGGAATCGGGTGTGATGATTGGTGCCGATGCTATAGCGCGCTTCCTCCGTTACAAGCGGTGCGGGGCGAATTCGCAGCCGGTTGCGATCGACGACCTCAATAATTTCGTAGACGCCCGTATTGGACTGTCCCCGCTGAACATGGAGCGTGCCGGTCTTGGCTGCATCCAGCGCGCGAAAATTGGCCCTGGGATCGAAGAGGAGGTCGCTGAATGCCTTCAATCGGGCGCGGCCGAAAACGATCGGCTGGCGGAGCCCGACATCGGGATTCGACCATTCCAGATAGTCACCCCAGGCCTGCAGGGCGGGGTCGCGAAAGACCGTGTGCTCGATTTCCGCATCCGCCCGGCGTGTCTTGGCGCGCGCGACCGCGGGCGGACCCCTGCCTGAGACGCCCGGTTGCGGCGCGTCAACCCGCAGCCCGACTTCCCCCGTCCCGGTGACGTCGTTGAGGATCTCGTGATCATCATACATGACGAAGACCGGGATTTCCCGGTGGAAGGCGGCCAAACTGGCGCCACGTTCCAGGTACACTTTATAGTTTTGCCAGACTCCGGTGATGCCTTTGGCCAGGTCGACGATGGCGGGGCGATCGCTCGTGCCGTTGGCCGCCATCCATTGCTCGACCGAGGTGTCGCGTCCTTCCTCATAAATCCAGTCGCCGGTGTGAATCTGGAAGTGAATCCGGTCCTTGAGCTGCCGGCGCATCGTTTGGTAGGTCACGTCGAGCGGGCGGCCCAGCCGGCGCTCGGCTTCGCGCCACTGTTGATTGCCTGTGCCCACTTCGAAACTGAAATTGAACAATCCCTTCGGATTCAGCCGGGGATCGCGCAGGACTTCGGGATCGGGGAGGGTGCGAAAGGAGTTGAATTGCCCGTCGACCCGTGTGTCCGCCAGGCCGGATCCGATTTCGACCGCGTAATAGTATTTGGTGTCGGGCTGGAGGTCGCGCAGTTCCACCCAGCCGGTACTGTCCCGCTCGAGAACGGTGAGGGCGGAATCGGATCGTCGTGAATCGCTCAGGTCCGAATGCTCGGAATAGCGCACGCGGAATTCGACTGGAGACTTGGTACGAACCCAGACGCGGATCCCGGTGGTGGCCAGGTGGCCGAGCATCGGGCCGTGAGTCAATCCACACTTTTCCGGCGACTGGAGCGTAACGATGGGCGAACCCGACAGGGTTCCTGCGCCGAGAAGCGCCACGGTGAGCGCGGCCAGCTTCGACCACCGGCAGATCGTTCGGGGGCAGTTTCGAGAGACGGTCGGGTTCATCCCATGAGATTGCGTAACCATTCAGCACTTGCACCGAAGAGACGGGGAGCGGCGCAGAGGAGCCAGGAGAAGGATAGGTGGCGAATGCCTCGATGCTCCTTCGGAAGTGCCCACGCTGCGCCCGATCCCTGGCTCTGTGGTGTAATCCATTCCCACTGTGAAAGACATTTGGGAAATGCTGAATTCACGCCAATATTCTGCGGTTCGCGCCGTTAGTATGAATCCTTCCCTCTGGTTTTCCAGGCGCTGTATTCTTCGGCGCTCAGGGTGCGGTGCGTCGCCTGGTTGGCGATGCCGCCGATCAAGCTGTCGTGGGCGACGAGCTTTCCGGCCTTGATGTCCGCTTCGGTTACCCGATGGAAAATCACTTCCTTTTCCATCGTGCGCCCGTGGTCATGCACGATGTAGATGGTGCCGTCTTTCCCTTGGGCGGCATCGGGGTAAGAAGTGCCGCGATGGTCAAGCAGGAGCTTGTGTGGCCACGTCTCGCCATCATCTTCCGAAAGATACGCCGTCAGGTGCGTCCGGCCCGACGGCTGATCGATGTCCCCGCCATTCTTGATCAAGAGAATGTTTCCGGAGGCCAGCCGTTGGAAGAACGTGCGCGAGGACGGGCCTCTGATGCCCTGGGCGGGTGTCGTCTCCGTCCAGGTCTTTCCTTGGTCATGTGAGAACGCCTCGCCAATGCCGTTTCCACCCTTGATCCGGGCGAGCATCCAGAGCGTGCCATCCCGCTTCTCGACGATCATGTGCTCCTGGAAGGTTTTTATCCCGGGCGGAATGATTGACTGGGAGTAATAGCGGAGCGATTTGCCGCCGTCTTCCGAGATGTAGACGTTCGCATGGTTCAACTCCGGACGGGGATGAATGAATCTGGACTCCATGGCCGCACCATTGCCGGCTCGCTTTCCGCGGCGGGCCGCTGGTCCCATGTGCTCAATCAGATAAAGCCATTGGCCGTCCCGGGTGATGAAGGGCTTGTTCTTCGTATACCCGTCGCTCAAGCGGACCGGCTTGTTCCATCGGGTGTTTTCGTCGTCGCCGTTCTCCGCGGTCATGGTCCAATAGCCGCCGCGTCCATCCCAGTATCCGTAGACCTGTCCCCACATGAGGGTGACCTTGCCGTTCGGGTCAGTCCAAATGCCGGGGTCGTTGGTCCGCACCGGGCCATCGATATCGACGACGACCACGGGCTTGCTCCATGTCTTGCCCCGATCTCCGCTGGTCACAACGACGGTGCAGTTGTCCTCGTCTTCACCGATGTCTCCCGTCTTGAAGGCGACCCAGAGCCGGCCGCCCGGCGAAATCGCAATTCCGGGGCCGCAGAGAAACATGCGGTTTTCGTCCTGATAGCGCGCGGGGACGGGAGCCGTGTAGACGTCGGCGGGAAGAAGCGAATCCGTGCACTCGACAGCCTCCTGGCCACGCAGCACCGCCCCGGACGTGCCGGCCAGGCCGAGCACGAGCGAGAACCGGATAGCCAGCCTGCGGTGGCGCGCCAAGTTCCCGGCGCACGCCGTCGGGCGGTGCTCGAACCCAAGTCGACGCGCGGCGGATTTTAGTCGGGTAGTCTCGAAGGGTCGCGAGTGCATGAAGGATGCTCCGATCCGGGTTCAAAGTAGGCAAACAAGGTGGACCGAAAATCGTTACGATGCTCCGGGGTTCCGGGTCTGGCTGGAGGGCGGTTCGGCGCCGGTTGACGTAACGATTTGCGGTAAATCGGGGTATCGCGCTGCCTTTCGATTGTTAGGCTCAACGGCAATGCACCCACCCCATTCAGATCTCAATCACCCAGGGAAAGTTCGCAATGGAGGATCGACACCGCAAGTGTTGCGGAGGCGCACCCGGAGGAGCATGTGGTCGATCCTGGGCGTGTTGCTCCTGTGCTCCGGAGCATCGGCCGGGATTCGTCCGGTGGATTTGCGGTGCGAATACCTGCACAATCCGATCGGTCTCGACGAGGCCCACCCGCGGCTCGGCTGGAAACTGGTCGGCGACGGGCCAGCCGAGCGTGGTCAGCGGCAGACGGCTTATCGTGTTCTGGTGTCCAGTACCGCCGAGAAATTGAGCCGACTCGAGGGCGATCTGTGGGACTCCGGTCGGGTTGATTCCGATCGGCAATTGCACATCGAGTACGCAGGAAAGCCACTGGCATCGCGTTCCGAGTGCCATTGGGCGGTGCAGGTATGGGATGAAGCGGGTAAGGCATCCGGGTGGAGCCAGCCGGCCCGGTGGACGATGGGTTTGCTTGAGGCGAACCAATGGGAGGCGGAGTGGATCATGACCCGGCCCCAGGAGCAGTGGGAGAAACAGCGAAAGGACCGGATAGCGGCCGAAAAGGAAGCGAACCTCAATTTTACGGAGGGCGATCCGTGGGAATGGTATTTGGTGCATCGCCCGCACACCGACCCGGCGCCGCTGTTTCGCCGGGAGTTCAAAATCGATCGCGAGGTGGCGCAGGCCACGGTCTACGTGACGGGACTCGGCTACTACGAATTGTACCTCAATGGCAGCAAGGTGGGGAACCATGTCCTGGATCCCGGTTGGACCGACTACACGAAGCGCGTCCTCTATGAGGTCTACGATGTCACGGCCTCCCTTCGCCGGGGCGCCAATGCGGTCGGGGTGATGGTGGGCCGGGGATTCTACAACCAGCTCCATCCCTACTACCAGATGCGGGATACCCAATGGACCGGCCAGCCCAAGACCATGGTGCAACTGGAAGTCGACTATCGGGACGGGACCCGGCAGACGATCGTGACCGATTCAACCTGGAAGACGGCCTTTGGCCCCATCGTTTACGACGGACCCCGTGTGGGTGAAATCCATGATGCCCGCGAGGAAAAGCCCGGATGGACGGCGCCGGGATACGACGACGCGCGGTGGCGTCAGGTGGTGATCGGTCCAAAGCCCGCCGGTGTGCTGCAAAGGCAGATGATCGAGCCGATTCGCGTCCGGACCACCCTGACGCCGGTGAAGACCAGCCAGCCGAAGCCGGGAGTCTTCGTGTATGATTTGGGGCAGAACATCGCCGGTTGGCCCCGGTTGAAATTCTCCGGAGCCGTCCCGGCTGGTCGGAAAATCAAGATTCGGGTCAATGACGGTCTCGAGCCGGATGGCACGGTCTCGAAACGGATGTATTCCTATTGGCCGCAGGAATACACCTGGATCTCCAACGGCGTCGCGGGCGGAGTCTTCGAGCCGCGGTTTCGCTACAGCGGATTTCGCTATGTGCAAGTGGAGGGGGTTCCGGGAAATCCCGGCGACCTCGAGGTATTCGGCCAGCACGTGTGCACCGATCTTACGAGCACAGGAGAATTTGCGTGCTCGAACGAGATGATCAACCGGATCCAACGCAATCTGCGGTGGACGCTGCTGAACAACATGCACAGCATCCCGGAGGATTGCCCGAACCGGGAGAAGCGAGGATGGACGGGCGACTCCCAGCTGACGTGCGAGGCCGTGATGTTCAATTTCCAAAGCCCGCAGTTCTTCACGAAGTATCTCGGAGACCTGCAGGATGCGCAGCACACCACGGGAGTCGTCCCGCGCTACGCCCCCTACGGCAACTACCGCGTCAGTTCGCAGGATGCGCCGGCCTGGTCGGGGGCCTACCTGATGAATGCCTGGAACATGTATCAGTATTACGGCGACGACCGATTGCTGCGGCGCCATTTTGAAAGCTTCAAGCGCTACGTCGACAGCATCGAGCGGACCCCCGGGATCGGCGGCGTGGGCGCGCCGAGAATCATCGGTGGCGGACACGGCGACTGGCTGGCCCCCGACGTTCGGGGCCGGGGGCCGGAAGGGCAGCAGATGGTGGAGACCTCCTATTATTTCCATTGCGCCGAGTTGTTGTCGCGGATGGCCGAGGTTCTGGGCCGGGGCGAGGAAAGCGCGCGCTACCGGGCTTTGGCGGAGGAAATCAGGCAGGCGATCAACAAGGAGTTCTTCGATGCCAAGGGCAGCCTTTACCGCAGCGACAAACCCACGGACTATCGTCAGACTCTGAGCGCCGTGGCGCTGTACCTGCAGATCGTTCCGGAAGAGCACGTGCAGGCGGTGCTGGATCGTCTGGTCAGGGAAATCGTGGTCACCAAGCGAAATCATCTGGACACGGGCTTCGTAGGCACGAAGGCACTGATGGAAATCCTGCCACTCCTCGGCCGGGCGGACGTCGCCTATGCCGTGGCCTCACAAACCACGTTTCCCAGCTGGATCTGGGCGGTGCTCACCTATGGCGCGACCACCATTCCGGAGCACTGGTACGGCAATATCCAGCAGGACCCCGGGCGCGGCAGCCGAAACCATCCGCCTTTCGGCAGCGTGAGCAGCTACTACTTCAAGCACATCGCGGGTCTGCGGCCCGATCCGGCGGGACCTGGCTTCCAACGCTTCATCCTTCAACCGATGCCGACCGGGGATCTCACCTGGGCGCGGGCCAGCTACGAGTCAGTCCGGGGCACCATCTCCATCGACTGGAAATTGCAGGACGGGCGGCTGCGGGTCGACGTCGAGGTTCCTGTGAACTGCCGGGCGACCCTCCATCTGCCCGGTTCAGGAAGCGCAGCCGTGACCGAGTCCGGCAAGCCGGTCGATCAGGCTCGAGGCGTCAGATTCCTCCCGCAACAGTCAGGTGCTGGAGCGTATGAAGTCGGTTCCGGGCGTTATGTGTTTGAGACCGCCTTGTCCGCGCCGGCACCGCGTACCTGATTGCCTGGGCAACGCTTCATGGCCGATATGCTGATTGAGCAGGCCGGCCTGAAGCGCACCTGCCACGAGAAACAAGCGGAGAACTGGGGACTTGATCGGTGTCACAGGGAATAATTCGCCAAGGAATGCCACTTTATGATTTGGAGAATTGCGCATACCTCCTTCCCTCTGCCCCGGCATGGTTTCGGGCCTTGCCGTGTGTTCTTTCAGATCTGTCTGGGCCTGGCCGCATTCGGATTCCACTCCCTTGCGGGTGTTCTGCCTGCCGGATGGGACGCGAAGGCGAAAGCCGACGGACGGGCGTGTCTGGACCGAAGGTAAAGAGGTTCCGTTCGTGCAGGGTGGAGACAATTCGAAGCCCACTTTTGACCGGTTTGGCGGCGTCTACTATCTGGGGTGGCAGGACGGAGCTCGGGTGAACGGAGTAAGCCGCAGCGTTTTCAACCTGGAAGTCTCGGTTGATGGAAAGACCTGGGTAAGAAAGTACCGCTTCGAGACGGAGAAGTCCTTTCAATATCCGACGTTCCGGGAATATGAGGGCACGATTTACGTGCTCGCGACGCAGGGCGACACGTCGCCAAGCCGAAAAGAGCGCATTGTCTTCGGGAAACTCGAGGATGTGTCCCGCTGATCAACGCGCCGGTAGAATGTAATGCTCATGGCCGGGGAACATTGATCAGATAATATTCGCCGTGAATTCCCAACCCGGCGGAGCCGGCACCAGAAGCCTGCGGTGACAATGGCAGCGTCGGGTCCGGCGGGAATCGTCACCCGAGGATGTTATCATAACACGGGAAAGCCTTTGCGACGAGAGTGCGGTGGGAGCACGAGACCAAGCTGGATTCCTCCCCGATCTCGGGCGGGCACCCGCCAACAGTCCTTCACTGCTTTTTACCCGGACTAACAACCCCAGAACGCAAGTACCTAGTATGCAACCGGTGCGCAGGCCACAAGCGCCTCGTGAAGCAGCTTTTCCAAACCTCAGGATCGATTCGTGCCTGACCGCATGAAACTCAACTCGAACCCACAAACTCATATGAACACGTCCAGATCATCGGCCATAAGATCCCGCTGCTGCGGATTCCGTCCTGCGATGCTTTTCATCACATTGTTGATAATTGCCGGGCCCGGTTCGACAATTGCTCAGTCCCAAGCCGCCCGCCCCGCCACCGGTCAATCGACCGGGATCGTTGCCGGTCGTGTGAAGAACGCCGTGACAGGCCAGTATCTTCCGAACGCGCAGATCTCCGTGAAGGGAACAGACCTTGTGACGTTCACGGATGAATTTGGCACGTACCGCATCGTCAACGTGCCTGCCGGTCCGCTTGTCCTGGAGGCATTCTACACCGGCTTGGATTCGCAACAGGTGCCACTTGCGCTGTCGCCCGGCCAGCGTCTGGAGCATGAGTTTGCTCTCACGAACGTCGAACGCTATGGCAAGGAGGAAGACACGGTACAGCTCAGCGCATTTGTGGTCGCGAGCTCCCGGCTGAGGGAAGGGGCCGCCCTTGCCATCAACGAGCAGCGATTCGCACCCAACATCAAGAATGTGGTCACGACGGACGAATTCGGCGATGTTACAGGGGGAAACGTGGCGGAATACCTGAATTTCCTTCCAGGTGTGAATACGATCGTCAACGATCAGACTGGGTTTGTGGGCAACCGGGGGGCGGGAATTCGCGGCTTTGACTCCGGGATGGTGGGGGTGACCATCGACGGTGGCGGATCCATGGCAAATGCCAACCAGGTCACAAGGCAGGCCTCCTTTGAATGGACCTCAATCAGCAATTTCTCCCGGATCGAAGTGACGAAGGTTCCGACGCCGGCCACCCCTGCGGACTCGATGGGAGGTTCCATCAATATGGTAAGCAAGAGCTCGTTTGAGCGGGAGAAGGCAGAGTTCCGCTACCGGCTCGCGTTAACGGGAAACGATCGGCATATGACCCTGGGCAAGACCGCGTTCAGTCGCGGGAAAGCCGTTCGCAGCATCCGCCCCAGCTTCGATTTTGATTACACCCTACCGGTCAACAAGGACTTTGGCATAGTCGTGACCGGGCTTGTTTTCTCTGACTTCCTCACGCTTGCCAGTGTCTCAAACGATTTTCGTGGATCGGTCAGTGGTGTATCGGACACGCCTGTGACGCCAACCACCCCACGGCTTCTGTCAACCAATGCAACGGAAAGCCCGAGAATCGAGTCCAGGAGGTCCGTTTCCTCGCGGGCCGACTGGCGGATCACCCCAAATTCCGTGCTGTCGTTCACAGGGGAGTTTAGCGAATATGAGAGTGATCGGGCGACCATGAATTTCCTCAATGCGAGTGTTGGTGCAAACGCCACACCTTCGCCAGCGAGTGGTGTGCGCGGGAGTCATGGGCCGGATTACACGATCGGGGCGACAGGCCGGGGCACAGTTGAAGTGTTCAGCAGTGATCTGGTAACGCCTGGGTACGCAACCTCAGGCAGGCTGGCGTACCGATTCGACAATGGAACCTGGAGAATCGACGCGGGATATGATCACTCGATATCGAAATCGAGACGGAATCCCGCAAGGGAAAACACATTCCAAACTGTGAGAACCCAGATGAGCGTACATCCGGGCGTGAGGGTTGTGTTTGAGGATATCGGCCGCAATTACCCCGGCATTCCGGGTACCATACGTGCGTTCAACAATAGCAATCAGGAAATTGATCTGACTGATCCCAACAGCTACAACGTGAACACCGGACAGCTCACCGACGAAAAGGTCATAGACAAACGGAGGGCGGCGCGCGTGAACATACGGAGGGCGATCGATCGCTTCTCATTTCCACTGGCAATCCAGGCAGGTGGGATGCAGTCGTTCAATCTCCGCGACCGGTACGCCTATAGCTGGACCTATACCTATCAGGGAATGAATGGCGACAAGACCATCACTCCTTTCCTGAGCGACCAGCATGCCACTTTCACGAGCGTGCATCACGGCATGGTCCTTCCAGTCATCGACGCCAACCGCGCATATTCCGCCTGGACCAATGATCCAAGCCTCTTTACCCAGACGGCGGCCCAAGAGGTGGCCAAGGTGGCGGCTTTCAGAAACAGCTCGTGGGTTCTGGAGGAAACGTTGCAGGCGGCCTACGCCCAGGCAGAGATGCAGTTGTTCAGGAATCGGCTGAGGGTGCTCGGTGGGGTCCGGTATGAACGAACCGGGTATGACGGGGCAGGGTTGCTCTTCCAACCGGAGGCGGTATGGCAGCGCAATGCAGACGGGTCATTTGCCCGCAACCAGGCCGGGCAGCGGATTCGCAAGCCGGAAGCCGGGGCGGTTGGGTCGATGGAGGAACTCGATCTCATTCGAATTCACCGCGGGCATCAGGTAGATCGTTCGATCGACGGGTTCTATCCGAGTCTCCATCTGACCTACAATGTCTCCAGGAAATTCCTAGCCAGAGCTGCGTATGCGAAGACGTACGGCCGCCCCAACTTCAATGACATCGTACCCAATACGACCATCAACGAATTTGACGACATCAGCAACGGGCTGGGGAGGATTACCACCCGAAACATCTCCCTGAAGCCATGGGGAGCCCATAATTACGACCTTTCCTTCGAGTATTATACGGATCGCGGCGGCGTGTTCACAGCCGGAGTGTTTCGAAAGGAAGTCTCTGATTTCTTCGGCGACATCATCAAGGATGCCACGGCAGAGGATCTGGTCTTGCTGGGGCTCGATCCGGTCCAGTATTTGGGATACGAGCTGAGAACGACGATCAATGCCGGAGACGCTGTTTTGAATGGCGTTGAAGTGGATATCCGGCATTCCCTGGAGCCCTTGGGCCGCTGGGGGAAATTCTTTAGCGTATTCGCGAACTGGACCAAGGTGAACTTGGTGGCCGATGAGGAACAAGTCGCGCAATTCACAAACTTTCGACCGCTGACAATCAATGGAGGGGTGACCTTCAGCCGAAAGCCTGTGACGGTTCTGATCCGAAGTAATTACCGCGGCGATGAACGAAAGGCCGCGCGAACCGTGCTCGCCCCAGACGGTTACCGCTACGAGGAGTCCCGCACCACGACGGATGTTACCGCCACGTATGAGTTCCGCCGGCAGCTGTCATTCTTCCTCAACATCCGCAACCTGTTTGACACGGATCAGATCAGGACCGAGTACGGTTCGGAGACACCCGACTATGCCCGGCCGTCCCGGATTGCGAGCAGCGGAGCCCATTATACCTTTGGTGTCAGGGGTTCATTCTGACCAAGGATTTCTTAATGCGACAACGGCAGCGGGAGGTCTGTCAGAAGGTCCGGATGCCGATCCGCGGGCGAAGGGACTAGCCCGCCCACCATTAACGACTCCTTCATCGTTGAGTGCGCAAGCCACTCCGCGCGCTGGAAGCAAAGAGGAATTTTGTTCCAATCCATATCATGAAGACAGAACCTTCCAAGAATCCCGGCACCCCAATTCAACAGGATTCCCTCCCTTCGCGCCGTGAGTTCCTGAAGAGTTCCGTGCTGGCCGGCGCCGGTGCGCTGTTTGCCAGTGGCTCCGCGAGCGCGGCGATCCTGCCCGGCATGCCTTCGGCCGGAGGGGCGGCCAGTGTCACCCGCCCGCGCCCGGCGGGTCAGAGGCCGGTGTATCATCTCACCACCAAGCCGCTCGAAAAAGTACGCGTCGCAGTGATAGGATGCCATCGCGGGCTTTCTCATGCGATGGCGAGTTCGAAGTTCGAGTTCTCTGAACTGGTCGCGGTGTGCGACTGGAGGACGGATCGGGCGGAACTTGTGGCGGATCGGGTGGCGAAGGAAACGGGGCGGCCGCGTCCGAAGGTTTATGGAGGGACACAGCACGTGTGGGAACAGATGGCGGATCGGGATCATATCGACGCGATTTACATCGCGACGCCGTGGGAGTGGCATGCGCCGATGGCCCTGGGCGTCATGGAGCGGGGAAAGCACGCATTGTTGGAGGTGTCCGCCGCGGTGACTGTGGACGAATGCTGGCAACTGGTCGATGCCAGCGAGCGTCACCAGAAACACTGCGTCATCTTGGAAAACTGCTGCTACTACGAGGATGTCCTACTCCTCCAAAACATGATCCGGCAGGGCGTATTTGGGGATCTGCTCCATGGAGAGTGCGCGTATATCCACGACCTGCGCGGCATGCTGTTCAATCTGGACCGGGAGGGGGAGTGGCGACGCAACTATCATTACTTGTATAACGGCAACCTGTATCCGACCCACGGGCTCGGCCCGATTGCCCAATACATGAACATCGGCTGCGGCGATCAATTCAGCCATCTCGTGTCCATGAGTACGATGGAGCGGGGCTTGACCCAATACCGCGACAAGCATCAGCCGAACGGGGGCATCCACGCGGGGGAGAGCTACATCTGCGGAGACATGAACACGACGATTATCAGGACCGTCCAGGGAAGGACGATCATGGTGCAGCACGACATCGTCACTCCCCGCCCCATCACGAAGCTGAACCTCATCTCCGGAACGGGGGCGACATTTCAGGGCTTCCCCTCCCGACTCGTCATTGCCGACAGGGAGAGATACGGGTTGTCGGCAAAGGTTTCGGGCCAGGTGGAGCTTGGAACCGGTTCCGGGATGAGGACCCGCCGTCCCCATGACTGGATGAGTGACGAGGAACTCGCGATGATTCGGAAGAAGTTTGCGCATCCGCTGTGGACGGCGCTTGCAGAACAGGCCAAGGGGGCGGGGCACGGCGGCGCGGATTATCTGATGAATTACCGTTTGCTTGACCGGATTCGCAGGGGGCAGACACCCGACAGCGTGGTCTACGACGCCGCGGCATGGAGCTGCATTCTCGAGTTGTCGGCGATTTCGGTCGCGAGTGGCAGCATGCCGGTCGGTGTTCCGGACTTTTCCCGTGGGGCGTGGACAAATCTCAGGCCGGTCCCGATTGCAGGGATCTGATGCGAGTGGAGACAAGTTGATCACCTATCGCCGAAGTCGGACGCAAAATGCGCAAGATTTCATGGACAGTGCCGATGAGCCAGGAATCGCCGAAACGGATCGCGGTTTTTGAGGAACGCTCATCTTCGCTAATCCGCCCTGATTGGATTAGCGAAGATGAGCGTAGATTAGCGTTCCCACCCCTTGGTTTCGGTTCGGCCGGGTTGGGCCCAAAGTGGCAGAGCCGTCCCGGCTCTGTTCACAGCGGCGAGACGCCGCTGCCACTTTTAGGACGCCTTCTCATTCGAACCATGCAGTTCAGTCACGAAGCGCGAAGATTCGGGAATGACCCTGACGAACCCATTCAGTGCAGGGCTGGCGCTCGCCGCCATGCCTCGTGCTTCATTCGAAATGAGGCACGCCGACCCAGCCTTCGCACAAGGCTATGGCGGGCAAGCCAAGCGGCGGCCCTACGTTCAACTGAATCGATCGGGTTTGGCGCGATTCGGACCTGACGCCACCAGACTGCGCTCCGCCAACTTTCCATGACACCCTCAGTCTTCCCATGCCGTCCGCGTCAGACCATGCGGGTGGGTATCGTATCCTCCTTGCTCACTTGCGCGGCGCTGCTGGCGAGTGCGATTCTCGCCGCGGCGCCGGCAACCCGGCCGAACATCGTCTTTGTGCTCACCGATGATCAGGGTTACGGCGACATCTCGGCGCATGGCAACCCGATCCTGAAGACGCCGCACCTCGACGCGTTGCGGGCGCAGAGCGTCCGCTTCACGGATTTCCATGTCAGCCCGACCTGCGCGCCCACGCGCAGCGCGCTCTTCACGGGCCGGCACGAGTTCAAGAACGGGGTGACGCACACCATCCTCGAGCGCGAGCGGCTCACGCTTGAGGCGATAACACTGGCCGACGTGCTGAAGGGTGGGGGATATACAACAGGGATTTTCGGCAAGTGGCACTTGGGAGACGAGGCTGCCTATCGTCCGGAAAAGCGGGGATTTGATGAGGTGTTCATCCACGGCGGCGGAGGCATTGGGCAAATGTTTCCCGGCTCGTGCGGCGATGCACCCGGCAACAGCTATTTTGATCCGACGATTCTTCACAATGGGACATTCGAAAAGACCCAGGGGTACTGTACGGATGTTTTCTTTGCCCAGGCGCTGCGCTGGATCGAAAGTGTCAAGGCGCGCGACAAGCCGTTTTTCGCCTACATCCCGACCAATGCACCGCATCCGCCCTACCATGCGCGTCCGGAAGATGCGGCGCTTTACGCTGGAAAGACACCGAACCAACAGACGGCCAGCTATTTCGGGATGATCCACAACATCGATGAGAATGTGGGACGGTTTCTGGCAAAACTGGATGAGTGGGGACTCGCGCGCGACACGCTGGTCGTGTTCATGAATGACAACGGAGGGGACCGAAATGGGGCGAACGTCTTCAACGCCGGCATGCGTGGCCACAAAGCCACTCCCTGGCTTGGCGGCACGCGGGCGGTTTCATTCTGGCGCTGGCCCGCGCGACTGAAGCCGCGGGACGTGAGTGAGTTGACGGCGCACATCGACTTTTTCCCGACACTGGCCGAGATCGCCGGTGTGACGCTGACACCTGCTGTCAGAGCGCAAGTCGAAGGACGCAGCCTCATGCCGCTCCTGACGCATACGGGCGCATCGTGGCCGGAGCGCACGTTGTTCACGCATCTCGGCCGCTGGTCGAAGGGCTCCGATCCCGGCCTCGCCAAGTTCAGGAACTGTTCGGTGCGCGAGCCGCGCTGGCACCTGGTTTCCATTGATGGTGGCACGGACCCGGCCTGGCAGCTCTTTGACATGGCAAACGATCGGGGGGAACAGCGCGACGTCGCGAAGGAACATCCTGATGTCGTGAGGCGGTTGGCCGCCGCCTACGATGCCTGGTGGAAGTCGGTGCAACCGAAGCTGGTGAACGAGAATGCCACGGGGCCAAGGCTGAATCCGTTCGCGGAACTCTATTGGAAGCAATTCGGAGGTGGGCCGACGCCGGAACAGCTGCACAGGATGGATCCCCTGCGTGATCCAAGCGACCGTTCGGGCCTGCGGTGAGGCGGGAGGGCCCCCAAGGGTGCCGTTACGTAACGATTTGCGAAAGGAATGGCTGTCGCCCGTTCCGAAGTCGGCTATTGCGAGGGCTGAAACCCTCCGCGGGAGCCCTCAGGGCGCCCGGCATCCCTCCATTTCCATGAGACTGTTCCGCTTGTGTATTTGCCTCGCCACCGCAATGGCCGCTGCCGGAACCGGCGCAGCGGAGACTCTCTACAATGGGATCCGGCTTCCCGCGGAATGGCCGCCAAAGTCGCGCGACCCCCAGTCCCGTGAACCGATGGAAGTGCCCTACCTGAAATCGCCGCCCGCCGTGATCCCGATCGATACCGGCCGGCAGCTGTTCGTGGACGATTTTCTCGTTGCGGAGACAAATCTGGCAAGAACGTATCACTCCGCGGAGAAATTCCCGGGCAATCCGGTCTTGAGGCCGACGACACCGGACGAGATCGGCCCGGCGGATGGCCAGCGGGCGGTATGCTATCTCGGCCATGGAGGCGTCTTCTACGATGCGCCGGAAAAGATTTTCAAGATGTGGTACACGGCCGACTGGCGGGGAGGCCTTGCGCTCGCGACCAGCCGTGATGCGGTCCATTGGGATCGACCGGCGCTCGGGATTGCGGGCGGCAATCTTGTCCTGGCACGAACCTCGCCCCACGTTGGCGGCGACAACGCGGTCTGGCTCGACGCGCTGGCAGAGAATCCCGACGAACGGGTGAAGTTCATGACGCATCGGAAGGGGAGCCACCATATTTCCATGATTGCGCAGGACGGCCGGGTGCTTGGCGAAGTGCCTGCCGGCAAGGCCGGGGACTATTGCTCGTTCTTCTTCAATCCGTTTCGGAATGTCTGGGTCTACAGCGTCAAGCGCGGAGGTCCGTATGGGAGAAACCGCTACTATGCCGAGAGTCCGGATTTCCTGAAACCCCAGGCGTTCGACGGTTCGGTATATTGGGCGGATGCCGACAAGCTTGACCAACCCGATCCGAGAGTTGGCGACACGCCGCAACTCTACAGCCTGAGCGCCGTGGCTTACGAGAGCATCCTGCTCGGCGCATTCCAGATCCACCTCGGACCGAAGAACGGCATTTGCGCCTTGGGGAGCTTTCCCAAGATCACCGAGATCAAGCTCGGCTTCAGCCGTGACGGGTTCCACTGGGATCGGCCTGACCGACGTGCCTTCATCAGCCCGACCCGCCGGTATGGGGATTGGGATCGGGGCTATGTGCACACAACGACCGGCGTGTGCCTGGTGGTCGGCGACAAGCTCTATTTCCCGTACACCGCCTACTCCGGTGTCGCCCCCGACGGTCACCATGGCATGTATACCGGCGCCAGCGTGGGGCTCGCGATCCTGCGGCGGGACGGGTTTGCTTCGATGGACGCAGGCCCGGCCGGCGGTTCCGTCACCACGCGCCCGGTCATATTCAGCGGCAGCCGGCTCTTTGTGAATGCTGCGATGACCGGCGGTGAACTGCGCGCGGAGGTGCTGGATGAAGCCGGGGCCGTGATCCCCCCATTTTCATCCGCGAACTGCCTTGCGGTCGCGGCCGACAAAACCCTGCAGCCGATTACCTGGCGCGGTGGCGGCGATCTATCCGCCTTGCGGGGTCGACCGGTCCGTTTCCGATTTCATCTCAGGAATGGCAGCCTGTTCGCATTTTGGGTGAGCCGGGATGGCTCCGGAGCCAGCCGCGGCCATGTCGCTGCTGGCGGGCCGGGCTACAAATCCAGGGTGGATGACATTGGGATCGTGGCTTATCATCAGGTCGATCCCCTTTCACGTGACTAGGCCTCGCCGAGTCATCCGCCATGTTAAACCGTTTCACGAATCTCTACCCCGTCTGGATTGTCGCGTCCTCGATCGTCGCCCTGATCTGGCCGGATACACTGCGGTGGTTCGCGGGTCCCTGGATGGTATGGGCGCTGACGATCGTGATGCTCAGCATGGGGCTCACGCTCACGGTCGGCGATTTCCGCCGGCTCACGAAGATGCCGGGAGCCGTCGCGCTCGGATTTGCGCTCCAATATTCCGTGATGCCGCTGTGCGGCTGGGCCATGGCAAAGCTCCTGCGGCTCGAGCCCGGCCTGGCGGTCGGGCTCATCCTCGTCGCCAGCTGCCCGGGCGGCACCGCCTCGAATCTCATCGCCTTCCTCGCGCGCGCCAACGTGGCGCTGTCGGTCGTCATGACGATGGCCTCGACATTGATGGCCTTTCTCATGACACCGCTCTGGTGCGAGGTGCTCGCCGGACAGTATGTGCCGGTTGATGCACTTGGCCTGTGTTTGTCGACCCTGCAGATCGTGGTGATCCCGGTGCTGATCGGCGTGGCCTGCAACTGGCGTTTCCCACGGCAGGTGGCGGCGGTGGCGCATTTCGCGCCGGCCGTGGCGGTCCTGGCGATTATCTTCATCGCCGGAGGCATCGTGGCGCAGAGCGCGGAGTCGGTGATCGCGCATGCCGGCCGCGTTGCCGTGGCCGTCCTGCTGGTGCACGTATGCGGTTTTGCGCTGGGTTATGGCATCTCGCGGCTGCTGGGATTCCCGATCATCAGCGCCCGGACCGTCTCGATCGAAGTGGGCATGCAGAACGGAGGCATGGCTGCCGTGCTCGCCAAGAAACACTTCGCGGCACAGGGGATGGCCGGCGTCCCCGCCGTGTTCAGCAGCGTGATTCAGACGATCCTCGGGAGTCTGCTGGCGGCCTACTGGCGCGCGCGCATGCCGGCTGATGGCGCCGCCGCGGACAGCTCGCTGCCGGTCATGGAGGCCGCGGCCGCCAAGCCGGCACCACAGGGAGATTCCGCGCGATGAACGCCACCCGGCATCCGCGCCAGGGCATCTATTACTGGAAATGCGATCGGCCGGCCGCGTTTCACGGCCTGCACGGGCATGAGAGGCTGCCGGTCGACGGGCCACTGGCCCGGGATCTGGCATCCGCACTCGAGCGCTTCTTCGGCGAAAGTCGGATCGAACTCCGTCCGGCTGCTGGACAAGGCAATCACGCCACGTTCCTCGCGACAGTTGCCGGTCGCGAGGGGTTCATCCGCGTCGAGGATGGGCCGGATGGCGACGACAACATGGAAGTCGAGGCGGAGGTGCTGCGCCAGGTTGCGCAGCGAGGCGTGCCCGTGCCCGAAGTGTTGGGAGTCGACGCAACGCGCACGAAGGTGCCCTTTGCCTGGCAGGTGCTCGAGCGGGTGCCGCACCCGGACCTCAATCAACATCTCAAGGGGGGCCGAATGAGACTCGTGGACGTCGCCCCGGAGATTGGCGCCTGCATCGCCCGCTGGCAGTCGATTGCCCCGGCCGGGTTCGGCCCGTTCGATATTACCGCGCTGCGGGCCGGGCGCGGATTGAACGGTTACCACGCATCGTATCCGGTCTATTTCCACACCCGGCTCGAGGAGCATCTCCGTTTCCTGGCTTCGCGGGAATTCCTTCCCGCCGCTCATGCCGGGGAGATTCTCACGGAAGTCGGGCGGCACGGCGCATTGCTTGCCGCCATCCGCAGTGGCGTGGCGGAACGCACGGACTTCCCGAAGGAGATCCCGGGGAGGGCGGGCGCCCCGGCGGCGGAATATTCCCGTTCAGCGGGTGGAGGAGCGGTGCCGAAATCGCCCGATGCACGGGAGCAGGGGGTGTCCGGCTGCCTGGTGCACAAGGATCTTGCCCTTTGGAACATCCTTGGATCTCCGGACCGCATCGCGGCATTCATCGACTGGGACGACGCGATTGGTGGCGATCCAATGGACGATATTTCGCTGCTTGCGTGTTTTCATGATGGCGCGGTGATCGGCAGTGTAATGGACGGTTACTCGAATGTCCGAGCCCTGCCTTCCGAATATCGCCGCAGGTTTTGGCTTCATCTCCTCCGTAACATGATCTGGAAGGCCGTCATCCGGGTCGGGGCCGGATATTTTGATCGGGATTCCGGATTTTATCTCGTGGGTTCGGGCCAAAGCGGCGCCCAGTTGCGTGAGTTTACCCTGAAACGGATCGCGAGCGCGGTGCATGGTCTGCGTACGGACGCCGATCCCAATTCCCTATGATTCGCGGGGCTCTCATCCTTGCCACCGTCGGAGCTTCCGTCATCGCCCTCGCCGGCTGCAAGCCCGCCGCCCCCGAGTCCTCCAAGGTTCCATCCGGGATGGCCAAGCCCAGGATCGCCCTGGTGATGAAGTCACTCGCGAACGAGTTTTTCAGCACCATGGCCGCCGGTGCAAGGGCCCATCACGCACAGCACGCCGCCGACTACGACCTCATCGTGAACGGCATCAAGAACGAGACCGATCTCGGCGAGCAGGTGAACCTCGTCGAGCAGATGGTTGCCCGCGGCGTCCACGCCATTGTCATCGCTCCCGCCGATTCGAAGGCGCTGGTGCCCGTTTTGAAGCGCGCGCGAGAGGCCGGCGTGCTCGTCATCAATATCGACAATCAGCTCGATCCGGAGGCGCTCCGCCAGGCCGGGCTCGAAGTTCCCTTCGTCGGCCCCGACAACCGTGCCGGGGCCAGGAAGGTGGGGGATGCACTCGCCGCCAGGCTCACCCGGGGTGATCCCGTCGCCATCCTCGAGGGCGTGCCCACGGCGTTCAACAGCCAGCAGCGCCGAGCCGGGTTCGAGGATGCCATGAAGGCTGCGGGAATGACCATCGTCAGCGTGCAAAGCGGGGCCTGGGAGATGGAAAAGGCCAGTGTCGTGGCTGGCGCGTTGCTCAATGCCCACCCCGACCTCGAGGCGATCCTCTGCGCCAACGACAGCATGGCCCTTGGCGCCGCGGCCGCGGTCCAGGGCGCCGGCCGGACCGGCCAGGTGAAAGTCGTCGGATTCGACAACATCGGCGCCATCCGCCCGCTGCTCCAGGATGGCCGGATCGTGGCGACCGCCGACCAGCATGGTGATCAGCTGGCCGTCTTTGGCATCGAGGCGGCGCTCGAGATTCTCGCCGGCGCCGCCCCTCCCGCCCATCAAACAACGGCGGTCGACTTGATTCTACCCTGAGCGCAGCATCCGCCCATGGAAGCCGTCGCGCCGATTCCCCACCTGCAGGCGCGACGCATCGGCAAGGCTTACGCCGCGCCCGTGCTCGTGGATTTCGACTTCGATCTCGCCCCGGGCGAAGTGCACGCGCTGGTCGGAAGCAACGGCGCGGGAAAATCCACCTTTGCCCACATCCTTGCCGGCCTGGTGCAGCCGGATTCGGGAACCGTTCTCCTCGACGGCCGGCCGCATGCCCCGCGCACGCTGGCGGACGCCCAGGCGCGCGGTGTCGTGCTCGTGCAGCAGGAACTCAACCTCCTGCCCACTCTCAGCGTGGCGGAGAATCTGTTCCTCGACTGTCTCCCGCAGCGCTTCGGCGCCGTGCAATTTGCCGCGCTGCACGCACAGGCGCGGGTTGCGATGCAACGCGTTGGCCTCGGGTGGCTCGACGTGACCGCACCCGCGGGCGCACTCGGCGTCGGCCAGCGCCAGATGGTCGAGATTGCGCGGGCCCTCACGCGGCAGTGCTCCGTTCTCATCCTCGACGAGCCGACCGCCGCGCTGACGGAGCCGGAAATTGCCCGGCTCTTTGAAAACATCCGCCAACTCCAGACCGGGGGCGTCGGCGTGATTTATGTGAGCCACCGGATGGATGACATCCGCCGGATTGCCGATCGCGTAACCGTCGTCCGAGATGGCCGGCGCGTGACCACGCGCGCCGCCGGCACGGCGACGGTGGACCAGCTCGTGGGCGAAATGGTCGGCCACGCGCTGCCGCCGCGCGCCGCCCGCGGTTCCGTGGGCGCCCTGGGCGCGGTCGCGCTTGAAGTGAGCGACCTCGTGGCGGGCGATCGCGTGCGCGGTGCAAGTTTTTCCGTGCAGGAGGGCGAGATTCTGGGCCTCGCGGGCTTGATCGGCTCCGGCCGCACGGAGACGTTGCGCGCAATATTCGGTGCTGATCCCGTGACGGGCGGAGGTGTGAGGCTCCGTGACAGCGGCCAAACCCGACCTTTGCAGCGTTTCCCCTCGCCGGCCGCCGCCGTCGCGCAGGGGCTCGGGCTCGTGCCCGAGGATCGCACGCACGACGGACTGCTCCTGCCATTATCGATCCGCGTCAACGCCACGCTTGCCACCGTGCCCGCCCAAGCGGGCCGGCTCGGCTGGCTCGAACGTTCGCGAGAACTCGTCGCCGCCGAGCAGGCGTGCAACCGGCTGGCTGTACGTCGCGATTCGGTGGAACAGGCCGTCTCCGCCCTCAGCGGCGGCAACCAGCAAAAGGTCGTCATCGCCCGCTGGCTCGCCCGCGATTGCAGCGTCCTGCTCTTCGACGAGCCCACCCGGGGGATCGACGTGTCCGCGAAGGAGACGATCTACGCGATTCTGCGTGCGCTCGTGGCCGAGGGCCGTGCCCTCGTGGTGGTGTCGAGTGACCTGGCGGAGCTGATGACGTTGTGCGATCGGATTGCCGTCATGTCGGCCGGTCGGATCGCGGCGGAGTTCACGCCTGACGCCTGGTCGGAGGAAGCGATTACGCGGGCAGCCTTCAGCGGCTATCTCTACGATTCAACCGATGCACGGTAACAGGATTCGCAGCGAATATCTCGCACTGTTCCTCGTCTGGGCGGCGCTGGTGCTGCTTTTCGGAATGCTGAGCGAAAACTTCTTCTCGCTGCGCATGTTTGGTGCACTGGCCAACCGGATACCACCCCTGACCGTTGTGGCCGTGGGCATGACGTTTGTCCTGATCATCGGCGGCATCGATCTCTCCGTTGGCTCGGTGCTCGGCCTTTCGGGCGCCGTGCTCGGCGTTGCCCTCGTGGACTGGCAATGGCCATTCCCGTTTGCCGCGCTGCTCGCGCTCGGCACCGGCTTGTTCGCGGGATGGACCACCGGGACCGTGAGCGTGCGCCTCGGCATGCCTTCGTTCATTGTCAGCCTCGGGATGCTCGAGATTGCCCGCGGTCTTGCGTTTCTCACGACCGATTCGCAGACCAAATATATTGGGCCGTCCGTCGAGGGGTTGGCCCGTCCCCTTTCCGGGCTTGGCCTCTCGCCGGCTTTCCTCATTGCCCTCGGATCCGTCGTCGCCGGCCAGTTCCTGCTCACCCGAACCGTCTTCGGCCGTTACCTCATCGCGATCGGCACCAACGAGGCCGCCACCCGGCTGGCCGGCATCGCAACCCTCCGACCCAAGATCATCGTGTTCGCGCTCATGGGCGTGCTCACCGGGCTCGGTGCCATCTTTCACGTGTCGCGCCTCGGCAGCTCCGATCCCAATGCGGGCTTGGGACTCGAATTGAGTGCCATCGCCGCGGTCGTGATCGGTGGCACCAGCCTGATGGGTGGACGCGGCTCGGTCGTGAATACATTCTTCGGCGTGCTCATCATTGCCACGCTCGAATCCGGCCTGGCCCAGGCTGGCGCATCCGAACCGGTCAAGCGTGTTGTTACGGGCGTCGTTATCGTTGCCGCCGTCATGATTGATGCCTGGCGCTCACGGTGGCGCGGTGGTTTCCTGGCGCTGTTCAGGAGGCATTTCCGCATGGGCAAATTCAATCCATGAAAACCTCATCTCTCGCCTTCATCGCCCTGCTCTCGGCGTTCCTCCACGCCGCGCCGGCCGGGCCGGTGAAGTTGATTTTCGACACCGACATCGGGAACGATGTGGACGACGTACTCGCGCTCGGGCTCATCCATGCCCTGCAGACCCGCGGCCATTGCGAACTCCTTGCCGTCACCGTCACGAAGGATCACCCGCAGGCCGCCGCGTTCGTCGATGCCATCAACACCTTTTACGGCCGACCCGATATCGCCATCGGCGTCGTGCGCCAGGGTGCCACTCCCGAGCCCGGCCGGTTCAACCGGCTCGCCGACGAGACGAACGCCGACGGCACCCTGCGTTACCCACATGATTTGCGCAGCGGGGCGAATGCACCCGAGGCTGTCGGACTCCTGCGCCGCATGCTCGCCGCCCAGCCCGATTCCAGCGTTGCGCTCGTGCAGGTCGGATTTTTCACCAATTTCGCCCGTCTCCTCGATTCGCCTCCTGATGCCCATTCTCCACTCGGCGGCCGCGACCTGGTTCGCGCCAAGGTCACGGTGCTCTCCGTAATGGCCGGCGCGTTTCAGACCGTGAACGAGAACACGCGCCACCTCGAGTACAACATCGTCAAGGACATCCCCGCTGCACAGAAGCTCGCCGCGGAATGGCCCACGCCCATCGTCTGGAGCGGATTCGAGATCGGGGTCGCGGCAGCGTATCCGCACCGGAGCATCGAATGCGATTTCGAGTACGTTCCCCATCATCCGCTGAAGGAAGCCTACATTCTCTACAACCCGCCGCCGCACGACCGTCCGACCTGGGATCTCACCTCCGCGCTCTGGGCCATCCTGCCCGATCGCGCTTACTTCGGCCTGTCGTCATCGGGTACCGTGACCATCGAGGACAATGGCGCCACCTGGTTTCGGCCGGAGCGCGATGGCCAGGGACGTGATCGCTTCCTCACCCTGGATGCGGCGCAAGCTGCCCGCGTCCGCGAGGCGATGGTTCTGCTCTGCAGCGCACCGCGATAACACACCGCATCAAACGGGTCTGGGCTCATCCGAGCGGCTATCACGGGCGGAGTCAGGCCCGCGCAGGCAATCAGGGATGCAGGCGTTTTGGCGACTGTGCAGGCTGCCAGTGCAGGCTACGTGAGGCTGTCGAGCATGCGCTGCTTCCCGGTGACAATGTGGGCCTCGAACGCCTTGGCCGCTCCGTCGGCATCACCCGCGGCAATCTTTTCCAAGATTTCGAGATGCTGCTGGTTGGACATCCTGGGACGGGTAGTCGCCCCACGCCGCAGGAAAAGCGACATCTCGCGTTCCGTGATGGCATTGAAGTCGATCAACCTTGGGTTGTTCGAGATGGCGACAATCTCGGTGTGAAACTCCCGATTCACGCGGGAGTACTCGTCAGGATCCTCGGCCGCAATCGCGGCGTCCATCTTTTCCCAGAGATTGCGCAGGCTGGCGACCTGCGCCTTTGACGCCCTGAGCGCCGCAAGCCGTCCGGCGACATTCGCTAGACCCGCGCGCACGTCATAGATGTGAAGGGCATCCTCGAGCCGGATCACCCGTACAAAAACACCGCGATTGTGATTGACCGTCACCAGCCCGGATTCGGCCAGCAGCCGCGTGGCCTCGCGAACAGGTCCCCGGCTCACGTTTAGTTTTTCAGCGAGGACAGCCTCATTCAGGCGTTCGCCCGCGGCGACTTCGCCACGGAGAATCATGGCCTCGATCTTGTTCCGGACAATGCGCGTCAGAGATTCAGATCTCTCTTCCTCATCAACCGGGAGCCGTGGATTAGGCATTTCCTGTCTCATGGCGTTACGTGAGTGACCCGGGAAATGGAGTCATGGGATGTTTCCTGAGGCGGGTAAGGTGGGTTCCAAGGGATTCCAGTCACACTGTCGCAGAAGACGCGATTTATACCTGCAAATGTCAATAGGTATGCATCGAAGTGGAAAATAGTGTTGACACATGGACGAAGAGAGACTTCAAAGAAGCATAAAGTGTAAACAAAGTGGACTGTTTTGAAGAGTAATCGGCCACGTGGAAGGCAGCTGATGGCCGATTTTAGCTGATCTCACTGCCTATCATCAACCCCACCAAACCCCATGCAAAGCATACCCGTTCATGTTCGGGCGATGTGCGCCATTGTAGCACTCGTTCCATTTGCCCTTGGCGCAGCCGAAAGGCCCGACACGTCGGGCACCATCGAGGGTCGCGTCTTCAATGCCAGGACTGGAGCCGCGATGGTCAATGCGCGCGTATCCGTGGCCGGATCCAACATCGAGGTCGGAACCGACGAGACCGGCTCCTTTCGACTTTCCCGGGTGCCGGCGGGCGAAGTTCAGGTCAGCGCCACTTATGTCGGCATGGAGCGGCAGACCGCAACGGTCAGCGTGGCCCCTGGTGAGGTGACGCGCCGTGAATTCGAATTGACTCGGATCGGGGCTGGCCGGGCAGGCGACCAAATTGTCGAAATGGACAAGATGACCGTCGTGGCGGATACGGAAATGACCGCCCAGGCCATTTCGATGAACGAGCAGCGTGTGGCGCCGAATCTCAAGAATGTCGTGGCTTTCGATGAGTTTGGAGATCGCGGACTCGAGAATATCGGTGAGTTCCTGCTCTTCCTGCCGGGCGTCTCGGTCAATCAGGATGGTGACTCCGGGCCGGACGCCGTCTCCCTGCGCGGCATGCCGGCAGATCAGTCGGGATTCACACTCGATGGCATGTCGCTGGCCGGCGCCCGGGGCAACTCCCGGGAGATCGATCTGAACGAGGTGCCGCAGGCCAATCTCAGCCGGGTCGAAGTCGTGAAGGTGCCGACCCCCGATATGTCAGCCAGCGGGCTCGGCGGATCGATCAACCTTATCACCACCGGCGCGTTCGAGTACAAACGCCGGACCACCAAATATAATATCTCGACCTTGTTTCACAACGCCAATGGAGCCACGTTCAAATGGCCCCGACACCATCTCGCGAAGAACTCGCCCAAATATACCCACCCGTCGTTCGATTTTTCGCATTTCCAGCCGGTGAACGATTCGTTCGCCTTCAAGATCGGTGGAGCGTACACGTGGCGGACCAAGCCATTGGACGACAGTTTCAAGTCCCGGGATGAGACGCCCACCTGGAACCTCGTCGATTTGTTCCAGCGGACCTCCAACTGGTCGTCCCGGACCCAGCAGTATATCACGAAGAGCGGGCAGGCCGGATTCACCTGGAGAATATCGCCCATCACGACGTTGTCGTCCGATGTGTACACCAAGCGTTATTCGATGGTCGTCACCCGGAGCAACCTGAACCTCAACTACGGGTCGGGTGCCACCGGCGACGCCACCTTCACCCAAGGCGCCCCCAACGGGGTCGGCCAGGTCGATTCCGGAAATGGCACCTGGTACGAGAACTGGAGCCAAACCGATCAGGCGAACCTCTCGCTGCAGCACCGCGGCGATGTTTGGAAGTTCACGGCTGGCGGATCCTGGTCGCGCTCGAATTTCGAGTTGCGGCACGTCGCGAACGGCCATTTCACCTCGGTGCCGACGAGAATCTCCAACCTCGTCATTCGGGGCGAGGACAACTCTCCGGATGGCATGCCCCGGAAGATCACGGCTGTGAACCGGGCGGGCGAACCGGTCGACGTCTATAACGGGGAGAATTATACAATCTTGAGCGCCAGTTCGAGTCCTTCCCACGCGGTCACCGTCAAGACCGGCGGGCGGGTCGACCTGGGACGGGACTTCCTGACCGCGGTCCCGTTTACGCTCAAGACGGGAGTGGCGGTGGACCGGATGGAGCGCGACCGGCGCCAGCCAGGCAAGACCTGGACGTTCGCGCCCAACGGCAGCACGAGCGACGCCGCGCGCCGCGCCGGCAACTTCGATGTCTTCGACGAGGAGTACCTCGCCACGGCCAAGACGGTGCATGGCACGCCATTCCGTTCGATCAGTTTGAAGAAGGTCTATGACCTTTACCTCCAGCATCCGGACTGGTTTGTGCTCAACGAGGCCCAGGCGCATCAGAATCTCGTGAACAACTCCCGGGAATTTACGGAAACGATCTCTGCAGCGTACCTTCGCGCCGATACGCGCCTGCTGAACAACCGACTTTGGCTCCTGGGTGGCGTCCGGTTCGAGAAGACTCAGGTGACCGGAAGCGGCCCCCTGGACGACATCAACGCGCAGTATCAAAGAGACGCCAACGGCGACTTCATTCGCAACCCCAATGGCAGCAAGGTGCTGATTCCGACCGATGCGCTGGGGTTGGCGAAACTCCGCTACCAGGAGCGCGGCGCAACGGCCTCCAGTAGCTACAGCGATTTCTATCCGAGTCTCAGCGCGACGTACAACCTGACCGAACACTTCCTCGTCCGTGCCGCGTATGCCCGCACCATCGGGCGACCGAACGTCGGCTTCATCATTCCCGGGGTCACGATCAGTGATCCGGATGTGCAGAATCCCACCATCACCGTGACCAACCCGGGACTCAAGCCGTGGGAAGCGGACAACTTCGATCTGAGCTTCGAAAGCTACAACTTCAAGGGAGGATTCGGCCAGATTGGGGTGTTCCAGAAGAATCTGGCAAACTTCTTTGGGGCAATCCGGACATCCGTTACCCCAGCGTTGTTGGCATTCTATGGCCTTCCGGACGATGGCAGCCTCGATGACTACGAGATTTCCACCCGGGAAAACGTCGGCGATGCGAAGATCACCGGCTTCGAGTTCAGCTACCGGCAGTCGCTCAACTTCCTCCCGCCCTGGGCCCAAGGGCTCCAGGTATTCGTCAATTACACGAAGCTGGAACTTTCCGGCAGCGCCACGGCGGATTTTTCCGACTTCAACCCGGAGAAATACTCCGGCGGGGTGAACTTCATTCGTCCGCGCTATGCGATCAAGCTGACCTACAGCCACCAGGCGGAAAAGAGAACCGGGGCGGCAGCCGTGAATACCGCCAATGGCATCCCTCCGGATACGTACAACTATTTCGACGCCTACGATCGGGTAAGCGTCTATGCCCAATATAGCCTTTTCAAGCACGCGTCACTCTATGTTAGCTGCAAGGAAATTGGTGGCTTCACGGTTCATCAATTGCGGTATGCCCCCGGGACCCCGGACTACGCCCGGGGCGCACGCCTGCAGAAACTGGGGTACAATGTAACGATTGGCGTAAAGGGAACCTTCTGAGTCCGTGCCTGAGTATGAGCATTCGTGTCCTGATTGAATCCGAAGTGACCTCTGACGTCTCCGATTCCGGGCCGGCCGGGCAGGGTCGGGGTGCGGACCGCGGTGGAGAACGGTTCCTCGCACGTTGGATACGGAAGCGTGTGAGGCCGAGTTTGGTGCTGCTTGGCTTCGCCCTCCTCCTTCCATTCCCCGCGGCTTCCGCCGGAGAAACCCTCTACAATGGCATCGTTCTCCCGGACGTGTGGCCGCCGCGTGATCGGGATCCCGCTTCCCGCGCACCGATGCCGGTGCCATACCTGGCGCAGCGCCCCGAGGTTGTCCCGATCGACATCGGCCGGCAGCTGTTCATCGACGATTTCCTGATCGAGGAGACCACGCTGCGTCGCACCTACCACACCCCTGAAAAGTTTGCCGGGAATCCGATCCTCTCGCCCCAGACCGCGCACGAGCTTCATTTGGGCTTCAGGCCGGCGGCCGCTCCGCACTCCGGCGGAGTCTGGTATGATCACCGCGAGCGACTGTTCAAGATGTGGTACATGACGGGGTGGTATGGTGGGGCCGCGCTTGCACACAGTGTGGACGGGTTGCATTGGACCCGTCCGGATCTCGGTGTCATTCCCGGAACGAACCACATCGCCGATCCCAGCCCGCAAATGCGATGGGGCATGGACCACGTGAGGATCGACTGGTACACGGATGATGAGGCGCAGCGCTTCAAGAGCCTGCACTTCTATCACAAGACCGCAGCGGGCGGTGGTGGCCGCGTGCATATATCTCGCGACGGGATTCACTGGAGCGCTCCGCTGGCGGCCACGGGGCCATCCGGCGACCGAAACACGTTTTTCTACAATCCATTCCGGAAGCGCTGGGTCTACAGCATCAAGACCCAAGCCCGGGACGCCAGCCGCTCGCGGGCCCGTAATTACTGGGAGCACACCTCCTTTGTCCAGGGAGCCCAATGGAAGCCGGAGGAGCCGGTGTTCTGGGTTGGGGCCGACGATCTCGATCCTCCGGATCCGGCCGTAGGGGACCCGCCGCAAATCTACGATTTGGATGCGAATGCCTACGAGAGCCTGATGGTGGGAATCTTTCAGGTCCACAAGGGCCCGGCCAACGGCATCGCGAACCGGAACCGCGTGCCGAAGATGTCCGAGTTGGCCATTGGGTTTACCAGGGATGGATTTCACTGGCACCGGCCGGTGCGGACCCCGTTTATCGCCGCCACCCGGGTCCCGGGTAGCTGGGAACGGGCGTACCTGCATTCCGCGGGCGGCGTCATGCTTGTGGTCGGCGATCGGATCTTCATCTACTATTCGGGATTGAGTGGTGAAGCACCCAATGGACCCGACATGTATGCCGGCGGCGCCACCGGCGTGGCGTTTCTAAGACGCGATGGTTTCGCGTCGATGGATGCGGGTGAGGCGACGGGCACGCTCACCACCCGAAAGCTGCGTTTTTCAGGGCGACATTTGTTTGTGAACCTGGACGCCCCGAATGGGGGGTTGCAGGCGGAAATTCTGGACGCGGGCGGTAACGTGATTCCCCCCTTCACGCGTGATAACAGCCCGACCCTGACGAGCAACAGTACCAGCCAGCAGTTGGTCTGGAAAGGAGCTCCAGACATGTCCCAATTGGCGGGAACCGACGTCAGGCTAAGGTTCTACGTCAACCACGGACGACTCTACTCGTTTTGGATCACACCTCATCCGGACGGACAAAGCCGGGGATACGTCGCCGCTGGCGGGCCGGAGTTCCGCGGGCCGGTCGATTCACCCACGGGGTACTGACAGGAGGCCTTCGTCGTGATTGACCTCTTCGAGAACCCGCTGTGTCCGATACTGGTGGCACTCTTGCCGAACAGGAATCCGAGTTGCGAAATCCTTTATGGAAACTGAATCCGATATGGCCATGCTTTCCGAACTCGAAGATGTCGCGGAGGCGGCACTGTTGCATGAAGCCATGGGCCGTCGCGGTGCGCTGACCCATGATATCAAGCCAATCTATCGTGGGGCGAAGGCGATCGGCCGGGCGCTGACGGTCAAGTGCTTCCCGGGCGACAATCTGATGCTGCATCTCGCACTGAACATCGCGAAACCCGGCGACCTCCTGGTGGCAACGGTGGACAACTTCGTCGAAGCCGGCGCCTGGGGCGAAATAGCATCGCTCGCCGCGCAACTCCGGGGAATCCGCGGATTGGTGATGGACGGTTCCGTCCGGGATGTCGATGCGATCGCCCGGCTGAACTTCCCGGTCTTTTCCCGCGGGGTATCCATCAAGGGTACGACCAAGCGCCAAAAGGGAGAATTGAACGTGCCCATTACCATCGGTGGTGTGCGGGTGCATCCCGGCGACTTCGTGGTGGGCGACACCGACGGAGTAGTCATGGTGCCTGCGGCAGAAATTGCTGAGGTGGTTGCCAAGGCTCGCGCGCTGAGGCAAAAGGAAAAGACGTTCATGGAGCGGCTCAGGCAGGGCGTTCGCACCCTGGAATTGCTGGACCTGCATCCTGCCCTGCTGGAACTCGGGCTCGAGGAGGGGCCGAAGGCGGACGAGCGCGCTGTCGGTTCGCCGTCAGGAACGAGCGAGTCCAAGTCCAAGCCTGGCGGAGTCGATTCCGGGCAATCGGAGCGTCGCTCCGCATGAAGTACCGCCACCGCATCCTCGGATTTCTAGGGATCTTTGCGGTAATCACGTTTGTCGACCGGATCTGCATCTCGGTCGCGGCGAAAGAGATTCAGGCAGACCTCGGATTGACGCCGAGTCAATGGGGCTGGGTGCTTGGTTCGTTCGTCCTTGCCTACGCGCTGTTTGAGGTGCCGACGGGAGCAATGGGGGATCGTCTCGGCCCGCGTCGCGTCATTACCCGCATTGTCATTTGGTGGTCTGCATTCACCGCCCTTACTGGCGCGGCAATTGGATTCAAGTCCATCGTGGTCGCCCGTTTCCTTTTTGGGGCGGGAGAAGCGGGTGCATATCCCAACTGCTCGGCGGCGATTGCCCGCTGGTTTCCGAAGGTGGAGCGCGCCCGAGCCCAGGGCTTCATCTGGATGGCCAGCAAGCTCGGCGCGGCGATTTCTCCACTGCTCGTCATTCCCATCCAGCATGCCTATGGCTGGAGGGTCAGTTTCTTCGTCTTTGGCCTGGCCGGCGCGGCGTGGGCAGCGGTTTGGTATTGGTGGTTCAGGGATTCGCCCCGGGAGAAGCCAGGCGTTTCAGCCGAGGAACGGGAGGAAATAGGCTATGTCGCGCCGACGAACACCCACCTGCGCCTGCCATGGAAGGAGGTCTTTGCCCGGCCGAACATGTGGTGGATCATGCTGATGTATCACGCCCACTGCTGGTCCGCGTTTTTCTTCCTCACTTGGTTCCATATCTTCCTCGAAAACGGGCGCGGTTACACCAAGACCGACCTCCTTCACCTCTCGTGGATTCCATTCGTCTGTGGCGCCTGTGCCAACCTCGTCGGCGGGGTCACGAGTGATATGTTGGTGAAGCGAATCGGACTGAAATGGGGGCGCCGGGCCGTGGGTATAATTGGCCACGGCATAACGTCCGTCTTTCTCGCGGCGGCATTGCTGACCGACGACAAGCTCTGGACGGTTGCGTTTCTCGCGGTGGCCTACGCCGGTTCGGATTTCATGCTGCCCGTGGCATGGGCCGTCTGTCTCGACATTGGGGGCAGGCACTCGGGAGCAGTCACCGGTGCGATGAACACGGCAGGCCAGGCCGGGTCGTTCCTGACCACCGTGATTTTCGGCTACCTGGTTGGCGCGTACGGCAGCTACGATTTGCCGCTGGTGCTCATCGTCGTGATGTCGATCATCAGCACGCTGGTCTGGCTGAAGATCGATCCGACCATTCCACTCTTCAAGGAGGATGCGGCCCCGCCCCCGACTGGGCCGAGCCTCGAGCTGACACAGGACAGCGCGCCGACCCTCAAGCCGGTGCGCACCTGATCCATGAGAATCGCCGTGCTCGACGGTTACGCCTTGAATCCGGGCGATCTATCCTGGGATGACTTGAAGGAAGTCGGTCCGTGCACAATCCGTGATCGGACACCGTTTGACGGAGTCGTCGATGCGGCCGCTGAAGCGGAGATTGTCCTGACGAACAAATGCGAACTCACCCCTGACACGCTCGTCCGGTTGCCGCGTTTGCGCTACGTGGGCGTCCTCGCCACTGGTTACAATGTTGTCGATATCGTCGCCGCCCGGAAGCTTGGCATCGTTGTCACCAACGTTCCGGCATACGGAACCCGTTCGGTCGCGCAGCACGTTTTCGCACTGCTCCTCGAGCTGAGCAATGGTGTCGGGCGGATGGCGGCCGGCGTGCGCCGCGGCGATTGGGCGGCGAGCACGGACTGGTGCTATTGGGAAAGGCCGCTGCTCGAGCTGGACGGCCTCACGCTTGGCATCGTTGGCTATGGACGCATTGGCCGCGCGGTTGCCGGGCTGGCGCAGGCATTTGGGATGCGAGTGATTGTCCATTCCCGTTCCCTCCCGACCGGAGTGGAACACGTCGGCCTGGACGATCTCTTCCGGCAGGCTGACCTCGTGACTTTGCATTGTCCGTTAACCGCGGAGACGCGCAACCTCGTGAATGCCACGCGGCTCGGCTTGATGAAACCGGGCGCATTCTTGATCAACACCAGCCGGGGTTCCCTGGTGGTGGCGGAGGATCTGGCCGCGGCGCTGAATGCCGGAAGGATTGCCGGTGCGGCTTTGGATGTTCTTCCCGTGGAACCACCCAAGGCGGATGACGTGCTTGTTCAGGCCCGCAACTGCCTTGTCACCCCGCATGTCGCGTGGGCAACCCAGGCGGCGCGCCAGAGGTTGCTCGATGTGGCAGTGGGGAATGTGCGGGCATTCATCGCCGGCCGACCCTGTAACGTTGTGAATTGAACCGGCACGCCGACGGCGAAATCCTGATCGCGTGGTTTATTGAGGAAAAGGTGCTTGCCGGCGAACTGTTTAAGCCGGGCTCGAAACGCAAACTCCTGATCAGTCGCCCGCTGAAGCCGCACATCCAAAAACCGAATCATTGATACCTCCCCACATGAAAACTCCTGGTCTGTTGCTGATACTGATTTCGCTGACGCCGCTCCCCGCGGCTCCCAATTATGAAGCCCAAGCTGTCGAGGATGCACGCCATGATCGCACCTATCTCATTTTCGACGGTCAGAAACCGAACAGCATGGTGTGCGACACCGCGCTGCGGGAGTTGCCCGACGGCACGTGGGTCATGGTGATGCGCGGCGGAGGCGACCACGAGCCCGCGCCGGAGAATCACGTGACGATCACGTTCAGCAGCGATCAGGGAAGAACGTGGACGCCCATGAAGCCGGCCGGCATTCCAATCGAGCGGAAGGGAATGCAAATCGCGCAGTCGCCAAGCGAACTCATGGTACTGCGTGATCGAGTGGTGCTCTATTTCTCGACGCACGACGGGCACCGCGCCGGCTGGAGGTCCTGGCTGACCGAGAGCACGGATGGCTGCCGGACATGGGGCGTGCCGCGGCTCGTGCCAGGGCGGCTGGGTAACAAATCGTACATTCGGAATCACATCGTCACACGCGATGGCCGAATCCTTCTACCGTTCCAGCATTACGTCGAGCGCAAGGATGGCACGCCGGAATCCAACCCGCGTAGTGATGCCGTCCGCCGTTCGCGCAATGGCGTCCTGATCAGCCGGGACAACGGCCGCACATGGACCGAGCATGGTAACATCAAGCTGACTGACGACGAGGATCACAGCGGGTTTGCGGAAAACAACATCGTCGAGCTGAGCGACGGCCGGATCGCGATGATCATTCGCGCCGACAGACTGGGCGGTGTGCTCTACTATGCGGAATCACTCGATGGCGGCCGCACCTGGCCCGAGTACGCGCGAAAAACGGATATTCCCAATCCCGGTTCAAAGGCCACGATCTATGGGCTGGGTGGCGACGCTGTTGCGATGGTCCACAATCCAAATTCCAGTCATCGCAGTCCGCTCGCGCTGTGGGTGAGCTTCGATGGCATGAAGAGCTGGCCGTACCGCCGCGTCCTGGTGAAGGAGTCTTCGGATGGTCCTCGGGGTCGGCTGAACTATCCCGATGGATTCTTGAGCAAGGACCGTCAGTACGTGCACATCGCTTTTGATGACAACCGCCACCGTGCGGTGTACTACGGCGCCAAGTTGCCGCCTGTGCCGGGAGAGTTCTCCAAATGAGGACACTCGGTGCCTGCCTCGATTTCCCGGGGCATTCGCTCCAAAACGATCCTCCCCCGTCATGCGAAGTAATCGATTTCCTGGTCCCTGCCTCTGGCTTCCTGTTGTCATCGCAATCTTGATCGCCGGCACCGCGATGGCTGCAGAAGCCACGGGCGCTCGGCGCCCTGCTGCTCCATGGCCACCTGCAGCCGGCCAGCTCCGCGTCATCATCGACGCCGACATGGCCAATGAGATCGACGATCAGCATGCACTCGCGCTCGCTCTTGGGTTTCCCGAACGGCTGGAGATTGAAGCAATCGTTGCCGCACACTTCGGTGATGCCGGCGGACCATCCGGCATCGACGCGTCGTTCAGGGAGACGGAGATCGTCTTGGGAAAGGCCGGCCTTGCCGGAAGGATTCCCGTGAAGCGCGGCTCGGAACCGTTCCTGTATCGCGATGTCCCGCCCCAATCCGAAGGGGTGCAATACATCATCGAACGGGCGTTGCAAGCCACGCCGGATGATCCGCTGTGGCTGGTGGCGCTTGGACCTGCAACCGACGCCGCAGCCGCGCTAATGCTGGAGCCGCGCATTGCGGACCGTGTCGTCGTGTTCTGGCATGGGCGTACACAGTGGCCGCTTCGATGCTGGAATTTCAACGCCTATAACGACATCAAGGCGGCACGTCTGCTGTTCGAGTTGCCGACGCGGTTTGTCCTCTTTGACACGGGCACTCATCTCACGATTGACATGGAGGAAAGCAAGCGACGTTTCGCCGGCACGGGGCCGCTGGGAGAGTATCTATGCAATATCAGGCTCCGACGACCAAACTGGAGCCTTCCCACCAAGGGCGTTTTCGATCTGGGAGACATTGCCGCCCTGGTGGATCCGGGCACTGTTCGGTGGGAGCGGACCGATGCCCCCGGGGTCGATCACGATCTCCGCTACGATTTCACAAGGAACCATGGAACGATCGTCCGCATCTATCATGTCGAACGCGATCCAACGTTCGACCTGCTCGTCACGGCGCTAGGTAAACTACGCTCAGCGTTACGCTGAGGCCCTCCGACAGGATTCTGACGGTGGGCAAGGACAGACTCGAAAAATTGAAATCCAAATGAAACGACGCGCATTTCTTGCCGCGGCTGCGGCTGCCAGTGTTGCGTATGCGGTCCGCGCTGCCCGAGCCAACGCCAGACTGCGTGTCTGCGTCATTGGCCATACGGGACGCGGTAACTACGGCCATGGAATCGATCGGATGTGGCAGCGACTGCCGGGGACGGAGATCGTCGCAGTCGCCGATGCAGATGCCAATGGGCTGGAAAGCGCGCTGACGAGACTGGGGGTGTCCCGGGGATTTGCGGACTACCGGCAGATGCTTGCGGAGATGAAGCCAGACATTGTCGCTGTTGCCCCACGGCACATTGGTCAGCATTGCGACATGGTGCTCGAGGCCGTCGCGGCCGGCGTTGCGGGCATTTACATGGAAAAGCCCTTCTGCCGGACTCCCGCCGAAGCCGACCAAATCGTCTCTGCCTGCGAGCGGCACGAGGTGCGAGTCGCGGTCGCGCACCGCAATCGCTGGCATCCTGTCCTTCCGGTAATCAAGCAGCTTGTTGCAGACGACGTGATCGGACGCGTTCTGGAAATACGCGGGCGTGGAAAGGAGGATAATCGAGGCGGTTCGCTCGATCTCTGGGTGCTCGGTTCCCATGTGTTGAATCTTGCAACGGCCTTTGCCGGCAAGCCGCTATTCTGTTCGGCGACCGTGCTGCAGGACGGACGTCCCGTTACCCGCACAGACATCAGGGAAGGGCCGGAGGGCGTCGGCCCCCTTGCAGGCGATGAAGTCCATGCGCGCTTTGAAACGGAACGGGGCATCCCTCTGTTTTTTGACTCGGTAAAAGGCGCGGGCAATCCAGCGGCGGGATTTGGCCTCCAGATTTGCGGCAGCAAGGGCATCCTCGATCTCCGTTGCGATAAGGAGCCCCTTGCGCACCTGCTGCCCGGCAGTCCATTTCAACCGGTGAAGGAAGCGCGGGCGTGGACTCCGGTCACGACCGCCGGTATCGGCAGGCCGGAGCCGATAGCCGCCCTCGGGAGCTTGTTGGCCGGGCATGTATTGTCCGGTCACGATTTCATCTCCGCCATCCAAGAAGGGCGGGAGACGCTTTGCAGCGCGCGCGACGGCGCAACAACCGTTGAGATGATCAGCGCGGTTTTTGAATCGCATCGCCTCGGTGGCCAGCGCGTTCCGCTTCCGTTGCGTTCGAGGCTGAATCCGCTTTCGTTGCTTTGAGCAAAGTTTCGCCACAGCAGAATGCGGCAGCCGAGGTGCGGGCATCAATCCATCGACGGTGGCTCGAATTGCCGGTTACTGTGGCAATTGGAGGAATGGTGCACGGTCACCCGCTCCGGCGCCCCATCCAGAGCGGTGCGGTGGCAAACCACACAATCGTGAAGACGAGCATCCAGGTCTTCACGGACTCGAGCGTCACGAAATCCGCGAGATACATCACGGGCGGGGCAATCACACCGACAAGCGCGATCCAGGAGAGAATTGGAAGGACTTTTCTCATGAGGCGACGTGCGCCACTTCAGCCGCAGGGCGAGGCTGGAGGGTCTTGTTCTGAACAAGCTTGCTGGCGACGATATAGAGCGCGACCGCGATGAACCACCCCGGCAGGCTCACAAAAAAGATCTGGGTGTGGCCGCTCTGCACCAGCCACAGCGCGATGCCCAGCGTCGCAAACCACGCGACGGCGGCGGCCCAGTTGAACGAGGAGCCGGACTTCTCAGCGTAAAATGACGCGAGCCCGAGCTTCGGGAACAGCCAGAAGTCCACGAATATCACCGCGCCCATTGGCATCAGGATCAACCCGTACAGCGCGACGAAACCTAGCAGCTTCATCGCGACCGCCGGGAACATCCCGAACACTGCGACAATGAGCCCCGTGATCAGCGTGACGCGATAGCGCGACGACTTTGGGAAAATCGCCTGAAACGCGAGTCCGGCCCGGTAAATGGTCGGGTTCGCGGTCGTCCAGCCGGCAATGATCACGCACATGAGCCCGGCGACGCCCACGGCGTTTCCGGCCAGCGGCCCGGGAAGCACGTCGGTGTTGGCCGGGTTATTGTGAAGCTGTAGCGCATAGAGGATCGAAGCGGCCATCCATGCGAAGAAATGCCCGAGGTACATGCCGGCGCCACTTGCGAAGCCGTACCAGGATTTCCTGGCGTAACGAAAGACCGAGAGATCGGACATTCCGATGTGCATCGCCATGTTGCAGAACCAGGCGAAGAACATCACGTGCCAGAACGTGAACTTCACCTGCCCCGGAAGCGGATCTCCGCCCTTCCAGATCGAAGTCTGGCAAAGATGCCAGAGATCCGCCGCCGAGTGGATTTGCGTGCCGGTCGCGTCAAGGAACTGGCGCAGCCCGACAATGCCGAAGGCGAAGAACACGATCGTCATCCACGGGGCGGCGTAGTTGGCGAACCGGGCGACGATATTGTAACCGTACGCGGCCACGAAAGCGACGGCCGTGCCGACGGCCAGAACGGCGAGCACCCATCCGACACTGTTCGGATAGAGATCGTTCAGACCCGGCATCGGGAAATGAAACCACACGCCGAGCGCGGTCGCCGAGACCGTGATCATCGAACCGGCGAGGAAACAGAACATCACGCCGTTCGCCAGGTTGTAGAGCGTCACCAGCTTCCGGCCGCAGATTTTCTCGAGTTGGAAGTAGAGCGTGAGCCGGGCCCGCGTCGCTATGGGCGCCGTGAGGAACCGCCAGCTCAGCACGGCGAGCAGGTTGCCGATCAGCAGGCCGGCCACGAGATCAAAGGCCGCCACGCCCGCCGCAATGAACAGCGGGCCAATCATCAGCTCCGTGCCTGCCGTGTGTTCGCCGGCATACTGGCCGATGAAGGACTTGAATCCGAGTCGTGCCTTCTCGGGCACCGGCTCGCGCTCATATTCGTTCACCGGTTCGTACTGCTGAGGTTGGCCGCCCTGCATCATGGGTTAGAATGCGATGAAACGAGGGGTTGCGCTTGTGGCGTTGGGAAATGTTCTAGCCGGTTTTACTGGCGGTGGGCCAACACCGTTTTCTCGTATCGTGAAACTTCTTTCAGCCAATCCGCGCTGGCAGGCACTTCAGTACGCTCGCAAAGCTCATCCCAAACCGCTCCCCACGGAAGCGCCTTGGCGTGTTCCATGAGCGCGAGACGTTCGTGCCCGAGCCCTGCATTTTCTGCGGCACGAAGTCTTGCCGACGGGTCGAGCAGCCCGAACAGGATTGCCTGCCGGGTCGCCCGGGCTCCGATGACATATGCTGCGATCCGGTTGATCGAGGCATCGAAGAAATCCAGAGCCACGAACACGCGGTCCCATGCGTCGCCTCGGGCGATTTCGAGGAATAGAGAGCGGACGGGATCGTCCAGGATTACAACGTGGTCGCTATCCCAGCGGACCGGCCGGGATGTGTGGACCAGGATTCGGGGATGGAACTGCAGCAACGCCGAAACCTTGTCGGCCACCGACTCCGTTGGGTGGTAGTGGCCTAGATCGAGACAGGGAACGAGGCCACGACTCTGCGCATACGAGGTGTAGAACTCCTGCGAGCCGACGACGTAGTCTTCGCTGCCGAGCCCGAACAGCTTTCCCTCGACGGCATCGATGCAGAGTTTCCGGTCGACGGTCGTGTCCCCGAAGATCGCGTCGTAGGATTCCATCAGCCGCCGGCGCGGGCTCCATCGATCGGCGGGGCCATCCTTCGCCCCGTCGGGCACCCAATGGTTGTTCACGCAGGGATTGCCGAGTGTTTTGGCAAAATGCTGTGCGATGCGACGCGATGCCCTGCCGTGTTCGATCCAGAATTGCCGGGTGTTCTTTTCGGAGTGGGAGAGGGTGAATCCATCCGCCGCCTTGGGGTGTGCGAAGTAAGTCGGGTTGAAATCGAGCCCGATCCCGTATGTTTTCGCCCAGTCGAGCCAGCGTGTAAAGTGCTCCGGCCTGATCGCGTCACGGTCGACGACTCTTCTCCCCGTTTCGGCATAAAATGCATGAAGGTTCACGCGCTGGCTGCCGGGAAGGAGTCTGAGGACATGGTCAAGGTCTGCACGGATCTCGTCACCGTTGCGGGCACGACCAGGGTAGCCGCCGGTTGCCATGATCCCACAGGAGGCGATTCCGGAACCCGCGGTTTCAAGCCCCTGCACGTCGTCGGCCTGCCAGCAATGAATGGAAATGGGAACGGAGAGCGCACGCTCAAGTGCGGCCTCGGTGTCGACGCCGAGATCAGCATACGCCTGGCGGGCAAGCCGGTACGCGGCGGAGATTCTTCTGGAGGCGGGCATGGAGTGACAGTCGGTCGGGGCAATCAGCGCCGGAGCTGGCAATTGACAGCTTTGAGACCTCCTGAAGGAAGAAGACTGCGGGAGATCAAGCTTTGCACAGAGTTGTGCAAGTCGCCGCTTTTGCATGCGACTGTCACTCCAGCGGATGTCATCAATGCCACGACTGAGTTCATGCCGGGCCGGTTCAGCACCGCGAATCCTACAGCGCGGGCTTGCAGCTTGGAATTGTGAAAGTGACCTTTTACATACAAATTATGACCCGCATTCGAAGAGGCGCTAAGTTCCTCCGCTATTTGCCACCTCCGCCCGGTTCAGATCCGTGGGGGATTGCCGTTCCGGCTGGCGGATGCCAGGTGGTGCGGCCCGGAACCAGCTATCCGCCGACGGGCCACCCGGCTGACCACCATTTTCACTGGGAGACGGGACGAATCCTGGGTGCCTGCCAGGTGGTTTTCATTTCGGCGGGACGCGGACAGTTTGAGTCTCGGGAGACGGGTTTGGTGGAGGTTCCAGAGGGCTCAGCGATCGTAATCCTGCCAAGGGTCTGGCACAGGTATGCTCCCGACCCGGCGACAGGATGGACCGAGCGCTGGATCGAACTTTGTGGAAGCGTCATCGACAGCCTTTGCACTCGGCGGATTCTCGATCCAGGCCGGGCAGTCGTTTCCATTGAACATCCGGACGAAATGTTGACCCTGATGGATGCCGTGCACGCCAAATTGAGCCGGACACTGGCAAGCACCTCCGATCCGTTGCGTGCCGCACTTGGCCTGCAGGTTCTTGCCGTCGTCACGCAAGGAGCAATGCCGCGGGCGGGGGCGCGTGACATCACGGACAAGGTCGTGCGTGCGGAGCAACGCCTGTCCGCAACGGCCGACCATCCGCCAAGCATGCCACAAATTGCACGTGAGTTGGGGGTGGCCTACTCATATTACCGACGCGAGTTCAAGCGGCACACGGGCCTTTCCCCCTATCGCTACGTTCAGGAACTCCGCCTGGAGAAGGCTCGCCGGCTGATCGGCAGTTCCAGCCAGAGCCTGCAGGAGATTGCGGAACAACTCGGATTTGCATCCGCATTTCATCTGTCGGCCGCATTCAAGAAGCGCTACGGCCAGTCTCCGACCCACTGGCGCCGCGGTCGCTGAACCACGCGGCATCTTCTGCTTTCATCAACCCTGCAGCCGTACGCGGAGAATCCCTCGCACATTGGTCATCGTCATCCGGGAATCGCGGGTGCACACGTGACCCAGGGGCGTTCGGGAAAAGCACCTGCTTTTCCTTTAAGTGAGGACAGTTTACCCCTTAGCGAAAAAATAAGGTGAATTGCCATTCAGGATGACCCGGGATGACTGGGGAGATCCCTCCGACATTATCCCGAATGAGCTGGAGTCATTGGGTCGTGTGAGCAACTGCGCAGAACGCGGTTGAGGCGGCAGCATGCTCTCGGACATGCCTACTCTGCACGAATTCTGGATCATCCCGAAAGTTTAGTCATACGGCCTGCGTTAGATACCGGACGGGTTCTTTCCGACGGTCTGCACAAGACTGGCCTGGCTGCTCGCACACACTCCCACCATTCGTTGTCGCGCTCCAGCACGCACCTGCCATGCAGGCTGCCCCACGTGCTACCCGGGAACGTGTTGACGTCATGCAGGTTCCTGAGGACTGTTCCCATGTGCGCTTCCTGTGGCATAAGTTTCGAGAAATCCGCCGTGCGAGCGAATCGCTGCGGATGGCGCAGCAATTCCATGTGGAGAGCCGGGCGCAGATGGAGGCTGCGGCTCAGGCGAGCCGCAGTGGCGACGCGTTGCGCGAGTGTTCCCGCCTGATGGGGGTCGGCTACGGCCGCCCTGTGCGTGGTAGGATCGTTTCGATCGGCGGCGTTCGGATGTGAGTTCGCCTCTTAGCCGCCTATCACATGAAGGAGGACCGGCTGCGGCTGCGGTCGACTGCCCGAACCTTCGAATCACACGGCGGGAAATGGATTTGGTCGGAGCTGCAAAGAGGGTTCAAAGTGTGTGAGAAACGTATGAGACTTTCGGCGTCCCTCGTAAAACGAGTCCCCCCTTGGCACCACTTTAGTGGTTATAAAACAACAACGTAGGCCATCATACTCGCTCATTTTTGGGAATTCGGGTTTTTTGCGGCTTTCTTGGTGCGGTTCACTCGTTGCGTGGATTGCACGGGATGCCTGGAGCGGAGATCAGTCCCTGGTTTTTGCCGAGCCCGAGGGGCATCATGCGGGATTCTCAAGCGCGATCTGCGATTCACCAACCGTTTGCGACCGGTCGGAAGGCTTTCTATAAAACAGGAAAGATTCCTTGTCACCGTCGAAAAACTCTTTCTGCTCCGGGCCGTGCAGGTTTTGCCGACATGGGGATTGAAGGCAGCCGCGTTGGCGGCGCTGATTCCGGCCTCGCTGGTGTGCGCGGTTCCCGATGCGCGCAGCGCGGACGCGGACTCTGCACCGTCATCGCTGCTCGATTGTGTCGGTACCGAGCCGGGGGCGGAGGGAGCCAGGTATGTCCTGCATGTGCCGAGCGATCACGACCCAGCCAGGGCTTATCCGCTACTGGTCTTCCTTCACGGCAGCCAGGTATTCGGAACCGATGGGCGGCGGCAACTGACGACGGGACTGCCGTCGTACATGCGGAAGGATCCCGAGTATCTGCGCCAGCATGACAGCTCCTTTCGGCAGCTTCTGATCGTGTTCCCGCAGTCGCGCACCCGCTCCTTTTGGAAGGATGCGGATGCGGAACTCGTCATGGCGATCGTCCGCGACGTGCAAGCGCACTACAAGATCGATGCGAAGCGAATCTATCTCACCGGTCTTTCCATGGGCGGTTACGGTGTTTGGAACCTCGCGATGCGCTATCCGGACACGTGGGCGGCGATTGCACCCATTTGTGGTGCCGGGGATCCGGCCAGGGCGGCGGACATCAAGCATATCCCCTGCTGGTGCTGGCACGGGGAGAAGGACGACCGTGTGCCCGTGCAGCATTCGCGGGAGATGATTGCCGCTTTGCGTGCGGCGGGCGGGAGCCCGCGGTACACGGAACTGCCCGGGGTGGGCCATGGCGCCTATGGGCCGGCCTACAAGTCGGCCGAATTCTGGGCGTGGCTCCTGGACCAAAGGTTAGAGTGAATTCTCCGACCCTGCCCGCGTTGCAGCAACTCCCGCCCGTTCCGACTCCATGTCCATGAGATTGACCCCTCCCCGCGGCCACGCCGTTTTCTTTCTTCTGGTTGTCACGTTGGCAGCCGGTGCGTCGGGCAACATCGCCGGCAATCTGGTGCCGAAGTCCGCTTCAGATCCTAGTCCGAATACGGTACGTGCTCCCATTCCCCTGCGCTCGGAAACCGGTGTGACGCGCCGTGAACTCGACGAGGAGACGGGGCATATCCGCAGTGAGCTGGCCAAGTTGCAGCGGCGGGTGGAAACCATGACCGGTGCGCCGGAACTTCACCGGCCGCGGTCAGGCGCGGGCGACACACCAGCGGGCAATGCCAACTCGGCTGACTTTGCCGCGGCAATGGCTCCAGTCCGGCAGGGGCTCGCCGATTTGGCGTTCGCTCTCAACCGGCTGACGCCGCGTCCGGCCTGGACCGCCGGCGTTCATCAGCACGCACAGCGGATTTCCAGCGGGAAGGCGGATTATCGGATCAACGCGCCCGCGGGAGTTCGCGTGCGCACCGTGACGATTGCAAACCTGGGCGACACGCCGGTGGTCAACCCGCGGATTTCAGTCAACGGGAACCCCGACTGGTTCAGCACGCCCGACATCATCGCCCAGACAATCCGGCCGGGCATGTCCGATCGGGAGAAGGCGCTGGCACTGTGGGGGTTTGTCAAAAACCACCGGCGCCATGATCATCCGGGGCACCAAAGCACGGAGTTCCAGGATCCGGTGCGGATGCATAACATCTATGGATACGGCTACTGCAAGCATGCCGCCTGCGTGCTCTCCGTGCTCGCCGATCAGGCCGGGTTGCAGTCCCGAGTCTGGGGACTGAAGGGCCACGTTGTGCCGGAGATTTATTTCGAGGGCGGCTGGCGGATGCTGGATCCCGATGAAGAGGTTTATTATTTCGAGGACGACGGGAAGACGATCGCCGGCGTGGAAACGTTGCAGCGGCGGCCGGACTTGATTCGGAAGCGGCAGGGGCGGATCATGGACGGGACCGAGAACCTCGTGCGGATATACACTACGACGGAAAACAACAGCATCGGCCAGTTTTACAAGGACACCTCGGAAGCGGTGCACACCATGGCGTTCACGCTGCGGCCGGGGGAGGCACTGATGCGTTCGACCGGAAACTGGGGAAAGTACTTCACCGCCCTCTATCTCGATGAACCCGAGGTCTACGGGAACGGGCGATTCACTTACGAGCCGCGTTGGATTGCCAGCCGTGAACCTGAAGGGATCGAGTCGGCCGATAATATCATGGTGAGAGTTGGAGCGAACGGGACAAGGCTCGCCGCCGCGGACGCGGCCCGGCCAGCGGTGATCGCCTATAGGATGAGCGGACCATATCCTTATCTTGATGGCGCGGTGGAACTGGCCGGAGTAGTCCCTGCGGGCGGCGCGGTCGTACTCGAGTTTTCCGAGGAAGGGAAACGCTGGAGCCGGGTGGGGCAGGTCCGGGCGGACGGGATTTTCCGCGAAGCCATCAGGACGGGCGGACATTTCCGAAATGGCTACGGCCGGCCGATGTATGCCTATCAACTGAGATTGCGGCTGGAAGGCGGAGCCGAGCTCGAAGCATTGAAAATCACGAGTGACATCCAGGTGGCGCCGGCGTCACTGCCAGTGCTTACTGCGGGTGCGAACTCGGTTCAGTATTGGGATGAGACAAAGGGTGCACCTACGGTGGCAGTGACGTTTGGCTATGATGCCCAATAACCTCGGCAGCCGTTTCCGATTATCGCGTCCGCATCTCGCGCAAGGTATGGCGGGACGCCGCGGCCACTTTGAAAACAGCCGGACGCCAATTGAGACGCCGCGCCTGAGGCATCGGCCAGGACTGTACACAATCGCAACAACCATGAGACCAGCATTCCGTTTCGTTTCACGAGGGTTCCTCGCCGCACTGGCAGTCTTTGCCTGCCTGGGTGGGATTGCGGCCGCGCAGCTTGCAGCCGCGGGCGTATCGAAGACTGGATTGAGCGCGGCATCCTACCAAGGCTTTGGCGCGAGCACCGTCGGCGGTGACAAGGGCCGGGTGGTCGAGGTCACGTCCGTGGACGATGACGGACCCGGAACGCTGCGGCAGGCACTTGCGGGCGGGGATCGCCGGATTGTCTTCCGGGTGGGTGGAACAATCAGCCTCAAGACACCCCTGCTCGTCAGGGAGCCGAATATCACCATCGACGGGGAAGACGCGCCCGCGCCGGGGATCACCATCCGGGACCGGGGGGTGAGCATTCGCGAAACGCACGATGTGATCGTGCGGCACATCCGGGTGCGGGGGTCGAGTGACGACAACTTCAGCATTTCCGGTGCGTGTCGTAACATCGTCATCGACCACTGTTCCTCCACCGGGGCGACGGATGGCGCGATCGACATCGTGCATGATTACAAGCGTCCGGAGCGCAAGCCGCGGGACATCACCATCTCCTGGTGCGTGCTTGCGGATACGCCGCATGCCATGCTGCTGGCCACGTCGGAAAACCTCTCCCTCCACCACAATCTTGTCATTGGCAACGACCAGCGAAGCCCGCAATTGCGCGATGTGCGGGTGTTCGATCTCAGGAACAACGTCATCACCCTGTGGGGTTCCTATGGCGCCCGGATTCGCGGCGGCTCCAAGGGCAATGTCGTCAACAATGTGTTCGGTCCGCCCATGGCCGCCGGCAAGTCGCATGAGGCTGCGCTCGTTGTAATGGTGGACACCTCCGGCGCGCGTTCGAGTTTTCCGCCGCAACGGACCGAGGATGTCTATGTGGCCGGCAACCTCGGGCCCAGCGGCAACGAGCTCCACCGGTCTGGATCGGCCGCCGATCCGATTGCCGCGCCCGTCGTGGACACGCTGCCGTCGGCCCAGGTCGTTGCGGCTGTCCTCGCCGGGGCCGGTGCCCGTCCGCTTGACGAGACCGACAGCCGGATCGTTGAACGGGTGAGGCGTTGATTTGACTGCGCGTCCTCGCGAGGGCACACGGAATCACGTTACGGCGGGTCGTATCCAGGCGGCCTTCGCGAACGCCTCCCCCAACCTCCATGAAAAGTCCCTTCCTGCTTTCCGTCTCACTCGTCGTGTTTTCCAGCGGAATCCTGGTGGTGGAGTCAAGCGCAGGGTCGGCGCCCGCGCGATATGTGGACAGCCTGATCCCCGCACTCGCTCCGACGAAGCTCGTTACGTACAAGAAAATCGACGATCGCGAGCTGAAGCTCCACCTCTTTTTGCCGTTGGGATGGAAGGCATCCGATCGCCGGCCGGCATTCGTCGCGATTCACGGCGGGGGCTGGACCGGCGGGGATGCGTCGCGGATGTATCCATTTGCCGCGCACTTCGCCACCCGGGGAATGGTGTCAATCAGCGTCGAATACCGGCTGCTCGAGCCGGGGAATGGGGTGACGGTCTTCGACTGCGTGCAGGACGGGCGCTCGGCGGTGCGCTACGTGCGGGCGCATTCCGCGGAGTTGGGAATCGATCCGGCGCGCATCGTGGTGAACGGAGGGTCGGCCGGCGCTCACGTCGCTGTCGCCACGGCGATGTTTCCCCAATTCGACGATCCGCGCGAGGCCAGGGCTGTGTCCGCCGAGCCGAATGCGCTCGTACTGTTTTATCCTGTGATCGACACGTCGGTGGAAGGCTATGGGAACGCGAAGATCGGCGACCGCTGGAAGGAGCTCTCCCCGGTGCACAACGTCCGGCCGGGCCTGCCGCCGACCCTGGTCTTCCATGGCACAGGAGACACGACGACGCCATTCAAGGGCGCGAAGCGATTCCAGGACGAGATGCGCCAGGCCGGTAATCACTGCGAGCTCGAGGTTAACGAGGGCGGCGCGCACGGATACCTGTTGTTGGAACGAGCGGTTTACGAGGAAGCGTTGGCGAAGACGGAGGCATTCCTGAAACGACACCGCATGTTTCCCAAGTCGTGAGGGACGTAATGAAAGAACCGAAAGGCGGAGGATGGGGCGCCGGCATGTGTCAGTCGCTGGTCGGGCAATATTTCCCGGACATCATAAAGTTCCTCTTGATCTTGGGGTCGGATGATGGAAGAGGAGGGAATGCACCCCACCGGTAACCGCAATGGACCGAGGATCGCCGCGTCCCGGCCGTTGGGACGGCTGCTTATCGCCGTTCGAGTCTGCGGGCTTCTTGGGTCGCTGCCAGGCCTCGGCGCAGGGTCGGCGGCACACGCCCAAGCTGAAATGGTGCGACCCAATTTCGTCTTCATCATTGGCGACGACATCAGTGCCGAGGATATCGGCTGCTACGGGAACCCTGGCATTCGCACGCCGAACATCGATCGGCTCGCAGCCGAGGGCCTGCAATTCACCAACGCCTACCTGACGATTTCCAGCTGCAGTCCGAGCCGGAGCAGCATCATCACCAGCCGCTACCCTCACAATCTCGAGACGGGCGACACCGTCCCGACGAAGCCCACGGCGACAAATGTCGACCTCGAGTCCGGCCGCAGATCCGCGGAGTTCTGGCGTGGCGATGCGCCCGGGGCCGCTGCTCACGCGCTGCGGATAAACCGGCCGGGACCCATTCGCCGCCAGTGAGCCCGGCGATTCACGAGATCATCGTGGGACTGAACCGCAGGGGGCATCGACGCCACGGGGCGCAAGCTCTGGTCCTGACGCTGGCCGTGGTGGCGGCTTTGACTGCGGCGGAGGACCGGCGACCGGTCGAGGATCCGGCGGCCCGAGCCCGACTCCCTGAATTTCAGATCATTCCGGCGGCCACCGTGGCGGAACTCACCCCGGCGAGCGGCTGGCCGGTGGCAGCAACGCTTCGGACCTGGACGGTGTCGCACGGCGATGCGGGTGCCCGCCGGTACTCCGCGCTGACCCAGATCAACCGCTCCAATGTACGGCAGCTGCGCGAAGCCTGGACCTATCGTTCCGGCGATGGGGAGGGCAACATCCAGTGCAACCCCATCATCGTGGACGGAATCATGTATGTGCCGACGGTGGGCCGGGCCATGGTGGCGGTGGATGCGACGAGCGGCCGGGAAGTCTGGCGCCACCAACTGGAGACGCCCGACCAGCTCGGACTCGACGACGCGCCCGCCCGCCGGGGGCTGGTGTTTTGGCCGGGTGAGGGTGCCTATCGACCGCGGATTGTCTTTGCCTGCGGGAAGTGGGTCTATGCGCTCGATCCGGCCACGGGTCGACGGATCGCGGATTTTGGATCCAACGGGCGGACGCCGCTGCCGACGGGCGGTACGGCCGTCGGCGTGATTTTCGACAATACCTATATTGTCCCGGGTTTCAGCGGCGACCTCTACTCTTATCATCTGGGGACTGGCGCGCTGTTGTGGCGGTTTCACACCGTTCCAAAGGAAGGCGAATACGGCGCCGATACCTGGGTGGGAAGCGCGCGGGTCGGCGCGAACTGCTGGGGAGGCGTGGCTCTTGATGAGCAGCGCGGGATTGTCTATGCCGCCATTGGTGCCGCCCGGCCGGATTACATCGGCGTCGAGCGGCATGGCGACAATCTTTACTCCGACTGCGTGCTCGCGCTCGATGCCCGGACCGGAGCGCGGTTGTGGCATTTCCAGAACATCCGCCACGACATCTGGGATCTCGACAACCCGGCGCCGCCGGTCCTCGCGACCATCACCCGTGAAGGCCGCGCAATCGACGTCGTCGTGGCGGTCACCAAGGAAGGCGGGACCTTGCTGCTGGACCGTGTGAATGGGAAACCGATTTTCCCGTTTCGCCTGCGACGTGCACCGGTTTCGACCGTGCCGGGCGAGGTGACCGCGCCCTACCAGCCGTATCCCGAGCTGCCCGAGCCCATTTCGACGCCGGAGTTCACACTGGACGAGATCACGACGCGAACCCCCGAGGCGCACGAGTTCGTGCTGAAGCAGGTGCAGCGTTCGGCGTATGGATGGTATGAGCCGCCGCGGCTTGGGCAGCCGGTGCTCTATCAAAGCTCGCGCGGGGGGGCGGAATGGACAGGAGCCTGCGTTGATGTGCCCAGCGGCCGACTGTACGTCAGCTCCAACAACCTGCTGACGAAGACGACGCTTTTCCACTCGGACGAGGAGGAGCGGGCGGCGTCGCAAGCGCCGAGTCCGGGAGAGACGATTTATCTGCAGACCTGTGCGGCCTGCCACGGGGTCAGACGGGAAGGCGTGGGGATGGTGCCGACGCTGCTGGGATTGAGGCACCGCAGCTCCGATTCGGAAATCATCGAACTCCTGCGGGTGGGCCGTCCGCCGATGCCGCCGTTTCCCGCGCTGTTGGAAAACGAAACCCAGCGCGATCAGTTGATCGATTTCCTGATGCGCCGCAATCAGCCCCCCGGGCGGCCGCGAACAGGGCGGGACGATCGGGGCGGATACTTTGCCGTCGGTTACCAGTTCATCAAGGATCACGAGGGCTATCCTGGATGCGAGCCGCCGTGGGGACTTCTCAACTGCATCGACTTGAACACGGGCCGGATTCTCTGGCGTGTTCCATTGGGCGAATATGAGGAGCTGACTCGTCAGGGCGTGCCGAAGACCGGCACCGAGAACTTCGGTGGGCCCACGATCACGGCCGGAGGACTGGTCTTCGTCACGGGCACCTATGATCGGAAGATTCGGGCGTTCGACGCGGACACCGGAGAGGAATTGTGGTCGGCCGTGCTCCCATTCGGGGGATATGCCGCGCCGTCGGTTTACGAGGTGGGTGGCCGGCAGTATGTTGTCGTCAACGCCAGCGGCGGCGGCCGGGTTGGGACGCCGCCCGGCGATGCATATACGGCCTTTGCCCTGCCGGAATGATTTGGTCCGGAGAATTCAAACCGCGGCGGCCGTAACCAAAGCAGTGGCGAGCATCGAGTAGCGAGTTGCGAGCATGGTGGTATTCTTGCGTCGTCCCAACACGCTGTTTGGGTTAGTTCGCCGGCGTGATCTCCTCGAGCAGCGACAGCAGGGCGGTCCGATAATCGGCGTAATCATCCGGCGGCGCCCAATTTCGGCTGGCCAGGTATTTCCGGATCAGCGCCGGATGGTTCAGCTCCCGTCGGCTGCCTTCGAAGACATTTGCCAGAAAGGTGCCGGTCGTGCGCCGCAGAGGGATCTTCGTTTCGGAGCCGGTAAAACCCTCCAACGGGGGAAGCCCAAGGAAATGGTTCGTCATGATGGCGATGTCCGGCAGTTCCGCATACGGAATGCTGGCACCCTGCCTGATTCCGGGTCCAAAAAAGATGATGAAAGGTTTCCAGGAGGAGAGCACGGAGGGGGGATGGTTGCTGGCGTTCGTCGCTCCCATGCCGTGGTCACTGGCGGCGATGATGTACGTGTGGTCCCACGTCCCGGCCTGCTTGAATGCTGTGATGCATTCCCCCAGCAGCGCGTCGGCCTTCAGCAGATGGCGCTGGTAGCCCGAATTCGGATCCAGCTTGTCCCTCGGGCCGGTCCAGTGGTCCCGCATCTCCTGGAGGTGGAGTCGAATGAGGCGGACGCCATCGTTGCGAAAATGATCCAGGCCGCGCCGAACCACCTCGGTGTCGGGTAGCTTGCCTGAATAATAATGGTCAGGAGTGGTGAAGACGTCATAGCTGATGGCCCCGCCGGCGAAGACGGAGTTGATGCCGGCCCGCCGGGCGGAGAAAAAGATGTCGTCCACCGAGCGCGATTCATAGACGTGCGTGCCGGTGTGCATCGCGACGTTGGGGCCGGATGCCGTCTGCCACGGCACGGAACCGTCTGGCAGAAAGGCGCGCGGCGCGGGGCTGGGGCAGTACACCTCCTGCACCCACACGCCTTGATCCATGAGGAGTTTGAAATTACGGGCACCGTTGGCGACGGCGACCTGGAGGACCTCCCCTTCGACGCCGTCGACGACGAAGAGCAACACGGTGGCGGGCGTGGCTGGGGCACCGAGAGCCGTGACGGCGGCCAGCAGCGCGATCGATAGCAGCGTGGTTTTCATGAGGATGATTACGTTAACGCCGCCAAAGAGGACTTGGAGATAGTGAATCGTGACCGGCGGTCCCTCGTTCAGCGACTACTGGGCTGAGCCTCCATTAAACATATTACTTTTTGGGGCGCCAGCAGAGAATAACGCTGGCATCTCAGAAAGATTTCTTACAATCTGATGGCATGCCCAACGAGAAGCACCGTGCGTTCGACGTCGTCTCGTTTCTCTCGTTCGTGACTCTGGCGACGGCTCCCTTCTTGTCTGCCGCCGAACTTGCCTTTCCTGGAGCCGAAGGTTGGGCGGCCGAAACGCCTGGCGGTCGTGGTGGTCGGATTATACGCGTCACGACACTTGAGGCCTCGGGACCGGGATCTTTCCTCGAGGCGCTGAATGCCCGAGGACCGCGGATCATTGTTTTCGAGGTTGGCGGGCCGATCGACCTGGGAGAAAAGACGATCAAGCTGACCGAGCCGTTTGTGACGATCGCGGGGCAGACTGCTCCCAATCCGGGCGTCACTCTGATCCGGGGTCAGTTTCTGATTCAGGCACACGACGTGATTCTGCGCCATTTGCGAATCCGGCCGGGAGAGGCAGGACGAGCCAAGAAGAGCGGTTGGGAAGCGGACGGGATTTCGACTTCGAGTGGCGCCCGCGATGTAATCGTGGACCATTGTTCATTTCAATGGGCAACCGACGAGAACCTGAGCGCGTCCGGCCAGGCTTTTGTTGGAAAGACGCCCGAAGAGTGGCGCAAGAACACGTCGCACCGAATCACCTTCAGCAACAATATTATCGCCGAAGGACTCAGCCATTCGACTCATTCCGAGGGCGAGCACTCAAAAGGCACCCTGGTGATGGACAACGTCACCGACGTGCTGATCAAGGGAAACCTATATGCGAGTTGCAGCCAGCGCTATCCTTTGGCGAAGGGCGGCACCTGGGTCGCCGTGGTCAACAATTTCATGTACAACCCAGCCGGCCAGGCGGTCGGATACCTGTTGCCGGCCGTCCTGTGGCAGCATCGGGTGCGAGTGAATGGGAGAATGGATTTGGTGGGCAATGTTCTCCATCACGGCCCGAACACCTCGCCGAATCTGGCGCTGCTGCGCTTTGCCGGGCTGGGCGATCTCGACCTGCATCATCGGGACAACGTCAACCTCGACCGTGACGGCAAACCGGTACGGATGCTGGATCCGCATCCGACCGCGACCGGACGAATCATCGAACACGCCTCCCCGGTGCACTGGCCGCCCGTGGCAACGGTGCTGCCTTCTTCCGAGGTGATTGAGTCGGTCTGCCGGAATGCCGGAGCGCGCCCGTGGGATCGCGATGCCACGGACCGGCGGATTGTCCGGACCGCGCTGGATCGGACCGGCCGGTTGATCGACAGCCAACAGGAGGTTGAAGGTTACCCGCCGGCGGTGACCACGCGGAAACCGTTCGTGCCATCGGAATGGGATTTGGAGACGATGACCCGGAGGCCGCCGGACGCGCGGAGCGAGTAGTGCTCGCATAAGATGCCGCATGGGCATCAGCTGCGTCCGGTCGAAAAGGGGTACTCGGAGAGACGGATTTCACGTGATGGACATGCCAGAGGCTTCCTTTCCAAGGTCGGGGCTCCCAGGCCAAGAAACTTTCCGAACACGAAGGAAGGTTCCTTGAACTGTATCTCGACCGCCGTTTCATCGCGGTGCAGCCGGGCCCAAGCCCCAGGCCGCAAGAATTTGCATCAATTTGGAAATGAACAACGTGAAATTAAGACTAGGACTCTTCTGCGGCGCGGCAGCGATAACCCTGCTGGCATTCGGCAGCCCTGCACGGGCGGCCAACGAAATCCAACCTGAGCCAAACGCCGGGATTGCGAAGACGTGGTGGCAGCCGCAGCGCAACGTGTGGACTCCTGTGGGATGGAAGAACCACTTCTTCCGGTTCAACGTGATTTACAATGGCACGGTGGTCGGGCAGCCGCACATCGAGCGCCGCCGGCGGATGGAGACGGCGCGGTGGTACAAGGACTCGGTGCAGCTGACGTTCACGCCTTCGGCGGACGGGCAGGTCTCATTTGGGCCGGAGTTGCTGCCGGTCGAGACGATTGATTCGGAGAAGCACGATCTGCCGAATCTGCTCGCGCGGATTCCGCCGCGGGTGATTCCGCCGGCCTACGAATTGAGCGACGGTCCGGACCGGGGGCTCGGGCTGCAGAGCTGGGATCCCGAGCACGAGACGCCGGTGCTGCGGACGCACTGGCCGATCAGCAAGGATTTCTGGTCGACGACCATGGGCGGGATTGTGCTGCAGCAGGAGGTGTTCGGACACATTCCCGGGGCGCGGGATGTCGAGACCGGCATCGAGCCGCTCTATGCCTGGATCCGGCTCTCGGTCACGCATGTCGACGAACTGAAGGCGCCGGAGAAATATAGCTTCATCGTACACATCGGCAACGTGAACATTGCCCGGCACCGGGTGAACAACCTGACGGTGTATCCGGACCTTGCCCACTATCAGCGCGAACTCACGCCCGAAAAGTTCACCGAAAATGGCAAGTCCGGATACAGGTTTCTTGAAGACGACGGCCGCGTCCGGCTGGTCGCGCTGCCGGCGGAAGCCGGCGTGCACGCCTACCTCCTGCGCGAGCTCTGCCCGTTGAACGAGGGGATGATCTACGGATCGAAGGAGTATTACCTGCGGGTCACCTTGCCGGCGAAGAATGGGGCGCATGCCGATCTGCTGCTGCCGATGATTCCGGGTGCGCGGGCGGACGTGGATGCCGAGATGAAACTGGGCTTCGAGGGAGCGCTGGCGGAAAGCGACCGCTACTGGTCGATCAAACCGGAGACGGCGGCAACCATCGACACGCCGGAGCCGCTGGTGAACAAGGCGGTCGAATACAGCCGGAAGTATTCGGAGCTGATTGCGGAGAAGAACCCCTTCACCGGAGACTACTCGTTCCACCTGGGATCCTGGTACTACGACGTACTCTGGGCATCGTCGTGCGTGCCTCGGGTCTACGCGATCTTCGACACGCTCGGCTACCACAAGGAAGGCGCGAAGTACCTGGAGATTTTCCGGAAGAACCAGGGCTCGGTGAAACCGCCGGGGCCGGCGTATCCCCAGCATCCGGGCTATTACTCGACGCCCAAGAATCTCACGGCCATCGATTGGCTGAGCGACCACGGCGAGATTCTGAAAGCGGTCTGCCGCCACGCGCTGTTGAGCCGCGACCAGGATTTCATCGCCCGGTGGCAGGACTCGATCATCAAGGGGATCGAGTTCATCACCGATTCGCGCAAGATCACAGGTCACGACGGTGTGGTCGGACTCATGCCTCCGGCGGTATCCACCGACCGGATTGTGGTGACCCAGGAAATCAAATCGGACGCGGCCTGCTACGAGGGCCTGATGGCTGCGGTGGAGTTGTTGCGCGAGATCAGGCATCCCCGTGCCGAGGAATTCGCCCAAGCGGCGGAGGACTACAAGGCTGCCTTCCAAAAGGCCTATCGCGCGGCGGCGGAAAAGATGCCGATGTGGACGGACGCAGAGGGCCGGAAGCACCGGCTCGCGCCGGCATCGCTTTCACCCGGCGGTGACCTGTTCCATCACTTCTACCTCGATTCCGGGCCGATGAACCTGATCGGGGCCGGGCTGATGGATGCGGACGATCCTCTGATGCGTTCGATGGTGAAGTTCTTCCGGGAAGGGCCCAACACCAAGCTTCACGATCCCCGCGGGTTGTTCGCCCAGCGTCCCATCCTGATCCACGAGGTGTCCAGCGCCCAGATCAAGGGAGGCCACATGGAATATTCCTGGCAGTTGGGAGATCGCCAGCGCTGGCTCGAGGGGATGTACGGGATGATGACCGGAGGCATGTCGGACCAGACCTACATCCAATGCGAGCACCGGAACAACATCTGGGGCATCGTCCGCCATCACATTGTCGAGGACGTTGTCACAAGCGTCATCGACGATCGGATCGAGGACGGTACGCTGCACCTGCTGCGGCTAATGCCCAAGGCGTGGGTAAAGTCTGATTACCTCACCCGCTTCGAAAAAATCGTGACCTCCTTCGGCCCGGTCACGCTACGCTTCAAACTGACCGACGGCGACCGGAATCTCGATGTCGAGTACAAGCCCGATTATCGCGAGCAGCCGTCGCGAGTCGTGCTGCACGTGCCGCCGATCGATGGATTGGAGCGCGTCACGGTAAACGGCAGGATGTCGAGCACGCAGCCCGGCGGCACCCTCGGGATCCGTTAAGCAATAGCCGTCGGCGCCGAGCCTCAGTCCTGCATCACGCACGGCCCCGCAATTGGGCGGAGGACTGTCCGGACTCTCTGGGCCTCGAGGCGCCGGATTTGGAGCGGTGCGCAGCGCATGGTCAGCCGAGGCCGAGTCATTTCAATTTTGTCAGGTAATCTGCGTGGAGTTTGTCGGGGTGTTGGGAAAGAAAGTATCGCAGCGTCGGAAAGTTTCCAGCTTTCCGGATGAAACACCAACCCCAACCCGATCGCGATTCATGAAATCTCACACCTGCCCACGCTGGGCCGGCGTCGTCGTACTGGTCTGTGCTGTGGCGCTCGATGCCCAGCAGGCGCCGACACCGCCCGTTACCGCCGACATGCTGGAAAAATATGATCTCAACCAGAACGGTCGTCTCGATCCGTCGGAACTCGCGGAGCGCGATGCTGATCTGGCGGACAATACCATTGTGATGTCCCCCTTCGAGGTTGTATCGGAGGATCGCGGCTATCAGGCGACGAACACGATGTCGGGCACCCGCATGAACAGCAAACTCGAGGATATTGCCTCGTCGATTTCCGTGGTCACGAA
>WYBX01000157.1 GCA_011525695.1 Verrucomicrobiia bacterium
AGCCATTCGCTTCGCAGTCGCGCGCCCTCGCTGTCGCGGGAGCGATCCTCGCCGGCCACGCGTGCCAGGGTGAGATTGTCGGCCTTTCCGGATTGCGTGAGGATCCGGGCGAACTCGGTTCGGGTTTCTTGGGACTTGGCGAATTCCTGCCACAACCACGCCCGCAACTTTGGCGACTGCCGGCATAGCCGGGTGAAAAGCGCGATCGCGGCATCGTCGGGATCTTCGGCGAGCAGCTCAAGCACGAGCCGGTTGACGCGATCCTTGGCGTCGGAGGCACTCATGGTAGGGAGGGGTGATGGTTGATCGTGGGCCCCAATTCGCCCGTCATGTCACACGGCCAGCGGCTGCCCGCTGTTGATGTAGGCATGGACCTGTCGTTTCGAGACCCGTTTGTGTCGCAGCCCCGGCAGTGGCTTGAGCAGCCGCCGGGCGATCAGCCGGTAGACGGTGGGCAGCGAGACACCGAGGACCCGGGCCGTCTCGGTGACCGAGTACGTGAGCGGCTCGAGCGGGGGAACGGGCCGGATGACTTCGGCCATATTGGGGACCGTGGATTGGTTTTCCGAGCTCATGCGCCCACTTTGGCATCCCGATGAAAAAACAGAATAGTCCCTATCCGTGGAGCCTGAATTGTCCGCATTTGGCGAATAGGCAAATGCCGTGCGCGTGGCCGCAAACTGTCCGCGTCGGTCGAATTGCTCAGTGCCTGATGCGAGAGGCAGACGCGGGATCAGTCGGGAAGCCAGCTATGAGGATCGCGTTTGGCATGCCAGAATCGCAGAACGTAAACAATTCGCTGCGTCTCATCGATCCGGTACGTAACGAGGTAAGGCTCACTGACCAAGCGCCGCACGCTGGGCCGAGCTCTGAGGTGCCCGCCACGCCGCGGTAGCGCCGAAAGCGACTCCGCAAGACGCACGAGTTCCATGCCGACGCGCTCGGCTGCCGTCGGACTGTCATGGGCGATGTAACGCGCGATGTCGCCCAGATCACGCAGCGCCGGACGCGAAAGGATCACCCGGTAATCCATGTGCGAAGATCGCGCCGGACCTCCTCGACCGGCACGCCACCTTCGTCGGACAGCGAGCGCTCGGCCTCGTCTATCGCGGCCAGCATCGCCCGAGTTTCCGGCCACAGACGCGCCTCCAGCCAGGCTGCAATCTGACGTTGCGCCTCAATCGGTAGCTTTTCCAAGGCTGTCTCAATTTCAGCGACTGTGCTCATGCGGAAGAGCATGTGTTCTTCGCGGCCGTTGGCAACCTAGAGATCGTGGAAAGTCAGGCGTGCGCATCCCACGATCCTGCAGGCTGGACCTTCCCGGGATACTTTGTACCCGTATACTCGATACACAAAGGCTTCTACAGGGGTTTTCTACAGTGCAGCCCAAAATTGGGCCTTTTTGCGGAAAGGTTGGAAATGCCGCAATGTTACGCAAGCCGTTGACATTTCGGTTATAGAACACTTTGGCGGGCTCGGGCGAAAATGGGCAAAACAGCCCGTTAAAATTTATGAGTCCTCTGCTCTACCACTGAGCTACCCTGGCATCTCCTTCCAAGCCTGCTCCCTATTGGAACAAGGCGGCGGTATTAGGCAAGCGGAGCTGCCGCTCGCAAGCAGAAATCCGCGTCGGGCATCCGCCGATCACTCTCGCCGAGCGCCTCGCTCGTCTCAGACGGGCGCGATGGCACGGGATGACCGGCAACCCGAATTGCCGGTCGGGCAGCACCAGCGCCGGGCCCCCGCATGTCGGAACGCTTGGGACCCTGGCACCACTCCCCGCGAAGTTGAACCCATGGGGGCGAATCGCCCGCCGCAGCCTACAATCGCGAGCGGAATCCGCCCATCAGGTAAATAATCAGCGCGATCAGCAGGATCAGCCCGATGGCTCCGCCGCCGACTCCCGCACCGCCGAAATAAAAGCCGCCGCCGCCGAAAAGCAGCAGCAGGATGAGCAAGACGAGCAATAGGTTCATGGCTGCAGCGTACCACCCCACCCTTCATTCAAGTATGGGGCGTTGAACCCGCCGGTCGCGTTTCCACCTCCCACCCCACCTGCAACTGGCGGGCGATCCTGCGGACACGATCCCGCCGCGGCTCAGGCCCGTCCTGCGGCCGGCGGGCGCGGTTGCGAAGCTGGCCGGCCCGACGCATGCGGCGATGTTCCGGGCCAACAGCCGCGCATCTTTTGCCGGACTCAGCGCATTTCTTGCATTGACAGCGTGGCACGATGCCTGCTCATTCCGCAGCGAACCGGGTGCCAACTGCCCCCCAGTCCACCCGGGCCCACAAACCCGAGAACCGGCTTGCCGCACTTCTCGGGTCTTTTTTTTGCACCAGAACCGGTGGCGGTCGCCACCAGGTCGGCCCGATGAAACCCAACCCGCCGGTCACGGATAACGCCCGCTTGCGCTTGGGACTGAAAAGCGGCTTCGTCTGACCGTCTGCCACGCACCCGTAGCTCAACTGGATAGAGCATCTGACTTCGGATCAGACGGTTTGGGGTTCGAATCCCTACGGGTGCGCCACACTTACAGGAGAGCGGCATTCGGGGAGTGGAGCGCGGGAAGCCGACGTCCGCACGGTCGCTGAGATTTCCCGCGTTGACCGAACGCCCGATGGGCGAGCCTGGGTGCTTACGATCTCGAGCGAACCTCGGGCTTCCAATTCCGGACGAATTCTCGCTTGCGCTCGCGAATGATTCGCGGCTTGTTCTCGCCCTCTGTCACGCACCCGTAGCTCAATTGGATAGAGCATCTGACTACGGATCAGAAGGTTTGGGGTTCGACTCCCTACGGGTGCGCCAACTCTTTTCTGTTGCCGACTGAAACTGTCTGTTTCACTCGTAGAAGATGACCCCAGCGACTACCGACGGCAACCGGCAACGACCCACAGACGACGACCAATTGACGACCGTAAAAGAGACCAAACAGCGACCGGACACCCCATTGCGCGGCGTACGCTGCTTCGAAAGACACGGAAAACCGTCGCCTTTTGGCGTCGAATGGCGGGTCGGCGAGAAGCGCAAGACCGAATGGTTCACCAACCCGTCCGATCGCGATCGGCGCGCGACCGCGCTGCGAAAGCAAAGACGGGCGAATGCCCTCGCGCTCGTGCCCACCCGCGGCGAGCTTCATGAATGGCTGGCCTTCAAGGCAGCCATCGGCGGCGCGCGCTGGCAGGACGTGGTCGAGGCCTGGCGTCGCAAGGGCGGATCATCCTCCACCCTCACGGTCGGGCAGGCGGTTGAACGCTACGTGGCTGAACAGGACGAGCGCATGGCGCAGGGACGGCTTGCCGCAGTCACGCACAAGAAAAACTGTCCGAAGGCCAGGGCGTTTGCCGCCGACTTCAGCTCAAAGCCGGTCACCGCCGTCAACGCAGAGGAAATCGAGGAGTGGATCGACGACCTGGGATTTGAGGCGGCGGAGACGTTTAACACCTATCGCAAGGTAATCCACGCGGTGTTCGAGTCCTGCCGCAAGGAATGTCCCTACAACCCGGCAGCCGACGTGGAACTGCGCGATGACCGGGGTGACGTCGGCATCATCTCGGTGGACGACACAGCGCGACTGCTGACCCACGCATCGGGAAACTGCCCGGAAATCCTCCCCCGACTCGCACTCGAATGCTTCGCGGGAATCCGGTTTTCTTCGGCTTTCAGGCTCGAGCGATCCGACATCAATTTCGAGGACCGTGGGATTCTCCTGCCTTCGCACAAATTGAAAACCGGCCGCCGCCACTACATCGACGGACTTCCAGAGAATCTCTTCGACTGGCTCGCTCTCGAGACACCTGCCACGTGGGCGCTCAGCGCCCGCGAGTACAGAAGGCTGAAGTCAAAATGCTTCGATGACGCCGAGCCGCGAATTCCACATCCCCACAACTGTCTGCGACACGGCTTCTGCACCTATCACGTCGCCGCATTCAAGAACCCTGGACTGACGGCGACGATTCTCTGCCACCGCGATCAGAATTTGCTTTGGACGACCTACAATGGCCGCGCTACGCAGCGTGAAGGGTTGCGGTTCTTTGAACTTCGGCCAGCTGAACCAGCCGGGCGTAAGCCTGTTCCGCGTCGGTAAGTGAGATATCGAACTTCTCGAGCTCGCGTCGCGGAATTAGCGTGGGCCGACCCTGCCCGACAATCTCGCGCGATCGCACCTTGCGATGAATCGTCTCCTCACACTGCCGCGTGAGGATGGCAAATTCCCTGGCTGTAAGTCTGAGCGGCAGCATGGCGATGAAACGTCGGATATCGAGCAGTGGCCCCTCGCTGTTTGATGTCGTCAACAGGTCTGTCGGGTCCGGGCCATCCACAACGTCAGGAACGAGTGCACGCGTAGGGTCGCATCTTGCTGCGCCCGCCCGGCGATCAGGTTGAGGCTCATGGCACCGCGTATAGTACTCTAAAATCGAATTGACCGGGCCGGCGAAGAGGGTCTCACGGGGGAATCAGAATGCGCGATCCGGTTCGGCGGCTGCGGCTGCGCCGTTCGCCTCCATGAGGTCCAATTCGCGACCCGGGCTGTCATCCGCTGCGCCGTTTCGATGAATTCACGCGATCGAAGATCGAACAGTCGTTCCCAAATCCTCCTGCGGTCGCGCGTGACCTTGGGGCGGCGCCTGGCCCCGAGCAGGTCAAGGACGGCCGCCCGGTTCCCGGCTGGAAGATTGTCGAAAAGGAAGCGCTTCTCAGCTGTGTGAACGCTGCATGAAAGCCGCCCGCGCGAGCAGGCCACGTACGCCGACTTGGCGTTCAATCGCTGCGCGGCGACTACGACGTGATCCACCGTTTTGCTCTGCGCTGCATGGCTGGTGACCGCGTAGCCGTGTGTCAGCGCCCGAAACCGCCCGGTGTCGATCCGGCGGCCATCCGTCGCTTCGATGACACCCGTGCGGATGCGGGCGACCGTGACGATTTCGCCATTGATCAGCTTCGAATGCCGATCATTCGCCCGAATGAGCAGCCGATCACCGCCTGCCACCTCCAGGCTGCGCATCCGGGAAACCGAAAAAATCCCGGATCGCAGCGGCAGCGGCTCCTCGCCATGGGTTCCGCGAATGAAAACGCCCTTCCTGGTGACGCGCACGACATCGCAGGAATCACCGGACCGATGTCCGCCCACCGTCCGGTTGAAGGTGACGACCATGCCGGGCGTGTAGTTCCGCGCCGACCGCATCTGCATCTTCGTCCACTTGAGAGGATCGTGGACGGTGATGACTTCGCCGGCGCCAATGATGCCGCGCGCCTTGAGCTGTTTCCTGACCTCGGCGGTGAGCACCTCGTGCTCCGCCCAGGTCGGCGTGACCGCCAGCACCCGCCCGAGCTGCCGGCCGTCCTCCGACACCCGCATGAACTCCTCTGCGGCAGTCCTGAGGTAGTTCGGCCCGGCTTCCTTGATCCACCCCATCCCGTCCAGCCGCTCGAGGCCAACGCGTGCAGCCCCCACGGCAAGGCAGCGCACAGCCCCACGGTACTCCTTGTTTTCCTGGCGTCGGATGGCCGTGAGCTCCACGCGCTGCAGTTTCGAGTGCGTTTCGATGACCCGCAGGAAATCACCCGCTTCTACTGCCGTGTGCTGCCGGGTATCGCCAAGAAACAGCACGCGTGCATGATGGCGTTCAGCCACCTTCAGGAGCTCGGCTCCCTGCTCGTTGGAAGTGAGCCCGGCCTCATCGCAGATCAGAACCGCACCCTTCAGCCGGGCCGGTTCCCGGGGAGCAACATTTTGCAGAAAATCGCTGAGCGTCGTGACAGGCACCCCGTCGCGCCGAAGCGTGTCCACAGCAGAGCTGGTCGGGGCACAGCAATGGATCTGCACCCCGGACTTCGCCAGGGATCGATGAATCTCCTTCAGGACCGTCGTTTTCCCGACACCGGCCGCCCCACGCAGGCAAATCACCTGGTCACGTGACTCCAGAACCGCGGCCACCGCAGCCGCCTGCTCCGGGCTCAGGTGAGCAGCCACGGATAGCGCATTGCCCCCCAGCGGAGGAAAGACCCCGCACGTGCGGTCCACGAATTCCACGGCCGACTTCTCCAACAAAAGTCCGCGCTCGGTGCCAAACTGCCCATGGACCCAGGCATCGTCGGTCAGGGGGATGAGCTCCGAGCGCTCCGCCTCCGCATGCAGGCCGCTCAAATCGATGCTGCCGAGCTCCTGGTTCAGCGCCTCCGCGAGAATCTCGTGCCCGGCCGCCACCGAGCGCCGCTCATAGATGTGCCGCACCGCGGCACGCAGGCTAATGTCTTCACGGTTGAGCAAGTTGGGCTCCATCTTGGCGCACTCCACTGCCCGTGCTTTCAGTCCATCGAGTTTTTGAAGTTCACCGGCCGACAACTGCGCCCGTTGTGCCGCCAGGACCTCTGGAGTCGCAATTTCCGACAACTTCGCGTTTCGGCTCTCCACCGTGATCGCGTGAAGCTCGGCCGTGGTCGGCTGTCGTCCGTTCTCCTTTCGGAAGGCCTCGATGCCCGCCTCGACTTCCGCTCGGCGCTTGGAGAACCGCTCGCGCACTTCCGCGGACACGCCGGCGATTTCGAAACCGGTAGTAATTCCGCGACCGTCCTGAATTCTCTCAATCTCATAACCCATCGCCAGGCAGGAGCGCGCCATCTCGTTTTGGTAGACCTTCCCGGCGTACCGAATCGCCGAAACCATCTCGAATTCCGTGAGCGCCCACCATGATTTCGAGCCGGCATCCCAGGTCGCATTCGCGACCACGAAGTGGGTGTGGACCTGCGGATCGAGTGCGCGGGAGGCGGTGTGCCGGAACACCGCCGCCGTCAGGTTCGCGGTGCGAATGTTGGCGCGAAAGAATGCGGTGTTGGCCTGCCGGGCAGCAAACCTCTCCAGCTCCCGAAACGCGATCCGCGCTGCAGCATCATGCGCTGCCAGCAGCCGGACATCGCCCATGGTCACAGCCAGAATCGAAACCGACTTCTGGGCACTGCACTGGAAATCGAAGAATCGAACCCGATCCTTTCCATCCCGTGGTGTTAGTTTCCCCGAACCATCCGGATGACGATTCAATCTCAGATTTTCGAAAGCGGAATCATCAGGGTGAATCGGGCCATCCAACCCGAGTCGCTTTGCCCCTTCACCCATCCACTCGCCGACAACGCACTCGCCTTCACTGTAATAATCGTTCGCGGCCAGATGCTGCGCCACGTAGGTGCTCCCGTTCCGGATTTTGGCCATCGTAAACATGCGGCGATTCGTTCGCCGATGCCACGTCGTCAAGTTTGTCGCATTTCTTCGTTTTCAGTGGAGACGCAATATGTCTAGCGCAGAACCTCCCGCGTTGGAAAACATCGAACGGGCTCGAATGGCATTCAGCCCAATTCGAGGAAATTCGACGGGCACCAGCGCCAGCGCTCGCAAATCCTCGAATGGGGTCGCATTTGCTCGAAGAATCCTCGAACGCGGCTCGAACACGCTCGAATGGTTGACCTCACGCCTGGGGCATGAACCTGGAAGACAAGATTGCGAACTTTCTCCGTGAATCGACCGCCTCACCCGCGCGCAGCAAGCTCGAGCCGTACGCCGGGTTGATTCGCGAACTGCGGCAGCGACGATGGACGTATGCACGGATCGCAGATGCGCTGCGGACCGAATTCGGCGTGACGGTCGCCCCGAGCACGGTGTTCGCCTTCATGAAGGTCCGGGCAAGGAGGCATCAGCCAGCCGTGCTGCCGGCAGTAGATACCCCATCATCTACTCCGACGGCCCCTGCTGCTCGCAAGCCGCGGTTCCATCTCGACGGGTAGCGCAGATGGCGACGGCGATGCGGGCGGCATCCCGGCCGCGACCGCAGTTGTTCCGTTCACGATCCGAACAGATATCTGTAAACGATGCCGCCAATCAGCACGCCCGAGATGGCTCCACTCACATATACCCAGAGCCGGTTGCTCCCTGCGATGATCGCCGGCTTCAATTGGTCGAGGATCATGTTCTGTACCTCGACTGCACGGATCGCCCGGTTCAGCGGCATTGTCTGATCGAGAAGCCGGACCTCCTGGTGAAGCAGCTTCCGCAGTGCCGCATCCCGGGTCTCATCCGCCTTG
>WYBX01000003.1 GCA_011525695.1 Verrucomicrobiia bacterium
GACTGGAGAGCCGGATGCGGGAAATCCGCCCGTCCGGTTCGGAGGGAGGGGTGGCGCTAACCCCGCCACTCCTACCCCTATCATGTACGAGCATCGTATTTGGAGGGCCGTGCTCCGTCACGGCCACAGAGATCGATCCGCTGCGCAGAATGAACTTACCGTCGGATTGTGGACGCCACGGAGGGCGTCCCTCCATGACAGCAATGCGGAACGAGAAACGAAAATTAAAGGATCAACAATGGGTACATCCTTCGCTGAGGCTTCCTCCTTCGCCAAGCCTGCGGAGGACAAGTCGGAGGACACGTCGTCATGGCCGGGATCACTCTGCCATCCCCAGCTGTGCGCGGGCATCGTCGCTCAGCATCGCAGTCGTCCACGGCGGCGCGAACACGAGCGACACATTCACGCTGCGCACGCCGGGCAGCCCGGCAATCGCCTCCTTCGCGCCTTCATGAATCCATGACCCGGCAGGGCAGGTCGGCGTCGTGAGCGTCATCACCACCTCGACATCACCCTCCCGGGACACGACGCTGTAAATCAGCCCGAGGTCGACGATGTTCACGCCGAATTCCGGATCGGGAATCGAGCGGAGGATGGCCCAGACGGCATCCGCGTCGGGCGGCATCGGGGCATCCGCGGCCGGTTGCGGCGCGGCGGGGGTGGCAGGCGTTTCATTCATGAACGGGTTCCTCGCGGCGCCGGACCCACGGTCTGCGGCCACCAAAGATGTTTCAGGACTCCGAGCAGATCGGCGAGCAGCAGCCCGACGCCGATCGCCAGTACCGAGGCGCCGGCGCGAAGCAGCGGCTCGCTCAGTATCCAGGCTCCGGCGACCAAGGGCGCGAGCGCGGCGAGCTGCAGCCGGAAGGCCCAGCGTTCGAGACGGGGGCGTGTCAGCGCCGTCGCCGGCGGCGTCGGCCCGCGGCCGACCTGCGGGCCATAGGCGCGCATCCAGGTGAGGAAGGGGACGACCTTGCACATCATCCCGGCGATGCACGGCAGCAGTCCGCCGAGGATCACGAGGAGCCCATAGACCATCCCGTTGAACCCGCCGGGGGCCGAGCCCCAGGGCGTGCCGGGCCAGAGGAGAACGACGCCGGCAATCATCGCGACGCCGATTCCGCCGCAGCCGATCAGGAAACTCACCGTGCCGGGATCGAGCGCGCGTTTCTTCCGCGTGCCGAGCGCGCGGAACAGCGCCACGCCGGAGCAGCCGCCGCCGGCCACAATCATCAGGGCGCAGCCGGTCGCCGGACCGGACGCGCTCCACCACAAGGCCGGAATGAGCCCGGCGAGTCCGAGCTGGGAGAGCCAGAGCCCGGTGTTGACCAGCCGCCAGTCGCGCACCTCGCCAAGCGTGAACATCGGGACGAGTTGGAAGGTCACGCCCTGCAGCAGGGTCAGGAAGAACCCACCGAGTCCGAGATGGGCATGCGCGCGGAGCAGCGCCAGCGGATCGAGCGGGATGAAGTACCAGAAACGATTGGCCGCGAGCGTCACGCCCGCGAGCACCGTCAGCAGCAGCCAGCCCGCCGCGAGGTTCAGCGACCAGGGCACCGCGCCGCCGCGGCCGGACTGTTTCACGGTCAGCCAGGTGTTGAAGCAAAAGAGGACGATGCCGAGCGTGACGAGGAACCCGAAGTGGCCGAGCAGCGCGAGATCGCCGATCCAGAAGGATAGCACCATCCCGGGAACACCGGCAGCGTGCAGCCCGAAGTGCCACCAGGCATGGCGCTCGTTGCGCAGCGTCGTGCCGAGCGCGACCGGCGCGAGCTGGTAAACCGCACCGCAGGCGACGGTCACGAAGAACCCGAGCACCCAGGCATGGACGAGTGCGACGACGGCCGGGCTCGAATGCGGATGGGTCAGCAGCGCTGGCTTCGCGACCAGCAGCGCGGTGCCGCCGGCCAGCCATCCAAGCGCGAGGCCCATGAACGCCAGCGGCAGCCGCCCCTGCGCCGCCAGCCAGCTCCCGCCAGGCCGGGGGAGCGGCAGGCCGGGCCGGGACGCGCCGGCGGCTGCGGCCACGCGATCAGGCGCGTGCAAGCTCGGTGATCCAACTGCCATCGGGCTGGGCGCTCGACGCGTGACGGAATCCGCGTTGCTCGGCTTCGCCAAACAAGTGGCAGGGCTCACGATCCGTGTGGGCGCGCAGGGTGGCACCGGCCGGAAGCGATTCCAGCGCAGCCAGGATCCGGATCAGCGGTTCCGGCGGCTCGAGTCCGCGCGCATCGAGATCCTGCCGATCGCCGTGCGTGACGGGCACGGGCTCCGCCGAGCCGCAGGAAGAGGGGAAGGAGGGCGCGGGCGTGGCGACCGGCGCGAGCTTGGTGATCTTTACGCGAAAGTCCTCCGGACCGCGCTCGAGATACTCCCAGGAAAAGGCGCCGTTGAATTCGGCATCGAACTGGTAATAAAGCGGCACCGGGTCGTGATCGTTGAGCAGGACGAAGTGGCCGCCGACGGGCAGGTCGAGCCAGCGCTGGAAGATCTGGCCATGCTTCACGCGGCAGGGAATCGGCCGCACATCGAACACGTCATCAGGCTGGGTGGATTGGGTGTGGGTATCGTTGGATGTCATTGGATATGGATTGGGAACGCGCCCAGCATCGCATGTCCCGGCCGGGGTGGCCTTGATCCGAATCAATGGAATGAGCCTTCTCCCGAGGCTCGCGTAATTGCCGCTCCGAGGAGGAATGCGGTCGCGCAATTTCACGATTCCCGATTCCAGGCTTCCTAATTTCACGATTCCCGATTCCAAGCTTCCCGATTTCAAGATCCTCCGCTCGGCCCCGTGGCTCGATGATCCCGGTCCGATCGTGAAAACTGTAAATCGGTAATCGAGAAGCTGTAATTGCCGCTCCGAGGAGGAATGCGGTCGCGCAATTTCACGATTCCCGATTCCAAGCTTCCCGATTTCAAGATCCTCCGCTCGGCCCCGTGGCTCGATGATCCCGGTCTGATCGTGAAAACTGTAAATCGGTAATCGAGAAGCTGTGATTTCCGGTCCGAGGAGGAGCGCAATTTCACGATTCCCGCTTCCAAGATTCCCGCTTTCAAGATCCTGCGTTCGGCCCAGTGGCCCGATCGAGCCGTGCCAATCGTGAAAACTGTAAATCGGTAATCGAGAAGCTGTGATTTCCGGTCCGAGGAGGAGCGCAATTTCACGATTCCCGATTCCAAGCTTCCCGATTTCAAGATCCTCCGCTCGGCCCCGTGGCTCGATGATCCCGGTCCGATCGTGAAAGCTGAAGATCGGTCATGAGACGCTGCAATCAAACACGGCTTCACGGATTCCCGGTAGAGCGGCGCCGATGATTTGGATGTTTGGCGGTCCAGATCGACTTGCCCAGGATGCGGCACAGTTGGCTTGCCTCATCGCAGGCTGATACCAGATGAGACGAATGAAGGAGATGAGCCTTTTCGATGAAGACCAACCAGCCGCGGGTCTCTCTCAATTCCTTAAGTGCGACGCTGAGCTTGTGCACAAAATCGTCCCGGCTTTCCGCCGCTCCGCTCTCATCGTAGTTTGGTGCGGCTGATGTGCCGCAACGTACCAATTGTCCGGCGACATGCCGCCCGAGTCGGGTCTCTGGAAGCTCGTCCACAATCCTGCCAACTGTGGCAGCAAGATTCCACAGGCGTACGGACAATTCTTCCTGATTCATCGCGCCATTATTCCGGGAAATGGCCACACCGAAAGACAGCTTGCCGTAACTTTGCTGTGATCTCTGGCACGCGGCCTCCAGGCCGAACGCGCTAGCACAATTTCACGATTCCCGATTCCAAGATTTCCGGATTTTCGATTTCACGCTCCTATCCTCTCGCCGCTCGTTCCGCGATCGGCCGGACGAGGCGGAGCAGTTGCTGGCGGAAAATCTCCGCGTGACTCCACACGGCGAAGTGGCCGCCGCCATCGATCCGCACCAGCTCCTTTTGCGGCGCACGCACGGTCGCCAGGTACTCCTCCGCCAGCTCGAGTGGCGTCACCCGATCCAGCGTTCCCTGGAAAATAAAGACCGGAATGCGAAACTCCGTGCCGGCATCGGCGAGTCTCGTGCCCAGGATCGCCTCGTAAAGCGTCCAGGTCGGCACCGACATGAAGCCCTTGATCCGGTTGAGTTCATCGCCGAGCGAATAACCCGGCACGGGCGAGAGAAGGCTGCGTTGCAGTGCGAGCATGGCGGCCGTGTCGGACGCGGGCTGGTATTTTTCCGCCAGCCGGAAATAGGCGCCGGCCTCCTTGAGGTTTTCGAATGGCGGCTCCCCAATCCGCGCCAGCCCATCGAGGGTTTTGGCATCGTTCGCGGCGCCCGCCTCCCTCCGCAGCCGGTCGAATTCCAGTGTGGTGCTGCGCGGCAGATCGCCGACCTGGCCAGTGCCGACGAAGGCATGAAACAACTCCGGCCGCCGCTGGATCATTCGGACACCCAGGATCGATCCGAACGAGTGGCCGAGCAGGATGATCTTCTCCTGGCCAAGCCGCTGGCACAAATGCTCGGCAACTTCGATTCCATCCTGCGCCATCCGTTCGATGGACATCGTCGGGGCAATCGATGGCCCGGTCGACGCGAGCGTCTTGCCGGCGCCGCGCTCGTCCCAGAGCACGACGGTGAAATCCTCCTCCCAGGGGACAAACAGCCGTGTTACCGGAATCCAGGTACCGCCCGGCCCGCCGTGGACGCAAAGCAGGACCGGGTTGGTGCGGTGCCGGCCGCGAATCTGGATCCACTGGCGGATGCCGCCGATTTCGACGAAGCCGGATTCATTGATCCCGTCGGCGGAGCTGATGGCGAGGGCCTTCGCGTTGGCGTGCTGGCGGAACGCCCGCCAGGAAAGCAGCACACCGGCAGCGAGGACAACGAGGGCGACGCCGAGCAGGGCGATCCGGCCGGCGAGCTTGAGAAGACGGCGCATGGGGGGAGGTGGGCCGGACCATCCTGGGCCGCGGATGCATCACGGCAATGGTGGAAGTGGGTTATTGGGCGTGGGAGCGGCATCCTGCCGCTTGCTGGAGTAACTTTCGAAACCTGGGGTCAGAATCGGATTCCTGGCGGGCCGGGCTCCGTCACACCCACAACGTTCCGAACTTCATACATGGAGGGCCGTGCTCCGTCACGGCCACGAAGACCGATCCGCTGCGCAGAATGGGTTTCCCATCGGGTTTGTGGACGCCACGGAGGGCGTCCCTCCAGGACCGTAATTCATACATGGCGGGCCGGGCTCCCTCCTTCGCCGGGCCTATGGAGGACAGGCCGCTCCGGCCGACGGAAAGCAATTCGAAATGCGATTCGACGGTCGGAGATGCGGCGCTACAGCCGGCCCGCCCCAAAGTGGGTTCGGAGATCATGGATGCGTGCGGCTGCCTGGGGTAGCGCCGGTTTCAACCGGCGAAACGCATTCCGATTCACATCACCCTTCGGCATCCGCCCTGCCATCAGGAGCGCGGCGAAAATCGGGATTGCCGCCATCGCGAAGGTCGCCCGTGTGGCCGAAGCCACGGCGATGGTTTCAGTCGCACCGGGCTCGAGTGCGCGGGAGGCGAACGCAAAGACAGTCCCCAGCAGCGAGGCGCCCGTCACAAGGCCAAGATTGCGCGACAGGCTCAACAATCCGGAAACCACTCCGCCCTGGTCTTGCGAGGTGGACTGCATGACGACGGTATTGTTGGCGGTCTGAAACAGCGCGTAGCCGGCGGTCATCACGGCAACCGGCACAACATAACCCAGGATCCCGAACGTCTCCGGCAGGATCGCCAGACTCACGCAGCCCGTCGCGGCCCCGACCAGTCCCGTGATCGTGATCCCACGCGCTCCCACGCGGTCGACCAGTCGTCCTGCTGGGAGCGCAATCAAAGCCGCGGTAAGCGGTCCGACCGACAACGCCAGCCCCATGGCTCCCGTGCCCATCAGCAGGCTTCGAGACAGATAGAATGGACCGACCACCAGCGTGGTCATCATCACCATCGCGACGAGCAGGCTCATGGCGAGGCTCATGCTCAGCGCCGGGTTCTTCAGCGCCTCCAGCCGGACGAGCGGCAGCCTGGCTTTCCTTTCGACCGCCACGAACAGTCCCGCCCCGAGCAACGCGGCCGCCAGCATGACCGCGTTGAGCACCCCCGGCCGATCGCGACCGATCGTCATCGCCAAGGCATATGCCGTCAGCGCGGCGGCTGAGGCTGAGCCCGTCGGCGATGAGCCGCACGCTGGCGCGGCTGCGGACTGCCACCGGCGATCCGCTGCTCGTCCGTGCCGGACGCGGACTGGTGCCGACGCCGCGGGCCATGGAGCTCAAGCATCAGGTGGGACCGGTCGTCGAGCAGGCGGCCAGGCTCTTGCGACCCGCCGAGCACATCGATCTCGCCCGGGCGGCGCGGACATTCACGCTGCGCACGAGCGATGGTTTTGTGGAACGGTATGGTCCGGCTCTTCTGACGCGCATCACGAAGGAGGCCCCGGGCGTCAGGCTTCAGTTCGTCCAGAAAGTGAGCCGTGACAGCAGTGCGCTGCGGGAGGGGACCGTCGATCTCGAAACCGGCGTCGTGGGGGCGGTGCTTGGACCTGAGGTTCGTGCCCGAGCGTTGTTTCGCGATCGCTTTGTGGGCGTGGTTCGCACCGGACACCCCTTGTGCGAAGGCAGGCTCACGCTGGAACGCTACGCGTCTGCCGGGCACATCCTGGTTTCGCGCGGCGAGGCAACGCGTGGTCCGGTGGATGAGGCACTGGAGCCGCGGGGCGTCATCCGGCAGATTGCGGCGGTGGTGAGTGGGTTTGCGGCGGCGCTCACGCTGGCCCGCGCGACGGACCTGGTGGCGACAGTGCCGGAGCGACACACCGAAAACCTGCGCCAAGGACTGTACACCTTCGGACTCCCGTTCAAAGTCCGGGAAATTGTCGTTTCGCTGTTGTGGCATCCCCGGGTGGACGCGGATCCGATTCACCGCTGGCTGCGTGAATGTGTGCGGCAGATTTGCGCTGTCCCATGAGGGTTCGTCCTTTCCCGCAGCGGTCCGGCGTGCAATGTCGGACCTCTCCTCCGACGTGCGTCTCCTTCCGCTGCCCAAGAGCCTGCAACGTTTCGACCCGTGGATCGCGGGCTGGATGCAGCGCCATGGTCACCGGGTGCTGCATTTCGCGCTTGGGGTGACGTTCTTCTGGTTTGGCGCGCTCAAGGTTTTCGCCACCTCTCCGGCCGACGCGCTGGTCCGGGCCACGGTGTACTGGGTGGATCCGGACTGGTTCATCCCGGTCCTCGGTGCCTGGGAAATGCTGATTGGCATCTGCCTCGCGTTCCGGCCGCTGCTGCGGCTCGGAATCCTGCTCCTGGCACTGCAACTGCCGGGAACGTTCCTGCCGATGGTCCTTCTTCCCGGCGTGGTCTGGGACCGGTTTCCGTTCGTGCTGACGATGGAGGGGCAGTACATCGTGAAGAACCTGGTGATCATCGGCGCCGCGCTCGTGCTCGGCGGGTCGCTGCGCGCGCCGCCGAAGTCCGGCCCTCCCTGAATGGATTTCTGATCTAGAGTTCACAATTTCCCGGTCCGAATGACGTTCATGGAGGGACGCCCTCCGTGGCGTCCACAAACCCGATGGGAAACTCATTTTGCGCGCAGCGGATCGATCTCTGTGGCCGTGACGGAGCACGGCCCTCCAAATACGATGCTCGTACATGGAGGGACGCCCTCTGTGGCGTCCTTAACACCCGATGGGAAATTCATTCTGCGCAGCGGATCCATCTTCATGGCCGTGACGGAGCACGGCCCTCCATAGTCGGAATGACCGTCATGGAGGGACGCCCTCCGTGGCGTCCTTAATACCCGATGGGAAATTCATCCTGCGGATCCATCTTAGTGGCCGTGACGGAGCACGGCCCTCCATGAATCGGCTCGATGACGCACCGGCGAATCTCCGGCGACGCGGCGGGACGCCGCTGCCATCGAACGATCCGGCGGTTCACCGTCTCACGGTCTCACGGTCCTCAGTCTTCCGTGGTCCGTCGTCTGTCGTCTGCCCTCCGCCCTCCGTCCTCTACCCTCCGCCCTCAGTCCTTGGTCCTTGGTCCTCAGTCCTCCGTCCTCCGTCCTCCGTCGTCAGTAATTCGCTCCGAGCTTCGCGCGCATCAGCCGCTTCGCACCGCTGTTCACGATCGAAGGCTGTTGCAGGACCAGCGTGCGGCCATCGCCGGTCTCGATCCTGAAGCGATAGACCCGGATGGTGTTGTCCAGTTGGTAGACCCAGGCCAGTCGCTCGTCCTCGCCCCGGAGCACGGGCGACGCACCCTTCCATTCCGCTCCCACTACGCGCGGCGCGGAATCGTCCACGAGCAGGATCGCCCGATCACCCGCGACGTCGTGGACGGTCACCCGGCGGATTTCCAGCGGCTTCAGCAGCTTGAAACCGAACCAGTAGATGACGGCCTCGGGCTCGGGGCTGGGCTCGAGTCCGGCGGTCGTGATCTGGATGGCATCGTTGCTGGCGGGTGGCGGCCTGAGCGGGACGCGCAGCTTTTCACCGCCGGCAATCGGCACGAGAATGGCGTAGGTGCCCGAACCGACGCAGCCGGCGAGGGCGAGGGCGAGGAGAAGGAGCAGAGGGCAGCGTCGCATCGGCCGACGGTCTCAGTCCGGCGCGGGCCCGGCGAGAAAAACCGTTGGGTCATTTGGTCTCCTGGGCTATGGGGCTTCTGCCCGCCATTGCCGGACCAGTTCGGGCAGCACTTCGGCGGCGGGGCCCGGGAGCACGTGAGTGGCGCGGCTGGTCAGCGGCGTCGCATCGGGATTGATCTCGACGACGATTGCACCGTGCTCGAGCGCCATGAACGGCAGCGCGGCTGCCGGCTGCACCACCGTCGATGTTCCCACTGACAGGAAAACATCGCAGTGGGTGCTGCGCTCGAACGCCTGGCTCAGCGCCGGCTCGGGCAGGCTTTCCTCGAACCAGACCACATCGGGCCGGAGCAGGCCGCCACAGTGCGGGCAGCGCGGCGGGATCTCGCCGGTTTCCTTCCAGCTGGTGACCACCCGATCCTCGTCAAAGCACTTCGTCCGGGAAATGTTGCCGTGCAGCTCGATCACGTTGCGGCTGCCGGCGCGCTGGTGGAGCCCGTCCACATTCTGCGTCACCAGGGTGAACTCCGGGATGATCGTCTCGAGTTCCGCCAGCGCCCGGTGTGCGGGGTTGGGCTCGACGCGGGCGACAAGATCCCGCCGCCAGGCGTACCAATCCCAGACGAGCCGTGGATTGTGTCGAAACGCGCGCGGGGTGGCGAGTTCCTCCGGCCGGAAGTTCGCCCAGAGGCCCGTTTGCGCATCGCGAAATGTGGGCACGCCGCTTTCGGCTGACACGCCGGCCCCGGTGAGGACGGTGACGCGGCGGGCGCGTGCGAGCGGATCGAGCCGTGCCGGCGGGAGGAGCATTTTGAACTGCGGCGGGGGTCTCCTCCGCTCCTCCCAATTTCACGATTCCCGATTTCCGATTCCCGATTTCACGATTCCCGATTGCTGATTTCACGCTGCCACGAGCCGAACCGAAAGTGGTCGCACCCGCCGGCGTCCACCCGTTCGTCACCTGAGCGTAGGGGCGCGGTCTTGCCTGCGCCCGCTTGCACCTTGTCCCGTTTGCTGACGCTTATCTTCGCATTCATTGGCGTCCATTCGCGATTGCTGGCCTGAAACTTGAATCCCGATCTCAAACCTCCGGATCTTAAACAGGAGCCAACGGAGGGAACGGAGGCGGGTGAGGCGGGTGACCCGTTCGGCGGTTCATGCCTTTATCCGCGTCATCGGCGAAATCGGCGGTCAAAGGCTTGGGGCGGACGCGCCGGCCGGATCAATACGTGCGCGCGGGGAGCCGGGGGCCGGTTTCGGCCAGCCACCGCCGGATTGCGGCGCTCAGCCGGGCGACAACCGCCGGTTCCCCGGCGGCAAGGTTTCTCAAATTATCCGGATCGTCCCGATCGTCGAAGAGCAACGGAGGCTCGCCTTTCACCGACTCGAGCAGCCGGTACCGTCCGTCGCTCACGACGATCCAGTCCTCGATCTCGCCGAAGGCATGCGTGCGCGCGATCGGCTTCCCGGCGAACAGCGGCAGGAGCGAAACCCCCGCGGGGCTCCGCTCGCTCTTCGCTCCGGCCAGTTCGAGCAGCGTGGGCAGCAGGTCGAGCAATTCGACGGGTTGGGCGACGCGCACGCCGCGCCCCACGCCGCCGGGCGGGCGGATGATGAGCGCCGGCTGGGTGACCTGCCGGAAGAGCGTCATCTTGTGCTTCAACCCCTGCGCTCCCTCCATGACTCCTTGGTCGGAGAAAAACACCACCCAGGAATGCGCGAGGATGCCGCGCCGCTCCAGCGCCGCCATGATCCGGCCGACCTGCGCATCCATGAAGTGGATGTTCGCGTGCAACCCCCGCTGCGCGGTGATCGCGGCGGCGGCGCCGCGGACGCGCTTGGTGTGCTGGATGAGGCTCTCGGGATGCGTGAAGTTCTCCGGCTGGGTGATCCCGGGCATGGGGAGATCGACGAAGGGCGCGTGATATTTCTCCGGCACGTCGAAGGGCGCGTGTGGCACGGAATAGTTTACCCAGAGGAAGAGCGGCTGTGCCGGGTCGTGGGCGCGGATAAAATCCTCGGCGTGGCGCGTGAACCAGCCGTCGAGATAGTCGTCGTCGGCCAGCGTGCTGCGGCGCCGTTCCGTGGCCTCGGCCTGGTAGCGCTCGAGCACCCCGCGCGATTCGAGGTGCTGCAGGTAGGGGTTGGGTGCGCCGCCGGCCGCCTCGCCGTCCTCGTCCGTTTCCATCATGGCGCGGCCCTTGGTGTAGAGCGCGTGGTCGAACCCGAAGAAGTCCTTGAAGGTGTCGGCGCCGTCCGGTGCGGCCGGCGGTTTCAGGTGGCTCTTGCCAATCCAGGCGGTGGTGTAGCCGGACCGGCGCAGCGCCGCGGGCAGGACCCAGGCGCCGGCCGGGAGCTGGCGCAGGTGGGCCTGCTGGTAGAACCCGAGCTGGTGCGGATAGTTGCCGGTGATGAGGGAATTGCGGGAGGGTCCGCACATCATTCCCTGGCACATTGCCTGATCGAAGACGAAACCCTCGCGCGCGAGCCGGTCGAGGGCGGGCGTGCGCGCCGTCTTCGAGCCCCACGGGCTCGTGTAGTTGTAGGCGAGGTCGTCGACCTCGATGAGGATGAGGTGGGGGCGGTCGGGGGCGGCGAACGCCGGCAGGTGGAGCGCGAGACAGGTGGCGATGAGCGACAGCCGACGGAGGATCGAGAAAGCCGTCATGGCCGAAGGCAACGGGCGGGCGTGCCGGAAGGCAAGCCGGTGCGTGGCGGGCGGGGGAGGAGAGAGTCGCGGGATCTTGAAATCGGCCAGTGGGTAAGCGGGACCACGCCGGATGTCGGCCGCTGCGCGGTCGTTCGGCAAGGCCTTTGGCCGCAAGAAGGCTCAGGAGGCGCAAGAAACTGGCGCGATTTCACGATGGCTGATTTCACGATGGCTGATTTCACGCTGCCACGAGCCGAACCGAAAGTGGTCGCACCCGCCGGCGTCCACCCGTTCGTCACCTGAGCGTAGGGGCGCAGTCTTGCCCGCGCCCGCTTGCACCTTGTCCCGTTTGCTGACGCTCATCTTCGCGTTCATTGGCGTCCCTTCGCGGTTGCTGGCCTGAAACTTGAATCCCGATCGCAAAAGTTGGCTCGCCTGGGCTCGTGGCGTGAGACGCAGACGAGGAGCCAGGAGCGGGAATCCAGAATCCAGAAGGTCGCTTCGCGCACGTTAGGCACGATTCGGACTTAAAGACCCAACCCGGCGAAGCCGGAACCAATGTTGAGGGGCGGCCATAGGGGTGCGACGGGCATGCGGACGGCCCATCCCCGCCGGGTTGGTAAGCGCCAAGCGAGTGCCAACACGTGATGGCAAGGGC